>MSHC01000034.1:0-312320 GCA_001940995.1 Ruminococcus sp. Phil15
GTCCGATACGCAGGGAGCAAATCTAAGGATTTGCGTATCTGCGAGGACATCAAAATATAATAAACACTTTGTGTTTATTATACCATAAAATCGAAGATTTATGGTATAATAGTCCGAAACGCAGGGAGCAAATCTAAGGATTTGCGTATCTGCGAGGACATGAAAATATAATAAATGCCTTGCGTTTATTATACCCCAACAGGCAATATTAGTCAATCGGACACTTGAAAAAATAATGCGGATATGGTATACTTAATAAAGCACAATAGCCGTGAAAGTAAATTTTGTGAAAGGAATTGAAAAACAATGACCTACAAAGAGGAATTTATCAGGTTTATGGCAGACAGCGGAGTCCTCACATTCGGAGATTTCACGCTCAAGAGCGGAAGAAAAGCTCCGTACTTCATCAATGCCGGAAACTATAAAACAGGGGCGCAGCTTGCAAAGCTCGGCAGCTTTTACGCAGAATGTATCAAGGAAAGCGGTATCGAGGCGGATACGCTTTTCGGTCCTGCATATAAGGGAATCCCGCTTGCAGTTTCCGCCGCAACTGCCCTCTACAATAAGTTCGGTATCGATGTATCTTACTGCTTTGACAGAAAGGAAGTCAAGGACCACGGCGAGGGCGGTATGTTCGTAGGACAGAAGCTCAGCGACGGAGATAAGGTCGTTATAATAGAGGACGTTATGACATCGGGAAAGGCGCTCAGAGAGGTTCTCCCAAAGCTGAGGGGCGAAGCGGATGTCAATATCACAGGTATGATTATCACAGTTGACCGTATGGAAAAAGCACTCGACAGCGAACAGTCCGCAGTGCAGAATGCATATACGGAATTCGGCGTAAGGGTGTTCTCTATCGTAACAATGGAGGATATTATAAAGGCAATCGAAGACGGCGTTATAGAGGGCAAAGAATATCTGGAGGCTATGAGAGCATACAGAGCGCAGTACGGCGCAGCTTATTAAGCCCCGTTTGCTGAAACGACAAAGAAAAAAGGACTGTCAAAAACAGTCCTTTGTAATTTAGAAACAAACATCAAAAAAATTTTGGAGAGGATGAAACGAGCATTACATTCCTCATTTACTATTATATCACATTGACATAAATGCACAACAACAATTCTGTTACAATTTGTGACAATTTGATTACACGGTAAACGGTGATGCCCAAGCTTCAGAATTTCTAGGAGGCATTTGACTTATGGACTTAGCTTTTCTCCTGTTCCAGAAAACAATAGTAATGCTTATCTACCTCGTAATAGGCTGTATCTGCTATAAAACAAAGCTTGTTACCGATGCCGGAAATAAGAGTATGACAAACATAGCAATCTATGTTTTAACTCCTGCAATGATACTTATGTCTTTTCGGCAGGAGTTTTCAAAGAAGCTGTTTGACGGACTTCTCGTTACAATGGGACTTAGCTGTATCGGATTTGCGATTATCATACCGCTGGTCTACCTGCTGGTAAGGAAAAAAACACTCGGCGGAAAGGATAACCCAGACTGCGTAGTAGAGCGTTTTTCATCGCTCTATTCAAACTGCGGATTTATGGGAATACCCCTCGCTAATGAGCTTTTCGGCGCAGAGGGCGTGTTTTATATAACGGCGTTCCATTCTGTTTTTACGCTCCTTATATGGACGCACGGCGTGTATCTTATAACAGGCGACAAGAAGAATATATCTATAAAAAAGGTTATCACAAACCCGTCCGTTATAGCAACGTTTTTGGGTATAATTCTCTTTGCGGTAGACTATAAGCCGCCGGTTATCGTGAACAGTGCGCTTTCCGCTATGACTACCGCAGTAGCGCCGCTTGCAATGATTGTCGCAGGCGTTATGATTGCTCAGTCGGATTTCAAGTCAATATTTACAAATAAGCGTATCTACTGGGTAGCGCTTATAAGGCTCGTGCTTTTCCCCGTGCTGCTCACAATTGTACTGACGGGCATTTTTAAGCTTTCCGGTGTCAGTGAAACAGTGCTTCTGGCAACGCTTTTAGGCTTCTCCTGCCCGACAGCCACAACAGGCACGATGTTCGCAATAAGGTTTGACAAAAACGCAAAAACAGCCGCACAGATTTTTGCATTCACTACAATACTCTCGGTAATCACAATGCCCCTTATCATCTATTTCCAGTCACTTCTGTAAAAAATAAATCCTGAGAAGCTTGCCTCCTCAGGATTTTTTTGTTGCAGCTTTTAAAGCTTATATTCCTCAAACATATAAAGAATCTTGTTGTCGATAAGTGCGTCGACGAGTATCCCGTCAGCTTCATAATCCTGCGAGAATACCTTTCCGTCAATCAGTATCTTGTTCACCAGACCGCTTTTGTCGTAGGGAAGCCTTACCCTCATTCTCTGTGCAGTCGTCTCAAGCGCCTTGGCAAGCGCAAGAAGCATAGCGGCAATTCCTTCGCCGCTCTTTGCCGATATCTTGACCGCCGAACCGTTTGTGTCAAGGTCGTCAATGTACGGCACAAGGTCGCATTTGTTCAGCACCGTTACAACAGGGATTCCGTCACAGCCAAGCTCCTTTAACAGCGACAAAGTGACCTCTGCCTGTTCCTGACAGTTGTCGGAGGAAGCGTCGCAGATGTGCAGTATTACATCAGCGCTTGAAGCCTCCTCAAGAGTTGACTTGAATGCCTCGACAAGCTGATGGGGGAGTCTGCTTATAAGTCCAACCGTGTCAATAAGCGTAACGCTTCTGCCGTCGGGCAGCTCGATTGCCCTCGACGTCGTTTCAAGCGTAGCAAACAGCTTGTTCTCCGCAAGCACTCCTGCTTCGGTAAGCTTGTTGAGAAGCGTGGATTTTCCGACGTTTGTGTATCCGACAATTGCGCAGGTAAGAATATTGTCCTTTTTACGCTTTGCCCTTGCGTATCCACGCCTCCTTTCAATCTCACGAAGCTCATCGGTAAGCGCCTGTATCCTTGAACGTATGTGTCGCTTGTCCGTTTCAAGCTTACTCTCGCCCGGACCTCTCGTGCCTATGCCGCCGCCAAGTCTCGACAGCTTTACACCCATTCCCGCAAGCCTCGGCAGGCGGTATTTGTTCTGTGCAAGTTCAACCTGAAGCCTGCCCTCACGGGTTGTAGCACGCTGTGCGAATATGTCAAGTATAAGCATAGTGCGGTCTATCGTGAATGTGTTGCAGGCGTCCTCAATGTTTCGTATCTGAGTCGCCGTAAGCTCGTGGTCAAAGATTATCCTGTCAGCATCTACCTGCTGACAAAGCTGCGCAAGCTCCGCAAGTCTTCCCGAACCTATGCAGGTGCCTGGGTCAAACGCAGGCCTTTTCTGTATGACCCTTGCCACGACCTCGCCGCCTGCCGTTTCCACTAGTTCGGAAAGCTCGTCCATAGACTGCTCCGCATTGTATTCGCCCGTGTCAACGCAAACGGTTATTACCTTTTCTTTTTGTCTTTCATTTTCATACATATTACTACAAATTTCTCCTTACAAAATAAAAGAGCCGCATAACAGCGACTCTCACTTGTTTTGTTCCCTTACTTACTAACTCCGAGAAATTTGCATACCGCAAGGATAATTCCGCCGATAGAGTATATCTCGATGAGCGCTCCGACGATACCGAAAATAATTCCGATAACAGGGATGCTGGCAAGAACACCGATAAGAACACCGATGATAGCGCCTACTACAACGTAAATTACGATCGCAATAACAAGTGACTTAACGTCTTTTTCCTTTACAGAGTTGTTGATTGGGAAAAATGGTGCGAGCTGTTCCATGATAATATTTTCACCTCACCTTTATATGGTATTATTATACAACAGTTTTTTTGTTTGTAAAGGGGAAAGAATGTGAAAACTGTGTGAAAACCCGAAATTTTATGTATTGTGAACAGGAAAAAAGCTTATATTTCAATGAAAATCTTATAAAAAACTATGGAAATTAAGCGCAAAATGTAGTATAATAAAATAAGTATATCTTTGCGGAAAATTCGGAAGTGTACTTTGCAAAAATGTCTTTGATAATAAACCTTAGACTTTATCAAAAAGAAGCGTGATTGAATGAAAAAATATGACGTAATAATCGTGGGAGCAGGCGCAGCAGGACTCTCTGCCGCAATAAACCTCTCAAGAGAACTCAGCGTCCTTGTTATATGCAAGGGAGAAAGCGAGCTTTGTAATTCTAATCTTGCACAGGGCGGTATTGCAGGAGTCTATAACAGCCCCGAGGACAGTCCGGAGTATCATAAGCACGACACTTTTGTCGCAGGCGGATTTGAAAACGACCCTGTAACAACAGATATACTCGTTAACGAAGCGCATAAGGATATCGGCAGACTTATCGACCTCGGTGTAGAGTTTGATAAAACCGAAGACGGCGAGTATCATAGAACGCTTGAGGGCGGTCACGGCAAGCACCGTATATTCCATAAAGCCGACGCAACAGGTCACGAGATTGTGATAAAGCTCCAGAAAGTTGTAAAGCAGTTACCTAATGTTGAGTTTTTGGATAATGCGCTCCTTTGCAGTATCAAAAAGGTAAACGGCGGCTTTGTGCTAGATATTCTCAAAAACGAAAAGTATGAGGGATACTGCTGTCAGTACGCAATCCTTTGCACAGGAGGTATCGGCAGAGTATATGAGTTCACTACAAATTCCGCAATTGCAACAGGCGACGGGATTGCCTTTGCCTACAATATAGGTGCGAGAATAAAGCATTTAAGCTATATCCAGTTCCACCCTACTGCATTCAATAACAAGAATACAAGAGAGTGCTTTCTTATTTCCGAAGCGGTAAGAGGCGAGGGCGCTTATCTCCGTAACTGCCATAAGGAAAGATTTATGCATAACTATGACAAGCGTCTGGAGCTTGCGCCGAGAGACGTCGTTTCTCATTCTATCATCTTTGAAGCAAAGAGGACAGGCTCCGATGACTTCTACATCGACATTACCCATAAGGACAGCGAGTTCGTCAAAAGCCGCTTCCCGATGATTTATTCAAACCTCCTCAAAGCAGGCTACGATATGACAAAGGACTGCGTGCCTATTTTCCCTTGTCAGCATTACCTGATGGGCGGAATAGACGTAGATAAGTATTCTCAGACGTCTGTTGACGGATTGTATGCCTGCGGCGAATGTTCCCATACAGGAGTACACGGAAACAACCGCCTCGCATCAAATTCTCTCCTTGAAGCGCTCGTTTTTTCAAGACGTGCAGCAGAGCAGATCAACACCAGAAAGTTTGATAACAATTTTGCTCCGTCCTATGAGTTTGTGCATGACTTAAACGCCCCGAAAATTCCAAAGGGATTAAGAACGCAAATCCGTGCGATAATGCAGAAAGCATATTTCGTAATGCCCGATGTGGAGTCTTTGTTCCCGGGCTTTGCAAAGGTCAAGGAAATTAAGGAGCTTCTCGAAAGAGGAAAGTTCAGGACAGATAAAGATTATGTGGAAGCAAGGTCGCTTGCCACCGTCGCATATATTATCCTCAAGGAAGCAATAGCAATCGCTTCCGAAAATGCCGAGATTACACGAAATGAAGTTAAATAGCTTCAAACCGTTTTTGGCAGTCTCAGCTATACTTGCAGTTTGCTGGTATTTCCTCTGTACGTTTTTCGTGTCCGTAATCTTTTCCTACCATCCGTTGGCCTTTGCGCTTTGTATATATTTTTCGGGCTTCTGCGAGGTGGGACTTGAAAAGTTTTTCTATTCAAACGCAAAAAAGAAAGGCGGGAGCTTTCCAAAGAAAGCAGTCCTCATAGGCTGCTGCCTCCTGCCGATTCTTGCAATTGACCTATTGCTTATTATTGTGCTTCTCCTTGGAAGCTATGTATATGAGCTTATCGCTTGCCTTGTAATAGCCCTCGGTACATTTATGTACAGACAGATATATACGTTTGCCGAAGAAAAATTAATGAAAAGATAGGAGTTTTAAGTTATGAAGCTTATGCAGTTCCAGATTGACGAGCTTATTAAATCAGCCCTCTTGGAGGATATAAACTACATAGACGTTACAACCGATTACCTCGTCAGCGAGGACAGCGTTTCTACCGCACGGTATGTCGCTAAGGACGACGGTATCCTGTGCGGAATTGAAGTAGCGTTCAGAGTTTTCAAACTCCTTGACGATAATGCCGACTGCGAAATCTATATAAACGACGGCGAGATGGTAAAGAAAGGCGATATAATCGCAAGATTTACCGCAAAAACCAGAGCTCTCTTAAAGGGTGAAAGAACAGCGCTCAATATTATCCAGCATATGTCGGGCATCGCAACTGCGACAAATAAGTGCGTAAAGCTCGTAGAGGGTACGAACGCATCTGTCGTCGATACAAGAAAGACCCTGCCCGGACTCCGTGCAATACAGAAGTATGCCGTAACAGTAGGCGGAGGGAAAAATCACCGCTATAATCTCTCCGACTGTGCAATGCTGAAAGATACCCATATAGATGCCTACGGCTCTATGACAAATGCGGTGAATAAGCTCCGTGAGGGAATTGGTCATACAACTAAAATCGAGGTAGAGGTCGGCTCGCTCGACGAGCTTAACGAGGCGCTTACCCTAGGCGTGGATATCATCATGCTCGACAATATGTCCTGCGAGGATATGAAAAAGGCTGTCGAGATAACAAACGGCAGAGCAAAGCTTGAAGCCTCGGGAAATGTTACCGCCGAAACAATAAGGGCTATCGCAGAAACAGGCGTCGATATTATTTCTCTTGGCGCTATTACACATTCGGTAAAGGCGTTCGACATCTCGATGAAAATGGATAAGTAGTATTTACAGCATCTTAAAGTAAGGAGCGTGTTCTTTGTGGCAAGTATTATGGACGGAGAAAGACAGTTTCATATCAAAACCATGCCGGGAGAGGTAGGACGTTATGTCATACTACCGGGCGACCCCGGCAGAGTCCCTAAAATCGCAGAGCTTCTGGATAACGCAGAACAGGTCGCCTGCAACAGAGAATACAATGTCTATACAGGAACGCTTTTAGGCGAACCTGTAACAGTCTGTTCAACAGGTATAGGAGGCCCGTCTGCCGCAATAGCGGTCGAGGAGCTTATTAAGTGCGGCGCAGATACCTTTATCCGTATAGGCACAAGCGGCGGTATGGATTTGGAGGTGTCAGGCGGCGACCTTGTTATAGCGTCAGCTTCCGTAAGAGGCGAGGGTACTACATATGAGTATATCCCAAAGGATTATCCCGCAGTCGCAAGCTTCGAGGTCGTGGATGCGCTGAAAAGAGCCGCCGAAATCACATCAACAGGTGATATCGGAAACAAGTACCATATCGGAGTCGTACATTCCAAGGATAGCTTCTACGGCGAGGTCGAGCCTGAATGCTCGCCTGTCGAGGACGATATAAAGTATAGATGGAACGCTTATCTGCGCTGTGGCTGTCTTACCTCTGAAATGGAAAGTGCCGCTATCTTCGCAGTCTGTACAGCAAGAAGAAAACGATGCGGCGCAGTGTTTACCGCCCTGTGGAATGTTGAACGTTCCAAAATGGGTCTGCCGGATAATGTTACCGACGATTCTTCAAGAGCAATAAAGTGCGCAGTAGACGCAATAAAAATCCTCATTGAAGGCGATAGAAAGCGCAATGGATAAGCAGGCGTTTTCCGAAGCTCTTGAAAGAGTACTGACAGAGGGCAGAGAGAAAAACGGCATAGGAACTCTCGGTGAAAAAACTCTCCACGCAGTTTTAAAAGAGTATTACGAGCCGTTTTGCGATAACAGAGAAGTCAAGGTCGGAAACTTTGTTGCGGATATCGTCGGAGAAAACGGCATCATTGAAATACAAACGGGAAATTTTCATAGGCTTATAAAAAAGCTTGACGTGTTCTTGGAGTATTGCGATGTTACGGTGGTGTATCCCGTCGCATCTAAAACAAGACTTTTAAAAATCGACCCGGATACGGGCGAGCTTTGCGATAAGCGTACATCGCCAAAGCATATGACGCTCTACGACTGCGCCCCCGAACTTTACCCGATACGCTTTGCCTTTGACAATCCAAGGTTTCATTTAAGGCTCTGCTTCCTCGAAATTGAGGAAACAAGACGGCTTGTGAAGAAAAAGCGTGGCAGAGGAAAACCTACCGTCAAGCTCGACAGAGTGCCTGTTGAACTTGTAGATGAAATGTGCTTTGACTGCGTTGCGGATTACGAAAGCTTTATCCCACAGGGACTAAGCGAAGAGTTTACCTGTAAGGATTTTGCCTTTTGCGCAAAAACTAACACGGGCTTTGCAAGAATGATAATAAACATTTTAATATATCTTGAAATTGCCGCTAAAATAGGTAAAGATAAAAAAGGCGCATATATATACAAAATAGAAAAACAGAATTTAAAAAATCTTTGAGAGGAGGACATATCTCCCGACCGTCGGGAATATGGTCAAGCAAAATGAAGAAGAAACTGGTATCAATGTTAACAGTCTTTGTTATGGTAGTTACCCTTGCAGGCTCGGTTCTTTCAACAACAGCCTTTGCAATTACCTTTGACAATGACGTCAGCCTAAATTCCGAAGCTGCCTATATGGTAAATCTCGATACGGGCGAGGTCGTGTATTCAAAGAATTCCGACCAGCAGAGAGTGCCTGCGTCGCTTACCAAGATTATGACCTGCCTGCTTGTGCTTGAAGCTTATAACGGCGATGCCGAAAAGCTTCAGTCGGTCACAGCAAGCGGCGGCTCTGCCGCATTCGACGAGCTTGCCGGTACAGGCGCATCTCACGCAGATATCCAGCGTGGCGAGGTCGTGACGTATTATGACCTTCTGCATGCACTTATGATTCCGTCAGCCTGCGAAGCCGCTAATATCCTGGCAATTGATATGTGCGGAAGCATCGAAGAATTTGTCGAGAAGATGAATGAAAAAGCCGTGGAGCTTGAAATGACAAATACCCATTTCTCCAATGCACACGGACTTTTTGCAGAGAATAACTATACAAGCTGTGAGGATATTGCAAAGCTTGTGAGATATTGTATGGACAAATATCCGCTCTTTATGGAAATCTGTAACAAGCCTTCCTATGTTATGACCGCAACTCCTGAGCATCCGGACGGAACCAAGATCATTAACACAAATAAACTAATCGTTGAAAACTCCGATTATTACTACCGCTTTGCAAGCGGCATAAAGACGGGCTTCCTTGACGCAGCGGGCAGATGTCTGGTTTCAACCGCTTCGAGAAACGGCTATACCTATTTGATAGTCACAATGGGCGCAGACGGCTATGACGATGACGGAAACTCAAAAATGTATAACTGTATCGACCACAGCGCCCTCTATGACTGGGCGTTCGGCTGCCTCGAGTATACAGCGATAATCGACGATTCTTCCGAGCTTGGCGAGGTCGCTGTCGAGTATGGAAAGAATGAGTATGTCTGCGTAAGACCTGCGAATTCTTTTTCACGACTCTGGCCTAATAACATTCCTGTAAGTCAGGTAAGAAAGAAGATTACCCTCGACAAGAGCGTAGTTGCGCCCGTTGAAGCAGGTCAGAAGCTCGGTACAGTTGAGCTTACTTACGACGGTCAGACTATTACAACAATTGACCTTATCGCAGTAAATGCAGTAGAACGTGACGAGGTTAAGTCCGATGTTAAGGTTTCTACGTCATTTACAGAATCAAACTACTTTAAGATTGCAATTATCATCGCAGTAGGAGCAGTCCTGTTCTATATTCTCATCTTTGCCGCCGTGCTTATCCATAAGCGTAACAAAAAGCGTTATGAGGAAGAGTATGACGATTACGACGATGATGAGTATGACGACGAATATGACGACTACGATGACTAGTTTATGGTAAAATGTAATTGTGCTGTTGCAATTTTCGATAATTTGTGATATAATAAACGCAATGCGTTTTTGTACCATTGTGTCCCCGCAGATTCGCAAATCAAAGATTTGCACCCTGCGTATCGGACGGTTATACCATAAAATCGAAGTTTTACGGTATAATATTGTTCCTTTATAATAAGAGAGGAGAGCGCATAAATGCGTAAGGTAACAGTAATTACCGGGCATTATGGAAGCGGAAAGTCGAATATCTCTACTAATCTTGCAATGGAAGCCGCTGCTTCAGGCAAAAAGGTTACGGTAGTAGACCTCGATATCGTAAATCCCTATTTCAGAACAGCCGATTTCAAGGATATGTTCTCGGAAAACGGAATTGAACTTATAACCCCTTCTTATGCCAATACAAATCTCGATATTCCGGCGCTTAATTTTGATATTGAAAGAATAGCAAAATCTGACGGATATCTCATCGTTGACGTAGGCGGCGACGATGACGGCGCAGTCGCACTCGGCAGATTTTCTGCCGGACTTAAAGAATTTGGCGACGAGCTTGATATGTTTTATGTAATAAACAGATACCGCTACCTGACAAAAGAACCTTCCGAAGCAGTAGAGCTTATGTATAATATCGAAGCTGCATCTAGGCTGAAACATACTGCAATTATCAATAATTCAAATCTCGGCTGTGACACCGTCGCTGAAACTGTGATTTCGTCGCTTGACTATGCCGAGGAGGTTTCAAAATCTGTAAATCTTCCGATAGTTTTCTCTACAGTACCGAATTCGCTTTCGCTTGACGATAACCGCTTTAAGGGTATCGAAATCTATGTAAAGCCATTCTGGGAAAGATAACTCTATCGCTTGACCTATACGAAAGGAGAAGGATATTATGGCAAAGATGACTGTCAGAACTGAAAGATGTAAGGGCTGCGGACTTTGTGCTGAGGCGTGTCCTAAGAAGATTGTTCAAATCAATAAGGAAAAGCGTAACAAAGCAGGCTACTTTACAGCTGAATGTATCGACGATAACGCTTGCATCGGTTGTGCTATGTGTGCAATGATGTGTCCGGACTGCTGTATTACAGTCGAAAAGTAAACCCGAATATAAATATTTTTGAAGGGAGTAAAAAACTTGGAAAAGAATTTGATGAAGGGTAATGAAGCTCTCGCAGAAGCAGCAATGCGTGCAGGCTGTAAGTGCTTTTTCGGTTATCCTATTACACCACAGACTGAGCTTGCCGCTTATATGGCAAAGCGTATGCAGAAAAACGGCGGCGTGTTCCTGCAGGCAGAATCTGAAATTGCCGCAATCAATATGGTGCTCGGCGCTGCTTCAACAGGAGTAAGAGCAATGACATCTTCCTCCTCGCCGGGAATTTCACTCAAGAGCGAGGGTATATCATATATCGCAGGATCCGACCTTCCTTGCGTAATTATCAACGTAGAAAGAGGCGGTCCGGGTCTTGGCGGTATCCAGCCGTCACAGGCTGACTACTGGCAGGCAACAAAGGGTCTCGGCCACGGCGACTTCCACCTTCTCGTTTATGCACCTGCTTCCGTACAGGAAATGGTGGATATGGTTATCAATGCATTCGATAAGGCTGATACATACCGTATGCCTGCAATGATTCTCGCAGACGGTCTTCTCGGTCAGATGATGGAGCCTGTAACATTCCCTGAAGTTGAGCCTAAGGTTTATGATAAGTCCTCTTGGGCTGCCGACGGACATAAGGGTCAGAGAGAGCATCACATCATCAACTCGCTCTATCTTACACCTGAAGCACTTGAAAAGACAGTCGTTGACCGTTTTGCAAAGTATGACATTATCAAGGAAAAGGAAACCGACGCTGAGTGCTACCTCACAGACGACGCAGATATCGTGGTTTGTGCATTCGGAGCAACGGCAAGAGTCGTAAAGAGTGCAGTTAACGAAGCAAGAGAGCAGGGTATCAAGGTAGGTATGTTCAGACCTAAGACCTTGTGGCCTTTCCCGGTTAAGGAGATTTGCAAGGCAACAGAAAGCGCAAGCAAGATCCTTTCCGTTGAAATGTCAATGGGTCAGATGGTTGACGATATCAAGCTTGCTATAAACTGCTCAAAGCCTGTTGAGTTCTTCGGAAGAACAGGCGGCGTTATCCCGACACCTGCCGAGGTACTCGCAAAAATCAAAGCAATGGGAGGTAACAACTAATGGCTGTTGTATTTGAAAGACCAAAGTCCCTCTGCGATGTCCCGCTCCACTATTGCCCTGGCTGTACCCACGGTATCGTGCATAGACTCGTAGCAGAGGTTATGGATGAAATGGGCATCGAAGGCAATACGGTAGGCGTATGCCCTGTTGGATGCTCGGTAATGGCATACGACTATTTCGGATGCGATATGATTGAAGCTCCTCACGGAAGAGCTCCGGCAGTTGCAACCGGCGTTAAGAGAACAAATCCTGATAAGTTCGTATTTACATATCAGGGCGACGGCGACCTTGCCGCTATCGGTACTGCCGAAACAGTACACGCCGCAACAAGAGGCGAAAATATCGTCGTAATCTTTATCAATAATACTATCTACGGAATGACAGGCGGTCAGATGGCTCCTACAACGCTTCCGGGTCAGGTTACACAGACTACCCCTTTCGGACGTAATCCAGAGCTTGCAGGATACCCTGTAAGAGTGTGCGAAATGCTCTCTACACTCACAGGCGTTGCCCTCGCACAGAGAGTTGCAGTTGACAGCGTTCCTCATGTAAGAGAAGCTAAGAAGGCAATCAGAAAGGCTTTCGAGAACCAGAAGGAAAAGAAGGGCTTCTCAATCGTTGAAGTTCTTTCAACTTGTCCTACAAACTGGGGACTTACACCTACCGACGCACTCAAGAGACTCCGTGACGAGATGATTCCTTACTATCCTCTCGGAGTTTATAAGGATTCTGTTGCAGGAGGTAATGACTAATGAATTATAATATTTTGCTCGCAGGCTTCGGCGGACAGGGCGTCCTCTTCGCTGGTAAGCTCCTCGCATATTGCGCACTTATCTCCGGCAAGGAAATCTCTTGGCTCCCATCTTACGGCCCTGAAATGCGTGGCGGTACCTGTAACTGTTCAGTATGCATCTCAGATGAGCCAATCGGTTCTCCGCTCGTAACCGAGCCAAACGTTTTTGTCGCTCTTAACCAGCCGTCGTTTGATAAGTTTATCGGCAAGGTTAAAGCCGGCGGTAAGGCATTCGTTGACAGTACGCTCGTGGAAACCAAGACAGACAGAACAGATATCGACTGCTACTATGTTCCGGCTACACAGCTTGAAACTGACAATAATCTCCCTAAGGGCGCAAACATCATTCTCCTTGGCAAGGTGCTTGAAGAAACAGGCATCTTCTCTGATGATACCGTGCGTAAAGCTCTTGAGAAGATTGTTCCCCCTGCAAAGGCATTCCTTATCGACAATAACCTCCGTGCTATCGGCATTGGCAGAGCGCAGTAAGAACATATAATAACATACGGACTGTTGCAAAATAAGTGGCAGTCCGTTTTGCATTGATAATAATCTGAAAGGAAACGTTTATGAAGCTATTATTTGTCGGCGACGTAGTTGGAGAAATCGGCTGCAATTTTTTGGAGAAGAATATTTATAGGATAAAGCAGGAATACGGCGTAGACGTGACGATCGTAAACGGCGAAAATTCCGCACAGGGCAACGGTATAACAAAACCCTCAATGATGCAGCTTGTCGGTATGGGCGTCGATGCCATCACAACGGGCAACCATTGCTTTAAAAGACGTGAGTTCGTCGAAATGTTCGACAAGAACGAAATTCTCCTCCGTCCTGCAAATTACCCCGACGGCGTCGTTGGTCACGGTTATACGGTTATTGACCTCGGCGCAACACGAATTGCAGTCGTAAACCTCCAGGGCGTAGTGTACCTAGAGCCTCTCGAAAACCCGTTTACAGTAATCGACAGAATTTTAGAGGAAATTGATACCCCCAATATATTCCTTGATTTTCATGCGGAAGCCACCGCTGAGAAGAAGGCAATGGGACAGTACCTAGCTGGCAGAGTAACAGCCGTTATGGGTACTCATACCCACGTCCAGACCGCTGATGAAACAATTCTCTCAGAACATACAGCATATATTACAGACGTCGGAATGACAGGTCCTGAGCTTTCTGTCCTCGGAGTAGAAAGCAAGGTCGCAATAGATAAACAGCGTTTCCACTATCCCGTTCGCTTTGTCGAAAGTCAGAACCCTTGCTTTATAAACGCAATCGTCGTCGAGTTTGATGAAAAAACGGGCAAGGCGTACAATATCGAGCGTATAATTTGGAGATAATAACCAAACTTTTATAAAAGACCTTGCAATTTTGAGAATAATGGTTTATGATTGAAACAAAGTTACAGGTATTTTCTAAAAGGAGGAGAATGATGTGGAAATATTAAAGGTTTCGGCACGTTCCGTGCCTAATTCCGTTGCAGGCGCAATCTCAGGAGTCGTAAAGGAATACGGCGAGGTAGAGGTGCAGGCAGTGGGCGCAGGCGCAGCAAACCAGGCAATCAAAGCGGTCGCAATCGCAAGAAGCTATCTCTCTGATAGCGATATAGACCTTATATGCGTACCGGAGTTTGCAAATGTAGAAATAAACGGCGAGGAAAGAACCGCAATAAGACTTATCTGTATGCCAAGATAAAAATAAAAGCAGAAGCGAAAGGGGATTGCACCTTGCGTTCCTGCTTTTTTGTTCTAAAAAATTAATACAAGCCATAAAATAAATCGAGTAGCATTAAGCTACCCGATTTTTTTAATCTTGAAGGTTTTTGATTTTAGCAAGGCATTCAGGACAAATTGCCTTTCCGCCAAATTCTACTATGTCATCGTTCGACATACAAAAAACACAGCTTCTCTGAAGCTTTTTTAGGATAATCTTGTCGTCGTCTGTGTATATTTCGATTGGATCTTTAACATTTATGTGTAAAGCCCTGCGAAGCTCAATCGGTAATACAATTCTGCCAAGCTCATCCACCGGTCTTGTTATACCTGTTGATTTCATATAGATGTTTCTCCTTTGTTGTATTTTTTTTATTTATATTGTTACTCTAAATATAATTTTACATTTTTTTGCAATTATTGTCAAGCAAAAAAGGAAATTTTATTGAAATCTGGAAAAAATTGTCGCAACAGACAAATAAAAAGGATAAATTTGTTAATTCTGACAATATTTAATAGTGGAGGAAAAGTCTGAAAATATATTTTACCGACAGTTAAGCCTTGCGGCTTATCAGTCGTTGCTCAAGTCATTTCATGATGGTCTAAAACCGACAAAATATATTTCGCTTTATCGGAAAGGAATGGTCGCAAATATGACGGCATTTATATGTCTATCAGTATTGATTGCCTTAATTTTCGGCATCGCCGGAAATAATACAGAGGCGGTTTCGGACGCATTGCTGTCCTCTCCGCAGTCTGCCGTAGAGCTTACAATAAAGCTTCTGGGCGCAATGGCTTTTTGGGGCGGAGTAATGAAGGTCGCAGAAAAGAGCGGTCTGGTAAATAAGCTTTCAAAGCTTTCGGCTCCGCTTCTGAAAAGGTTGTTTCGTGGCATAGATGAAAACGGCGAGGCATTCGGTGCGATCGTTATGAATATTACGGCAAATCTTATGGGATTGGGAAATGCTGCAACGCCCCTTGGACTTAAGGCAATCACAGCCCTTGCCAAAGAGGAGAACGCAAAAGATTCGGCAACCCGTAATATGATAACCCTTGTGGTTCTTAATACAGCGTCAATACAGTTTCTGCCCACAACAGTAGCTACCCTCAGGCAAGCGCATGGCTCTGTAAATCCAATGGAGATTCTGCCGTCTGTCCTGTTTACATCAGCGGTTGCCCTCGCAGTAGGTCTGTCGCTCGTGTTTTTGCTTGATAAATCGAAAAGGGGGAGTGAAAGAATAAAATGACATCATATATTCTCCCTGTGATAGTAACTGGCATCTTCCTCTATGCTGCATTAAAGAAAGTAAATGTCTTTGAAACATTTATGAATGGGGCGCTTGAGAATATCAAAACATCATTCGATATTCTTCCGGCGCTTGTAATACTGATGACCTGTATAGGCGTTCTTAATGCGTCGGGCGCAGTCAATGCAATAACCGAATTTATTTCACCGGCAGTAGAAATACTCGGATTTCCTCCTCAATGTATTCCGCTTGCACTTCTGCGTCCAATGTCCGGAAGCGGAGCCCTCGCTGCATTTGAGTCCGTGCTGTCGCAAAACGGCGCTGATTCATTTGTCGGCAGGGTAGCAAGCGTGATTATGGGCTCAACTGAAACTACGTTCTATACAGTCGCAGTATATTACGGCGCAACAAAGACCAAGAATATCAGACATACCATAGTCTGTGCGCTTGCCGCCGATGTAACAGGTTTTATTGTCGCCTGCACCGCAGTAAGACTGTTTTTATAGAAGAAAAAAAGACGGAACAGAATTTCTGCTCCGTCTTTGTGTTTTAGCGATTTATGCGTCCTTGATTTCGCTGTGGTATTCCTGAAGCGACTTAATAGGGTAGTTAGAGTCGCTCTTAGCAGCCTTGATACCTTCTATTGTAGCTTTAGCGGCTGCAGTTGTGGTAACATAGAACACTCTGTTTCTGATAGCGTTCTTTCTGATGTAGCTGTCGTCTGCAGAACCCTTCTTGTCACTAGGCGTGTTGATGATTATGTCAACGTCGCCGTTTGTGATAAGGTCAAGAACATTAGGTCTGCCCTCGTGAAGCTTGCATACAGATTCGCATTCAATGCCCTTTTCTCTGATGAACTTAGCAGTACCCTCTGTAGCGACGATCTTGAAGCCGCAGTCTGCAAAGCCTCTCGCAACCTCCTCAAGGTCGTACTTATCTCTGTCGCTGATACTGATAAGCACCTTGCCGGAGAGCTTGATTAAAGACTGCGTAGCTTCCTGAGCCTTGAAATAAGCCTCACCGAAGTTAGATGAGATACCAAGTACCTCGCCGGTTGAACGCATCTCAGGTCCGAGTACGGGGTCAACCTCAGGGAACATATTGAACGGGAATACAGCTTCCTTAACGCCGTAGTGGCTGAACTTCTTTTCTTTAAGTGCAGGAACAGGCGACGGGAGATTTGTGAATTCCGATGTGATGATTTCCGTTGCAAGAGATACCATCTGAATGTTACATACCTTAGATACCAGCGGAACGGTTCTGGACGCTCTTGGGTTAGCTTCGAGAACATAAACCTTTCCGTCCTCAATAGCATACTGCATATTCATAAGTCCACGAACGTTCATTTCCTTAGCGATTCTTCTTGTGTACTCCTTGATAAGAGCAACATTTTCCTTGCTGATATTAAGCGACGGAAGAATACAAGCTGAGTCGCCCGAGTGAATACCGGCAAGCTCGATGTGTTCCATAACAGCCGGAACAAATACGTTTTCGCCGTCGCTTATAGCGTCAGCCTCGCATTCCATAGCGTTGTGGAGGAATCTGTCGATAAGGATAGGTCTGTCAGGTGTAACTCCGACAGCAGCGGCCATATAAACCTTGAGGCTGTCAGGCTCGTGAACAACCTCCATGCCTCTGCCGCCGAGAACGTAGGAAGGTCTTACCATTACAGGATAGCCTATTCTGTCGGCTATTTCAAGCGCTTCGTCAACAGTAACAGCCATTCCAGATTCAGGCATAGGAATTTCAAGCTTGTCCATCATAGCTCTGAACAAATCTCTGTCCTCTGCCATATCAATTGTTTCAGGCGTCGTACCAAGTACCTTTACGCCGTATTTCTTGAGGTCGGCGGCAAGGTTAAGAGGAGTCTGTCCGCCGAACTGTGCAATAACGCCGAGAGGCTTTTCCTTTTCATATATGCTGAGTACGTCCTCCAAAGTAAGCGGCTCAAAGTAAAGCTTGTCAGAGGTGTCGTAGTCGGTAGAAACTGTCTCAGGGTTGCAGTTTATCATAATAGTTTCAAAGCCGAGTCTGCGCAGTGAGTTTGCGGCGTGTACACAGCAGTAGTCAAATTCAATACCCTGACCGATTCTGTTAGGACCGCTGCCGAGAATAAGGATCTTTGGCTTACCTTCGCTTGCAACCGACTTGTCCTCTGCGTTGTATGTGGAGTAGTAGTATGCGGAATTTTCTGTTGCGCTGACGTGTACTCCTTCCCAAGCCTGCTTAAGACCTGCGGCAATTCTTGCGTTTCTGATTTCTTCCTCGGAAAC
Source organism: Ruminococcus sp. Phil15 (assembly GCA_001940995.1). Taxonomy (GTDB): domain Bacteria; phylum Bacillota; class Clostridia; order Oscillospirales; family Ruminococcaceae; genus UBA7477. The sequence goes on from MSHC01000034.1 coordinate 17,994, forward strand.
CTCGAGAATTTCGGAAAGATACTTGTCGGAGAAGCCGTCCTTCTTAGCGGCAATAAGCTTGTCCGTATCAGGAACACGGCCCTTATTTTCCATAAGAGCGTTTTCCTCGTCAACAAGCTCCTTCATCTGTTCAATGAAGTAACGCTTGATTTTGGTGAGATTTTCAAGCTCCTCAACAGTAGCACCCTTTCTGAGCGCTTCGTACATAATAAACTGTCTTTCGCTTGACGGAGCATAGAGCATAGAGAGAAGCTCTTCCTTTGTCTTGGAGTTGAAGTCCTTGGCAAAGCCGAGTCCGTATCTTCCTCTTTCGAGTGAGCGGATAGCCTTCTGGAACGCTTCCTTGTATGTCTTGCCGATGCTCATTACTTCACCGACAGCTCTCATCTGTGTGCCGAGCTTGTCCTCAGCATTCTTGAACTTTTCAAACGCCCATCTTGCGAACTTGATTACTACATAATCTCCGTCCGGGTAGTAATCGGCAAGCGTGCCGTACTTTCCGCAAGGAATGTCGGCAAGCGTAAGACCGGTAGCGAGCATTGCGGAAACAAGAGCGATAGGGAAGCCGGTAGCTTTAGAAGCAAGAGCAGAAGAACGTGATGTTCTCGGATTGATTTCAATAACGTAAATTCTGCCGTCCTGCGGGTTTCTGGCAAACTGAACGTTTGTACCGCCGATTACCTCGATAGCGTCAACGATTTTGTAAGCCTGACGCTGAAGCTCAGCCTGTACGTCCTTAGGGATAGTAAGCATAGGAGCAGAGCAGAAGCTGTCGCCTGTGTGAACGCCGAGAGGGTCAATGTTTTCGATAAAGCAAACAGTGATCATCCTGCCGGTCTTATCTCTTACAACCTCAAGTTCAAGCTCTTCCCAGCCGAGAATTGATTCTTCAACAAGGACCTGTCCTACGAGAGAAGCCGCAAGACCCCTTTCACAAACTGTTTTGAGTTCCTCAACGTTGTAAACAAGACCGCCGCCTGTGCCGCCCATTGTGTAAGCAGGGCGAAGAACGACAGGGTAGCCAAGCTTATCGGCAATTGCGAGCGCCTCGTCAACCGAATAAGCAACCTCGCTTCTTGCCATCTGGATTCCGAGCTTGTTCATAGTGTTCTTGAATTCTGTTCTGTCCTCACCACGCTCGATAGCGTCGATCTGTACGCCGATTACTTCAACGTTGTACTTCTTGAGAACACCAAGCTTGTCAAGCTCAGAGCAAAGGTTAAGACCCGACTGACCGCCGAGGTTAGGTAAAAGCCAATCAGGACGCTCCTTAGCGATAATCTCTTCAAGACGCTTGGCATTGAGCGGCTCAATGTAAGTAACATCAGCAATTCCTGGGTCTGTCATAATAGTAGCTGGGTTGGAGTTTACAAGAATTATCTTGTGACCGAGCTTTCTCAGAGCCTTACAAGCCTGAGTACCCGAGTAGTCGAATTCGCATGCCTGTCCGATAATGATAGGTCCCGAACCGATAATAAGAACTTTTTTCTGCGGTTGTTTTTCCATAAGAAACTCCTTTCCACGCCTTAAACGCCGTGTCCCGAATGGACGAAAAAATTGCCCGTTTCGGTCGAATTTGCAAAATTTTTTTGCGGTTTTAACGCCGCAAAACTTAATTCGTATTATTATAGCATATTCTGGCTGAAATTGCAATAGCATTAAGGGTAAAATTTAAGTAAACAGTAATGGGATATGCGTGTATAATTTGCACAAAAGAGCAAAAACCTTTAACCGTAGTATTTTGTCGTCAGATTACGAAATACAATATATTTTGTGCCTATCGCTCTTGCCAAATGGCAGATATTGTGGTATAATTACATTATGTATCTGGTAAAATATCCTTTGTATCGGAGGAATCATAATGAAAAAGTTTTATATATCCCTGACCGCAATAATCCTAGCCGTTATCGCAATAGTGGCAATAGGTGCCGAAATGGAAATATTCCGTCTAAACAGTGAAGTCGAGGGCATATTGGGCCTTTTAGTAATCATTCCCGCAGTCCTTTGGATTTTCTTCAAGGGCGTAAATCTTGTAAATGCAGGACTATACCTCGGCGGAATGGATTATATACTTATAAAAAAGTTTTTGGATCTTAAACGCTCGGTAATTTTGATAGCCGTTGAAGCGGTAATAATGTGTCTTGTGATACTTCTTGTCGGGGTAAGGAAGAATAAACAGCTTGCCGAGGAAGAATCAAAGGAAACGGCAGAAACAGAAGAAGCAGGAGGAAACAAAGTTGGCTAAGAAAAACAGTTACGATAACGAAACGATTGTCGCACTCGAGGGTGCCGACAGGGTAAGAAAACGTCCTGCCGTAATTTTCGGCTCGGACAGTTTGGAGGGCTGCGAGCATTCTGTTTTTGAGATTCTATCAAATTCTATCGACGAGGCAAGAGAGGGCTACGGCGATAAAATCATTCTCACATATTATAAGGACAACAGCATCGAGGTAGAGGATTTCGGCAGAGGCTGTCCTATGGACTATAATAAAAACGCAGGAAGATATAACTGGGAGCTTGTGTACTGCGAGCTTTATGCAGGCGGCAAGTACAACAACAACGGCGGCGATAACTATGAGTTTTCTCTGGGTCTTAACGGACTCGGTGCCTGTGCAACCCAGTATTCCTCCGAATTTATGGACGTAACGGTTTACAGGGACGGCTTTAAGTATTCAATGCACTTTGAAAAGGGCAATCCCGTCGGCTCGTTGCAGAAAGAGCCGGCAGGCAAGAAGACGGGCACAAAGCACCACTGGAAGCCTGACCTCGACGTTTTTACCGATATCGCAATCCCTGCCGAGTATTTTGAGGAAATGCTTATGCGTCAGGCTGTCGTGAATCCTAAGGTCAAGTTTGTCCTCAGAATTCAGAACCAGAGCGGCGCATTCGATGAAAAGGTGTACCTGTACGAAAACGGCATTTCCGATTATGTAAAGGATATCGCAGGTGACGACGCCCTTACATCTGTCTACTTCTGCGACGCAGTAAGAAAGGGCAGGGACAGAGCCGATCTTGAGGACTATAAGGTTAAGCTAAATGTTGCATTTACTTTCTCAAATCACGTCAAGGTTGCCGAGTATTACCATAACTCCAGCTTCCTTGAGCACGGAGGCTCTCCTGCCGATGCCGTCAAGAATGCCTTCCGCTACCAGATAGACAGCTATCTCAAAGCCAACAACAAGTACAATAAGAATGAGTCGCCTATAAAGTTTGTCGATGTCGAGGACTGCCTCGTTCTTGTTTCCAGCTCGTTTTCTACAATGACGTCTTACGCAAACCAGACCAAAAAGGCTATCACGAATAAATATATCCAGGAGTGTATGACGGATTTTTTGAAGCATCAGCTGGAGGTCTACTTCATAGAGAAGCCGGACGAGGCGCAGAAGATCTGCGACCAGGTGCTTATCAATAAGCGCAGCCGTGAAAAGGCCGATACAACAAGACTCAATCTGAAAAATACGCTGTCAAAGCAGATTGACCTTGCAAATATGGTGCAGAAGTTTGTCGATTGCCGTTCAAAGGATATCTCACGCAGAGAGGTATATATAGTAGAGGGCGACTCTGCCCTCGGTTCTGTAAAAATGGCAAGAAACGCAGAGTTTCAAGCCGTCATTCCTGTAAGAGGTAAAATTCTGAACTGCCTTAAAGCGGACTACGATAAGATTTTTAAGAGCGAAATCATTACCGACCTTATCAAGGTCTTAGGCTGCGGAGTAGAGGTAAAGAGCAAGTCGAATAAGGAGCTTTCCTCATTCTCTCTCTCAAACCTGCGTTGGAATAAAATCATAATCTGTACCGATGAAGATGTTGATGGCTTTCAGATCAGGACGCTTATCCTTACAATGCTTTACAGACTTACCCCAACGCTTATCGAGGAGGGCTTTGTTTATATTGCAGAATCGCCGCTCTATGAAATAACGACCAAGAAAAAGACCTACTTTGCCTACGACGACAGAGAAAAGACGGAAATCCTGAATATGATAGGCGACGAGAAATATACTCTCCAGCGTTCAAAGGGTCTTGGTGAAAATGAAGCAGAAATGATGGCTCTTACAACAATGAACCCCGAAACAAGACGGCTTATCCAGATTACGCCTGATGAGGCGGAGCATACCGAGTATATGTTCGATATGCTCTTGGGCGATAATCTACAGGGCAGGAAAGACTTTATCGCAATAAACGGCGCCGACTATCTCGATATGGCGGATATATCATAAAGAAAGGGAGGACTATTTACAATGGCAAGGAAAAAAACAAAACCTGAAGAGAAAAAGGTAAATCTCCCTAAGATAGACGCATATATCCAGGGCGCAGGTCAGATCATGGACGAAAGAATCACCGTCACCCTTGAAAAGAACTATATGCCGTATGCTATGAGCGTAAACGTGTCCCGTTCGTTTCCTGAAATAGACGGATTTAAGCCGTCGCATAGAAAGCTCCTATATACTATGTATAAAATGGGACTTATACAGGGCGGAAAAATCAAGTCGGCAAACGTGGTCGGCAGAACGATGCAGCTAAACCCGCACGGCGATGCCGCTATCTACGAAACAATGGTGCGTCTTGCAAGAGGCAACGAAACGCTTCTCCACCCTTATGTCGAATCAAAGGGCAATTTCGGTAAAGCGTATTCAAGAGATATGGCGTACGCCGCATCACGTTATACAGAGGTAAAGCTTGAACCGATCTGCAACGAGCTTTTCAAGGATATCGACAAGAATACGGTAGATTTTGTGCCGAACTATGATAATACAATGATGGAACCGACCCTCTTTCCGGCAACCTTTCCATCAGTCCTTGTTAATTCAAATGTCGGAATAGGCGTAGCAATGGCTTCCGCCGTATGCTCCTTCAATCTTGCAGAGGTCTGCGAAACCACGATCGCCCTTATGCGAAACCCTGAGCATAACGCACTAGAAACTCTTAAAGGTCCGGATTTCGCAGGCGGCTCATATTTTGTATATGACGAGGACGAGCTTCAAAAGGTGTACGAAACAGGTAAGGGCTCACTTAAATTCAGGGCTAAGTATTCCTATGATAAATCTGCGAACTGTATCGACATTACCGAAATTCCGCCAACGGCAACAATCGAAGCTATCATCGAAAAGATCGTCGCACTCGTAAAGGTCGGAAAAGTAAAGGAAATCCAGTATATCAGAGATGAAACAGACCTCGGAGGACTCCATATCTCTATCGACTTGAAGCGTGGCACGGACCCGGATAAGCTTATGCAGAAGCTATTCAGAATGACGCCGCTCCAGGACACATATGCCTGCAATTTCAATATCCTCGTAAACGGCTACCCAAGGGTAATGGGCGTATACGAGATTGTAAAAGAATGGGTAAGCTTCAGAATGAACTGCGTCAAGAGAAGGATCGACTTTGACCTCGGCAAGAAGCAGGACAAGCTCCACCTTTTGCTTGGTCTTGAAAAAATACTTCTCGATATCGACAAGGCAGTAAAGATTGTCCGTGAAACGGAAAACGAAGCGGACGTAGTGCCGAATCTTATGATAGGCTTTGGCATCGACCAGATTCAGGCAGAGTATGTCGCAGAAATAAAGCTCCGTCACCTTAACCGTGAGTATATCTTAAACCGTACAAAGGAAATCCAGGGGCTTATCTCCGAAATAGCAGAAATGAAGGATATCCTTGGCAGCGACAGAAAAATCAAAAATCTTATAATTGAGGAGCTTAAAGAGGTCGCAAAGAAATACGGACAGCCCCGAAAGACCGAGTTTATATATGCGGTCGAGGAGGAAATGGACGAGGATACAGATGACGTTCCGGATTATCAGTGTAAGCTGTTTGTTTCCGAAAGCGGATATTTCAAGAAGATTACTCCTCAGTCGCTCAGAATGAGCGGCGCTCAAAAGGTTAAAGAGGGCGACGAAATCGCACAGGAATTTGAAGCGACGAATAAAACCGAGCTTCTGTTCTTTACCGATAAGGGAACAGTCTATAAGTCAAAGGCTTCCGCATTCGAGGACGGCAAGGCGAGCGCCCTCGGTGATTTTATTCCCGCAAAGCTGTCGTTTGACGACGGAGAAGGTTTCCTGAAGCTTATCCCTACGACGGATTATAAAGGTTATTTGCTGTTTGTCTTTGAAAACGGCAAGGTAGCAAAAGTTCCCATGTCGGCATACGAAACAAAAACAAACCGCAAAAAGCTTACGGGCGCATATTCCACAAAGTCAAAGCTTGTTTCAATCCTCTTTGTCGAGGAAAACGAAAACGTCCTAATAAAGAGCAGTAACGGAAGAATGATTATATTCAGCTCCGCATTGCTCCTTCCCAAGACGTCAAGAGAAACGATCGGCGTTTCCGCAATGACCCTCAAGGGAAAAGGCTCGGTCGTACAAAAATCATATATAGTTGATGAAGAAACAGCAAAGAGATTTTCCAAGTATATTGCAAAAAATATCCCTGCCGCAGGTTCGTTTGCCAAGGATATCGAAGACCCCGACCAAATGACATTCTAGCGAATAGACATAATAAAAGCCGTAGGTTTCAACCTGCGGCTTAGAATTTTGTTATTTACTTGTCTTGTATCTCAGCCTAGACCACATAAAAATGATAAGCTGTCCCGGTATGCCGAGAATGAAAATCTGCCAGTAGTTTTTGCCGAACGCAAACGATGTCAGATATGCCGCCAGCAGGAACGACCATACAAGAAGCGAGATAATAAGAAAATTTCTTCTCGAATTAAACCATGTCGAGTTGAAAACGAGCCATACTATCATTGACATCGGAACTGCATAAACGAAGCATAGCCAGTGTGCAGTTGCTGTCGGCACAGCAATGTCGATAACAACAAACGAAAATGTCATAACAAGCCATACAAGGAGAATAGACATTATTGTGATGAAAGCGTGGTTTTTAATTCGCCTTTCTTTGGAAATAGTAACAACGGGAGCAGCTTTGTGCTCCGCCTGGACAAGATAATCAAGCGTGACGCCAAACAGGTCGGCAATTTCTTTCAACACAGTAATGTCGGGGATAGATTCAGCCCTTTCCCACTTGGAAATAGCTTTGTCGGAATAATTAAGCTTCTCAGCAAGCTCAAGCTGCGTCATATTGTGACCTTGCCTGAGTACGGATATGTTTTTTGCAATTATAGGTTTTAAATCTACCATAGTGTCAGACCTCGTGAATATTTGCAGGATTAGTGTTGTTTTTGATATAGGATATTATAACACATATTTTTTCAAAAATCAAGTGCCGGTAGAATTCTGCGTCTCCGCAAATGTCCTAGAGATACGACTTCTCTACCGAGGGTAGAGGCGGCTTCTCCGAATAGTTCCAGCAAATTCTAAGGTGTATACTGCAAAAAACAATCAGTAGCTTGCAAGAAAACACGTCATAAAGTATAATGTATACAGAAAGATTTTTTACGGAGGAAAACACCAATGAACGAATATGTAATTTTTACAGACTCTGCTTGCGACCTTCCTGAAACAACTCTCAAAGAGTGGGGAGTTCCCTATACCTGTCTTACATTCAGGTTTGACGGCAGCGATAAAGAATACTCGAACTACGAGCTCGGAACTAAGGAGTTCTATAAGAGAATGATTGACGGCGAAGTTGCGAAAACTTCCGCAACAAACGTTGATACATTTAAGAAAGCGTTTGAGCCTTATTTAAAAGAGGGCAAGGATATCCTCTATGTTGGATTTTCTTCAGGACTCAGCACTACTGTAAATTCGGGAAGACTTGCCGCCGAAGAACTCAAGGAAGATTATCCGGACAGGAAAATCATGGTTATTGATACACTGTGTGCGTCAGCCGGTCAGGGCCTCGCAGTTTACCTCGCAGTACAGAAGAAGAACGAGGGTGCGTCAATCGAGGACAACGCCGCATATATGCTCGATGTGACAAGACGTATCTCGCACTGGTTTACAGTCGATGACCTCGTGTACCTCAAGAGAGGCGGCAGAGTAAGCGCAGCAAGCGCTGTTGTAGGCGGACTGCTCGGTATCAAGCCTGTATTGTATGTAAACAATGAGGGTAAGCTGATCAAGTTCAATACAACAAGAGGAAGAAAAAATTCGCTCTCCGCACTCGTCGATAAAATCGGCGAGGAGTGTGCAGACCCAAAATCAACGACTATATTTATCTCAAACGGCGACTGTATGGACGATGTTGAGTATATGAGAAAGGAAATCAAGAATAAGTACGGTGTAAAGGTTACAAACGTCAGCGATATTGGCCCTGTTATCGGCGCTCACTCCGGTCCTAAGACTTTGGCGCTTTTCTATGTAGCAGATAAACCGCATAACTAAATATAAAAGCTAAGGCGTATTGCAGATTTGACTGCAGTACGCCTTTTTAGTTCAATTATAAGCTTTGACGCTTTTTCTTGGAACGCTTCTGCGCATACATAAGCACGTCAGCGCTCTTTATGCCTTCCTCAATAGAGGGGAGAGTCTTTGTAAGAAGTGAAACAATACCGAAGCTAGCTGAAATATTGTATTCAAGCTCGCTTTCCTCAACCTTGTCGGCAATCGAACAAGCAAAGCCGTCCGAGAAGTCGTGAACGAATTTTTCACTTGAACCGTCAAACATCTTGATCCCGATGAATTCGTCGCCGCCGAATCTCGCCGCAATGCCGTCGTCGCCGATGTATTCCTGTAAGGTGTGAGCAATAATCTTGATAGCCGTGTCGCCTGAGTGATGTCCGAACTTGTCGTTGATTTCTTTCAGATTGTCAAGGTCAACGGATATGATAACAATGTGCCTGTCCTTTGCAAGCTCAGGTTCGATCTTTTTCTTTGCAACAGTGTAGTATCCGTTACGGCTCAAAAGTCCTGTCATGCTGTCGTATATGTACGCAACCTCGAGCCTGGAGTTAATAGCCTCCATATACTTATGAGTAGATATTCTTTCCAGCACATAACCCATATTCATCGCAAATGAGCGGAGCTGCGAAAGCGCAATGTGGTTAAGCTCCGTGTTAGCCGCAATGTATCCGAATACTTTTTCTCTCGAATTTAAAGGATAGAAAACTGAGTGCCGCATCATCTGGCTGTAACTGGGGATAAGCTTAGAGGTAGGAAACTTTTTGTCCGTGTAAACTACTGTGTTGCTGCCGTTAATCTTCTCAATTATCGAGTACATCGTGTCGGTAAAGCCCGACCACTCGTAGGATATGCCGTCCCAGATGCCCTGCATATAGTTCGAGCAGACGCAAATTCTTATGTCAGTCGAGAACACAAACGATAACGAATCCGACACTGTCGTAAGAATGTTTGCAAGCGATTCGCTAGGGTCGATGCTGGAAATCATCTGAATGATGCGGTCATTGAATTCGTGGTCAAAGTTTATTTCATTCCACAGCTCAATGAAAGGAGCTGTTTCAGCGTCGTCAGGGACGCAACCGCAAGATTCACTGAACCTTACCTTGTATTCGATAACGTTCTGAAGCGGAAGAATTTCACCAAGCTTGATTTTGTCGATGTATTCACGAAGAACCTTTCCAAGCTCCTCATGATTTATGCTTGCGGTCGTTATCCTCGGATGGTGATATTTTTCCATATCAATACCGTCAAAGCCGGTAACGATAATATCCTCAGGAACCCTGTATCCATTCTTTTTAAGAAAATTCAAAGTCGTGATAGCCATAGCGTCGTTAGCGCAGACTATCGCCTCTGGTCTTTCCAGTTTGCTGCTGAAGAACCTGTTCAGTACAGCTTCGGTAGGGTCGTTCCAGTAGCAGCCGAATCCAACTCTTTCTTCCTCGTAAGGAATACCGTAGGCTTCCAGACTTTCAATATATTGCTTGTAACGCTCATCGTGGTCACGGTCGCTTTCCTGACCGCCGATGAAGTTGATTCTCCTGCATCCGTGAACTTCAATGAGATGACTGAATATTTTCCTAAAGGTGAGCCTAGGACTGAATGAAATGCTCGCCGTATTGTACAAGAACGCACCAATCGAAATAACAGGTATGTTGCGTTTCTTGGCTCTTTCGATAATATCCTCAAGAACGTTCTTCATATAAAATCGTTCAGGGAAAACGATTAAGAGGTCGGTTTTGTGCATACCAACGAGCGAGAAAATACTGGAGTCGCCCCTCGTTGAAGCGTCGTCCCTATATACATCAGAGTATGTAGAAAGAATGTTAAAATTACAGTCGAAAAACAGCTCTGATGAAATGAGACAATTTATAATGTTTCTCTGTACCTCATCATCAATTTTCGGCACACATATTGTAATGCTGTAATAATTGTCCATGATATCTTTTGCTCCTTGTAAGGTTATATACTCATTATACAGCTAAAAATTTCAGTTGTCAATTATTCCTATAAAATATAAAAATGTTTACAATACTTTGGTTGAATTGATAGTATTTTCGTGACTTTTAAAGCAATATTTACAAAACGAAACTTAATATTTCGTTTATTGACAAATTGGGCGTTTCAATTTACAATATAAGTATGATATAAGCACGGCTTGCAATCGTTCGCTCTGCTTTGTACACTTGACTCCGTATGGATTTGCCCCTGCAGCCAATCCATAGCCCACACAGACTAAAATATAACCGAGAGGTGTCGTCAGTAAAATGCACTACTTTATAATATATAATAAAACAAGCGGAAATCGTAGGAATAACGCCCTCGTTTCTGCTATCGTAAAAGCTATGCGTGCCAAGAATCTGAAAATCCGTGTCATAGCCACAAAATATAAAGGCCACGCCGCAGAGCTTACAAGACTCATAGCCTCGCAATTTGGCGATAGAGCTACCGCTATCGTTATGGGCGGAGACGGCACAATCTCTGAAGCCGCAAGCGGTCTTGTCGGCACGAAAACTCCGCTTATGGTGATCCCGTGCGGCAGCGGAAACGATTTTGCCAAAAAGCTGTATGGAAGAAAATTTACCGCAAGCTCCGTAGCCGAAAGTCTGGGACTTCTCAAGGGCGAGCCTAATTATATTACCGAGGTAATAGATACAGTAAACGCAAACGGACATACCTGCGTCAACGTCCTCAGTATAGGATTTGATACGGTCGTGGAAACAACAGCTCATAAGCTTCTGCGCAAATTCCCGTTTCTCGGAAAGCGTGCCTATGACCTGTCAATAGTTCTCAGTATTTTCGGTAAGCTTAAATATGACTATGTAGCCTCTGCAAAGTTTTATGATACCGATGCAGCTATCCCGAAAAATCTCAGCGTCATTCTCTTAGCGCTCTGTAACGCAAGCTTCTACGGCGGAGGATACTGCCCTGCGCCGAATTCAAGTCTTACAGACGGTATCCTCGACCTTGTCTATGTTGACCCCGTAAGTATCCCAAGAATTGCATCCCTTATCCTGCCATATCAAAACGGACAGATATATAAAATTAAAGAAGCCCACGAGCATAAGGTAACGGAGCTTTGTGTAAAAGCAAAAGTCGGCAAGGTTCTGTATAACTGCGACGGAGAAAACTATTTTGAGGATAGCCTAAAGGTCAGGGTGGTTCCGGAATCTCTCTCGATCTGCCTGCCTGAGTGAAAAACATACGAATATCAAAAGTCAAAGCCCGAGAGTCTTTCTCAGGCTTTTTGCGTCATAATATTTCACAGCAGGGAAGCTCCATTTCATTCCTCATCTGAACAAAACCGTATGCTTCATATAGCGGTTTTCCCATTTTCGTTGCCTCAAGGGTAATAGAGTAAATCCCTCTGCTTTTTGCTTCATTGACAAGAAGGCCCAAGGTCTTTAGAGCTATTCCTCGCCTGCGGTACTCAGGTCTTGTGTACATATTCATAATGTATGCCCTGTTTCCGCTTGGATTGTGATAGGTAGGCATTACTCTGTAAAAGCTTATTCGCCTGCTCCGACAAATTCGTCACCGTCAAAAACCAGATATGCAACGTGTCTGCCGGTTGACATAGCGTCTGCGTAGTAGTCATAAGACCGAGCCTTGACTTCGCTCATATCCGTACTATCCGTAAGATTATTAGCCGCACGAAGCACTTCTATCCTGGTAGATGTAAGAATATCTATGTCGGCTTTTGTTGCCCTTTTGTATGTCAATGCCATTATACATTCCAGCTTCCCAGGTATTTTTCCTGCTCAGGGGTAAGCGTGTCAATCTCGTAGCCGAGGAATTTAAGCTTGCTTATCGCAACCTCGTTGTCAACCTCTTTTGGCACGTCAATAATCATACTTTCAAGCCCGTTACGGTTCTTGACAAGATAAGCCGCAGAAAGTGCCTGTATCGCGAAGGACATATCCATAATTTCAGCAGGGTGTCCGTCGCCCGCCGCAAGATTTACAAGCCTGCCCTCGCCGATGACATAAAGCGAGTTGCCGTTTGAAAGCTTGTAGCCGTCTATGTTGTTTCTTGCAAGCCATTTTTTCGTCGCAATCTTGGAAAGTCCGGCAACGTCAACCTCGCAGTCAAAATGTCCTGCGTTGCAGAGAATTGCCCCGTTCTTCATATTGTAGAAAGACTTCTCTGTTATAACGTCCTTGCAGCCTGTGACAGTTACAAAGAAATCTCCGTGTTTTGCGGCATCCTCCATTTTCATAACCTGAAAGCCGTCCATTACCGCTTCAATAGCCTTGATGGGGTCAACCTCAGTAACGATAACCTCAGCGCCGAGTCCCTTCGCCCTCATCGCAACGCCCTTGCCGCACCAGCCGTAGCCTGCAACAACAACGGTCTTTCCCGCAACAATAAGATTGGTAGTCCTGTTGATTCCGTCCCATACCGACTGCCCCGTGCCGTAGCGGTTGTCGAAAAGATGCTTGCAGTCAGCATTGTTTACAAGCACCATAGGAAATTTGAGAGCCTTGTCCTTGTCCATGGCAATTAGTCTTATGATGCCCGTTGTCGTTTCCTCACAGCCGCCGATTACATTAGGAATAAGCTCGGGATATTCACTGTGTATAAGACTTACAAGGTCGCCACCGTCGTCAATAATGATGTTAGGAGATATTTTTATTACCTCGGAAATATGTTCGTGATATTCCTCCGCCGTTGCCCCATGCCACGCAAATACGTTAAGCCCGTCGTGATAAAGCGCCGCAGCAACGTCGTCCTGCGTTGAAAGTGGATTGCTTCCCGTAACGTACATCTGTGCGCCGCCTGCCGCCAAAACCTTGCAAAGGTATGCCGTCTTTGCCTCCAGATGCACCGAAAGCGCAACCTTTAGGCCCTCAAACGGTCTTTCTTCCTTAAACTTCTTTTCAAGCATATTGAGAAGCGGCATATTGCCTATAACCCAGTCTATCTTTCTCTTGCCGCTTTCCCAAAGCTCCGGATCTCTAATCTGACTCATATTTATGTACGTCCTTTCAGATGTCATTATTAATTCCATTTAATTATATCATACTTAAAACTATCGGTCAAGTGTGCCTTAAAACATTGCAACGGCGGCTTGCAAAATGTTTAGCCTGGTGTTATAATATCTGGTATAGAAATAAATTTAAGGAAATAATGCAGTAAATGAAAGAAAAAATACTCAACTTAGGAAACTGGGTCGGCGCAGTCTGTTTTGCGGCCGTCGCCGTTATATTCTTTTTCTGGCAGAACAAATCATATCCGATTATAGTACAGCTTTTAGCACTTCTCCTGTTGCCGCTTCTCTTTGTCGGGGTGATAAAGCTTAGGAACAACACAACGATACGAAATGTCCTGGAATCTCAGCCTAAAAATGTTTATATCTTCTGCGCCTGTTTTATGCTGACAATACAGCTTATACTTGTTATCGGTATAAACTTTGTGCCGATTACAGATGCGTCGCATATAGATAAAATATGTTATAATTTTGTGACAGGAAATGAAGATCTGTACGCAGGATTGGATATCTATCACAGGAACTACCTTGAGCGGTATTCAAATCAGTGGGGAATATTCCTCGCGCAGTCGTTTATCTATAAGCTATCATATATGCTGACAGGCGAGGTGCACAGAACCCTTTTGCCCTTAGTGAACGTCATACTTATGCAGGTGTCATATTTTCTGACATATAAGATAGCAGGACTTGTGTTTCATAGGAAAAAGCAGGTGATAATGTCAGTTATCGTTCTGACAGCCTGCCCCGTGCTGTATGTGTATTCATGCGTGTTCTATACGGATACGCTCAGTATGCCGCTTATGCTGTCGGCAATCTATTTTGGTATCCTCGCAGTAAACGTAAAGACCCGAAAATCTGCCGCATTGTATATAGCACTAAGCTCCGTATCCACCGCAATCGGCTACCTTATAAAAGGCAATATAGCAATTCTCGCAGTTGCATTTCTGATTTATATGCTTTTTAAATCGGGAATCAAACGCTTTATGACTTATCTTGTCGCAATTATTCTGTCCTTTGTGATCGCCACAAGCGGTATTTCCTCGGTAATGAAGCAGACGGGCGCAGTGACAGACGAGGGCGTTGAGAAGTATTCATTCCCTGTAACTCATTGGGTGATGATGGGACTCTACGGCAGGGGAGGTTACAATGATGAAGAATTCCGCTATACATTTTTTATAGAGGGCAAGGACGCCAAAAGGGAAGCAAACATCGAGGTCATTAAAAACAGGCTCTCGGATATGGGCGTCAGCGGCTTTTTAATGCACCTCGTTAAGAAAATCAACTATACCTGGTACGGCGGTGCATATCAGTCAACGACTCAGTTTTTGAAATCTGAGCAGGACTCCATAACGAGTTTCTTTGAAAATTCAGGCGTCTATAGAGTCTGGTGCTTTTTGTTCCAATCGTCGCTTATTTTGCTTATGCTCTGCTCGTTTGTGTCAGGCGCAGTAAACAAGAAAACAAACGAAATGGCGCTCCTGCGGCTTGCCCAGCTTGGACTTTTCCTGTTTTTGCTTATCTGGGAAACACGTTCAAGATATATGCTGAACCTCCTGCCTATGTATATTATTATAGCGGTAGACGGTGCAAATGTGTTTGAGCAGTTCTATCATAAACGAATAAAGCGTAATAAAGAAATATCCTAATCATAGATATCCTTTGAACGTATGCAACAGGGGATATTTCTTGCAAAAGCTTGACCAGCATGACCAGCACATATTTATTTTATTGTTGCCCAAAACAAAAAAGACCGCAGAGAAATCTGCGGTCTTGATTTTTGTATTTACTTTCCAAAGTATCTGTTAACAACGTTTTCGGCAGGCTTACCCATAATGTCGTAACCCCAGTCTACAGCAGCCTTTCTGAGTGCGTAGGGCGTTGCAGACCAGCACCAGATTACCTCTCCGGCAATCCAAGGCCTTCTGCTTGCTGAGAAGAACATAGCTTCGTACCATCTTTCCTGTTCTTTAACGTTCGTAGCGCTTCTGATGCTCCAGTCATGCGGAAGCGTGGAAGAGCCGGAGGACGACATACAGCCGGTTTCAGCAAAGAAGAACGGAAGATTATACTTCTTTACGACAGCCTCAATTCTGTCAAGCTCTTTTTCCCATACATCAATAGGGTAGTAGCCGCTTGAAGAAATAGCGTCAAGCTCGTCCCACCAGGTAACATGGTCCTCCTGATACTTGTCGGTGTTGTATGTGATGATTCCTTTATAGGTGCGTCTTAAAAGTCTTATAAGCCTTCTCCAGTCATCTTCACGGGATTCAGCCATAACCATTTCAGAACCGCATACGAAAATGTCAACGCCCTCGTTCTGTGCAATTTCGGCATAGTGGAGCTGAAATTCGTTGTAGGACTGGAACCAGTTCTTCCACGAAGGCTCGTTAGGCACTTCGTTATCAAAGAAGCTTACATAAGCTCTGTAAACTCCGTTCTTGCAGTTTATAGTAGGCTTTAAACCAACATTGAAGCCAAGCTTCTTTGCGTATCTTATGATAGCAATAAGCTCGTTGTCGCTCATAGTAGCCTCTGTATCGTAACGGATAATATCAGATTGTGCAGTCTCCTGAAGTCCGCAAGGCACAAGCATAATTAAATTGGCAGCAGTTCTTTCCTTGATAGCGTCTAAGCTCTTGAAAGCATCCTTCTTGCTGAGCACGCCTCTATTTGCAAAAGGAGCAAAAGTAATACCTTTAATATTATTCAGTTCCATTAACATTACCTCCTGTAAATAAGCGTAACAAAATTATATCACATAAATTCTCAACGCAATATAACAAACGTATCATTAAATGCTAAATTTATACTTTTCAACCGCTTAAAACAGAGCATTAATATATTGTTAAGATATTTTTAAAATTTAAGTGCAACTTAATGCCTGCGTCATTTCAGCAGCATCTGAACGGCGGCTTTCCACCTCTCGATACATTTTCCCCTCATACTGTCAGACATCTGCGGCAGATATTGCGCACCGATTGACATAAGCGTGTAAAGCTCGTCCTTGCTTTTCCAGAAGCCAGTTGAAAGACCCGCTAAAAAAGCCGCACCGAGAGCCGTAGTTTCTATGCAATCAGGCCTCTGCACAGCAGCGGAAAGAATGTCCGCCTGAAACTGCATAAGAAAGTTGTTGACGCTTGCGCCGCCGTCAACCTTGAGAATGGAGATTTTGCAGCCCATATCCTTTTCCATAGCCTCGATAACGTCAAAACTCTGAAAAGCAAGAGATTCAAGCGTAGCCCTGACAATGTGCGCTCTTCCTGCGCCCCTCGAAAGTCCTGTTATAATTCCTCTGGCATACGGATTCCAGTACGGCGCACCGAGTCCCGTAAATGCAGGCAGAACAGTTACCCCGTTTGTGTCGGGTACGGATAAAGCGACCTCCTCGCTGTCCGAAGCCTTGTCAATAAGCTTCAGTTCATCTCTCAGCCATTGTATCGCCGCACCTGCAACAAAAACAGAACCCTCAAGCGCATAAGTGATTTCATCGTCAATAGCGCAAGCGATAGTCGTTACAAGTCCGCTTTCAGACATAACAGGCTCTCTGCCCGTGTTTGTGAGCAGGAAGCAACCTGTGCCGTAGGTGTTCTTGCCGGTGCCTTTTTCAAAACAGCATTGCCCGAAAAGTGCAGCCTGTTGGTCGCCCGCAACGCCACGGATCTTTATTTCTCCGCCAAGCAGGGTAGTGCTTCCGAAATCGCCTGACGACATTCTGACCTCGGGAAGTATGCATTTCGGTATGCCAAAAAGCTTTAACAACTCGTCGTCCCACTTCTTTTCAAATATGTTAAAAAGCATTGTCCTCGAAGCGTTTGTGTAGTCGGTAGCGTGTACCTTTCCGCCTGTCAGCTTGTATATAAGATAGCAGTCAACCGTTCCGAAAAGTATCTCGCCTCTTTCGGCTCTCTCCCTGACGCCGGGAACATTGTCGAGTATCCATTTTATCTTTGTAGCAGAAAAATAAGGGTCGGGGATTAAGCCCGTTTTTTGCCTTATCATCTCTGTAAGCCCATTTTGCTTGAGCTTACTTACATAGTCGGCAGTCCTCCTGCATTGCCACACGATAGCGTTATATACAGGCAGACCCGTCTGCCTGTCCCAAAGGATTGTCGTTTCACGCTGATTTGTTATACCTATGCTGTCAATGTCGTCAGCCGTGATTCCGAGCATCGCAAGCGCCTCTGCCGCAACGCCTATCTGGGTTGAGTAAATGTCATTGGGATTGTGTTCAACCCAGCCGCTTTGCGGATAGATCTGCGGAAATTCTTTTTGTGCACAAGCCATAATGCTTCTACGTCTGTCGAAAACTATGCAGCGTGAGCTTGTCGTGCCTTGGTCAAGCGCCATTATGTACTTATTCTCCATACAAATACCCCCGTTATTTGTGAAATTACATAAACTATATCCATTATAACACGCTTTTTTGGTCAATTCAATATTTCCTTGGAAATATTGACAAATGTTATGTAAATGTTCTTGACAGATTAAGGCGCATAATGTATAATGTAAATATACATTACAAAGCAGAGAAAATACAGGGGGGAATATAATGAGTAAAAAATGTGCCAGCTGTGGTCGTGAATTGATAGACGAAATTGAAGTATGTCCGGATTGCGGAAGCACAGGCTTCTATGTAAAGAGCAGTGCAGGAAATACAAAGAAGCCGATTATCATAGTCCTGATAGCCGCAGTAATAGGTGTAGCAGGTTTCTTTCTGCTGAGAAATTTTATCGGTTACAGAGGCGCGCTTAATAATTATTTTGACGCCATAGAGGACGGAAACGGTGAGGAGTACGCTAAGACGATATTCTTTGAGGACCTTGCAGAAGTCCTTGCGGAGAAATCAAATCTTTCTCTTGATGATTTTTATGACACACTCAATTTGTATACAGACGTATGCGACAGCAACCTTGAGGACAGATTTGGTAAAGACTATAAGATTTCCTATAAAATAACCGGCAAAGAAAAACTCAGTGATGAACAAAAAGAAGCTCTGGATATGATTTATTCTTGCTTGGTGGATGACGTAGACGTCGGAGCAGGCTATGAATTTGAGCTTGAAATAACCGTAAAGGGCGATAAGGACGAGAAAACCTTTGATGCGAGCGGTTCAGCGGTTAAGATAAACGGCGATTGGACTGTCGCAAGTCTTGTCGCAGATGACTGCAAGGAGCTTGATGTGATTTCGCTCTCGCTGTAATAAAAAGCAAGAAAGTGCGTCGGATTCGCCCTTTGAAATAGCATATACTTAGTAGTATAAAGGCGAAAATGCTTGACAAAGGAAACTTAATTGTATATAATTATTCTATGGATTACCATACTTTAATTTTTGGAGGAATTATTTATGAGTAAATTTTGTACTTCTTGTGGCGCTTCTTTAGCAGATAACGCTACATTCTGCACATCTTGCGGAGCAAAGCTTGCAGCTACTGCAAATACGGCTTCCGCTGCAACAACGGCTGATGGCGATACGCCACTTGATGCTCTCAAGGAAAAGACTGTAAATGCTATTAACGGTTTTAAGAACAGCCCGCAGAGAAATACATATATCGGTATTGCCGCAATCGCTGTCGCTGCTATTCTCCTTATCGTTATCCTCGTTAACCTCCTCAGCGGCGGTTATAAGGGCGCTCTTAAGGACTACTTCGGAGCAATTGAGGACAAGGACGGAAAGGCTTACGCTAAGTCTGTTCTCTCAGGCGATATGATCGACTATATGGAAGACGAAGGCGATATGGACAAGGACGAAATCTACGATTCGTATGAAGACTCCGCTAAGAAGGCATACAGCGCCCTCAAGGACGACTTTGGCTCCGGCATCAAGATTTCATTTGACGTAACCGGTAAGGAAAAGATCGACAAGGACGATTGTGAAACCCTTGAAGATGCGCTTAACCTCATTTATGATGATGTTAAGGTTTCCAAGGGCTACGATGTAGAGCTTGAAATCACAGTTGAAGGTAAGGACGATGACGACGAATTTGATGCAGAGGCTACTGTCGTAAAGGTAGACGGCGACTGGATCGTTATGTCACTCGTAGTTGAAGACCTCGACGCACTCGACGTTGTAGGCGGTGTAAACTTGGGCTCACTCGGCAGCCTCCTCGGCGGTCTTGGCAGTCTTGGCGATTTCGATTTTTAATTAGTATCTGATTTATAACTCAAATTAAGGAACGGAGCTTTCCGTTCCTTTTTTGTAGCGTCGGCAGATACTTGAAAACCGCAGAGTTTTGAATTTGTGCCTTTTCGCAAGAATATACTAAGCTGGTGAAATTATGAAAAAACTTGTCCTGTGCCTGCTGTCAGCAGTTATGTTGCTCGTTTCCTGCTCGGATAAAGAACCCGAAAGGAAAACCCTCGAGTATGAAAGTCCAATCTCTAAATTCGTAGATGCTTACAATAAGAACGACGAAAGCACTCTTATTAACTGCTTTACTCAGGGTGCGTCCGAGGAGTTTTTACAGCAGGGCGTGCCGCTCGTAGATACGCTTTCTGCAAATATAGAAAGCGTCATCGGCGACAAGGGCAAGCTTGTATATGAGGTGGTGGATAAAACCGACCTCACCGACGATGAGGTAGCCGAGCTTTCAAAAGCGTATACTGATAAGTATTCGCTCCGCCTAGAATTGAAAAAGGCGAGTAAGCTTAAAGTGGTTTTCGCAACAGCTTCGGCAATGGGCAAAAGCTCTGTTACAGAGCCTGTCGAAATCATAACCGTAAAAGCAGGCTCAAGCTGGTATATATTCGGAGATGTAATAACGAGCCTTGAACTCAAAACAAAAGAATAAATGCTAAAAATGCTACATAGCCTGAAAGCTAGGTAGCATTTTTGTTTTACATATTGGAAAGTGCCGTGAAAATCCATGAAATAATCAGTATCGCATTTCCACAGAATAGTATTCTTTTAGCCTTGGCACAACCCTTCCATTCGCCTATTTTAAGTCCCCATAGATTGCTTATTATAAGCGCTAAAGCATTGAAAAGTATCCAGCCGATCACAGGTCCAAGCTCGCCAAGCTTTATCGAAGCAATTCCATACGCCGCAAGAGCAATAAACCACACAATAGCCGTCGCAAAAAGAATGCCAAAGCGCCTTGTGCTTCCGTTTCCCGTGTAGGTGCGCCACGTCTTTTGCCTCGTCATTGATACGGCGCAGAAAATCATTCCTGCAACAGCGCCTCCCGCAAGAACAGGTAGCCACTGTATTGCGCTTGCCGCCGTGTCATTTCCGCCGTTTTCAATAACAGCTCTGCCGATTGGCGAAAGCCTGTCAAAGCCGATGTTCATTGCTCCGGAGCCAAGTCCCGAAATCATCGAAAACAAAAGTCCGAGCTTCATATTTCCGTCTGCTGAAACACCCATCTCCCTGTCCTTTGTAAGACCTGCTTTTGTTATGACAGCAATTCCGATAAGGGTAATGACAAGCCCAACTATAAGCAATATAAGCGAGCGTGATTTTGGCAATTCATCCGCTGTGAAAAGGGGAATCAGCGAGCCGACGATTGCGGAGATGCCCATGGAAATTCCGTATACAAGCGACATACCTATCATAGATACCGCCTTGCTGAAACAGATTGCAGATGCACCCCATAGAACTCCGCAGGCTGAGGCCGAAAGCGTAAGGGGAATGTCATCCGTAAGCTGTATCCATATGTCAGGCACTAAAATCAATGCCCATAACAGCGGAATTAATAGGCAGTAAAGGCAATAAATCCCCCAGAAAGCTTCCCATGAAAAAGGTTTAAAATTTTTATATCCAAGGCCAAAACTTCCTTGACATATACAGGCAAGAAGCAAAATAGAAAAACCGATAAACATAGCTATCCTCCCGGCGTTGTAGTCCTTAGAATATACTACCACAATCTTTTCGCCATTACAATATGCAAACTTACCATATTTTAATATTTTTTGAAATTTCAAGTTGTAACAAAATAAAAACAGCCGTCAAAAAATGAGCGGCTGTTTTTAGTAGAAAGGATTATTATGAAAATTAATGTTATGCCTCTTCCGGCTCTACAACTTCTGCTTCCGGAGCGTTCTTTACAACGCTTGCGATACCGTTCTTGCAGCTTGGCTTAGCCTTGTAGCCCTCGCTTGTAGCGATAATCTCGCCGTTTCTTGCTTTAAGACGGAAACGGAATTCGCCTGACTTGTCTGTGTAGATTTCAAACTTAGGATGCTTTTCAGTAGCATAGCCTTCGACCGTCTGGTCCTCGATAGCAGCGATAGGAGCATTCTTTTTGATGCTCTCGATGCTGTTCTTTGCGCTTGCGAGTGAGGAGAAAACTTCTCCGCCAGTAGCGATAACTTCGCCGTTTCCAGCCTTGAGATTGAGAGTAAATCCTGTCTTAGTTGCCTTGATAACAAACTTTCCCATTGTAAAAGTCCTCCGTTCATAATTAATCAAAGCTAAATTCTAGCTGTATTAAGTATACTATGAATTTTGCTATTTGTCAATAATTTTTGTTTATTTTGCTTGAAAAATGGTGGAAAATGTGATAACATAAAAGGAAAGTTATTATTATGAGGTAGCGTATATGAGTTGCAGATTGAAAACCGCAGTTTTCGGTGCAGGACAGATAAGCGAAATATATCTGAAAAACCTAAAATACCGCTTTACACCTGTAGATGTAGTGGCGTGCTGTTCAAAAAGCGGACTGTCAGCCCAAATGAGAGCTAAACAGTTTGGTATCAGTGCCATGACCGAGCAGGAGATTTTGAACGATAAGTCAATCGAACTTGTGGTAAATCTTACCCCTGCAACAGAGCATTACTCCGTCATTAAGCGTGCATTGTCGGCAGGCAAGCACGTCTATACCGAGAAAATCCTTACGCCCAACTATACCGAAGCGAAAGAACTGTGCGGGCTTGCAAAGAATACAGGCAAGCGTGTAGGCTGTGCGCCCGATACATTTTTGGGCAGTGCAATACAGACCGCAAAGCAGGCAATCGACAGGGGTGAGATAGGCAGGATAATGTCCTGCTCCGCTAATCTTAACCGTGATGTGACTTGCAGCTATACTCCGGGCAGATTTACGACGCAGAAAGGCGGAGGAGTCGGCTTTGACGTTGGCATTTACT
Source organism: Ruminococcus sp. Phil15 (assembly GCA_001940995.1). Classification (GTDB taxonomy): domain Bacteria; phylum Bacillota; class Clostridia; order Oscillospirales; family Ruminococcaceae; genus UBA7477. The sequence goes on from MSHC01000034.1 coordinate 40,359, forward strand.
ATATAACTGCAATCCTGTCAGTACTGGGGAACGCTAAAAAGGTATGCGGTTTTTCTCTCAACACAACGCCTGAGTATATCGTAGATGACAAATCCTCAAAGTATTACGGCGAGAGGTGCGTTATTGATAACGAAAATATAATGACCGCAAACGTCCTCTTTGAGAATGACGTTCCTGTTACGCTTCATTTCTGCGGCAGAACGATCTACCCCGAAACTCCGTCAATTATCTTCTACGGCACAAAGGGCATTATCGTCCTACCTGATCCCAACTGCTTCGGGGGGAAAGTTATGATTATGCGACAGGGCGAAAGCACATACTCAGAGCTGCCGAACAGTTTTTATTTCAGCGATGATTCAAGAGGTCTGGGAGCAGCTGAAATGGCATATTCGATTTTCTCGGACAGACCGCACCGTACAGATATCGCTATGGCTGCTCACGCAGTCGAAATACTCTGCGCAATCGTCCGTTCGTCTGAAACAGGCATAACGCAGGAGCTTACCTCAACCTTTGAAATTCCAAAGCCGTTAAAACCGATGTCCGAGTGCAAAAGCGAACAAGACAGCATAATGTAAATTTAATCCTGATATGTTATGTCGGGCTGCAAATGGAGGAAAACATATGGAAAAGATATGGGAAATATTGATTCAGTCGGCAAAGGAAGTACAAGCCGAGCGGAAAATATCCGGTTATGTGGAAGCAGGAGGAGTCGCCGCTGCAATACTGTCAGCGTCGGGAAAAATTTACGTCGGTGTCTGTGTGGATACCTGTTCTACATTGGGAATATGTGCTGAAAGAAATGCGATTTTTAATATGATAACAAACGGCGAGCATGAAATTAAAAAAGTGGTTGCTATTATGCCGGACGGAAAAACAGGTGCGCCGTGTGGAGCGTGTCGGGAATTGATGGTTCAGCTTATGCCTGATAGTTATAAAGAAATTGAAGTATTGATGGATTTTGAAGCGGGAGAAATAGTTACTTTGGGTGACCTTACCCCTAGATGGTGGATATAAATAGAATATGTTTTTTGTCAAATACATAAAAGTCCAAGAAGAACCGTTATCTTCTTGGACCTTTTTAATGCCTAAAACTAAGCTTTTTATATTTCTTTTACCATTTTAACGTGCGGATATCCCTCGTCAAGAAAGCTCTCGCCGACCTGTACAAATCCGACCGCCTCGTAAAATTCTATTGCTCTTTGCTGTGCCGAAAGCTCAAGCCGTGTAAGACTAAGAGTATCTCTTGCAATGCTCTCGAGGGTTTCTATGATAATACTGCCAAGTCCCTGTTTTCGGTATTCTTTCAGTACAGCAATCCTGCCCAGATGTGCAAAATCTCCGTCTTTGTACGCCCTCCCACAGCCGACAGGTCTGCCGTCAAGATAAATAACAGTATGATACGAGATCTCGTCAAAGTCGTCAAATTCATCACGAAAGCCCTGCTCGTCCATAAAAACGGTCTTTCTTATAAAAAATGCTTCCTCAAAATTCTCTTTGCCAAGGTTTACCTTGACGGTTATTTTTGGCATATTTTTACCTCCGGATTTAGTATAAATGCCTTATGTATTTTGCGACAAATTTTCTGAATACGCCAAGATTTTCATACACAAGCTCCCTTATCTTTCCGTGATAGGCTCGCAGTGAAGAAGCGTCGCCGTCGCAGATACTTTCATCGCTCATATCAGCTTCAACGGCGATAGCACACGCAATAACAAAATCGTCAGCTATCTCCTTTAAGCCACGCTCCGAGAGCTTGTATGCAATAATCTTTGCGTGCATAGAGTCCGTTATGTTGCCCTTGTGCTTTATGCCGATAAGGGCAAGATACATAAGGATCTGACGGTAAAGATTTGCAGCGTTTTCGTTCGTATCATCACCTGATATCTCTTCTTCCATTTTCCTTATGCAGGCGCTTCTGACAAGCAGATAAATACCTGCTATAACAGCGATTATCGCAATAATCGTTACTATGCTCGTAACGTATTTTCCAACGTTTACGCCGTCCTTTTTATCTGCTGCCAAAGTAGTGACAACTTCCGATTGTCCGCTGCCAGACGTCGTGAGAGCCGTGCTTGTAGTCGCAGCGGTATTTGTGTTCGTAGCCGCAGTAGTGGTAGTAGTTGTGGTAGTAGTCGTATCATCAGGCTCTGAGGTCTGCGTTGTAGTCGTAGTGGCAGGTGGCTGAGTCTGACCCGATTCTCTGCTTACAGTAAATTCAAGAGGCAGCCAGCCAATTCTTTCGTCAAAATATTCGACCCATGCGTGCGATTCCTTGCCGGTCACCTTGTAATAGTAATGTCCGTTTTCCTCAATAACGCCTTTACTTAGGTCGTCTGCCGATATCAAATATCCCTCAACATACCTTGTAGGTATTCCGTAATACCTTAAAATCTGCGCTCCCGCACTCGCAAAATATGAGCAGGAGCCGGTGTCCATCTCGTTTAAGAAATACTCAACAAAATCCTCACCCTCAGGAGTTTCGGGATTTTTAAGCGAGTAGGTGTAATTTGTGTTAAAGTAATCCTTGAGTGCATCTATTATAACCGTTTTGTTTTCTTCATAACTTCCTGTCATACCGCTCGAAGCCAGCTTGCCGTCAATATAGTCGATTACCTTTTCGTTTATATCAACGCACACCTCGGTGTACTGACAGTCGTCGCCTTTTAAATAGTCAATGACGTAAGGATAGTCGTCCCATTTGCTTAGAGCGTCAAGTCCCTCGTTGCTGTACAAATCAGCAGGCGAGATACCTATCGGCAGTATTGCGGTGCTTAGGGAAACATCACTGTCGTTGAGTCCGTAGTTGTCATTTACGATCGTAACGCCGTTATTCATAAGTCCGCCGAAATAAGGCTCAAAGTATAGACCGCTGCGCTTTGTAACATCTGTGATGCTGAAATTGACCGTTGAATTTCTTAAATAATACTCCGGTATCTCATACATTTTGAGATTAGTAAACATAAGGGTTGACGCGGCATCAGGAAAATCACGCATCGAAAAATCTTCGTCAGGGCCAAAGCCAAGGAAATCGTATCCACCGTTCATAATAAAGTCATAGAGGTCAGTCTGTCTGTCTACCCAGGCGGAATTTTCATATTTGCTCGACGAATACGCCCTCAGATACAGCGGAACATCTGTAATTTCTCTGTCGTATTCAACAATAAGCACAGTCTTGTCAGATTGTGTTCCGGAAATATCCGCATTGCCCAGAATCTCGCCCATTGACAAGCCCATAGGCTCAGATGCATAGTTCTTTTTGTTGAAAAGCTCTTCAAGCGGACTTGTAAGCTCCTCCGGCAGCTGTTCAATGCCCTTTATTTCATCAAACGCTGCCTGAAGGCTCTCTAAGCTGAAATCTGTGCCAAGGTGCGACCTCAGAATATCGGCATTATCGCTACGTCTGTAACCTGAAACGGCAGTGCCGAATATCGACATAAAGTATACGAGCGTAACAATTATGCATATGCTCGCAGTTACCTGACCGTATGCCGAAAGCTTATAATTGCTGCTCGTAAGATTGTAAACCTTTCCTTTTTTGTCGGCAGTAAAGTCGGAGGCGTTTGTGCTTTTATTTTTGCTGTAATCCCCGATTTGAAGCGAGAAAACACATACCCATAAAGCAACAAGGGTCAGCGCCCAGAAATAGTTTGGCTCTGCACCGTTGTATATGCCTAACTCAGGCAAAGGGAATGTCAGAATAAACGTGACAATAAAATTGGTCTTGATGTATATGCAAAGGAAAAGAACGATGAGAATTATGCCGCTTAGTGCAATAAGCGCAAGAGTAACGCAGGACTTGTCACTTATATCCGTCTGTGACGCAGTCCTTAAAACTGAGCGTGGTATAGGCTCGTCATACAGCCTGTAAAAATCGCAGGCAGCCACCGCAACGCCCTGTACTATCGAGCTTCTGAAGAAAAATGAGAGAAGCGCCGTGCCACCAAGAAATCCGATTGCAGGGATTTTGTTTTTGCAAAGGCACAGCAAATAAGACCCCAGCGCACAGTATGCGGAAACAATTAGCATACTGAACGCAGTGTCGTTAAAGCTCATTCCGACAGCTATTGACGCAACAGGAAGCATCGCAATGAGCAGAAACTGTATTACTCCGCTTCTGAAAACAGGAGGAGAGGCGGAAATTATCTTTATGTCGCTGTTAAGTCTTACGCTGACAGCCGTACTGTTGTTTTTCTTTTTGTTCATAGTCTGTCCAATTCTTTATATAATCATATCCGACAGCACAGATATTTCTTTATCCCTGAGGGAAATTATCTGTGCGTTTTCGGGTACAGCGGTAATATCGCCGCATACCCCGTCCGTAATAATAAATGTCTGCTTCTGCATAAAGTCGCCCTCGCTCAAAATCAGAGCAATGTCCGCAGGGATATCCTGACATATAATGATTGCGTGTGAAAAAGCGTTCGCCTGTCCGATGCCCAAATCTTTCAGATAATCGCCGTACGCCGATATAGCAGGCTTTTTGCTGAGTCCCGATGAAAGCGAAAGAGCAAGGAACTGCTTGTAGCTCTCGCTGTCGGTAACAAGGTGCGAGCATTCAGATTTTTCGTTTTTCCAGAAAATCGTGTGCGTTACTTCGTTGTCCGATAAATGCAGCGACAGCGAAGAAGCAACGCTCATAATCCTGTCAAAGCCGTTCAGCGAAGTGTCGGTGCTTCCCGTGCAGATGAAAATTCCTATGTTGTTTCCGAGCGGAAGCGAAAAGTCCTTCACAATAAGCTTGTCCTCTTTGACTGACGCCTTCCAGTGAATCCTGCTCATTCTGTCTCCCGGTACATATTCGTGCAGCCCGAAAATCTCCGAAGGGTCCTCGCCCGTGCGGTGCTTTGAATATCTGTCAGACTCGGAAAGCGGATTTGAGTAGTGGGAAATCTGCGGCAGCAGAGGGTAAAGCTTAGGATAAATGCAGAACGATACCTTTTGGTTTTTGCATTTTATCCTGAGCGAGAAAAGTCTCAAAAGGTCGTAAATTCGGGCTTTTTCAATAGAAGCCACAATTCTTCCGCAGAAGTCCGATGAAAGCTTCAGACATATTTCTTCCGTGTTTTTAAAGTGTAGCGGGAGATTTAGCCTTATTTTCTGTTCTTTTCCGTCGATGAGGTTTTGGTATTTTATAAAAACGCTTATCCCCGATACCGCAAGCATAGAGCGGTTTTCAATTTTAAGTATCACAGGGCATTGGCTTCCGTGCGATACAGCTTCCTTTCGGCAATGGAGCGAAAGCCTTACTTTTCTTCTTGTCAGCATAAGCGATATAAACATAACTATCGGCGTTGCAAATACAAGCAGCATTAGATACAGCGACAGGTCGCCCCTGTACATTATGTAGAAAAATACCGAGCATACAAAAAGAATCAGATATAGAAATAATATAATTATCATCTTTAGCGTTATCCCGTTACTCTCGGCACGGCAACCGACGTCTCGATCTGTGTAAGTATGTCATTCTGCGTAAGTCCGTTTATTTTTGCAGACGGACTAAGCACGATTCTATGTCCCGCAACGCTCTTGAAAACATAAAGAACATCGTCAGGAGTAACATAGCTTCTGCCCTTTAAAAGAGCCGTTGCCTTTGATGCTCTGCAAAGTGCAAGAGAACCACGGGGACTGAGTCCCAGCTTTATGCTGTCATTGTTTCGGGTAGCCTCCGCAAGTCTTGTTATGTATTGAAGCACAGCATCTGATACGAATACGCCTTCGACTACATTCTGTGCGTCAAGAAGCTGCTGCTTTGTGACAACAGGAACAACATCGTCGAGCGGATTTGAGCCTTGTCTTGAACGGAGCATATCAACTTCGCTTTCCTCGCTCGGATATCCCATGGAAAGCTTCATCAGAAATCGGTCAAGCTGTGATTCGGGAAGCATCTGCGTGCCTATCGAGCCAATAGGGTTCTGCGTTGCGATAACGGTAAACGGCTTAGGAATTTCTCTTGTCGTTCCGTCAACTGTAACCTTGCCTTCCTCCATTACCTCAAGAAGCGCTGACTGCGTCTTGCTTGAGGTTCTGTTTATCTCGTCGGCAAGGAACAGGTTGCACATCGCCGCGCCCTCTGAGTATTCAAATCTTCCTGTGTCCTTATTGTAAATAGAGAAGCCGGTAATGTCGCTCGGCAGTACGTCAGGAGTAAACTGAATACGCTTGTAGTCAAGGGAGAGCGCTTTTGAGAAAGAAAGCGCAAGGGTTGTCTTTCCTACGCCGGGGTTGTCCTCGAGAAGAATATGCCCCTTAGAGAGAATTGAAATAAGTACATTTATAATCGTTTCGTCTTTTCCGACAATAACCTTCTTGACCTCGCTGATTATCGCCTTGGATTGATTTAACACTTCTATATGTTTCTGTGTAAGCTTGCTCATTGTTGTCCTCCTTAGTAAATAACTAAATATAATTATATAGCAATTCTATGCAAAAATCAATAGCAATTACAAAGCTCTGCACATTCTCCTGAACTTTTTTGGAATAACATCAGAAAACCGTTCATAGTATTTTGTAGGACAAACATTCGGAAAGGAAGGCAAAGATGGAAAAGTATAAAAGCAAGATAAAGTATGCTCTTGAAATACTGCCCTCTGAGCTTGCAGGAGCGGTAAGAGCAATGCCGGAGCTGGAGCAGGACAGGGTGCAGGAAATAAGACTCCGCGCAGAAAAATTTCTTACCGTGACCCTCTTTGATAAGGAGTATTACCTGACAGCGGACGGCAAAACAAAGCACGATAAGGAAAATGCAATTGCTGTTACAGCCGGGCATATAGATACTGTCATAAAGCGTGCATTTCAGAACTCAATGCATAGCTTCTCCAGAGAGCTTGCAAGAGGTTACATAACGATAAACGGAGGCTGCCGTGTCGGTTTCTGCGGAACGGCTTCCCTTGACCCCAAAAACAGCTTTTGCACCGAAAGCGTCAAGAATATTTCTTCTGTCAATATCCGTGTAGCAAGAGAGGTGATAGGCTGTGCAGATGAAATCTATGGCAGAGTGTTCGCAAACGAACCCAAAAGCCTCCTGATTATCGGACCGCCGTCAAGCGGTAAGACTACCGTCCTTCGTGACCTCTGCCGAAAGCTGGGGGAGAACGCAAGAATTTCAGTGATAGACGAGCGTTCAGAGCTTTCCGCAACAGTAACGGGCAAACCGCAGAACGACATCGGCGAGCATTCCGATGTGTTCAATTCGTATAATAAGCAGGACGGAATTATCACCGCCGTAAAGGTTATGTCGCCGGAGATTTTAATTCTGGACGAAATAGGTTCAAAGGAGGATCTGCGTGCGCTCGAATTTGCCGTGAATTCGGGAGTTAAGCTGGTTGCAACAACCCACGCAGGCGACTATGACGAGGCAAAAAAGAAAAGCGGTATCTCAAAGCTTATAAAGGACAAGGTGTTTGACTATGCCTGCGTACTGGGAAAGGGAAGCCTATGCGGTAAAATGACAAGGCTTGTGAAGCTGACAGATGATTAAGCTTTTCGGTGTTATCCTCATAATATCAAGCGCAGGACTTGTCGGCGTCAGAAAGTCGTCAGCCTTAAAGCAGAGAAGCGACTGCCTTAAAGCCCTGAGAAAAATGCTATTTTCGGTAAAGCTTATGCTGTCATTTAACGCTCCGACGCTGCCCGAAATTTTCGCCCGTCTGCGTGAATCTGCGGAGCTTTCGGTATTGCCGTTTCTGCGTGATATAAAAAGCGAAAACCCATGCGACAGCGTTTCTTCAAGCGCCGGTTTTCAAAGCCTGCCTATTTTTCAAAAAGACAAGGATATAATCCTTGATGTCTTTTCATCATTGGGTACGACGGACCTTGACACGCAGGTCTCTATGCTTGAGTTTAACATAAAGCGGCTGGATGCCTTGTGCAGCGAAGCCGACTCGGAGAGAAGCGTTAAAAGCAGGCTTTACAGCTCTGTCGGGTTTATGGGCGGAATACTTGTCGCAATGCTTATTATCTGAAAAGAAAGGAATAGCCAATGGAAATTGAACTTATTTTCAGAATAGCAGGAATAGGCCTTATCGTCGCACTCTTAAATCAGCTCTTAAAAAAGGCCGAGCGTGAGGAGCAGGCGATGATGGTAACTTTGGCAGGCCTTATCATAGTCCTGCTTATGATTATCCAGGAAATAGGCGACCTCTTTGAAGCTATAAAGGATATATTTGGTATATATTGATGGACGTAATACTTATATGCTCCCTCGCAGTTGTGTCAGCTGTTGTATCAAAGCTTCTTGAAAGCGATAAAGAAATGAAATCTCTGCTCACTCTTTCTGCCGTTATACTGATCGGCGTACAGTGCGTGGCTGCCCTCAGCGGCGCAGCAGATGCAATAGAGGAGTTTCTAAAGGAAATCGAGCTTTCGGAGGAGTATGTCAGGATAATGCTCAAAGCGCTCGGTATCTGCATAACGGGCAAGCTCTGCTCCGACTGCTGTAAGGACTGCGGAGAAAATGCCCTTGCATCACAGGTCGAGCTTGTCTGCCGTGTTTCACTCGTTATAGTGTCCCTGCCGCTTTATAAAACAGTAATGAAAATAGCGCTCTCGCTTATAGATAATTAAAAATAAATGAAAAGAATAATTGCCTTAATTCTTAGCATTATCTTTATGCTTATATGCTCACCAACGGTCTATGCCGACGAAATATCAGACCTGCCGTATGAGCTGGAGGAAACGCTTGAGGGCTCTCTTGACAGCGAAGTGTCGGACGAGCTTTCCAAGCGTAAAATATCCCTCTCCGACCCCGAAAGCCTTAACAATATCTCCATGGAGGAAATCTTCGTCTGCATAGCAGAAGCATTTTCCGACAGCATACTGTCGCCGCTGTCCCTCCTCGGTAAAATCGTTGGTATACTGCTTATCTCCTCGCTTGTATCCTCAGTCGGCGACGGAAACGAGCAAATGTCAAAGATTATCGGCACAGTCGCCTCGCTTGCGGTTATCGGCATTACATATTCGTATTTAAGCGACGCACTGTCATCGGTTACCGCAATGCTTTCCGATGTATCTCAGTTTATGCTGTCCTATGTGCCCGTCTATGTCGGAGTAATTACAAGCAGCGGAGGAGCTGTATCCGCATCGGGATATTATGTGGCAGTGCTTTCCTTGTGCGAAGTGATTGCAGTGATCGGAAAAGCCGTACTGCCTACAGTCTGCGGCTGTATGGTCGCAATTTCAATAGCGGAAAGTATATCGCCGCTCAGCGGAATGGGCGTTGCAGCTTCAATTAAAAGAATGGTAAACCGCTTATTCGGACTGTTTGCAACGATCTTCGTAGGAGTGCTTTCAATAAAAAGCCTTGTCGGCGCAGGAGCTGATTCCGTCGCCGTAAGAGGTGCAAAATATGCCGCATCGAGCTTTGTTCCGGTTGTGGGAAGCGCCGTGTCGGAAGCCTATACGACGGTAGTCGGAAGCCTTTCGCTTATCCGCAGTGCGACAGGCGCATTCGGTATGACAGCAGTGCTTTTTATCGTGCTAAGACCAATAGTTTCCGTAACCGCATTAAGTCTTGTATTGTGGCTTGCTAAAGCTGCCGCAGAGCTGCTTTCCGTAAAATCTGCGTCAAGGTTTCTGGGCGGAGTGAGCGACATAGTTTCCGTAATGCTTACAGCTTCAATACTTCTTTCAATGCTCTTTGTGATCTCAACGGCAGTCCTTATGATGACCTGCCTCAACGTGTGATAAGGGGGATAGCTATGATAAAATCCGCAGTAATTTCGGGCTGCGTAATAGCGATCTGCTCTTCGATAGTGGATCTCGCCCTGGTAGGCGATAAACTCAGAAACGAGGTGAAAAAGATATGTTCGATAATCCTTATTATCGCAGTAGCCGTACCCGTTATGAAGCTTGACCTAAAAGCGGTCGCAGGCGAGCTTTCAAAGGAATTTACCGAGCTTTCGGATAACGCTAATTCCGTGTTTTCTATGTCTGATGCCGTGGAAACCGAAACCGAAAGAAAACTTTCCGAGTTCGTGTCATCAAGACTCAAATCCCTTAGCATAATCCCTAAGGACATCAGCATAGAATTAACTGTATACAAAGACAATCTTATTGAGCTTGAGAGAATAACCGTTATACTCAGCGAAAGCGATTACGACAAAGCGAGCATTGTAAAAGAAACGCTTGTGCAGGATATCCCGTCAAGCGAAATTTCAGTAAAATGGGAGGCGGAAAACAGTGCAGAAGCTGAAAACCGTGCTGTTTGACAAAAACAGCGGAAAGCTTAAAACAAACTTGATAGTCGCCGCCGGCATTTTAGGGATACTCCTCATATTTCTCTCAGGTATTGATTTTGAAAAGGATGACGAAAGCTATACGCCAACCGCCGGAGAAACCGCCTGCACAAGCACCGAGGAATACCGTGATATGCTGGAAGCGGATTTGGAAAAAATGCTCTCGTCAATTTATGGCGCAGGCAGAGTGGACGTTATGATCTCGCTCGATGGAACAACGGAATATGTCTACGCACAGCAGGTTCAAAGCTCATCAGATGTCGCAAACGGAGAAACCGCAAGCGAGTACAGAAACGAACTTGTGTTACTCGATACAGATAAGGGTACGACCGCTCTCGTTACAAAGGTCCTGCACCCACGGGTCAGCGGAGTGCTTATAGTATGTGACGGAGGGGGAGATATAGTCTTAACCGAAAAGCTTATTAATTCAGCCGCAGCAGCACTCGGTATTTCTACCGCAAATATATGCGTTGCACAAAAAGCCAAATAATATTTCAAAGGAGAATCAAGCTATGAAAAAACCACACGTTATTATCGGAAAGAAGCAAATCGTCCTCGCAAGTATGACCCTTATTCTCGGTATGGCAGTCTACATCAATTATGTAGCGTCGCAGACAACGCCCGAGCTTAAAGCCACCGAGGTTATAAGCGGCGGTACAAGTATCGCATACGGAGATACACAGTCGGTAAACGGCTCCGCAACAGATGCCGCATCATATTTTGCTCAGGCAAGAATCGACCGCACACGTTCAAGGGACGAAGCAATTGAAACCCTCTCGCTCATTATGACAGGCGGCGACAGTACGGACGAAGAACAGGCAGTAGCTACCGAAAACGCCGTTGCGCTAAGCGAGCTTATCGAAACTGAAAGCAAGATTGAAAACCTCATTATCGCCGCAGGCTTCGAGGATTGCGTAGTGTACCTCGACGGAGAGTCGGCAAGCATCGTTGTAAAGTCCGAGGGACTTACAGCACAGCAGGCGGCGCAGATTAAAGCAATTCTGCTTAGCGAAGTAGAGGTAGAAAACGAAAATATCAGAATTTTTGATGTAAACTAGTTGTGTTTTTATCTTAAACGTGATATAATATACATATGTATATAAACTTGTATATATCTAGTTTGCATAGGAGGTACTCTGTAATGGAGAAAACTAAAAAGAATGTAAAAGGAAAGCTTATGGTGAGCGAGGCGGTAATTTCTACTATCGCAGTAAACGCCGTTAAGGATATCGACGAGGTAGTAAAGATTCTTCCGCAGCCTAAAACTATAAAGAATATCATGCTTTCGTCGGGCAGCGCATCGCCTGTAAAGGTCGGTTATGTCGATGACGTAGTTGAGCTTTCCGTGTATATATCCATAAAGAAAGGCACAAAGGCAACTAAGGTTGCAAAGCTTGTGCAGGAAAAGGTTAAGTCTAACGTCCAGGCAATGACAGGTCTTACGGTTGCGAGAGTAAACGTAACGGTTGCCGACGTTGTTGTGACCGCATAACAAAAGAAATAAGCCAGACTGCCTTCGCCGTAATTGCGGCGGAGGTATGACTGCGTTTTAAGAAACTTTAAAACCGGGAGAAGTGGATTTTTATGCCAACAAGACACGAAATCAGAGAAGCAGCATTTGTCCTCAGCTTTGAGAAACTTTTCAGAGAAGAGGACTCATTTGATGAAATTTTCGACACAGCGGAAAGCGTTGACGAATTCCCGATAACAGACAGTGCAAAGAAGCTCGTCCTGAACGTCTTTGAAAAGGCTGAGGAAATTGATGCGGTTATCGCAAAATATTCCGAAAAGAGAAGCGTTGAAAGAATACCTAAGCTTAATCTTGCCATACTTCGCATTGCAATTTATGAAGCGCTCTATGACGATAAGGTGCCCGTAAATGTCGCAATAAGCGAAGCCGTACTTATAGCTAAAGCGTATGCAGTCGATACCGATGTGTCGTTTATTAACGGCGTCCTCGGTGCGTTCTCTAGAAATCTTACAGAAAATGCGTGATTTTTTAGGAATAGATACAAGCAACTATACAACCTCGTGCGCCATTTTCAGAGCAGATACAGGCGAGCTTTTTCAGCAGAAAAAACTGCTTCCCGTAAAGAAAGGCGAATTGGGCATTAGACAGTCCGACGCCGTTTTTCACCATACAAAACAGCTGCCTGAGCTTATGGAAAGCCTGAAGAAACAAACGGGCGTAATGTCGCTCTGTGCAATAACAGCGTCAAATGCCCCCAGAACGCTTGCGGGATCGTATATGCCGTGCTTTACGGTCGGAGAAACATGCGCAAGAACACTTGGCGCAGTAACAAACTGTGAAACGTATTTTACCTCGCATCAGATAGGACACGTCCTTGCCGCACTTTACAGCGCTGATATGCTGAAGCTCATACATAGTGATAAGCCGTTTCTTGCATTTCATGTCAGCGGCGGCACAACTGATCTGCTGCTCTGTACGCCCGACGCCGAAATGGTGCTTGATGTAAAAGAAATAGCCTCGTCGCTCGATTTGAAAGCGGGACAGGCTGTCGATAGAGTGGGGCTTATGCTGGGACTTTCATTCCCCTGCGGAAAAGAACTTGAAAAGCTTGCAGATAATGCCGACAAGCATTACAAGTGCAAAGCTGTCTTAAAGGATATGAACTGTTGTCTTTCCGGACTTGAAAACAGATGCAAAAAGCTTTTGGACGATGGAGAAACAAAGGAAAATATCGCCGCATACTGTATCGACTTTATCTGCGAAACGGTCCGTTCTATGACAGAGAAAGCATTGGAACGCTACCCCGATAGCTATGTAATATACGCAGGCGGCGTAATGTCAAATATAATTATCAGAAATAGGCTCTCAAAAAGCTTCAGAGCAGGCTTTGCCGAGCCGGAGCTTTCCTGCGATAACGCCGCAGGTGTTGCTATATACGGCGCAATAAGAAAAGGATTGGTGTAACCTTGTCATCTGTACTTACAGTATCACAGCTAAACAGATATGTAGGCTTTAAGCTGAAACAGGATATAAAGCTACGCTCTGTCGCAATATCAGGCGAGATATCAAACCTCTCTGCACATTATAAAACAGGACACCTGTTCTTTACCTTGAAAGACGAAACCTCCGCCCTTAAAGCCGTGATGTTTTCGTCCGCCGCCGCAAATCTCAGATTTATGCCGAAGGACGGGATGAAAGTAATTGCCCTCGGAAATATCGAGTGCTATGAGCGTGACGGAGTGTACCAGATTGTATGTGCGTCTATGTCACCGATTGGAGAGGGAAGCCGTTCCGCCGAGCTTGAAGCGTTAAAGCAAAAGCTGACGCTCCTAGGCGTCTTTGACGAGAATAATAAAAAGCGGATTCCCGAAGCCCCTAAAAAAATCGGCGTCGTGACATCTCCCGATGCCGCGGCCTTGCAGGACGTGCTTTCCATAATCGAAAGACGGTATCCGATCGCTAAGGTTATGATTTCACCAACTAATGTTCAAGGCGACGACGCTCCTCAGAGCATCAAAAAAGCAATCATAAACGCCGACTCCAAAGACTGCGATGTAATTATCATAACAAGAGGCGGCGGCTCGTCAGAAAATCTTATGGCATTCAATGACGAAAGGGTAGTAATGGCAGTCTATAACTGCAAGACTCCCGTTATCTCCGCAGTAGGACATGAAACCGATACGACACTCTGCGACTACGCCGCAGATATGAGAGCGCCTACTCCATCGGCCGCCGCAGAAATAGCCGTGCCAAAGACGGATAACCTTAAAGGCATATTAAACGGATATAACCTGCGTATGCAGTCGGCAATGGACAGAAAAATGTCAGCGTATAGCATTGCCCTGACAAGACTGAAAAACACGCTCGACAGCCATTCGCCAGAAAAAAGGCTCGACGCTCTCTCGCATAAGCTTGAAATGCTGTCAGTAGGAATTAACCGCAGTATTAGTACAAAGCTCATCGGCTTTGAGGCAAGTCTGTCTGAGCGCTATTCAAAGCTTGAAGCGTTAAATCCGCTGGGCGTTCTGAACCGTGGATTTGCAGTAGTAAAGAATGAAGGCGGCAGTATAATAACAAAAGATAATGTCGCTGTCGGCGACGATATAAAGATTATGACAAAGGATATGGAGCTTACAGCAAAGGTCGGCTCTGTAACGGTGATGTGATATGAAAAACGACATCTCATTTGAAAATGCAATGCAAAGATTAGAGGAGATAACGAAGCTCCTAGAAAACCCCGATGTCACTCTTGACGAGTCCGTAGAGCTTTACAAGGAGGGCGTAGAGCTTTCCGCAGCTTGTAAAACAAAGCTTGATAACGCAAGACTCTCCGTGACAGCTTTGGATTATAATAATAACGAAAAGGAAATTTAAGCCATGGATAAGACATTTTCCGCAAGGCTCTCAGAGCTTTCCGAGATTATAAACAAAAGACTTCCACAGCTTGTCGATATCTCGAACGTCCTTACAAAAGAAGTCTCCGAGGCGGCAGCGTATTCTCTCAGCGCAGGCGGCAAGCGTCTGAGACCGGTACTTATGAGAGAGTTTTATAAGATGTCAAGCGGCGATGAAAGCCTTAAATATCTTGATATATTCTGCACAATAGAGCTTATCCATACGTTTTCGCTCATTCACGACGACCTCCCGTGTATGGATAACGATGATTTTCGCAGAGGCAAGCCGTCCTGCCATAAAGCGTACCCCGAAGCAATCGCCCTCTTGGCAGGCGACCAGCTTTGTACATTGCCATACGAGATTATCTCAAAATCCGCAAAGGAAGGAATTATCTCAGCAGACGTCGCAGTAAAGCTCATTTATGCGCTCTCAAAAGCTGTGGGCGTGTGCGGAATGATAGGCGGTCAGGTTATTGATATGCTTTCAGAAAGCAGAGAAATCCCTATCGAAACGCTTGATGAGTTGCAGAAAAAGAAAACGGGAGCGCTTATAAGCGCCGCCTGTGAAATGGGCTGTATCCTCGCAAATGCCGAGGATAAGTGTGACGCAGCAAGAGAGTATGCAAATAAGCTCGGTCTTGCATTCCAGATCAGAGATGATATCCTAGATGTTACAGGTACATTTGAACAGCTCGGCAAGCCGATAGGCAGCGACAGCCAGCAGAATAAATCTACCTATGTATCGCTTTTAGGACTCGGTAAATCCGAGGAAATCTGTAAAGAGCTGACAGAAGAAGCCGCAAAGCTGCTCCAAAGGTTTGAAAACAACCGGTTTTTAACCGAGTTGACCTGGAGCCTGCTTTCAAGAAACAACTAGATTATAGGCTTTTAAAAACAAAGGAAGTAGATTATGGAGAAGAAAAGTTCCGTTAATATATATGATCTTAACCTGCCGTCGGATTTAAGAAAGCTGACGGTAGGCGAGTGCGACGATATATGCGCCCAGATAAGGGATATACTTGTCGATACCGTTTCAAAGAACGGCGGACATCTTGCATCAAACCTCGGCACGGTAGAGCTTTCTGTCGCACTTCACAGAGTGTTCCATTCACCAAAGGATAAGCTTGTCTGGGACGTGAGCCACCAGTCTTATACCCATAAGCTCCTGACAGGCCGTCTTGAAAGCTTTAATACGCTAAGACAGCAGGGCGGTATCTCAGGCTTCACCAGACCGTCGGAGTCAAAGCACGACGCCTTCGTAGGCGGACATAGCTCAACAGCCGTTTCCGCCGCACTCGGCATGGCAACGGCTATGCGCCTTAAAGGGGATAATAAGCATAGCGCCATTGCAATCGTAGGGGACGGCGCAACCTCAGGCGGACTCTTTTTTGAAGGCATAAATAATGCGGGAAAAAGTAAAACAAATACTATTGTCGTAATAAACAACAACGAAATGTCAATTTCAAAAAGCGTGGGTGGCTTTGCTAAATACCTCTCGGTTATGAGAACATCGGATTCGTATATAAGAACAAAAGGCGTAGTCCAGAATGTGCTGGATAAAACGCCGATTTTGGGTAAGCCTATAGCAAATACTATCCGTTATTCAAAAAATGTAGTAAAGGAAGCTCTTATCCACAGTAATTTCTTTGAGGAGATGGGCTTTGAATTTATAGGTCCTATCGACGGACATAATATCGCAGAATTGGAGTACGGACTCAGACAGGCTAAAAATATGCATAAGCCTGTAATAGTGTATGTCATGACAGTTAAGGGTAAAGGCTATGCCCCTGCCGAAGCAAACCCGGGCGAGTATCACGGCGTAGGCTCGTTCGAGATTAAAACAGGTAACCCGGACGTTACGCCGGCAGACAGCTTTTCCGCAGAATTCGGCTGCTGCGTCAGCGATTTGGCGAGGGATAATAACAAGGTCTGCGCCGTAACTGCAGCCATGAAATACGGTACGGGACTTCAGTATTTTGCGAAGGAGCATCCGTCAAGATTTTTCGATGTCGGAATTGCGGAAGAACACGCCGTAACATTCTGCGGAGGTCTTGCGTCAATGGGTATGATACCCGTCTTTGCAGTGTATTCGACATTTCTCCAAAGAGCGGTCGACCAGATTATCCACGACCTCGCAATTAGTAATACCCACGCAGTTATCGGCGTGGACAGGGCAGGAATCGTCGGCGGCGACGGAGAAACACACCAAGGCATTTTTGACGTTTCGCTACTTACATCAATCCCGAATACTACCGTGTATTCGCCGTCCTGTTATGAGGAATTGCGCCTGTGTACTGGAAAGGCAATTCTGTCGGATAACGGAGTATGCGCAGTCAGATATCCAAGAGGAGAGGAAACGGAAATCTGTGCAAAGAGCGTTTTGTCAACCGACTTTGTGTTTGAGAATAATTCCGCAGATATTCTGCTTGTTACCTATGGCAGACTCTACGAGAATGTAACAAAAGCTAAAAGCATATTAAATAAAGCAGGCGTTAAGGCAGATGTGTTAAAGCTTGTAAAAATCCATCCTGTCAGCAAGCAGGCGGCCGACGTTATATCCTCGCACAAAAAGGTATTCTTCTTTGAAGAAAGCTATGAGAACGGCTCTGTCTCTCAGAAGCTTGACCGCCTTGCAAACGAAAGTTATGCTACCTGCATAACCGATTTTTTGCCGCATTCCGACGTAGGTTCTCTGCTTGACAAGTGCGGTTTATCTCCTGAAAAGATAGCAAAAAAAGTTATAGAAAACATCTGAAAGGATTTTGTGTTAAATGTCTGACCGCCTCGATTCAAGAATGGTAAAGCTGTCGCTTGCTTCATCACGGGAGCGTGCAAAAGAGCTTATAAAATATTCTTTTGTGACAGTGAACGGAAAAACCGCAAGCAAGCCGTCCGAAAAAGTCGAGGATACCGACATTATCGAGGTAACAGGCGGACAGCTGCAGTATGTCGGCAGAGCAGGTCTGAAGCTTCGCAAAGCTTACGAATATTTCAAAATTGACTTCGAAGATAAAATCTGTGCCGATATAGGTGCGTCAACAGGCGGCTTTACCGATTTTATGCTCCAGAACGGCGCAAAAAAGGTGTATGCCGTCGACGTCGGACACGGTCAGCTTGCAAAGAAGCTTTGCGATGACGAAAGAGTCGTCAATCTTGAGGGCGTGAATGTTAAAGAGCTGGGTAAAGACTTTTTCCCCGACAGTATCGACATTATGACCGCCGATCTTTCATTCATATCGCTTAAAGTCGCCATGCCTCCTATGCTTTCGTCAATTAGCGTCGGAACAGAGCTTGTATTGCTGATTAAGCCTCAGTTTGAAGCTGGAAAATCCGCAATAGGCAAGGGCGGAATAGTCAGAAATATAAAAGCGCACAACGCCGTTTTGTCGGATATCCTTTCGTTTATGTGCGAGGCAGGACTCAGGGTTTCCGGCATCACACATTCGGGAATTAAGGGCGGCGATGGAAATATCGAATATATTACCCACGCAACGTATATTGACGCCCCACAGCAGGCATTTATAGATATCCCAAAGCTTACTAAATCAGCATTTGAAGAACTTAGATAAACATGAAAGACGGTGAGTTTCTGTGAAAATTTTCCTCTGCCCTAATCTTGAGAAAAAAGCCTGTATGGAATATCTCCATGAAGCCTGCGAAATTCTTATTTCAAAGGGCTGTGGGCTTTATGCGGATAAAGCCCTTTCAGGGTACATAGACGATAAGTCAGTAGTGTTCGGCACACCGTCCGAGCTTGTTCCGACCTGCGACTGTATTTTGGTTGTAGGCGGCGACGGAACAATTTTAAAGCACGCAAAAAAGTTTGCCCTTTATAAAAAAGCAGTCCTGGGTCTTAACAGCGGCAGGCTCGGCTTTATGGCTACGCTAGAGCATAACGAAATCAATCTCCTCGAAAGATTTTGCGACGGCGACTACACTGTATCAAACAGAATGATGCTTAAAGCTGTTGCGCATCTTAAAAGCGGAGAAATAAAGGAATTTGACGCCCTCAACGATATTGTCTTTGCAAAGGGGGACGGCTGTAAAATTGCCGATTTTGAAGTTTCAAAGAACGGAAACGTCGTAACGTCAATAAGAGCCGACGGACTTATTTTCTCAACCCCGACGGGTGCAACGGCCTATTCTCTATCGGCAGGGGGTCCCATTATCGAGCCTGAGCTTGACTCAATAGAGTTTACGCAAATTTGTCCGCATTCTCTCTTTGCTCGTTCAATGCTCTTTACACCCGATTCAGAGCTTACCGTAAAATACAGTGCGAACAATAATCCTGCCGTAAGACTTGAAGTTGACGGCGTTGCAAAGCTTCTGATATCTCCGGACGACAGGGTCAGCATAATGCGTTCGGAAAAGGTCGTAAGTCTTATAGACATCTCAGGAAGCAGCTTCTACGATTCCGTTAACCGTAAGCTTGCAAGACCGTTAAAGGGATAATCGGAGGAGAGGACAAATATATGAAAAAGCAACGCCAACAGGCGATTCTCGGAATGATTTCAAAACAGGATATCTCAACGCAGGAAGCGCTCAAGGGAGGACTTGAAGCCCTCGGCTTTACCGTTACACAGGCAACTGTTTCGAGAGATATAAACGAATTAAATCTCGTTAAAACGCTCACTAAAAACGGCAGCTATAAGTATACAAGGATTTCCTCGAAGGCGTCAGCCAAAACTCCGCTTGAAGAACTCCATACGCTTATGGGCAGTCTTGTAACAGCGCTCGACTTTGCAGGGAACACAGTGGTCGTGAAATGCCAGACGGGTATGGCACAGGCGGTCTGCGCAAAACTCGACGCAACAAAGCTTCCGCAGGTAGTGGGTACTCTCGCAGGCGACGATACAATTTTTGTTTTGGTGCGCACCCCCGAATCTGCTGCTCAGCTCGTTGAGGAGCTTAAAGCATATATCAAGGGATAAGTTATTCAAGATTTACGAAAGGAGAGCGGCAGTATGCTAAAAGAGCTGTACATAGAAAACTTAGCGGTAATCGAAAAGGCTGCAATAGATTTCAAAAACGGTATGAATATCTTTACAGGCGAAACAGGCGCAGGTAAGTCTATCCTCATAAACGGAATAAACGCCGTTCTCGGTCAGAGAGTTACCAAGGATCTGGTAAGAACAGGCTCTAAAAAAGCTGTAATCTCCGCAGTATTTGAGAATATTCCTCTCGCTGCTCTTAAAACCCTGAACGAAAACGGAATAGAGTGCGAGAACTCCCAGCTTATTATATCAAGAGAGATTTCATCTGACGGCGGTAGTATGGCAAGAATAAACTCCCGCCCCGCAAATGTCTCTCTGCTAAGACTTATCGGTGAACAGCTTGTCAATATCCACGGACAGCACGATAACCAGGTGCTGCTTTCTCCCGAAAAGCATCTGGGAATACTGGACGCATACGGCGAGCTTTCGGAAGATTTGGCGGATTACAGAAAGGATTTCAAAGCGCTTCAGGAGCTTTCAAGAAAAATCAAACAGCTCTCCCTAGATGACAGCAAAAGGGAAGAACGTGTCAGAAGGCTTTCTCAGATTATAAACGATATAAAGCCCCTCGACCTTAAGCCGAACGAGGACGACGAGATAGAGAAGAAGTTTATGTTCGCAGAAAATTCCCTCGCACTCTCAATTGCCCTCGCAAAAGCCACAAGCGCATTGTACGGCGACGACGAGGAGGGCGGCGCAAGCCTGCTCGTCAGCAGTTCCGCTGCCGAGCTTTCGGAGTATAAGGAGGAGTTTTCCGATTTAGAGCAGATTACCGAAAGACTGAATTCTGTAAAATTTGAGCTTGACGATATTGCAAGCGAGCTTATAAGGCTTTCAGGTTCTCTTGAAATCAATCCGCAGAGCTACGCAAAAATGAACGCAAGACGTGACGAGATTTTGACGCTGAAGAAAAAGTATATGCTCGATGTCAACGGACTTATAAAGCTGTGCGATGAAGCAGGGGACGAGCTTTTGTCGCTCACATCGGAGGAAAGCTCTGTCGAAGCGCTGACAAACGAACGTGCAAAGCTTTTGAAACAGGTTTCCGTCAAGGCGTACGCACTGTCTGAAAAGAGAAAAAGTGCCGCAGAACGTTTTTCAAAT
Source organism: Ruminococcus sp. Phil15 (assembly GCA_001940995.1). Classification (GTDB taxonomy): domain Bacteria; phylum Bacillota; class Clostridia; order Oscillospirales; family Ruminococcaceae; genus UBA7477. Next base: position 61,054 of record MSHC01000034.1, read on the forward strand.
CAGGTCGCTGACGAACTTGAATTTCTCAGTATGCCAAATGTAAAGGTAGCCGTTTCTCAGGAAAAGGGCAAGCTTACAGTGAACGGACTTGATAATATAGAGTTTCTTATCTCCGCAAATCTCGGGGAAGCGCCGAAGCCGATTGCTAAGATTGCTTCAGGCGGTGAGCTTTCAAGAATAATGCTCGCCCTCAAAAATGTCATAGCGGACAGAGATGATATACCAACGCTTATTTTCGATGAAATAGATACGGGAGTAAGCGGTATCGCCGCGCAGAAAATCGGCATAAAGCTAAAGCAGATTTCAAAGCTAAGACAGGTCCTATGCGTTACACATCTCTCGCAGATTGCCGTAGAAGCGGATAATCACCTGCTTATCGAGAAAACTACCCGTGGCGACAGAACCGTTACCCAGGTAAAGCCTCTCGACTATGACGGCAGGGTTCAGGAGATCGCAAGAATACTGGGCGGCGAGTCCGTAACGGAAACGACCCTTAAAAATGCCGCAGAGCTTATCTCTTCCGCCCGCAAGCATTAACAGAACTTATTAGATACTGTATATATAAATTTATCCTCATAACCGCAAAGACTTTATTTTACTAATGCCGCCTGCTCCTTCAGACGGCATTTTTCGGTATATAATCATTCCTTTTCGGAAATAATACTCCTGTAATAAAATGTCAGGAGTATTACCGTTATGCAGTATAATAAGGTCGAAATCAGCGGTGTAAATACATCAAAGCTCAGGACGCTTAAAGAGGACGAGAAAATAGCACTGATAAAGAAATCCCAGGCAGGCGATAAGGAAGCAAGAAATGAGCTTATCGTCTGTAATTTAAGGCTGGTGCTCAGCGTCCTGCAAAAATATCTCGGCAGGGGAGAAAGCCCCGACGATTTGTTTCAGGTCGGCGTAATAGGTCTTATGAAAGCGATAGATAATTTCGATACATCAATGGACGTGCGTTTCAGCACCTATGCAGTTCCGATGATAGGCGGCGAGCTAAGACGTCACCTCAGGGATAACACACCGATCAGAGTGAGCCGCTCGCTCAGGGATCTGGCATATAAAGCAATGCAGAGCAAGGAGAGGCTTCTCAACAGCCTCAAACGTGAGCCTACCGTGTCCGAGATCGCAAAGGATATCGGCGCCGACAGAGCAGATGTAGTTATGGCATTAGAGTCGATAACAGACCCACTTTCGCTCTATGAGCCTGTGTTTTCGGAAAGCGGTGACGCACTCTATGTCCTCGACCAGATAGGCGATAAGTCGGACGATGAAAGCTGGCTGGACGAAATCTCGATAAAAGAATCAATCAAAGAGCTTGGCGACAGAGAAAAGAATATACTCTATCTGCGTTATTTCCGAGGAAGAACACAGGTAGAGGTCGCAAAATCCATAGGAATTTCTCAGGCTCAGGTGTCAAGACTCGAAAAAGGCGCTCTCGACAGAATAAAAAGCCGACTCCACTCTTGACAAAGCATTAAAAATATGTTATCATAGCTCCAATGGCTGAGAAAAGAAGAAGTAACAGGATTGCTTTAGCCGCAGAGAGTCCCCGTTTCGGTGCAAGGGGATGCAGAGCGCCTGTGAAATACATCTTGGAGCCGGAATGCCGAGAAACTCGTAGGTAGGCATTCTCGGGTACGCCCGTTAAAGCGTTGATGAGGTTGCTTGACCTAAAGCAATAAACTGAGGTGGTACCACGAGTAATTTCGTCCTCAGACAGTCTTTGGCTGTCTGAGGCTTTTTGCATTTTGGAGACACTGTGTGAATGGAAACAATACCTGCTAAAACAATTTTACAAAAAAACAAAACGTCTGAATGGTTCGGAAACGATTATAACATGAATCTATACCGCGGCTGCTGTCACGGGTGCATTTACTGCGACAGCCGTTCGGAATGCTACCGTATTGACAATTTTGATGAGGTTCGTGCTAAGGAAAACGCTCTTGTCATACTCCGGGACGAACTCAGACGCAAGGTGCGGTCAGGCGTTATAGGCACAGGCGCAATGTGTGACCCTTACAATCCTTTTGAAGAAAAGGAAATGCTTACCCGTCATTCACTGGAGCTTATCTCAGCTTATAATTTTGGGATAACAGTAATAACGAAAAGTCCTTTGATAACGCGCGATATTGATTTATATAAAGAAATATCCGAGCATTCCCCCGTGCTGTGCAAGATGACTATAACCACGGCTGACGATGAACTTTGCAAACTTATTGAACCGAAAGTAGCCGTATCGTCGGAAAGATTTGAAGCTCTTGCAAAGATGTCGGAAAACGGGCTTTTCACGGGAATTACTCTTATGCCTGTCCTGCCCTTTATAAACGATACCGAGGATAATATCCGGAAAATCGTCAGAACCGCTCATCAATGCGGAGTACGCTGTATCTATCCTTTTTTCGGAATGACCCTCAGAGCCAACCAACGAGAATACTACTTCAGCAGACTTGATATGCTGTTTCCGGGACTTTCGGATAAGTACCGAAAATATTACGGAGAGCGTTACGAATGCGTTTCGCCTAATGCAAAAAAATTGTGGAATGTGTTTTCCAATGAATGTGATAGATTTGGGATATTTTATAATATGAAAGATATTATCAGTTCCTATAAGCAAGGATACGGAGATTTGCAATTAAGCTTTTTTGATTAATAAATAATTGTGCATTGAAAGGCGGTGGTATCCGTGAGATCAAAGTCTGATTTCATCGTTTATGTCTCGTTTTTGTAATTGATTATTATGAAAGCGAGGTAATATAAAATGGTCAGGAAAGCAGAAACTGACGATATTGAAAGTGTGGCAAGAATTTACAGCCAACTGCATAAAAAACACGTTGAAATACGTCATGATTACTTTAATATGCCGAATCGGAGTTTTTTCAAGAGCAGTCTTGCGGAAACTTTGTCAAAGGGCGAAAAGGAATTGATAGTTTACGAAAAAGACGGAGCGGTTCAAGGGTATGCTGAGTTTTTTATTCATGAAATACTTGAAAATGAAATCCATTCATTTTACAGAAAGTGTATTATCGACCAATTGGCAGTTGATGAGGATTGTCAAAGAAAGGGCGTGGGCAGAGCGCTTGCGGAGTATATAAAAGACTACGCAAGGGAACATTCCTGCCACAGTATTGAACTGGGCGTATGGTATGAAAATTATGATGCGGTTGATTTTTACGGTATGGTGGGATTTACTCCCCGAATGTATAAAATGGAATTTAAAATAGTTAATAATTAAAATGGAGGAATGTAAAATGACTTTATTTGAAGAACTCAAAAGACGTGGGCTTTTAGCTCAGCTCACAAACGAAGAAGAAATCAAAGAGCTTATTAACGCAGGAAAGGCAACATTCTATATCGGTTTTGACCCGACTGCTGACAGTCTTCATGTCGGCCACTTTATGGCGCTTTGCCTTATGAAAAGACTTCAAATGGCAGGAAATAAGCCTATCGTCCTTATCGGCGGAGGTACAGCTATGATTGGCGACCCATCAGGCAAAACCGATATGAGAAAGATGATGACCAAGGAAACAATCAATCATAACGTCGAATGCTTCAAGAAGCAGATGAGCCGTTTTATCGACTTTTCCGAGGATAAGGCAATCGTAGTAAATAACGGGGATTGGCTCTTAGACCTCAACTACGTTGACGTTCTCCGTGACGTTGGAGCCTGCTTCAGCGTAAATAAGATGCTTTCGTTTGAATGCTATAAGCAGAGAATGGAAAGAGGTCTTACATTCTTAGAGTTCAATTATATGATTATGCAGTCCTACGACTTCTACAAGCTCTACACAGACTACGGCTGCAATATGCAGTTTGGCGGAGATGACCAGTGGGCAAATATGCTCGGCGGCACAGAGCTTATCAGAAAGAAGCTCGGCAAGGACGCACACGCTATGACTATTACTCTTCTCCTCAATTCAGAGGGCAAGAAGATGGGCAAAACGGAAAAGGGAGCAGTATGGCTCGACGCAGAAAAAACATCTCCATACGAGTTCTTTCAGTATTGGAGAAACGTCGGAGATGCCGATGTTATCAAGTGCCTCAAGATGCTCACATTTGTTCCCGTTGAGCAGATTGAAGAAATGGAAAAAACAATGGAGGGCGCACAGTTCAATGCCGCAAAGGAGCTTCTCGCCTACGAGCTTACAAAGCTTGTCCACGGCGAGGAAGAAGCAGACAAGGCAAGAGAAGCCGCAAAGGCGCTTTTTGCAGGCGGCTCAAATAACGCTGATATGCCTACAACCGCTATTCCGGTCGCAGATCTACCGGACGGCAAAATAGGTATCTTAGAGCTTCTCGTGAGAACAAAGCTCGCATCGTCCAACAGCGAGGGCAGAAGACTTGTCCAGCAGGGCGGCGTGTCCGTAAACGATGAGAAGGTGACCGACCCTGCCGCTAAAATTGAAATAGCCGGCGAGGTTATCATAAAGAAAGGTAAAAAGGTATTCCATAAGGTTATCGCTGAATAAACATAGTACATACAGTAAAAGCTCCCGGGGTTCCGGGAGCTTTTTGTATGCTATTTTTCACTCTTTTTAAGCGCTCTTACGTCCTGACCGCAGAAGTTCAGGTGAGTAAACTGATGGTCTATTCGTGAAATTATACGGCCGTTGTATTTCTCTTTCAGCTCCTCAAAGGTATAGTTAGTTGAAATAATTGTAGGCAATTCTTTGTTGAGTCTTGAATTTATTATGTCATATATCGCCGACTCGTTAAAGCTTGATTTAAACTCAGAGCCAAGGTCGTCGAGAATTACAAGGTCTGCCGAAGTGATAAGTCCGAGGGTGTTTTCCTTTGTCCTCCCGAAGCGGTCGTTCTCAATCTTGCTCAGCACAATAGATATGCTGTCGAAAACCACGCTGTACCCCTGCAACAAAACAGCCTTTGCAATAGCGGACGACAAAAGCGTTTTTCCAAGTCCCGTGTTGCCGATAAGGAGCAGAGAGTCCGCCTTTTGTGAAAAATTCTCCGCATAGTTTTTGCACATCTTGAAAACAGCAGTCATAATTCTGTGATAATCGCCTGTGTAGTAGGAAAGCTTGAAGTCGTCAAAATCGTGCAGAGCAATGGTGCAGTCCTTTGAGATTTCCTCTGCCGAATATTTGAGAATAAGCTCCTCAAAGCATTCACACCTTATGCCCTCTACATATCCCGTGTCCTTGCATTTTTCACAGGTGTAGTGTATGTCAAGATAATCGGCAGGAAGTCCAAAGCTCACAAGCAGATTTCTCCTCTTGTTCTGTGCGTCTAAATTCGCCTTTCCGATTATTTCAATCCTCGCAGAAACATCTTCGGGCTTTCTGTCAAGCACATCAATTATCTCCGACACTGCGCCGCTTATCTTGTCGTTTATTCTCCGTATTTCAGGATATCTTTCATTTGTCTCCGATATGCGCCTTTCGTATTCGGTCGTGGCTCTTAAATATCTTTCGGTTATGACGTTTTCAGCCTTTAAATATGCTTCCTCGTTGTATTTCATACGTTATTCCTCTATGCCGTGACGTGCCAGCCACTTTTCCACATCATCTGTGTACCTGCTCTTAGCGTCAGCCTTTTCCTTAGAATTTTTATTGTTGCTCCTGCCCGATCTAGATGCGGCAGGCTTTTTATCATTGTCCTGCTTTTTGGCTTCCTCAACAGAGGCTATATTTTCCAATGCCCAGCGCTTTAAAATCGGGTCCATGTATTCAAGACTTATGTTGTGCTTGTCTGATTTGTCAATGCTTATTTCGCCTGCATATTCAATAAGCTCAGGGGATAATCCGAGAGATTTCCATTCCTCAAAAAATGCCGCCTGTTTTGCCGTAGTCTTAGCTTTAAGTCCCAGAAGCCGTTTAACTTCATTCTCAAAGCTGTGATATTCCATAAGATATTTGACCTTTATGTCAGCGTCCTTAGGGTCGGTAATGCCGTCGTTGTACCAGCTGTCGGCAACTTTTTCTATGTATGCCATATTATCCTTATGAATGCTGTGACAGTAATCAAGGAGCATAACGATAGTAGCGACAGGAAAGCCATAGTATTCGTAAAGTTTCGTAAGACAACCCATATCGCTGTAATTTATAGGTCTGCAAAGGGAAGCCTGCGCCTGATGGAAAAGCTCCTTTATCTCGCCGTTTTCTTCTGCAAGCCTGTTAAGCTCCGAGGATTGATATTTTATAACAGCCTTTTGCGGCTTGGATTCTTTATTAATTGTGCGCTTTGCTTCCGCCTGAATTTCAACGCACGGATTTTCCGCCGCAGCAGGAGCAGTCTGCTTTTTGCCCTCAATTGAAAGCACACCGAGCGAGTGCCAGTAAAGCACACATTCTTCGGCCGCCTCCGCAGAAATTCCGAGCGTCCTTGCGATTTCATCACAGTCAACCATAGGCGTGCCCTGCGACAGAATGTACAAAAGCGCCTTTATCTGCTCGCCGCTCGAAAGCTTGAGATGAGTCTGCGCAACGCTTAAAGGAACGCTGAAAAATGCGCCCCACCTGGTTATGTCAACTCTGTAAATCATTGGTGCAGACCTCCTTTTTTGCAGAAATGGCGAGTAAATCCATTATAACACGTTGAACCTTTTTTTTCAATACCTTTTTGAACACCTTTTGCTAAATGTTTGCCTGAAAAACTATTGCAAAGAGACAGCGTTTATGCTATAATAATACTATATGTAAAGCAAAAGGAGGCAGGTTTTGAAAAATACTTCTATATCTTGTGGTCAGAAGCAAAATGACGTCCGCCTTATGCTCTCGGAAAAGTTGTTTTTGACATACGGCAGAAAGCCTTTGTGTTATATACATTCATACGGCTGTGCGCAGAACGTCAGCGACGGCGAAGCAATAATGGGACTTCTTTCCGATTGCGGCTACGGCTTTACAGACAGTACCGATAACGCCGACCTCGTTATCCTAAATACCTGTGCGGTAAGAGAAAATGCTGAGGAAAGAGTTTTCGGAAATATAGGCGAGCTTAAAAGACTTAAAGAGAATAACAAGAATATGGTAATTGCAGTCTGCGGCTGTATGACGCAGCAACAGCATATTGCAGACCGAATTGAGGAGAGCTATAAGCAGGTAGATATCGTGTTCGGCACATACGGCGCAGAAAATCTGCCTAAGATGATTTTAGATGTACTCAGCGAAAGAAAACGTGTGTTTTGCTTGGACAGAACGGGCGATACAATTTCTGAAAATGCGTATCGTCTAAGAACAGATAACATCAAAGCCAGCGTTCCGATTATGTACGGATGCAATAATTTTTGCTCGTATTGTATCGTGCCTTATGTCAGAGGAAGGGAACGAAGCCGTGAAACAGAGCCTGTTGTGCAGGAAGTCGAAAGCCTTGTAAAAAACGGCTGTAAGGAGGTAACGCTTCTAGGTCAGAACGTGAATTCTTATAGCTATGGCTTTGTAAAGCTCTTGCAAAGACTTAACGATATAGACGGCGATTTCCGCATAAGATTTGTAAGCTCTCACCCCAAGGACGCAGGTCACGAGCTTATAGACGCAATATTGTCTTTGCCAAAGGTAGCAAAGCATCTCCACCTGCCGGTGCAGTCGGGCTGCAACGAAATACTTTCGGCTATGAACAGAAGGTACACCAAAGAACAGTATTTGGAAATTGTCGATTACGCAAGAGAAAAATGCCCCGATTTTTCGTTCTCAAGCGACATTATCGTTGGCTTCCCCGGCGAAACTTACGAGCAGTTCTGCGAAACCAAGGAATTTTTAAAGCGTGTGAAATTCGACAATATTTTTTCGTATGTCTATTCCAAAAGGCAAGGCACCAAAGCCGCACTTTTGCCGGACAGTATTTCGGATAAGCAAAAGGGTCTGTGGCTTCGTGAGCTTATTTTGGAACAGCGTGAGATAGCAACGCAGTGGCTGTCACGCTTTGTCGGAAAAACCCTTGTCGTCCTGCCTGACGGAAAGGGAAGAACAGATAAGGGCTATCTTGTCGGTAAATCCGACGAAAACATTATCGTCGAGTTTGAGGGCGACGAAAAACTTATAGGGCAGTTTGTCCGAGTGAAAATCATTAAAGCCATGAATTGGGCTTTGCTCGGTGAAATTGATAAATAATATTTTTTAAGGAGAAATCTAAAATGACAGTAATCGAACTTACAAGACAGTTAGGCGCTGCTTTGCAGCAGGACGAAAGATACCTTGCATATCTTTCCGCCAAGGAAAAGAATGACACAGACGGCGAGCTTCAGAACCTTATCGGTGAATTTAACATCGTAAGAATGAAGTACGGTCAGCAGATGCAGAAGAATGAGGACGAGCAGGATAAGGAGCTTATGTCTAAGCTCGACAGCGAGATGCATGATATCTATGGAAAGATTATGTCTAACGAGAATATGAACGCTTATAACGACGCTAAGGAAGCAATGGATAAGCTGCTCAATTCCATTAATTTTATTATCACAATGGCGGCAAACGGCGAAGATCCTATGACATGTCCTGAGGAACAGCCTCAGAGCTGTACAGGCAGCTGTGCAAGCTGCGGAGGCTGCCACTAATAAAAATCAAAAAATCTGACTTGAGAGGGTGTAATTTTGCTTAGGCTTTCAGACGTTGATGTTACGCAGCTGTCGCCAATGATGCAGCAGTATGCGCAGATGAAAAAGAAATATAATAAGCACATCTTGTTTTACCGTTTAGGGGATTTTTACGAGATGTTCTTTGACGACGCCATCACTGTGTCAAGAGAGCTTGAGCTGACCCTCACGGGCAGAGATTGCGGGCTTTCCGAAAGAGCTCCGATGTGCGGCGTTCCTTACCATGCCTGCGATGTATACCTTAAAAAGCTTATCGAAAAGGGCTATATGGTAGCAATATGCGAGCAGATTGAAGACCCTGCTACAGCAAAGGGTCTTGTGAAGCGTGATATAGTAAGAGTCGTGACACCAGGTACTCTTATCGAAAGCAGTCTGCTTGACGAATCAAGCAATAACTATATCTGCTCTCTCTACGCAAAGCCAAAGGAATGTTCGCTATGCTTTGCCGATATCTCAACAGGCGAGGTGCATCTTTTCTCTTTTTCGGGCAAAGAGCTTTCTTCGGGTGTAATTAATGAGCTTTCAAGATTTTCACCGTCTGAAATTCTCATAAACGACTATTTCCTCACAATGAAAGATGTATCCGCATTTGTAAAGCAGAAGCTCAATTCAGCGGTATCCTTGCTTGATGAGGGGAACTTCACGGTCGAAAACAACGAGCAGGCGACTGCAACACAGTTTTCTGTTTCATCAATTTCCGAGCTGGGAGTAAATCCAGACAGCCTCAGTGCAAAAAGCGTCTGCGGACTCTTTGCGTACATAAGCGAAACGCAAAGAGCGTTAGTCGGCAGATTTTCTAAAATCATAACCCACGACAGCGAGCCTATTATGACAATTGGACTTACTGCGAGAAGAAACCTGGAGATTACCGAAACCCTCCGCAATAAGGAGAAAAAGGGAAGCCTGCTGTGGGTGCTTGACAGCACAAAAACCTCAATGGGCAAGCGTATGCTTAAAAGCTACCTTGAACAGCCGCTCGTAAACCCTACTAAAATTATGGCAAGGCTCGACGCCGTTGAACAGCTTGTTATGTCACCGGTAGAGCTTTCCGAAATAGTGTCACAGCTTAGCGGCGTCTATGACTTAGAGCGTCTTATGACAAGAGTAATGTATAAGACCGCAACGCCAAGAGATTTGAAGGCGCTCTCTATGACCGCACTCAAACTCCCGGCAATTAAAGCGACGCTTTCAGGCTTTAACTCAAAACTTCTTTCCTCGCTCAATTCCAAGATTTCAACGCTTGAAGCTATATCAAACCTTATAGAGAACGCAATCGTCGACGAGCCTCCTGCAAACGTCAAGGACGGCAATGTCATTAAAGACGGCTTCAACAGCGACCTTGACGACCTCAGAAACATAATTTCAGGCGGCAAGGGAATAATCGAGGGCATCGAACAGCGTGAAAGAGAAGCAACAGGTATAAAGAGTCTTAAAATCGGATATAACCGTGTGTTCGGTTATTATATCGAGGTTACAAAAACCTATTACGACCTCGTGCCTGAAACCTACATAAGAAAACAAACACTCGCTAATTGTGAGCGATATATAACTAACGAGCTTAAAATCGCAGAAAATACGATTCTCGGTGCAAGCGATAAGGTTATTACCTTAGAGGGCGAAATATTCACCGAGGTAAGAGATTTCTGCGCAACACAGCTCTCCCTCGTACAGGATACCGCCTCCGCAGTAGCCGCCGTTGACGTGCTTTGCTCCTTTGCAAACGTAGCTATGAACAACGGATACACAAAGCCAGATATTGCAATCGACGGGATTATTGACATCAAAAACGGCAGACACCCGGTCGTAGAGCTTATGCAGAAGGACGAAATGTTCGTTCCGAACGACTGCTACCTCGACAGAACGGCAAACAGAATGCTCATTATCACAGGTCCTAATATGTCCGGTAAGTCAACCTTTATGCGGCAGGTCGCACTCATTACGCTTATGGCGCAGATAGGCTCGTTCGTCCCTGCCGACTATGCGAAAATCTCGGTGGTAGACAGAATTTTCACCCGTGTCGGAGCAAGCGACGACCTAACCGCAGGTCAGTCAACCTTTATGGTTGAAATGAGCGAGGTTGCTGAAATCGTAAAGAACGCAACCCCTAACAGCCTGGTTATCTTGGACGAGGTCGGCAGAGGCACCTCTACCTTTGACGGAATAAGCATAGCAAGAGCGGTTTGCGAGTACATCTCAACATCAAAATCTCTTAGCTGTAAAACGCTCTTTGCAACGCATTACCATGAGCTTATCGGCCTTGAAAACGAGCTTGTCGGAGTGAAGAATTTCTCCGTTGCCGTAAAGCAGGTGGGAGATAATATCAAATTTCTGCGTAAAATCGTACCCGGCGGCGTAGACGAGAGCTACGGCATCGAGGTCGCAAAGCTTGCAGGACTCCCGAACAAGATTATTTCAAGAGCAAAGGAGCTTCTGACAGAGCTTGAAGCCGATAACAAGCGCAAGAACGAGCTTGCTAAGCAGGCAGAGCAGGATAACGACCAGATCAGTTTTACAAAGCTAAGCGAAAACGTGGTAATAGAAAAGCTCAGAAAAACAAGCGTCAACGAGCTTTCCGACGAGGAGCTTCGTCAGTTCGTAAACGGACTGTACAAGTATATTTAGTATTTTTAGTGAGAGAAAATTATGGGAAAGATAAATCTTCTGAGCAAGGACGTTTCCGAGCTTATCGCAGCAGGCGAGGTGATCGACAGACCCTCCGCAATTGTGAAAGAGCTTTTGGAAAACTCCATTGACTCCGGCGCAAGCATCATAACCGTCGAGATTAAAAACGGCGGCAGAACATATATTAGAATAACCGACAACGGCTGTGGAATTGCCTATGAGGACGTTCCTACCGCCTTTGTGCGTCATGCCACAAGTAAGATTTCATCTGCCTCAGACCTGGACAAAATCCTCACTTTGGGCTTCCGTGGCGAAGCGCTCGCCTCCGTCTGCGCAGTAGCCAAGGTAGACCTTATCACAAAATGCGTAGGCGACGACCTCGGCACGCATTATAAAATCTGCGGCGCTCGGGAGGAAGCCTACGAGCAGTCGGGATGTCCCGACGGAACAACGATTATCGTCCGTGATATCTTCTATAACGTTCCCGCAAGACTAAAGTTTCTGAAAAAAGACGTCACAGAGGGTAACGCAATCGCCGCAATTGTCAATAAAATCGCACTCTCTCACCCTGAGATTTCCTTTAAATTTATACGAGAAAATAAAACCGAGCTTCTTACGGCAGGAGACGGAAAGCTTTATTCCGCAATTTATTCGGTTTTCGGCAAAGAATTTGCCGCATCTCTTATATCTCTCGAGTATAGCTATAACGGCATTTCGGTCAGTGGATATATAACAAAGCCGTTGGGGGCAAAGGCTAACCACGCATTTCAGAATTTCTTCATAAATAAGCGTTATGTAAAGTCAATGACCTGTATGCACGCAATAGACGAAGCGTATGCAAACCTACTTATGACGGGAAAAGTTCCTGCCTGTGTTATGATGATCGACCTGCCGCCGAATATTGTCGATGTAAATGTCCACCCGACAAAAATCGAAGTCAGGTTTTCAAATGAAAAGCTCATCTATGAAAGCGTGTATTTCGCAGTAAAAAATGCCTTGCTCTCCGAGGATAAGGAAACGAATATGAACCTCGATTCCATATCTAAGAAGAATTTTACCGAACAACAGCTGTATCCTATGTTTAAAAACGAGCAGGGTGTACAGCTAAAGCTCGATGTCGCAGAAAAAACTCAGGAATCGCCTGAGATACCTCGGCAGACGACGCCAACGCAAGCTGTTAAGCCTGTCACAGAGGTAATAATAGAGCATAAAACGAGCGACTATTCGCCGAACGTAGAGCTTAACTACCGTGCTGTTACTAACGCTCCCCACAGCGATAATCCGCAGCCTGTGCAGGAAGCAGAACCGCGGAAAAGCCCCAAGGAGCTTAATAATGAAATCCTCTTTGACAGCAGCAACGAGAGTGTTTCTTCACAGTTCAAGTACATAGATAAAAGCTCGTTTGTAAAGAAGCAAGAGCTTTGCGAAATGACAATCACAGAAGAACGGGAAAACGAAAAGCCGCAGCCTGCGCCAAGAGTAATAGGCGAGCTTTTCAAAACCTATGTAATAGTTGAATCGGGCGAGGATATGTTCCTTATCGACAAGCACGCCGCACACGAGCGCTTTATCTTTGAGAAGATAAAGGAGGATATAAAAAACCTCGACGTCCAGATGCTTATAGAGCCTGTTATGGTCCAGCTTTCCTTTGAAGAATATGACGCAATCTGCGATAACGTTGACAAAGCGGAAGAAATCGGATTCCTTATAGAGCCTGATGTCGCCCCTACCGTGGCAGTAAAGGGAGTGCCGCTTATCATTAGCGAGCTAAGTCCTGCCGATGTAGTGCCACAGATAGCCGAGAACTTTTTAAGCTCAAAGCAAAATCCACAGCTTGACGTTTTCGATGAGCTGTATCACTCGATCGCCTGCAAGTCAGCAATCAAGGCAAACGACGTTACAACAGACGCAGAGCTTGCAGTGATCGTAAAAGCTGTTTTCAATAATCCGAGAATACGCTATTGTCCGCATGGCAGACCTGTCGTAGTAAAGCTTTCAAAGTCGGATATCGAAAAGCAGTTTAAGCGTATCGTGTAGTATATTTTAAGTATAAAGGGGAGGACGTATTATTGTGAAAAAGCAGCCGCTTGTAGTCGTAGTAGGTCCTACCGCCTCAGGGAAAACAGCAGCAGGCGTGATTCTCGCAAAGGAATTTGGCGGCGAGGTGGTTTCTGCTGACTCTATGCAGATTTATAAATCAATGAGCATCTCGACCGCAAAGCCTACCAAGGACGAAATGCAGGGAATACCTCACCACCTGATAGACTTTCTCGATTCTGACACAGCGTTTTCCGTCGCAGATTATGTGAGTCTTGCAAGAGAGAAGATTTCCGATACAGCAGGCAGGGGAAAGCTGCCGATTTTGGTCGGCGGCACAGGACTATATGTGAATTCTCTAATCGACAACATAAAGTTTGACGACACCTGCGGAAACAGCGAAATCCGTGACAGACTCTATGCAGAGGCACAGGATAAAGGAAATCATTACCTGTGGGAAAGACTTTTGCACATCGACCCCGAAACCGCCTTTGCTGTCCACGAAAACAACCTTTCAAGGGTCGTAAGAGCGTTAGAGGTGTTTGAAATAACAGGCGAAAAGCTGTCTGTGCATAAAAAGAACAGCAGGCTCGAAGAATCCCGGTATGATGTGTGTATGATCGGACTGAATTTTCACGACAGACAACTCCTGTATGACAGGATAAACCGCCGTGTGGATTTGATGCTCTTAAACGGCTTGGTTGACGAGGCAAAGGATTTTTTTTCAGAGGAAAACAGATATACCGCAAACCAGGCAATCGGTATTAAAGAGCTGAAGCCGTACCTCGACGGCAAGGATACTCTCGAGAATTGCGTAGAGAAAATCAAAATGGAGTCCAGACGGTATGCTAAAAGACAGCTTACATGGTTCCGCCGTGACGGGCGAATTAACTGGATTTACCTCGACGAAGATAATTTGTTAAGCAATCCCGAAGAATTAACAAAAAATTTAAAAAGCATTGTAGTCAAATCTTCCGTTTTATGATATAATTAGAATGAATATAGGCTCGGATATTGTTGCCTATTGATAAAAACAAAAATCAGAAACCCAAAAATAAAGGAGCAAAACAAAATGAACAAGAATTTAAATCTCCAGGACGTGTTTCTTAATCAGGCAAGAAAGGACAAGGTTCCTGTAACCTTTATTCTCGTGAACGGATTTCAGTTCAAGGGAATAGTAAAGGGCTTTGACAGTTATATTGTCATCGCAGACTGCGACGGTAAGCAGAATGTTGTGTATAAACACGCAATCTCTACTATCGTTCCTATCAAGCCTATTAATATCTTAGATTCGTCATCGGCAGAATAACATAAGGGGACAAATATGAATTCAGCTAATTCAACAACGCTAAAGGTTCTTGCGTGGCTGCTTTCGATATTTGTATTGCTTATGCTTGGAAGCCAGCTGTATTATGCCTATAACGCTAAGTTTGAGTATAATGTAGCTCTTGAATATAAGGTTTCCGAATCCATCTCCTTTAAAGGAATTATTGTCCGTAATGAAACGCTTGTGACATCTAACAGCGACGGAGTTATCGACTATAATTTTGAGGACGGAAGTAAAATTTCCTCCGGTGCGATGATTGCGCAGTGCTATTCCTCCAAATCTGAAATACTTTCAAAACAGAAGATTTCGGAGTACGAGAAAGAAATTGCAAATCTGAAAGAAGCCCAGAGCTATAACGAAGCCGATTATTCAGACGCAGAAAGCGTAAGAAAGCTGATTGATGAAAAGTACAGCGAAATCGTAAACCATATACAGCTCGGTGAGTATGAGCTTGCCCGCGCGGACAAGTCCGAACTCGTTATGCTGATGAATAAGTATAATATCGTCACAGGCGTAGACGAAAACTATGAAGCGCTGATTATGTCGCTTGAGGAAAAAATCGGGCTTGTCAGCGATGTCTATACCGAACCGATTTCTGTCGTAACAGCGGATAAGGGCGGCTATTTCGTCAGCGGTACGGATGGTTACGAGCAGGAGCTAAATTATGAAACGATCTATAACCTTACAGCGGACGACATAAATTCCATTATCGAGAATCCCGATAAATCAAGCGGAAACGCAATCGGAAAATGCTTCGACAGTTATAGCTGTAAGATTGTGGGAATTATAAATACCGATAATCCGTATTTTGCGGATACATATCTGAGCGTAAAGCTGTCGTCGGGTAATACCGTCTATGATGTGTACGTCGAAAGTATCGAAAAGCTTGACGATAAGGGTAACTGCAAGATTATTCTGAACTGCAATATGATGGACGCAAAGCTTATTAAAAACCGTGTCCAGCAAATGCAGCTCGTGTTTGACGATTATAACGGTATAAAGGTCGCAAGACAGGCGATAAGATTTGTCGATAACGTCAAGGGAGTCTATGTCATATACGGCGAGGATCTTATCTTTAAGAAGATAAATGTCGTGTATGAGGGCGATGACTTTGTGCTTGCTGAGATTACGGAAGACCCGGAGTATCTTAATGTCTATGACCAAATTGTGCTGGAGGGAAATAAACGTTGGCTAACCTAGCACCGGACCGCACCGATTTCTATGAAATGCTGGTTGAAAATTATAAAACTATATGCTATAATATTAATAATGCAAAGGTAAAATACAGAAAGCCGGATGACAATGTGCTTTTGATGGGCGTTACAAAAACCGTACCGCCGGATATCATAAACGCTTCGATTGATTTGGGAATAAGCCTCCTCGGTGAGAACAGAGTGCAGGAATACCTCTCAAAAAAGGATTTCTATAAGCCTGCGCAGGTACATATGATAGGTCACCTCCAGACGAATAAGGTGAAGTATATCATAAACGAGGTAAGTATGATTCAGTCAGTGGGCAGCGAAAAGCTTGCCGGCGAGATTAACAGACTTGCCTTGAAGAACAATAAAACTATGGACATACTCGTTGAAATCAATATAGGCTCGGAGCTTTCTAAAAGCGGAGTACTATTGGAAGAACTCGATGAGCTTATCGAAAAGGTTTCTGTGATGCCCGCAGTTAAACTCAGAGGTCTTATGACAATACCGCCTGTCGGCAGTAAAGAGGACGTCTTTGAGAAAATGCATGGGATGTTCTTAGAGAAGAAGGCTAAGCTTGGCGATAGCTTCGATACGCTTTCAATGGGAATGTCAGGCGACTATGAGCTTGCCGTAAAACACGGCTCTACGCTCGTAAGATTAGGAACAGCGCTCTACGGAGCAAGGAAATATATAAATACGGAGGAGAAATAAAATGAGTGTTTTAAACGGATTAAAGAGTATGTTTGTCGGTGCAGACGAAGAAACAGATATCGAAGAAGCAGATAACTACTCGACAAACGACAATACCGCATCATCAAGAGAAAGAAACAGAGAAGTGAAGATCGCCGCAACTACAACTCTCCAGATTGTGCTTGCAAGACCTACCGATTTCTCTGAGGTTAAGTCTATCGGCGATGACCTCAATGACCAGAAGACTGTTCTTCTTAACCTTGAAACCGTAAAAGGCGAGGACGCTAAGAGAATTCTTGACTTCCTGTCAGGCGTAGCATATGCAAACGGCGCCGATATCAAGATGATGGCTCAGAAAACATTTGCTATTATGCCTAAAAATGTAGGATTCCAGGGCGTTGACCTTATGAGCGAGCTGGAGAATAACGGTTACAGCTTCTAAGATATGAAAAGAGATTTCGGCTATCTGCCGAATTTGTCGCAGGATGATATCCTGTTTATCAAGAATATCAAAGAATGGGTGGATAATGCCCAAACAAGATATAAAAGAAAATTTACACACTTTCTCACAGAAAAGCAGTGCGATATCGTAACGTCAGTTATGAAAAGCATAGGCTCGGGCGCTTATACGCTGTATGGCGGTTGGGACGCCGCAAAACGTAGAGTCCTCGCCGTGTATAACGAGTACGACGAAGCTCTGCTGTCTGATTTTCCGATTACAGCATTTACAGTAAGGTATCAGAACGCTTATACCCTCTCGCATAGAGATTTCTTAGGCGCACTTATGTCGCTTGGTATCAAGCGTGACTGTATCGGAGATATAGTGATTGATAACGGCGCCGCCGTCTTGTTTGTACATAGCAGCGTGTCTCCTGTCGTTGAAAACGAAATTACCAAAATCGGCAGGGTGGGCGTTTCTGTCAGCGAGGGAAGCGATGCGCTTTCTTCAATGAATACAGAGGACAGGTTCAGGGACATTACAGGAACAGTAGCTTCATTAAGGCTTGACTGCGTCCTTTCTCTTGCACTGGGTTTATCCAGAAGCAGGGTGGCACCGCTTATTCTGGCAAAGAAAGTAATAGTAAATAATTTTGAAAGATTGTCCGGAGATTTTGTTCTCAGCGAGAATGATACCTTTTCCGTGAAAGGATTCGGTAAATTTATTCTCTCAGAGATTGGCGGACAGTCACGCAAGGACAGAACATTTATCAGAGTATCAAAATACTTATAGGAGGCAACAATTATGCTTACACCAAACGATATCAGAGAAAGACGGCCTGAAAAGGGTACGTTCGGATATAAAATTGAAGAAATAGATGCATTCCTTGATGAAATTGCTGACGACTATGAAGTTCTCTATGTAAATAACGAGGAAAGCGAAGAAAAAATAATAAAGCTCGTTGAGAAGATTAACGAGTACCGTGAAGACGAGGACGCTATCAAGCTTGCCCTCCTTTCTGCACAGAAGGAAAGCAAGAGAATCCTTGCGGAAGCAAATGCAGAGTCTGAGCGTATCATTACAGAAGCAAGCGCAAGAAGCGAGGAGATCGCAAAGCAGAGCGAAGCTGAATGCGAGAAGATTATTAACGAACACAAAGAGCGTTGCGCTAAGCTTATTAAGGAAAACACGGAAGCAACAGAAAAGAAGATCGCCTCTGTTAAGGCAGAGTACGAAATGCAGTGCCAGCGCCTTGAAGCTGTAAAGATTGAAGTAGCAAAGTTTAAGGCCGCCGTTACTCAGATATTTGAGAAGCAGTTAGAGCTTGTTTCTGAGCTTCCGGACAGCGGAGTAGTCGCAGTAGATGACGTGCCGCAGGAAACTGCCGTAAACGGCGATGACGATGTTCCGTTTCTCGAAGAAATGCTTGAGGATACAGCTGATGAGCAGACCGCTGCCGAGCCGGAAAATGAAGTTATCGAGGAGCCTGTTGCGGTAGGTGAAACACCAGTAGCAGAAGAAGCTCCGGCAAAGGAAATCTCCGCTCTTAAGGATGAAACACTCTTTACAGAAAAGCGAGAGGTTAAGTTCTCCGACCTTCGTTTTGGTAAGAGAAATTAAACAGTAAAGCAATAAGTTGTCATTTTACCATAAGTGGCAACTTATTTAATGCAGATTTTAATCGGAGGAAAAATGATTTTAACAGCTGTGACACTCGGTATTGCCGTACTCCTCGTAATAATCGACCAGATAACAAAGCTACTCATAGTTAAAAACTTTGACATCGGCGAAATCAAAGAGGTAATAGCATTCGGCAGTCAGAAAATCTTCTCTATAACTCACGTCAGAAATACAGGCGCAGCATGGAGCATGATGAAAGGGCAGAAGATATTTCTTATCGGATTTCCTGTTCTTGTAATCGGAATTATGCTGTTTATGCTGTTTTCACATAAGATCAAGACGAAATTTGAGCATACCTGCGTAGCGCTCGTTATCGCAGGCGGCGTTGGAAACCTCATAGACCGCATAAGGCTCGGCGAGGTAGTAGACTTTATAAAGTGGGAGGTTTTCAGCTTTCCTGTGTTCAACGTCGCCGATATCTGTATAGTTGTAGGCGCTTTTGCACTCTGCATCTACTATATTTTTGCAGACCTCGATAAGGATAAGAAAAAAGCAGAAAAACCGGAGATTGTCGCAGCAGAAGCAATTGCTTCCGCCGATGATAAAGCGGAAGATGAATAAGCTCAGCCTTGTGGCTTCTGCCGAGCAGACGGGAGTTCGTGTCGATATGTTTATATCGGAAAACTGCGATATGACCAGAAGCTCAGTCCAGAAGCTGATTGAAAATAGCAGCGTTACCGTAAACGGCAAGGCTGTCGCCAAAAACTATAAGCTGAGAAACGGCGATACTGTAGACGTTGAAATTCCGGAACCGACAGAGCTTTCAGCCGAGCCGCAGAATATTCCCATTGAAATTGTCTATGAGGACGATGCGCTCCTCGTCGTAAATAAGCCTAAGGGTATGGTAGTGCATCCCGCCGCAGGAAATCCCGACGGTACTTTGGTCAATGCGCTTATGTACCATTGCAAGGGCAGGCTGTCCGGCATTAACGGCATTATACGTCCCGGCATCGTCCATAGAATTGATAAGAACACAAGCGGACTTCTTATGGTCGCAAAAACCGATGAATCACATAATTTTCTTGCAGAGCAGATAAAGGAGCATAGCTTCACAAGAGAGTATGTTGCAGTCGTCGTCGGCAGTTTTTCTGAGGACAAAGGCACGATAAACGCCCCAATCGGCAGACACCCCGTTGACCGCAAGAAAATGTGTGTTACCGAAAAGAACTCAAAATCCGCAGTTACACATTATGAAACACTTGAAAAGTATAAAGGCTGTTCGCTCGTAAGGTTCGTTCTCAAAACAGGTCGTACTCACCAAATCAGAGTCCATAGCGCATACAGCGGACACCCGATTCTGGGAGACAACGTATACGGAAATCCGATAAAAGCATTTGAGGGGCAGTGCCTCCACGCAAAAAAGTTGGGCTTTATCCATCCGACAACTAAGGAGTATATGGAGTTCGACAGCGACCTGCCGGACTATTTTGAGAAAGTGCTTTCAAAACTCAGAGATGATAAAAATGTTTAAAAGTATAGAGAATGTTATAATCCTTACGGATATGGACGGAACATTTCTCCCGTCTACAAAAATTGCCTCGCAAGGAAATCTTGAAGCAGTAAAGAGATTTCAGCAGGCAGGCGGTAGGTTTTCTATCGCAACGGGCAGAGCGCTGCAAGCCTCGCAGATATATTTTGACACCATCCCCGTGAATTTTCCTGCGGTTCTCTGTAACGGAGGTCTTGTATATGATATAAAAGCAAGACAGGACCTTATGAATGTCTATCTGCCGGAGTCTGCATTTAATATCACAAAGAGAATCCTTGACGACAATCAGGATATCGGCTGTGAAATTATACTGCTGAATGAACTCTATGTGCCGCAGATGAATGAAAAGGAACGTGAGCATAATATAATATGTAAGATTACTCCTGTCTTAGCGCCTATTGAGGATACGCCGAAAAACTGGTATAAAGTGCTTTTTGCAGACGAAGAGGAGAGAATAAACAGGCTTGAGCAATACGTCGCACAGCAGAATTTCTGCGGTGTTGATTTTGTCCGCTCAAGCGAGCACTATCTTGAAATTCTCCCGAAAAACATCTCGAAAGGCTCGGCAGTCAGCTTCCTGAAAGAAAAATTCGGCGGCGAAAAATGTCAGGTAGTCTGCGTAGGCGACTACTATAACGACCTCGAAATGCTGAAAACCGCAGATATAGCAGTCTGTCCGTCAAACGCAGTGGACGAGGTCAAAAACGTGTGCGATATAGTTCTCGATAAATCCTGTGACCAGGACGCAATCGCAGAGCTTATCAATATAATTTTATGCAAATCCCAAGCATTATAATTTGGAGGTATAAACAATGGACGAAACATTAAAGAAACAACTTCAAATCACAGCCTGTAAGGTTCGTATGGGAATTATCGAGGGAGTTTATAACGCTAAGTCCGGACACCCGGGCGGCTCTCTTTCAATCGCTGATACCCTGACTTACCTTTACAACGCAAAGATGAACGTTTATCCCGATAAGCCGGACCTTTGCGACAGGGACAGATTTGTTCTCTCAAAGGGACATACGGCTCCTGCACTCTACTCGGTGCTTGCTAATAAAGGCTTTTTCAGCACTGAGGAGCTAAAGTCGTTAAGACATATCGGCGCACTCCTTCAGGGTCACCCATGTATCCATATTCCGGGTGTAGATATGTCCTCAGGTTCGCTCGGCCAGGGCATCTCCGCAGCCTGCGGTATTGCGCTTTCAGGCAAGATTTCAAACGAAACCTATAAGGTTTACACGATCCTCGGCGACGGCGAAATTGAGGAGGGTCAGGTTTGGGAAGCAGCAATGTTTGCCGCACATTATAAGCTAGATAACCTCGTCGCAATCATAGATAACAACGGACTCCAGATTGACGGCAAGATAAGCGACGTATGCTCTCCATACCCAATCGTTGATAAGTTCAAGGCATTCGGTTGGCACGTTATCGAAATGGACGCACATGACTTCGATTCTATTGAAAAGGCATTCAACGAAGCCGAAACAATTGTAAATCAGCCGGTTGCTATTGTCCAGAAGAGCGTAAAGGGCAAGGGAGTTTCCTTTATGGAAAATCAGTGCTCATGGCACGGAACCGCACCTAACGCAGAGCAGTATGCTCAGGCAATGGCAGAGCTTAATGAAACATTAAAGAGCTTGGAGGGTTAATAAAATGGCAGATGTAATTAAAAAGGCTACAAGAGAAAGCTACGGCGAAGCGCTCGCTGAGCTTGGCGATAAGTACGAAAACCTCTATGTCCTCGACGCTGACCTCGCTGCGGCTACAAAAACCGGTATCTTCAAGAAGAAGTTCCCGGACAGATTTTTTGACTGCGGTATTGCAGAAGCTAATATGATGGGCGTTGCGGCAGGTCTTGCAACAACGGGCAAGATTCCTTTTGCTTCTTCCTTTGCAATGTTCGCAGCAGGCAGAGCGTTTGAAATAGTCAGAAACTCAATCGGATATCCGCACCTCAATGTTAAAATCGGCGCAACCCACGCAGGTATCTCGGTAGGCGAGGACGGCGCAACACACCAGTGCAACGAAGATATCGCACTTATGAGAACAATCCCTGGTATGGTTATCATTAACCCTGCCGATGATGTCGAAGCAAGAGCGGCAGTTGAAGCAGCTATAAACTACGTAGGTCCTGTCTATATGCGTTTTGGCAGACTTGCTGCGCCCGTTTTCAATAATAAGGAAACATATACGTTTGAGCTTGGCAAGGGAATCGAACTTTGCGAGGGTAATGATGTTACAATCATCGCAACAGGTCTGATGGTAAGCGAAGCTATCACGGCAAGCGAAATCCTCAAGGCTGAGGGAATCAGCGCGAGAGTAATTAATATCCACACAATTAAGCCTATCGACCGTGATATAATCACTAAGGCTGCCAAGGAAACAGGAACAATCGTTACAGTCGAGGAGCATAGCGTAATCGGCGGTCTCGGCTCTGCCGTATCTGAGGTAGTAACAGAAACCTGTCCTTGCAGAGTCGTAAAGATTGGCGTAAACGACGAGTTCGGTCATTCAGGTCCTGCAGTTGACCTCCTTAAAGAGTTTGGTCTTTGCTCTGACAATATCGTAAAAACAGTTAAGAACGCCATCGGCAAGTAATAATAGATATCTGATTAGCGGCGCTGTAAAGCGCCGCTTTTTAACGCTTTTATGACATTTTGAATAATATGTAGCAATAATAAAACCGAAAGGCAAGTGTTTCTGAAAAGAACACGGTAATTCATAATGCGACGATATTATTCAAAAAAAGCAAAACTGGCAGCAAGAGCTTCAGCGGCTGCTGTTATCCTCGTGTTTTTGCTCCTCTGCTACCTCCATTATAGAGTCGAAGCCTATACAGAAGTAATCTGTACATCAAGCTGCTCAAGCTTCGGTCAAAAAGTAATAAATGATGCGGTAATCTCGTCTATGCAAAGCTTCGATACCGAAAGCTTTGTTTCAGTGATGTATGACGATAATGGGAAAATCTGCGGTATAACAGTGAATAACGAGCATATAAATATCATAACGGCCCAGATAACCGAACAGATTGCGGACGCCCTCAGCGGAGAGCAAGGAAGCCGTGTCTTAGTCCCTGCCGGTACGTTCTCCGGAATAAGTTTTTTAGGCGGTGTAGGACCGGATATAAAAATAGAGATATTCCAGGTCGGCAGTCCGGATATCGAAATAGTAAGCGCTTTGGAATCGGCAGGCGTAAACCAGTCGGTTTATAAGCTCTATGTAAATATCACGCTGGAACTGTCAGCTGTAATGCCTACAAAAAATGTTGATATTACTGTCGAAAGACAGCTTCTTATTTCCGAAACGGTGATAATAGGAGAAGTGCCTGATGTTTTCGCGCAGCAAACAGCAGAATGATTTGTAAAAGGTGTTGACTTTTTTTCCTTTTGTGATATAATAATAGTTGGTATACATTTTCAAGAATTCAGTACGAACTGGGGGAACATATATGAAAAAGGAAGATTTTGAATACATCTGGACTGACAAAAAACGTACGATATTCGGACTCCCGATTTCTTTTACAAGATATTTTCTTACTAAGGATAAATTCATTACAAGAAAAGGACTCCTTTCTCTCTCTGAGGATGAGTGCGAGCTTTACAGAGTTACCGACAAGAGATTGAAGCTTCCGTTTATGCAGAGGCTTTTTGGCTGCGGTACGGTGTATATCCATATTAAGAATGACGCAGACTCTCCTATAAAGGAAGTGCGTTCAATCAAAAATCCAAGAAAGTTTATGAAGCTTCTTGAAGAAAATGTAAATATCCAGCGTGATAAGTATTCAATCAGAGGCAGAGATATGGTCGGCGGCGGTTGCAGCGGCTGTATGGAAGACCTGGACAACGATTTTTGATCGGAGTTTTATAAGCGTAGTCTGAAATACGACTGCGCTTTGTTTTTGTAAAGGAATGATAAATTTGCCGGAAATCTCAAAGCTTAAAGAATTAAAACCCAGTTGGGATTATTTAAAGGAAACAAAGCTACCAATTTTTATATACGGAATGGGCGATGGATGCCTGAAGCTTCTTCGAGAATTTGGGAAATATAAAATCCCGATTGCGGGTATTTTTGCGAGCGACGAATTTGTCAGAGGTCATAGCTTTGAAGGACACCTCGTGCATAAGCTCTCGGAAATCGAGGAGGCACTGGGGTGCGGCAACTTTGTTATAGCTCTCGCATTTGCTGCAGGCTATGATTCGCTCATAAGACGTATCGA
This sequence comes from Ruminococcus sp. Phil15, assembly GCA_001940995.1. Taxonomy (GTDB): domain Bacteria; phylum Bacillota; class Clostridia; order Oscillospirales; family Ruminococcaceae; genus UBA7477. The sequence continues at coordinate 85,304 of MSHC01000034.1, forward strand.
CGAAATTGATAACCGCAATATTCTACTCGCTCCCGATACTGATGCAATCGGCGTCGGTGCATTTACAATGGATATGCTCTGTGATAATATCAATAAAATCGAAAGTGTCTATAATAGTTTGGCAGATGAAATGTCAAAGCAGGCGTATTATAATGTCCTCGCATTCAAAATCACAGGCGAGCTGCATTACCTCAGAACCTGCACAACAACGCCCGACGAAGCCTTTGAGAATATTTTAAAACCGACTGAAAACGAAATCTACGTCGATCTGGGCGCATATACGGGCGATACGATAGCTGAGCTTCTAAGCTATACGAATGGAAAATATGAGCGTATCTATGCCTTAGAGCCTAATGCGAGAAATTTCAGAAAGCTTAAAGCCAATACTGAGAATATGGATAATTGTATCATCGAAAATGCCGCTGCGTGGAATGGTGAGGATATTCTCATATTTAATCCGGGCGGAGGCAGACAATCTCAGGTTTCAAAAAAGGGCATAGAAACTAAAGCAACAAGCGTAGATATACTCCTGAAAGGCGAAAAGGCAACATATATAAAATATGACGTGGAGGGCGCAGAGGGACAAGCAATCGAGGGTACGACCCAAACGATCAAGAAGTATAAACCGAAGCTGTGCGTAGCGCTCTATCACAGAGCCGCCGATGTGTTTGAACTGCCATTGCAGATACTGGATATCTGCCCCGAATATAAGCTCTACGTTAGGCATTACCCCTATTATCCCGCATGGGAAACGAATCTTTTCTGCGTGTGAATGAATAGTACGAGCCGTTTATCTCATATTTATTAGAAATCTGAATGTAATGAGAGGGCGGTATATATGATTTGTAATTTCAGCGACCTTAGGAATAAAGAGGTCGTCAGCGTCCAGACGGGTCTGAAGCTCGGATATGTCGATGACGTAGAAATCAACACGGCGGAGGCGTCTGTCGTGTCGCTGATAATTTATGGCAGACCGAGAGGCTTCGGAGTTTTCGGCAGGGACGATGACCTAGTGATAAAGTGTTCAAATATAGAGCTTGTGGGGGAGGATACAATACTTGTCAATACTTCCGATAGTTCAATTTTCACAAAATCACGAACTTTTACCGTTGAAAATTTGTTGAAGTAACAGCCGCTAAACGCTTGCATAATTTGACTTAATATGGTATAATATTAAAGCAATTCGCACACTCGTATTTTTGTAAATGGTTCTCGAAAGAGTTTTTACAAGCTAAATCGGGTGGAGGAGATTTTGCAAAAAATCTAAAAAACCAATAGGAGGAACTACCATGGCAGTAGTATCAATGAAGCAGCTTCTTGAAGCCGGTGTACATTTTGGTCACCAGACAAGAAGATGGAACCCTAAGATGGCTCCGTACATCTTTACAGAAAGAAACGGAATCTACATCATCGACCTTCAGAAAACAGTAAAGAAGCTCGAAGAAGCTTATATGTTTATCCGTGAGGTTGCAGCAAACGGACAGGAGGTTCTCTTTGTCGGCACAAAGAAGCAGGCAAGCGACTCCATTAAGGAAGAGGCTATCAGAGCAAACGCACATTTTGTAAACGCAAGATGGCTCGGCGGTATGATGACTAACTTCAAGACAATCCAGAGAAGAATCAAGAGACTTGAACAGCTCCATGCAATGGAAACAGACGGAACATTTGACCTCCTTCCAAAGAAGGAAGTTACAAAGCTCCAGCTTGAGATTGAAAAGCTCGAGAAGTTCCTTGGCGGTATCAAGAATATGAAGGATCTCCCGGGAGCACTCTTCGTAGTTGACCCAAGAAAGGAAAAGATTGCAGTTTCCGAAGCTAAGAAGCTCGGCATTCCTGTTGTAGCTATCGTTGACACAAACTGTGACCCTGACGACGTTGATTACGTTATCCCAGGTAACGATGACGCTATCAGAGCTGTAAAGCTTATCGCAGGTGCAATGGCTGACGCTATTATCGAAGGCAGACAGGGCTCTCAGGTTGAAGAAGAAGCAGATGAAGCTGTTGAAGCTTCAGAAGATGACGCTGAGTAATTTAGAATAATAGGATATGGCGTGTAGCTTCTATGCGCCATATTTTGTATCAAACAAAATGGAGGAATAGATTTATGGCAAACATAGGCGTAAAGGAAATCAAAGAGCTTATGACCGCAACAGGCGTAGGTATGATGGACTGCAAGAAGGCACTCGTTGAAGCTGACGGCGATATGGATAAGGCAATCGTTGTTCTCCGTGAGAAGGGCCTTGCTACACAAGCTAAGAAGGCCGGCAGAGTTGCTGCCGAAGGTATCGTAACAGCAGTTGTAGAGGGCAATGTCGGCGTTGTTCTCGAAGTAAATATTGAAACAGACTTTGCAGCAAACAACGAAGAATTCAAGGCTTTTGTTGCAGCGGTTGCTAAGACAATTATCGAGAAGAATCCGGCTGACGTTGAAGCTCTCAAGGCTACAATCATCAGCGGCGGCGATAAGACAGTTGAAGAAGCTCTCCAGGACCTCTTTATTAAGATTCGTGAGAATATGGTTATCCGCAGATTTGAAAGACTCGAAGGCGTTCTCGTTCCTTACGTTCATGGCGGCGGAAGCATCGGCGTTCTCGTAAAGCTTGACACTGACCTAGACGCTGATAAGGTATTTGAGGTTGGTAAGAACTGCGCACTCCAGATTGCAGCTATGAACCCTGGATACCTTGACAGAACAACAGTTCCTGCTTCTGTCATCGACGAGGAAAAGAAGATTATGCTTGCTCAGATGGCTGACGACCCTAAGATGGCTAAGAAGCCGCAGCAGGTTCTCGAAAAGATTGTTGAGGGCAAGGTTGGCAAGTTCTATTCAGAAAACTGCCTCGTTGACCAGGAATATGTAAAGGCTGAGAATAAGGAAACCGTCGGCAAGTACGTTGCAGATGTTGCTAAGTCCCTCGGCGGCAGCATTACTGTTGCTCAGTTTATTCGTTTTGCAAGAGGCGAAGGCGTTGAAAAGAAGGAAGATAACTTCGCTGACGAAGTTGCTTCTATGATCGGCAACAAGTAATTTTCAGATAACAAATTGCAAGCAGCTCCTCAAACGAACTGCTTGCAATTTTATAATATGAAATATTGGGGAAAAGATTATGCAAAATGACTTTCCGAAAAAGAAGAAAGTGATGATTTCATCTTTCTTAGGACTTGCTGTAGTAGCTATTGCATTTGGTTTATTCTTTTGGAATCAGGGCAGAGAGGATAGAATTATCGAAGACACCGACAGCTATCAAACTAGATATATGGACGGCTGTACAATAGTCCTCCCGGAAAATATGCAAAGGGCAAATGACCCCGACTCGAATGATAAAAGCATAAGCCTTGGATACTTTTCAAATGGCAGTACAGCCATTTCCATTAAAAAGTATGAGGGAAGAAGTACTAAAGAGGAAATATTCACTGCGCTTCAGAAGAAAGAGTTTGAAAAGGTCAGACGGTCGGCTCAAAGCTTGTTGGCGATTTTGTAATTGCAGATAAGGATACACAGATTGTTATAGGCTCTGAAAGCAAGCCCGGTAAGATGCTTATCGGTTATTACTTCGCAGATGAGAATTACTATCAAATCATTGCGGTCTGCCACAGCGATAAAGCTGATACCTATTTGAAATATATGGAAGATTGGATAACGTCATTTAAGCTCACAGACTGATATAACATATTGTGTGACTTGCCGTCACGAAAAATACATAATGGAGGAGAAGTATTATGAAAATGAATAATCCGGGGGTATCCCAAAAAGTAATATCCGGCATCATTACCGCTGTCATTGTCGTAGTAGGCATCGTAATAGGTTTCTGGTCGGCAGGTAAGGAGGACAGAAGCATCAAGAACACTGATAAGTACGAAGAACAGTCTATGTCAGAATGCTCTATTATGCTGCCAGATGTTCTCGAGTCTGAAAAAGGTCAAAACCCTGCGGGTGGTAAGTGTATAGGATTTTTCACCTGTGAAAACGCTGCAGTTTCCGTGGACGTTTACAGCGGAAGCTTTACACAGGAGGATATAATACACTCTCTTGAAAACCGCTCAATTAACGGTGTGAAGCTTGAGCCTAGGGTAGAGGGTAACTTTGTAATCGCTGATTATAAGTCACAGGTGATTGTCGGCTCAAAGAACGAGGACGGTCACTATGTCGTCGGTTACTACATCGCTGAGGATAAGTATTACGAAATAACAACAAGCTGTCTTTCAGGAAAATACGACGATTATAAATCCTATATGGAAGATTGGATAACGTCATTTAAGCTCTCTTAATTCCGGTAGATTAAAAGCCTTGACTCTTTGTGAGCCAAGGCTTTTTGTGTTGTATACCGGACGTGAATGATTTTATCACATTATACTTGTTAGTCACCGAATGAAACGCCGATTCTTCTTGCGGCAACAACCATTTGGTCGTCAGGGGTAACAAATTTTGTCTTTCCTGCAATGTCGGCAAGCTTGTTTTCGGTAATCTTTTCTTCTACCATTGCAACCGTGTAGCCGAACTTTTCCTCGAAAAGAAGCTCCGCCGCACGACAGCCAAACTGAGTAGCCAGTACTCTGTCATAAGCTGATGGGCTTCCGCCTCTGAGCATATGACCGGGCACACAAACTCTGGTTTCTATGCCTGTGTTTGCTTCGATAGCAGATGCAATTCTAGCAGTAGCAGTCTTTTCACCTGAGTCTGCTCGCTTCTTAGCACGTTCCTTTTTCTTAAGGTTAGCCTCCTCAACGTCAAATGCACCCTCGGCAACTGCAAGGATAGAGAATGCCTTTCCTGAGTCTGCCCTCTTAGCGCAGGCGTCGGAAAGCTTGTTTATATCAAACGGAATTTCAGGTATTACTATCATATCAGCCCCGCCTGCAACACCTGAGTAAAGCGTAAGCCAGCCAGCCTTGTTGCCCATTATTTCAACAACAAGAATTCTGCCGTGAGAGTTTGCGGTTGTGTGGAGTCTGTCTATAACATCTGTCGCAATGTCTACTGATGTGTGGAATCCGAAAGTAACGCTCGTGCCCCAGATGTCATTGTCGATCGTCTTAGGAAGTCCTATTACATTAAGACCTTCTTCTGAAAGAAGATTAGCAGTCTTGTGCGTGCCGTTGCCGCCAAGCGTAAATAGGCAGTCGAGCTTCTGCTTCTTGTAGGTTTCCTTCATCGCCTTAACTTTGTTGACATTATCGTCTTCAATGACTTTCATCATCTTGAAGGGAGTCCTTTTTGTGCCGAAAATCGTTCCTCCCGTGGTAAGAATACCCGAGAAGTCCGACGGCTCCATCTCCTTGCACTGATTGTTTATGAGTCCGGAAAAGCCATCATTGATTCCGACAATCTCAATCCCGTCGTTGCCGAATTTTTCATAACAAGCCTTTGCAACGCCTCTGATTGTAGCGTTAAGTCCGGGGCAGTCGCCTCCGCTGGTTAAAATACCTATTCTGCGTTTCATAGAATCAACTCCGTTTTATAAATTTAGTATTTATCATCCTCGTCATCGAGTACGATTGTTATGTTGTCGCTGCTTGGTTCTTCAACAGGGTAGGTGAACTTTGAAATCGTAGGCGCAGTCTTAACTTCTTCTTCCTCAGGAATATCCGATTCGTCAACGTAGTTGTACTGAGAAACCGTACCAACGCCGTGCTTGTCGGATAGCTTAAATCTCGCAATCATATTCTTGAGAATGAGCGACTGACTTGAAAGCTCCTCGCTCGCAGAGGCAGAGCCAACGGCAGAGGAAGTATTTGCGGCAACAACCGCAGAAATCTGGTCAACACCCGTGTTAATCTGTACAACAGCTTCAGACTGATGCTCGGAAGCGTCGGAAATGTCCTTGACAAGCTTCTTTATCTGTGCAGAGTTTTCAACGATTTCGTGAAGTGAATCTGCGGTGACCTCAGCAATACTTGAACCTCTCTTAACTGCGGCGGAGGACTCCTCAATGAGGGAGGAGGTCTGCTTAGCAGCTTCCGCACTCTTAGCGGCGAGTCGTCTTACTTCGTCAGCAACGACTCCGAAGCCCTTAGAGCCTTCTCTTGCGGCCTCAACAGCGGCATTAAGAGCAAGAATGTTTGTCTGGAATGCAATGTCGTCAATAACCTTGATGATCTTGGAGATTTGTGACGATGACTCGCTGATTTCGTTCATAGCCGAAAGCATCTTCGTCATATCGTTGTTGCAGTCGTTTATTGAATTTGTGTTCTCGTTAACAATCGTGAATGCGTCCTTAGCGGCATTGGCGTTGTAGGTAATCTGGTTGGCAACATCGGTAAGCGTAGCGGAAAGCTCCTCGATCGAGCTTGCCTGCTGTGTAGATCCCTGTGAAAGCGCCTGCGCTGCGTTAGAAACCTGCATAGCGCCCGAGTTTACCTGCTCGGCAGCCATATTAATGGATGCGAACGTGTCAGAAAGAGAATCAAGGATAGAATTGAATGTGCTCTTGATTTTGAAGAAGTCGCCCTTGAATGTACCCTCAACTCTGTGACAGAGATTGCCCTCGGAAATGTTTGTAAGAGCGACAGTAATAAGATTGATGTACTGCCTTAGAGATACAACGGTTTCCTCAAGCGATTTTGAAAGTACGCCAAGCTCGTCCTTTGAGTAGCTAACGTCAACTGGGTCTGCAAGGTTGCCCTGTGCAAGTGCTCTGAGTCGTTTTGTCGTGTTTACAATAGGCTTTGAGAACGTTCTGGCAAAGAATACTGAGAATACAGTTACACCGATAAGAAGCGATGCGCAAACGATAATGATGGTATTTGCAGTGCTCTGTGTGTATTTGTCAAAGTCGTCAAGCGGCGCGGAGATTACAACGATAGCGTCCATACCCTTGATTTCAGAATATGCTACAACATAATCCGAACCGTCAACAGAGTATTCGCCGTAGCCGGTGTTGTTCTTTGCGGCAGACTCCAGGAAGCTTGAAACGCCTTTCAGATCGCTGTCGGTCTTTCCTGCTTCGATGAGGTTCTTGGAGTCGCCAAACGCATCTATATTGTGACCGTGGGTAATTACTCCGTCCTTATTCATAATATATGATATGTAGTTATCGCTTACTTTAAAATCGGAAAGTACAGCGTCAATTTCATTATCGCCGGTATCAGGATTCGTGTTGTAAAGTGCAATCGTTTTTGCCGCCTGCTGAGCGAGAGGCTTGATTGTGTTTTTTAGTATTTCTTCAGTCGATGTGTGCAGATAATCAAAATAGATAATCGACATAATTGCAACTATAATAAGAGCAATTGCAAGTAATACAGCCATCAGCTTGGCACGGATACTTTTCATTATAAATCACCAATCCTTTAATTAGATAGGACATTTCCATATAACCTAATTCTATCATATTTGCACAGTTTTTTCAATAGGTAAAATTGCGTTTTTAAGTATTTTTACAAAATCGCATAAATATATTGTTATAAATGAACAAAAAATCGGAGGTAAGCTTCAATGAAAACAAACCGTAACCTAAGACTTTTTATGATTATAACAGTAATACTGTCGCTTTTTCTGGTGTCCTGCGGTAAAACAGACAGCGGAAGCGAGAAATCTAAAAGCGTGTCAGCAAACGAGAAAGGGGTGTTTCTTCCCATAATCATGTATCACAGCGTTGTGTCTGACGCCTCAAAATCAGGCGATTATGTGATAACCCCTGAAATCCTGCGTTCGGATATATCCTACCTTATTGAAAACGGTTATGAAACAGTTAGTATCTCGCAGGTTATAGACTATGTAACAAACGGAAAACCTCTGCCTGAAAAGCCTGTTGTGCTGACCTTTGATGACGGGCATTATAACTTTCTCACAAACGTCCTGCCGATTTTAGAAGAAACAAATTGCTGTGCAACACTGTCTGTCGTAGGCTCCTATGCAAAAAACGAGGAGGAGCAGGACGGAATCCAAAGCTCCTCTTATTCTTATCTGACATTTGACCAGATAAAGCAGCTCTCCGAATGCGGCTATGTCGAAATAGCGTCGCACAGCTATAACCTCCATATGCTCGGAAGCCGTCAGGGCGCATTGAAAATCGAAACAGAAAGCTATGAGGAGTATCGAAGCGTGTTTCTCTCGGATATCCTTATGAATAAAAAAGTGCTTATGGAAAAATGCGGAGTTGAGCCTGTCGTATATACATATCCTTTCGGCTTTATATGCGAAGAAAGTCTGGAGCTTGTCAAAGGCTGTGGAAATTTGGCAAGCCTCGGCGTGTCAGAAAAGCCAAACTATATAACCTCGGATAAAGAGTGTCTCTACTGCCTTAACCGTTATAACCGTCCTGCGTCAATGTCAACCGAACAGTTTATGGAAATCGCATTGGCTACCGAATAAAGCCGCCGAATTTTCTCGTGAATTCGTTTGTAATCCCCATGCCGCAGGAAAGCGCCTGAAGCCGTGATGTTAGGTTGTCAAGCTCTGCTAGCATTGGATTGGATTTTCTCAGTTCGGATAACGAAGCGCTGACAGCAATACCCTTGTTGTTCTCATCAATTGCCCTTAGCAACAGCCTGCCGCTTTCGTTAAATGCAAGCACCCTCGCATACAAATCACCGTAAATTAATTCTGCCCTTGAAACAGAGCGTATAAACGAGGAAATAATTTCTCTGGAAATTCTCGCCCTTGTATAATTCTTCGATTTTACTGCGTCAACAAGTCCCGAAAAGGTCGTTACTCCTCCGCTTTCAAGCACTTCTCTTGTTCGGATTTCAAGCTCTTGCGGAATTTTGGAAAGAGAGCATTTGTCGCTGAGTAAAACCGTAAATATCATATCGCTGAGTCTGTCAACGTCCCCGACAGGCTCGTTTTTTATATCATAAGGAATTAGTCCTTTTACACCTTCGCCGCTTCGGATTTTGCTCCTGATGTGCGAAGCGCTGGCAATGTTGCCTGAGATCTCACCGCTGTCGTGAGCAATTCCTTTGCGTTTTATCGGTATAATGCCAATGTCGGGGCATATTTCATTTATCGCCTTGATGTATTCAATAGCAAGGGTGTTATTGGGATTTTCAAAGCAGCAGGATACCTCGTCGCCGTATAGCTTCCTGACAGCCTCAGATACCGCCGCAGGATAGCTTATTCCCGTTTTCATAAGCTCTGCAACCATAGGTTCGGTCTTTGTTTCTCCCGCAATTCCAGCGGCTTTTTTCAGCAGTCCTGCTTCATCGCTTTCACACCCGAATGAAATACAGTCTGTAATTCCGAGTCTGTCGGCAATAGATATCCCGCCTTTTGCAAACATCTCAGCACACGCACCCGAATATGGGTAGGGAAGCTCTATTACAAGGTCGCATCCCCCGATAACCGCCTGCCTTGCCCTGAAATGCTTGTCAAAAATAGCAGTTTCGCCCCTCTGCACAATGTTTCCGCTCATTATTGCAATAACAAAATCCGCACCTTTCCTGCGTGTTTCGTCAATGTGAAATCTGTGCCCGTTGTGGAAAGGATTGTACTCGGAAATTATAGCCGCAACATTCTTTTTTTCGCCGTTTAGCGTAATAGACATAAATCTTCCCCAATCTCTGCGTAAATATTGCAGGTAATTTGTTCAAAAAGAAAAAAATGTATAAAAGCACTTGAAATTTTCAACCTAATGTTATAATATAATAAAGGTATATTATTGTCAAGACTATGGCATTATTAAAGATTAAAGGAGAATGAAAATGAAGATTTTGGTTGTAAACGCAGGAAGCTCATCTCTAAAGTTCCAGCTTCTTGATATGGAGAACGAGCAGGTTATCGCAAAGGGTAACTGTGACAGAATCGGTATCGATGGACACGTTTCCGCAAAGACCGGCGACGGCAGAGAGTATAACGCCGACTGCAGCTTCCCGACACATACAGAAGCTTTTGAAAAGCTTGTTGAGGTTATCACAACAGGCGAAACAAAGGTTATCGACTCTATGGCAGAGATTTCAGCAGTAGGTCATAGAATCGTGCAGGGCGCAGATATCTTTGATAAGTCATGCCTCGTAACAGACGAAATCATCGACCAGATTGACGCCCTCGCCGAGCTTGCACCTGTCCATAACCACCCGCACGCTCTCGCACTCAGAGCTTGTAAGAAGGTTATTCCGGCAGATTGCCCGCAGGTCGTAGTTTTCGATACTGCATTCCACCAGACAATGCCAAGCAAGGCGTTTATGTTCGGTCTTCCTTACGACTGCTATGAAAAGTATCATGTTAGAAAGTACGGCTTCCACGGCACATCTCATAGATTTGTTTCTATGGAGCTTGCTAAGGTAATGGGCAAAAAGCCTGAAGACCTCAAAATTGTTTCCTGCCACCTCGGAAACGGTTCTTCCATCACAGCTGTTGACGGCGGTAAGTCGGTAGATACTTCTATGGGTTTTACTCCGCTTGACGGCGTTGTAATGGGAACACGCTCCGGAAGTGTTGACCCTTCCGCAGTAACTTACGTTGCTAAGAAGCTCGGTCTTTCACCTGACGAAATGAGCGACTACCTCAACAAGAAGTCCGGACTCCTCGGCGTTTCCGGTGTCGGAAGCGACAACAGAGAGGTACAGGCTGCCGCAGACGCAGGTAACGAAAGAGCAAAGCTCGTAAGCGATATGCTCTGCTATGAAATTAAGAAGTATATCGGCTCTTATGCAGCTGCAATGAACGGTATGGACGCTGTACTTTTCACAGGCGGTATCGGTGAGAACTCCTGGGAAGTAAGAAAGGGCGTTTGCGAGAATATGGAATTCTTCGGAATTAAGATTGATAACGAAATCAACGAGGCTTCTTCTACAAGAGGAAAGCTCACAAAGATTTCCGCTCCCGATTCTAAGGTCGAAGTGTGGGTCGTTCCTACAAACGAAGAGCTTCTCATCGCAAGAGATACCCTCGCACTCGTAACAGCTAAGTAATAATCAGAAAAACATAGACCGTCTGAATCCAGACGGTCTTTTTGTTTGTACGGAAAAGGCACGGCAAGATATATGGTTGACTTTGCAGGGAAAATTTGCTATAATAAGTCTGCTTGATTTTGAGAAAATCAACTTTATATTGAAAGGGAGAAGTTTTAAATGCGTCACAGCGGTGTGCTTATGCATATATCTAGCCTTCCGGGAGAATACGGAATAGGCAAAATGGGAAAGGAGGCATATGCGTTTGTCGATTGGCTAAAAGAGGCAGGTCAGCATTACTGGCAGATTTTGCCCCTCAGCCCAACAAGCTACGGCGACTCTCCGTACCAGTCGTTTTCGATATTTGCAGGAAATCCGTACTTTATCGACCTTGAAACGCTCGAAGCCGATGGACTTTTGGAGGCGGACGAGTACAAGAATATAAGCTGGGTAAGGGAAGAGGAGTATGTGGATTACTCAATTATCTACGAAAACCTCTGGGACGTCTTGAAAATCGCATATAACAGGTTTAAGCCAGACAGCGACTATAAAGAGTTTTATAAAAACAATAAGTCGTGGCTGGACGGCTATGGACTGTTTATGGCGCTTAAAGAGGAAAACGGCGGTAAAGCCTGGTATGACTGGAAATGGGATCTTGTAATGTGCAGAGATTTTGCCGTAAAGGACGCAAAAGAAAGACTTTCCGAGCAGATTGATTTCTATGTCTTTTTGCAGTATGAATTTTATAAGCAGTGGGCAAAGCTAAAGTCGTACGCAAACGAAAACGGCATTGAGATTATCGGTGATATTCCGATTTACTGCGCACTCGACAGCGTTGACGTTTGGGAAAATCCATCACTATTTGATCTGGATGAGGATAAAGCGCCCGTAAATGTCGCAGGCTGTCCTCCCGACGGATATGCACCGCAGGGTCAGCTCTGGGGCAACCCTATCTATGACTGGGAAGAAATGAAAAGCCAAGGCTATAAGTGGTGGATTAACCGTATCGCATTTGCATCTAAAATCTATGACGTGGTAAGAATTGACCACTTCAGAGGCTTCGACACGTTCTATTCAATCCCTGCAAAGGACGAAACCGCAGAAAACGGCGTCTGGGAAAAGGGCTGCGGAATTGATATGTTTAATGCCGTTAAAAAGGAGCTTGGCGATGTAAGGATTATTGCCGAGGATTTAGGATTTATTACCGAAAGCGTAAGAAAGCTGCTCGACGACAGCGGCTTCCCTGGTATGAAAATGCTCGAATTTGGCTTTGCACCCGACGCTAAGAGCGAGTATCTTCCCTGCAACTTCACAAATACGAATTGCGTAGTATATACAAGCACCCATGACAGCGATACCGTCCTCGGCTGGTATACCGCCTGCGCAGACGACGTAAAGAGCTTCATCAATGAATACATAGGAGCAAAGGACGAAAGCGACGCCGTTTGGAAGTTTATAAAGTGCGCTTGGCTCACAATAGGCGATACTGCAATAACGCAGATGCAGGAGATTTTAGAGCTTGACAACAACGCAAGAATGAATGTCCCGTCAACCTGTGGACTTAATTGGCGCTGGAGAATGAAAAAGGGCGCAAATACCGAAAAGCTTGCAAAGAAGCTGTATGATATTACAAAGCTGTCAGGCAGACTTTAATATTGAATTTAGAAAAGACGACTGTTTATAGCCGTCTTTTTTGTTTGACTTTGTTTGCATAATATGGTATAATACAATATTATGGGTAATTGTGAATATTTGCCCGAATAGATTTTCAGAGAGGAGTACGCACTTTCCTTTTGCAGAGGAATGTAGCTACAATATATGAAACAGGAAAACATAAGAAATTTCTGTATTATTGCCCACATAGACCACGGTAAGTCAACCCTTGCCGACAGGATTTTAGAGCTTACGTCAACAGTTGCACTCCGTGATATGGAACAGCAGCTTCTCGATAATATGGATATAGAGCGTGAAAGAGGCATTACAATAAAAGCCCGTGCCGTAAGGCTCAAATACAAAGCGGACAACGGCGAAGACTACGTTTTTAATCTTATAGATACCCCGGGCCACGTTGACTTCAACTATGAGGTTTCCCGTTCGCTCGCCGCTTGTGAGGGCGCAATTCTCGTTGTCGATGCGTCACAGGGAATTGAAGCTCAGACCCTCGCAAATACCTATCTTGCAATCGAACACGACCTTGAGGTAATGCCTGTTATAAATAAGATCGACCTCCCGTCGGCAGACCCGGAAAGAGCCTGCAACGAGATAGAAAACATCATCGGCATTCCTGCAATGGACGCACCCCGTGTGTCTGCAAAAGTGGGCACTAATATCAGAGCCGTCCTTGAAAAGGTAATTACCGATGTTCCACCGCCAAAAGGCGACGAAAACGCACCGCTCCGTGCGCTCATCTTCGACAGCTATTATGACCAGTATAAGGGCGTTATTATATTTGTAAGAGTTAAGGAAGGCTCTATCAAGGTTGGCGATACTATCAGGCTTATGGCAACGGGCGCAGAATTTCAGACTGTTGAAATAGGCTATATGGGTGCAACAGACCTCGTGCCGATAGGCGAGCTTAAAGCAGGAGAGGTAGGCTATATCGCCGCATCAATCAAGTATATTGGAGATACTCAGGTAGGCGATACCGTTACAACAGTCGAAAACCCCTGTTCAGAACCGCTCCCGGGCTATAAAAAAGTAAATCCTATGGTTTATTCCGGTATCTATCCGGCGGACGGCGCAAAGTATCAGGACCTTCGTGACGCACTAGAAAAGCTTGCACTCAACGATGCGTCGCTTTCCTTTGAGCCTGAAACCTCGATTGCTCTCGGCTTCGGCTTCAGATGTGGATTTTTGGGACTTCTCCACATGGAGATTATCCAGGAACGTCTTGAAAGAGAATACAATCTCGACCTCATCACAACCGCTCCGTCTGTTATCTATAAGGTCAATATGACAAGCGGCGAAACGATTTATATTGACAACCCTACGAACTACCCCGACCCCGCACTTATCGCATCAGCAGAGGAGCCGATGGTCGAAGCACATATCTTAGCGCCATCCGATTATGTAGGAAATATTATGGAGCTTTGCCAGCAGAGGAGAGGCTTCTTCAGAGATATGAAATATATCGAAGCAAACCGTGTCGATCTCCATTATGACCTGCCGCTTAACGAAATAGTCTATGACTTCTTTGATGCGCTTAAATCCCGTACAAAGGGCTATGCGTCATTTGACTATGAGCTTAAAGGCTATCAAAAGAGCAAGCTGGTAAAGCTCGATATTCTCCTCAACGGCGAAATGGTCGATGCTCTTTCATTTATCGTTCACGCAGACAACGCTTATGCAAGAGGCAGACGTATGGTCGAAAAGCTAAAGGAGAATATTCCAAGACAAATGTTTGAAGTCCCCGTTCAGGCGGCAATCGGCGGTAAGATTATCGCAAGGGAAACCGTTAAGGCATACCGTAAGGACGTGCTTGCCAAGTGCTATGGAGGAGACATAACAAGAAAGAAAAAGCTGCTCGAAAAGCAAAAGGAAGGAAAGAAACGTATGCGACAGCTCGGCTCTGTCGAAGTGCCGCAGGAAGCGTTTATGTCCGTGTTAAAGCTTGACGAGTAACGATTTTAACGGCATTAGAAAGAGATAAGCCGTAAGAAAGGACAACAATAATGAATGATACAGGGCAGTCTGTAAAGAAAGCGCTTCTGTATGGCTTCGCAGGCGCTCTGCTGTTTCCGCTTGTGTATGAGTGCTATGCAAACGTTATGCAAGGACTTGCAATATTCATAGCGGCGGCAGGATGTGTGTTCGTCGCCGTAAAGCTTTTTCCGTATAAGTGTAAGGACGCACTGCCTGCAATAGCGTTTTTTATCGTTATAAGCGCAGGGCTTGGCTTATTTCTGGAGATTATGGCGCACGACAGCGTAGTATCCTTTTTAGAGAAAAATTCAAAGTATTTCCACCTGTCATTTAAGGAGACGGTGTACTTTGCGGCAAAAATTTTCGTCTGCTATCTTCTGTCCTTCATCGTGTATCTGGGAAAGGTCGGCATAACATCAGCGGCGGCGAAAATTCGCAGCAACGGCGAAAAAACAGCAGATTATATTGATAACGCATTTGATGATGACAATGAAGAATAATTTAGGTATCTATATACATATCCCGTTTTGTGTAAGAAAATGTCCCTATTGCGACTTTTATTCCTGCATATCCGACAGCAGTGTTAAAAGTAAGTATGTAAAATCGCTCATCGAGGATATCTCAAGCTATAAAGACCGCAGGCTGTCTGCCGACTCTGTCTATTTCGGCGGCGGTACTCCGACAAGCCTTACGTCAGCACAGCTATGCGGCATACTTGATGCCGTGAAAGAGAGCTTTTCGCTGTCCGATGATTGCGAAATAACAACGGAAGCTAATCCCTGTACAGTCGATTTTATGTATCTGTGCGAGCTTCGTCAGGCAGGTTTCAACAGGATATCCTTCGGGGTGCAGTCGGCAGTGGACAGCGAGCTTGTTTCACTCGGCAGACTGCATAGCTATGAGCAAGCGGAAAATGCCGTACTGCAAGCGCAAAAAGCAGGCTTTGACAATATTTCCTGCGACCTTATGATAGGCGTATTAGGGCAAACAGAAGATACCCTTGCAAATTCAGTGGACAAGCTTTGTTCTTTGCCGATAACACATATATCGGCATATATGCTCAAGATCGAGGACGGCACGCCGTATGACTGCGAGAGGATAAGGAACAGCATAGTTACAGACGACACACAAGCGGAATTCTATCTCTCGGCAGTAAAAAGGCTTTCAGAAAACGGATTTATGCAGTATGAAATATCAAATTTCTGCAAAGACGGCAGAATGTCGAGGCATAATATGAAGTATTGGAAGCTTTGTGATTATATCGGATTTGGCCCGTCGGCACATTCCTTTTTCGAGGGCAGACGTTTTTATAATGAGCGTGACATAAACGGCTATATCTCAGACAGAAGCTCTGTTTTCAGAATTGAGGATAGTAGCTCAGACGCATTTTGTGAATATACAATGCTGTCACTAAGACTCTCTGAGGGTATAAGCAGGGATAGATATGTTTCACTCGGAGGCTCTCAAAAGAAGTTTGACAGCCTGTCGAAAAAGCTTGTTCAAGAGGGTATGGCAAAATCAAACGATGACAGGCTTTGCCTTACTCCTAAAGGCTTTCTGCTCTCAAACAGTATCATTCTTGGATTGCTCTGACTGTAAATGACTTGTTAAAATGTATAAAATATATATGATCCATTTGGTTATTCCTACAATGTTCTCGCTTTGAAAAGCTATTGGTTGTAATTTTAAGCTCCAGGTGTTAAAATATATAGTAGTGCTTTTGAAAGGAAGATTTCCTATGAAGAAAAAACTTTTAAGCGTTATAATGGCAATCTGTCTGTGCAGTATGTCAGCTTGCGGCGGAGAAGATAAAACCGCTGACAGCGCTGAGATTTATAATGCTTCTGATGTAAAATATGATACATACACTGTTGACATAGGTACGATCAGCGAGGCT
Source organism: Ruminococcus sp. Phil15 (assembly GCA_001940995.1). GTDB lineage: Bacteria > Bacillota > Clostridia > Oscillospirales > Ruminococcaceae > UBA7477. The sequence goes on from MSHC01000034.1 coordinate 101,670, forward strand.
TATTATTCAAAAGCTGAATTTGATTACCCGTATTCCCAGAATATTTTTATTCAGCAGAGCGGCGTAATTACAAAGATTTATAAAAAGTCTGAGATTACCGAGGGCGATGTTATCTGCGAACTTCTGGTCAGCGATTTGCAGGAGCAGATAGATGAACAAAAAATAATCTATGATGCCGCTAAGGAAACCTATGAGGATCTTAAAAGCTCAGGCGGCTCCAAAAACGATACAGAGTATGCCGAGATCAATTACCTCATTGAAAAGAATAAGTACGACGACCTCCTGAAGAAAAAGGATGAAGCAGTTATCTATGCCCCGTTCAGCGGAAATATCAGAATTGACGACGAAGCCTGCGCCGCAGGCAACGAGGTCTGGGCGGGTCAGTATCTCTGTACTATCACAGACAAGAACAGGACATATCTCTGCGCATTTATATACGGCGATAAGCTCAATAACGTAAACTTCGGAAGCTCCGTTTCGATAAAGCAGGGAGCGATAGCCGATTGCAAGGGTAAGGTCGTTGATATAATCGAGCGTGACGCAGGTCAGGATTATTCCGGCTTTACCTATGTAATAGAGCCTGAGGATGGTGCTGGACTTAAAGACTTTGGCGAAATTGACGTGGTGTTTGACGTATATGAGAAGGATAACGTTGTGGTAGTTCCAACAGATGCAGTCAAGAGCGTCGGAGGCAGAACGTATGTGAATCTCCTCATAGACGGCGCAAAAATTGAAACCGACGTCGAGCTTGGCATACAGAATGAGAGCGAGGTCGAAATCCTCAGCGGGCTTGAAGGCGGAGAAAAAATTATAATGAACAGATAGTAGATCAGAAAGGCAGACTTAACTACAATGAAAGATATTTTCAATAATGTTTGGGTTAAAAGGGGCGTAGCGGTATTCAACCTTATCTATACCGCAATGATTACGATCCTGACAATTGCAACATTCTTGTATAAACTCGAGATAAATGACGGAGCAGAAGCCGCATTCTTTACCGTCTACTTTATTATAAGCGCACTTTTCCTAGCGTTTATGCTCTATTCAAAGGATACGATAATAACAAGAATAAACGGAATGCTGCTTTTACCGATAGTGTTCTTCTTAGTGCTATTCAATATGGGAAACGTTATTATTTTCGTTCCACCGCTTATTGTCGCAATCATAATGTTCTTCTATTGCAGAGTGCCAGAAAAGCTAAAGGTGCTGCTCGGCACAATATATCTTCTCATGTATATAGTAGGTATTTTCGCCTACTTTGTACTCAATATGCTCCTTGGTTCATCTGCCGTTGAAACAAAGCTTGACGCAGAGCTTTCCCCGAACAGCGAAGTGTATGCAATGTACGATATGGATTATGTACTTTCCATAACTAACGACGCAAACACAATTTCTCCGGACGGCAAAATGAAGTTTTATATCTGCGATGTCCGTAATAAACAGGACGGACAGGTTATTATATACGTTGAGCCGTATGGCGAGGACAAGCACTTTAATTTCTTTACTCTCAGGCAAAAGGGAATAAAACGTAAGGTTAAGTTCTATCCGGGAAGAGGTGAAATCCCGGAGGTGTTCTGGACTGATAATAACACGCTTACCTACAAAATGCCGGATAGCACCGAGTATAGAAATTCCTATGTCACTCTCCCTAAGAAAAACTACTTCGAGTTTATCGGAGTGTATTAATTAAATAATATTCAGCCGTCGGATATCTGACGGCTGTTTTTCTGCGTACTTGTTCTATTTGTCCTAAGTCACCGCATAGAAATATACAAAAATCCTGTGGAGGACAGCTATGAACAATATAAAAAACGATACCGATATCACAACAAGAGATATAGTCCTGCTTAGCTCTATGCTCACTATCGTTCTGTTGATACTTATCGGAATACTCTGTACATTTGACGAAAACGTATGCTATTCTATCTGGAAGGCAATCTCCGAAAACAGCGTAACCGAAAATTTCTTTAAGCTTTGGAGAAGTCTGATTTGCTGAGCTTTAAAATAAATTCAGTAAGAGTGGAATTTGCCTTCTCGTTTTTTGTGATAGTCGCCGTCGCATCTCTTGGCTCTCAGTTCAGACTGATGACAACACTGCTTTGCTGTGGCCTTCACGAGCTGGGACACCTCGCCGCAATGACCTGTTTTGACAGAAAGCCAAACGCCGTCTGCTTCTATGGCGGCGGCATAAAGATTAAAGCCCCTGTCCTTTGCCTAGACAGCAAAAGAGAAATGACGGTCTATTCTGCCGGCTGTGCAGTGAACCTTACACTGTATTGTATGTCCTGCGTCATCGGAATGGGACATACGACCTTTGCCGTTTCCAATCTGCTCCTGTGCCTTTTTAACCTTATGCCGTTTGAGCATCTCGACGGAGGCAAAATAACGTCTGTGTTGACAGTAAGCTCTCTGTCATGGTATAATCTATTTAGAGCAGTAAGAGTTATAGCCTCGCTGGTCCTTGTTCTGGCTGTGCTTAAAGCGTTTTTGACAGGCAGCCTGCATCTTGCAACAATAGCCTGCGTAGTGTATCTCCTCGTATCTGAGTATCTTTCGTGACGTTTGTGCATCATGCATAAATTGAAAGCCCGGAAAAATTGTAAAAATGGATTATTAAGTATTGCATTTATTGGGAAAGTGTGATATAATGTTTAAGCATTTGAATTACCGTCGGCTTGCCGACGAGAGTTAGTGCCTGCCGAAAGGCTGACATTAAAGCGGATAGTCCTCTGACTTTGTCGGTATACGCTTGACGCCGACGCAAATAAAGTGTATGAATGTCTGAAAATAATAGGAGGTATTTAAAGTGGACGCTTTAAAACTTATTTCAAATTCAAGCCTTAAAACTGATGCACCGGTAGTTAACGTAGGTGATACCGTAAAGGTACACGTTAACATCGTTGAAGGTGACAAGTCAAGAGTACAGATTTTCGAGGGTACCGTTATTGCTAAGAAGCACGGCGGAATCAACGAAACTTTCACAGTTCGTAGAGTAGCTCACGGCTGTGGTATTGAGAGAGTTTTCCCTGTACATTCACCTGCAGTTGCAAAGGTTGAGATTGTACGTTCCGGTAAGGTTCGTCGTGCTAAGCTCTACTATCTTAGAGACAGAGTTGGTAAGGCAGCTAAGGTTAAGGAAGCAATCAGATAGTTTGAAACACGGGAACAGTTTGTATAAACTGTTCCTCTTTTTTATATATTTAAGATGTATTTCAGCGGTTTGCTACTTGCAAAAATAAACAAAATTTGATATAATAAACTGTGTATTGTATGAAAGGAGTGGATTTGCCGCAGTGCAGTCCGACCGTTGAAAAATGAGCAAGAATAACAGCTATAATAAATCGGAAGAAAGCCATACTATTGTTGACGAAATGCTCGACTGGGGCGAATCGTTTGTTTTTTCACTTTTCATAATGCTTCTTATTATGATTTTCGCATTCAAGCAGATTGAAGTTAGCGGGGAATCTATGGAAGAAACTCTGTTAGATGGCGACAGACTGCTTATAAGCAACCTCTTTGGCTCTCCGAAGCAGGGCGACGTGGTGGTAGTAAACTGCAAGGGCCTCGATAAAACCATCGTTAAGCGTGTCATAGCAACCGCAGGTCAGACAGTTGTAATCGACTATGCCAATGATACGGTTTCCGTCGATGATAAGGTTATCAAGGAGGATTATCTCAGCGCAAGCAGTAAGAATATGAAAATATCCGTCCTTTTTGACTCTGGGTATATGATAGACAAAAACTGCTATAAGTATGTGGTTCCGGAAAACTGCATATTCGTCCTCGGTGATAACAGAAATAATTCCACAGACAGCAGATTTTCAAGCGTAGGGTTTGTAAACCTTGACGATGTAATGGGTACGGCTCTTTTCAGAATTTACCCGTTCGACAAAATGTCTAAGCTGTAAATTATGAGCAATATGGAACAGTACGGCTTTGAGCAAGAGGAGCTTGATAAAAAGCCTCAAACAAAAGCGGATAAAGCTTTTGACAATATTCTCGAGATGCTGGACGCTGTAGTCATGGCAGTGTTTGTGATGATTCTCCTATTTACATTTCTTATAAGGGTCGTGTATGTGCAAGGGCCGTCGATGAACGATACACTGCACGAGGGAGATTTGCTTCTTATCGATTCGTTGTTATATCAGCCAAAGCAGGGCGATATTGTCGTTATCGAATCGGAAGTCTTTGACGAAACAATAATTAAGAGGATTATTGCAACAGAAGGTCAGATCGTAGAGATTGACTATAATGGCGAAAACGGAGCAGCCTTGTCGGTTGACGGTGAAATAATCGACGAGCAGTATCTGCCGGAGCAGATGCGTGAAGCAACGGGCTATAATATGACGTACTATGATAAAGAGCAGAACATATACCGATATGAAGTCCCGTTCAATTGCGTTTTTGTGCTGGGCGACAACAGAAATAATTCAACCGACAGCCGTGCAATCGGCTTTGTTAAAGAAAATGAGATTGTTGGTAAGGTCGTTTTCAGACTGAAATCAGCGGAAGGCTCATTCGGAAAGGTAAACTAAAATGAGTGAAGTGACATCTGTCCAGTGGTTCCCCGGACATATGGCGAAAACAAGACGGCTTATGCAGGCTAACCTAAAGCTCGTAGACGCAGTCGTTGAAATAACAGATGCGAGGATTCCATATTCAAGCAGAAACCCTGAAATGGACGACCTCGCCGGCAGAAAACCAAGACTCGTGCTTTTAAACAAATGCGACGCCGCAGACGAGGCAGTAACTTCAATGTGGATTGATTACTATAAGCGAAACGGCGTTTCGGTGTTGGCAACGGATTGCCGAAGCGGTAAGAATGTCAATAGGTTTCTTCCTATCCTTAAAGAGCTTCTTTCAGAGCAAATCGAAAGATGGAATTTAAAGGGTATGACGGGCAGACCTATAAGAATAATGATCGTGGGTATCCCAAATGTCGGAAAATCTTCGCTTATAAACAGACTCGCAGGCGCAAAGCTTGCAAAGGTGGAGGACAGACCGGGAGTAACCAGAGGCAAGCAGTGGGTAAGCCTCGGAAACGGCGACATCGAGCTTCTCGATATGCCCGGAGTGTTGTGGCCTAAGTTCGAGGATAAGGACGTAGGAGAAAGGCTCGCATTCACGGGCGCCGTCAAGGACAATGTCCTTGATATCGAATACCTCGCTTCAAGACTCTTGCAGTATCTTCTGGAGAATTACAGCGAGAGTATCGTTTCAAGATATGGAATAAGTCTTGATAACCTGCCCGGCTCAGAGGACGATATGACGGGCTGTGCAGTAGGCTATGAGCTTTTGCAGAGAATAGGGAAAAAGAGAGGATTTCTTATCTCAGGCGGTGAAATAAATACCGAGCGTGCCGCAATAACCGTTATAGACGAGTTCAGAAGCGGCAAAATCGGCAGGTTTACCCTTGAAAAGCCAAAACAGTAAGGAGTGGAAATTATGCTCCACGATTTTGATATCGAGTATTATAAAAAGTATTCGGCGGTCTGCGGCGTCGATGAAGCCGGCAGAGGTCCGCTGGCAGGCGATGTCTATGCGGCGGCTGTTGTGTTCGACGAAGATACGGTTATCGAAGAAGTCAACGACAGTAAAAAGTTGTCCGAGAAGAAAAGGGAACAGCTTTATGACGTTATCTGCGAAAAAGCAAAAGATTTTTGTATTGCAACCGCATCTGTCGAAGAAATCGAGGAGCTTAATATCTTAGGCGCCGCAATGCTTGCAATGAAGCGTGCGGTAGATGGACTTGAAGTTAAGCCGGATATTGCGCTAGTGGACGGAAACCGTAAGCCTCTGCTCGATTGTGAAATACAGACCGTTGTCAAAGGCGACGCAAAATCCCAGTCGATTGCCGCCGCGTCAATCTTGGCAAAGGTCGCAAGAGACAGATATATGGCAAAGCTCGCTGAAGCTTATCCTCAGTATCAGTTTGAAAAGCATAAGGGATACGGCACAAAGCTGCACTATGAAATGCTCGATAAGTACGGCATAAGCGGCGTTCACAGACCAAGCTTTTTGAAAAAGTATCTAGCCGGTAAAAAGTAATGAGTAAGCAGTATGAAAAAGGTTCGTTCGGTGAGGATAAAACCGCCGAGTTCCTTATAAGAAACGGATATGAAATAGTCCGCCGTAACTACCGTGTTAAGGGCGGAGAAATAGATATTATCGCCCGAAAGGGGGATACGCTCGCATTTGTCGAGGTAAAGACAAGAGAGGAAGGCTCGCTTATCAGCGGAGAGGAAGCCGTCAATCTTCAAAAACGCAGGCTCATAATAAAAACGGCACAGCGTTTTATGTCGGAATATGATGACGAGGCGGACGGCAGATTTGATGTCTGCTCGATTGTTACAAAAGGAGATGCAATAGTAAGCCTTAAATATTATGTTTCTGCCTTTGACGCAAGCGAAAATTAGTTTTGAGAATTCTTTAAGAATTACATAAATTGGAGGAGTAATAATGTATTACAAAAGCACAAGAAACAGCGACGTAAATGTAACCTCTGCGCAGGCTATCGCACAGGGTATCTCAAAGGACGGCGGACTCTTTGTTCCGTCTGAAATCCCGTCGCTCAGTTTGGAAGAAATAAAGAAAATCGGCGATATGAGCTATGCCGACAGAGCGGCGGCAGTGTTCTCAAAGTACCTCACGGACTTCACAGAAGCAGAGCTTCGCTACTGCGTTGACAATGCTTACAGCACAAAGAACTTCGATACTGAAAGCATAACAGAAATTGCACATCTCTTTGACGGAACATATATGCTTGAGCTGTGGCACGGTCCTACCTGTGCGTTCAAGGATATGGCTCTCCAGATTCTGCCTTATCTCCTTACAACCTCGGCTAAGAAGATTGAGCTTGATAAGAAAATTGTAATTCTCGTTGCAACCTCAGGCGATACGGGCAAGGCAGCGCTCGAAGGCTTCAAGGACGTTCCGGGTACATCTATTATGGTTTTCTATCCGGAGGACGGCGTTTCTGCAATGCAGAAAAAGCAGATGACAACTCAGGACGGAGATAACGTCGGCGTCTGTGCAATCAAGGGTAACTTCGATGACGCGCAAAACGGCGTAAAGAGAATTTTCACAGATGCGAAAATTGCAAATAAGCTCGATGATAACGGAATGATGTTCTCGTCCGCAAACTCTATCAACTGGGGCAGACTCGCACCTCAGATTATCTACTACGTTTCAACCTACGCACAGCTTGTCGCCGACGAAGAAATCAAGCTCGGTGATAAGATAAATATTGTTGTCCCAACAGGTAACTTCGGCAATATCCTCGCAGCATATTATGCAAAGCACATGGGCGTTCCCGTAAATAAGCTTATCTGCGCATCAAACTCCAACAACGTGCTTACCGACTTCTTAAAGACTGGTGTCTACGACAGAAACAGAAAGTTCTACACAACTATCTCCCCGTCTATGGATATCCTCATTTCCTCAAACCTCGAAAGACTTCTCTACCATCTCTGCGGCGAAAACGACGCTACTATCAGAGATTGGTTCGGCAAGCTCGCCTCCGTTGGCAAGTACGAAGTTTCCGATGACGTTAAGGCAAAGCTTGCAGAAGAATTTTATGCAGGATGCTGCGATGACGATGCTACAAAGGCTTGCATTAAGGAAATCTACGATAAGTATTCATATACCTGCGATACGCATACAGCTGTCGCTGTTAAGGTGTATGAGGATTATGTTTCTGCAACAGGGGATAAGACAAGAACTGTGATCGCTTCTACCGCAAGCCCGTATAAGTTCTCCGGCAGCGTTCTCGACGCAATTGGTATGTATGACGAAAACGCCGACGAATTTACACTGGTTGATAAACTTGCCGAGGCTTCAAAGCTTCCGGTGCCTGCTTCCCTTGAAGCGCTCAAGAATAAGGAAATCAGATTTTCTTCCTCTGTTGAAAAGGCGGATATGGACGCTTACGTTTTTTCTTCACTCGGCATTAACTAAAATCAAAACCGCCTGTCCCTTTTTGCCGGGGCAGACGGTCTTATAATAAAAGCTAGATTAATCTCTGGACTTGAAGGTCTTGCAAGCTGTTGAATCACAGCAATCAGGATTATCACAATCACAGCTTACGCAGATTTTACCTGCAACACATTCGTGACCGTGCTTGTTGTAAACGCAGTTTGAAACCTTACAGTCGATACCGTAAATTTTGTTGTTATCCATAATATACCTCCGAAATTTGTTTCAGTTTTGTCCGTATCTCGGACATTTGCGAAATCTATCGCTGAGGTTATTATGTGTAAGCAAAGAGCAAATTATCACAATCGAGCGGAGGTGTTTTGTTGGCATTATTTGTGATTGGAGATTTGCATTTGTCCTTTTCCTGCGATAAGCCAATGGACGTTTTCAAGGGTTGGGATAATTATGTCGAAAGAATTGAGAAAAACTGGAGAAAACTCGTTTCAAAGGACGATACAGTAGTAGTCCCGGGCGATATATCCTGGGCAATGTCGCTTCCTGAAGCGACAAAGGATTTTGAGTTTATCGAGTCGTTGCCCGGAAGAAAAATCATTATGAAGGGAAATCACGACTACTGGTGGACTACAATGAAAAAAATGGAGAATTACCTCTCAGCCAACGGATTTAATTCAATACACATTCTGCATAACAACTGCTTCAGGTACGAAAACACCGGAATATGCGGTACAAGAGGCTGGATAAACGAAAAAGGCGAGCAGGCGGAGAAAAAAGTCCTTTTGCGTGAGGCGCAAAGACTTTCAATGTCAATCGAGTCAGCCTTAAAACAGAATTTAAGGCCCATGGTCTTTCTTCACTATCCGCCGATTTATTATGGCGACAGGAATGAGGAAATACTGGCAGTTCTCGAAAAGTATAGTATCTCAGAGTGCTTTTATGGGCATATACACGGCAAAGGCGGAAGCTACGCAATCAACGGGAATGTTGACGGAAGATATTACAGACTTGTCGCAAGTGACTTTTTACAATTTGTACCACTTTGCATATCTGAATTTGTGCAGACTGACAATTTGAACAATCAAGACTAGCAATTATTACACAAATGTGTTATAATAATTTGGATATATTTATATTTAACTTATGGAGGAATAATAATGAGTTTAGTAAACACAAACAAAACTGCTGCAAATACCTACGAACTGGAGATAGAGATTTCTGCTGAAAAGTTTGAAGAAGCTGTTCAGAAGGCTTTCCTCAGAGCAAAGAACAAGATAAATGTTCCCGGTTTCAGAAAAGGAAAAGCACCAAGAAAGATTATCGAAAGAGAATACGGCGAAGCAGTATTCTATGAAGATGCAGTAAACCTTCTCTATCCGGCAGAGGTTGACGCTGCTGTAAATGAAGCTAAGCTTGAACTCGTTGCACAGCCGTCTGTTGAAATTACGGACGTTAACAAGGAAACAGGCGTTAAGATCAAGGTTACCTGCACAACTAAGCCGGAGGTCGCAATTTCAGACTACCTCGGTATAGAAGTTGAAAAGGTTGTCAATGCTGTAACAGACGAGGACGTTGACAAGGAAGTAGACAGAATCAGAGAAAAGAACGTCAGAATCATTAACATCGACGACAGAGCTGCTCAGATGGGCGATGATGTCGTAATTGACTTTGAAGGCTTCAAGGACGGCGTTGCATTTGAAGGCGGCAAGGCTGAAAAGTTTGAGCTTTCACTCGGAAGCGGTCAGTTTGTACCGGGCTTTGAAGAAAAGGTTGCAGGTCATAATATCGGTGAAGAATTTGATATCGACGTTACATTCCCTGAGGATTATGCTTCTGATGAGCTTAAAGGCGCAGCAGTAATCTTCAAGATTAAGCTGCACGAAATCAAGGCAAAGGAGCTTCCTGAGCTTGACGACGATTTCGTAAAGGATACAACGGAATTCGATACAATTGCCGACTTCAAGGCCGACGTTAAGACTAAGCTTGAAAAGGCTGCTGAGGATAAGGCTGAGGCTGAATTTGAGCAGAAGCTCTTTGACGCAGTAGTTGAAAAGATGGAAGCTGAAGTTCCTGACGTTATGTATGAAAACAGAGCAAGAGAAATGGCTCAGGAAATGAACAGCAGACTTGCATCACAGGGTATCTCGTTCGAGATGTACTGCCAGTTCACAGGACAGACCCCTGAAGCCGTTATCGAAACATTCAAGAAGCAGGCTGAGCCGCAGGTTAAGCTCCGTCTTGCGCTTGAGAAGATTGTTGAGCTAGAAAAGATTGAAGCAAGCGATGAAGAAGCAGAGGCTGAGATTCAGAAGATTGCTGATTCTTACAAAATGGAAGTTGAACAGGTTAAGCAGTATATCGCTGTCGATGACGTTAAGAAGGACGTCTGCGTAGGCAAGGCTGTTGACCTCATCAAGGAATCCGCTAAGGTTAAGTAATTTAAAGCATAACGTTCGCTCGCTTTTGCGGGCGAATGTTGTATATAATAAAGGAGGCAATTTTATGGCACTCGTACCTTATGTAGTAGAACAGACAAGCAGAGGAGAAAGAAGCTATGACATCTTCTCAAGACTGCTTAACGACAGAATTATAATGCTCTTTGACGAAATCAACGACGCTGTTGCAAGTACAGTTATCGCACAGCTCCTTTACCTTGAGGGACAGGACCCTGAAAAGGATATTGATGTCTATATCAATTCTCCCGGAGGAAGCGTTAGTGCCGGTCTTGCAATCTATGACACAATTAAGTATATCAAGTGTGATGTTTCCACAATCTGTGTGGGTATGGCGGCATCTATGGGTGCGCTCCTGCTGTCAAGCGGAACTAAGGGCAAGAGATTTGCTCTCCCCAACAGCGAAATTATGATTCATCAGCCCCTTATCGCAGGCGGCGGAATTTCCGGACAGTGTACGGATATCAAAATCCGTTCCGACCATATGCTCAGAACCCGTGAAAGACTAAACGATATCCTCGCTGACAACACAGGAAAGAGCCTGGAGCAGATTGCCGTCGATACAGAGCGTGATAACTTTATGACCGCCGAGGAGGCTTGCGAGTACGGCCTTATCGACAAGGTTATCAAGGAAAGATAGGAGTACCCTATATGGCAGGAAATGAAAACCTAAAGAAGTGTAATTTCTGCGGACGTAAAGAGAACGAAACCCTGCAAATGTTTTCAGCAGGCAGTACCTGTATCTGCGGCGACTGCGTGCTGTATTGCTATGACATAATGGAGGAGCAGGGAACGGTACCTCTCCAGAAGCAGAGAAACAAGAAAAATAAAAAAGAAGAACCGTCATTCCGCCTCGCAAAGCCGGTCGAGATCAAGGAAACCCTCGACCAGTATGTAATCGGTCAGGATAAGGCTAAGATTGCACTTGCAGTAGCGGTGTATAACCACTATAAGAGGATCAACGATATCAAGACAGACGATGCCGACGACGTCGAACTCCAGAAAAGTAACGTCCTTCTCCTTGGCCCGACAGGTACAGGTAAGACCTTGCTGGCACAGAGTTTAGCCAGAAAGCTTAACGTGCCTTTTGCTATCGCCGACGCCACAACGCTTACCGAAGCCGGCTATGTCGGCGACGACGTTGAAAACGTCCTTACAAGACTTGTCCAGGCAGCCGACTATGACGTAGAAGCCGCACAGCGTGGAATAATATATATCGACGAAATCGACAAGATTGCAAGAAAGTCTGAAAACACCTCTATCACCCGTGACGTAAGCGGCGAGGGCGTTCAGCAGGCACTCCTCAAAATCATCGAGGGTACTGTTTCGAACGTACCGCCACAGGGCGGCAGAAAGCACCCAAATCAGGAGTTTATACAGCTTGATACACGAAATATTCTCTTTATCTGCGGCGGTGCATTTGACGGACTCGAAGCAGTTATCAGGAAGCGTACCGACTCATCCAGCCTAGGCTTTGGCGGACAACTGAAAAATTCGAGCAATCAGACTAATGTGTTCCATAAGGTTGAGCCTTACGACCTCGTTAAGTTTGGTATGGTGCCTGAGCTTGTCGGCAGACTTCCCGTTATAACAGTTCTAGATGAGCTTGACGAGGATTCGCTTGTAAGAATACTATCCGAGCCTAAGAACTCGCTTATCAAGCAGTATAAAAAGCTCTTTAAGATTGACAGCATCGACCTCGTGTTTACCGAGGAAGCAAAGCGTGCGATTGCTAAGAAGGCTATTGCCCAGAAAACCGGTGCAAGAGGACTTCGCTCAATCGTTGAAAAACTCCTCACCGACCTTATGTTTAATTGTCCGTCGGATGAATCCGTTGCTGCTATAACAATTTCCGAAAACTGCATAACGGAAAACGCCCCCGCACTGGTTGAGCGCAGAGCAATCGACAAAAAAGCACAGTAAATAATCAATCCTTGAGAACGAAAGTTCCCAAGGATTTTTTGTTTGTTATTCAATAGGCTCAAGATATGTCAGATCGTACGGCGTACGCTGATATACGCAGTAGTTGAGCCAGTTTGCGTACATAAGGTTCGCCGAACAGCTCCAGTTGAATATAGGAGTGTTCTCAGGATTGTTGTCAGGGAAGTAGTTGTAGGGAAGCTCAACATCGTCACGCTTTCCTGCATCTCTGAAGTATTCCTTAGCAAGAGTGTCCCTGTCGTATTCCCAGTGACCAAGCAGGAAGAACTGCCGTTCTGTGTTGTCAGAAATAACGTGAACGCCTGCTTCGTAAGATTCGGCAACGATTTTAAGACCGTTTACCTTTTCTATATCTACTTTTCTGACCTCCGTGTGCCTCGAATGCGGACAGTGGAATACATCACCGAAGCCCCTGAGCAAAAGACTTTCGGGGTACTCGATGTGGTGCTTGAAATTACCGAACATCTTCTTAGGAAGCTCGTATTTCGGAATACCGTAGTGATAGTAAAGTCCTGCCTGCGCACCCCAGCAAATGTGAATCGTAGAGTAAACGTTAGTCTTTGACCACTCAAAAACCTCGCAAAGCTCGTTCCAGTAATCAACGTCCTCATAGTCAAGCGTTTCGACAGGCGCACCCGTAATGATCAGACCGTCGTAGCGATTGTGCTTTACCTCTGCAAATGACTTGTAAAAAGCAAGCATATGCTCCTGAGGCGTAGTCTTTGAAACGTGCGAAGCCATCTGAATAAGCTCGATATCAACGTGAAGCGGCGTATTGCTCAGAAGCCTTAAAATCTGCGTTTCTGTAACTATCTTGTCAGGCATAAGGTTAAGTATCGCAACTTTGATTGCTCTGATGTCCTGATGCTCGGCTCTGTCATTTCCGATAACAAATATGTTCTCCTTAACGAGTGTCGAAAAGGCAGGTAGGTTGTTAGGTATTTTAATCGGCATAATATATTTGTGTCTAAAAAAGACAATCTCCTTGTATTAAAATATTTATTATATTATAGCATAATCAGAAATCTTTTTCAATAGTAAAAATTACACCCGCCCGTATTATGCCCGAGCAATAAAATCATTGACTATTTTGTCGGAAAATGATATAATGCTAGTATGTATATTTGTGTCCGATTTTGAGTTTTGAGGTGTAATGGATAATGGTAAAATCTAGGCTTATTGTGCTTGAAGGATTGGACGGAAGCGGTAAAACCACACAATTTGAGCTTTTGCAGAAATACCTTTCAAGCCGTAATGCAGAAGCAAAAGCTATAAGCTTTCCTGAATATGACAAGCCGTCCTCTACACTTGTAAAAATGTACCTTGGCGGTGAGTTTTCAAAAAATGCCGCAGATGTAAACGCATACGCCGCATCGAGCTTTTATGCAGTCGATAGATACGCAAGCTTTAAGCTCTATTGGGAAAAGGACTACAACGACGGAAAGAATATCCTGGCTGCAAGATATGTAACCTCTAACGCAATCTATCAGATGACAAAGCTACCGAAAACAGAATGGGACAGCTATATGAATTGGCTCTATGAGTATGAGTACGGCAAGCTCGGACTGCCAAAACCTGACCTCGTTATTTTCCTCGATATGCCTGTCGAGGTTTCCCAGAGGCTTATGAGCAAAAGATATGAGGGCGATGAGAATAAAAAGGATATACACGAAGCAAACGTAGAGTTTCTCAATAATTGCAGAAACGCCGCCCTGTTTGCCGCAAATAAGGATAACTGGCAGATTATACCCTGCTCACAAAACGGCGAGCCGCTCTCAATAGAAGAAATTTCACAGAGTATAATCTCAATCGTTAAGACAAAACTTAGTATGTAATCTTTTGAAAATGGAGAAATAAGCCTTGAAGCTGAATTTTCGTACAATTAATATAAATGACCGTGAATGGATATCAAGAATTCTAAAGCTATCTGACTTTATGGGCTGTGAATATTCCTTCGCAAATAACCTTGCATGGCGCAGGCTTGCCGATTCCCAAATTTGCAGATTCGAGGATCTGTATTTTCTGAGATCAAAGGATGGCGACAGCTTCTGCTATACCTATCCCGCAGGCAGCGGCGACATCAAAAAGCTTATTGATATCCTCTTTGAAGATGAAAAAGGTGAGAACAAAAGCATTAAATTTGTGTCGGTCTTGGAGAGATCTGTCGAGGATCTCAGATGCAGATACGGCGACAGGGTCGAAGCTGTTGAAGACAGAGATAATTTCGACTATATCTATGATACAGAACAGCTTATGGAGCTTTCCGGGAAGAAATTTCACGGCAAGCGAAATCATATCGCAAACTTCAAAAAATCTGACTGGGAGTATATTCCTCTCACAGAAGATTTGATAGATGACTGTATAGAGTTTTCTACGCTCTCGTTTAATGTAAAAAATGCCTATACATCGCATACCGCCGTTGCCGAGCAGTTTGCTATAAATGCATTTTTTGATAATTTTGACGCATTGAAGCTTAAAGGCGGCGTCTTGTACCAAAACGGCAGAATGGTAGGCTTCACAATAGGAGAAATGCTGAACAGCGAAACCTTTGTAATCCATGTAGAAAAGGCTCTGCCGGAGGTGCAGGGTGCATATCCTACACTTTTCAATGAGTTTGTTAAGCACGAAGCGCAGGGGTTTAAATATATAAACCGTGAGGACGATGTCGGAGTCGAGGGACTGAGAAAATCAAAGCTCTCTTACAGACCCGAATTTCTTTTAAAAAAGTATGTTGTTAAAATTTCAGATAAATAGTTTCGGAGGTATAAAATGGTTTACGTTTTTATAGCAAATGGCTTTGAAGAAGCAGAAGCGCTCGTCCCGGTTGACATTATCAGGAGAGCAGAGCTTGAGGTTAAAACTGTCGGAATAGGTTCTTGCGTAGTAAAAGGCTCGCACGGAATCAGAGTAATGACAGATACCGACGACGGTCAGATTATTATGGACGATAGCGTAGATATGATTGTCCTACCGGGAGGTATGCCCGGAACACTCAATCTCGAAAATAGTAAAACGGTGCAAAGTGCAATCGACTATTGTATAGAGCATAATATTCTTATAGGCGCAATTTGTGCCGCACCGTCAATTCTCGGAAGAAGAAATCTCCTTGAAGGCAAAAAGGCAACCTGCTTTCCCGGATTTGAGCAGTTTTTACTCGGAGCTGATTTTACAGGCGAAAGCGTCGTAAAAGACGGAAATATAATCACGGCAAAGGGAGCAGGCGTTGCTACCCAGTTCGGTCTTGCCCTTGTAGAAGCACTCACAAATAACAAGGCGAGGGCTAAAAGGCTTGCTCAGGCTTTGCAGTGTGAAAACGTGCAATGACCGATAAAAAAGCACTAAGACAGCATTTCAAGCTTGTGCGGCTTCAAATGCCAGACAAAAAACGCAATACCGCTGACAGAAATATAGCAAGGCTTATTCTCTCGCTTGACGAGTATAAATTCTGCGAAAATTTCCTTTGCTACGTTTCTTCAAGAATAGAGGTATCAACTCTTGAGATTATAAACAAAGCAATTTCCGACGGCAAAAGCGTCTATGCCCCACGCTGTGCGGAAAGCGGCAATGCTATGACGTTCCATAGAATAACCTCCATTGAGACCTTGAACGAGGGCAGGTACGGGATTTTAGAGCCGGATGTAAATGCTCCAGTCTACAATCCGAAATATACTGCGCTCTGCGTAGTTCCTGCGCTTTCTTACGACCTGTGCGGCTACCGCCTGGGATTCGGTAAGGGATACTATGACAGGTTTTTGTCGGAAAACTCAAACGTTCTTCCGATAGGTATATGCTATGAGTGCTGTATGAGTGAAAGCCTTCCGTATGACAGCTATGATAAAAAAGCAAAATTGGTCGTGACAGAAAAGACTATATATGATATGTAGAGCAAAAGAATTGCTCCAGAGAAAGGAATTGATAAAATGACTGAAAGGGATAATGACCTCGACAGGATTTTTAATGAAAGCCTGAGCAGATTAAACAAGCTTAACGCCGAAAGTGCAACGGATCTGTCATCGGTCTCATTCGGTACGGATAAAGCCCCAAAAGACCCCGTTACTGAGAGCGAGAAAGCGGAAACGCCTGCCCATGTACTAACTGCCGACAGCGTGAAGCCGGAAGAAATATCTCAGCCTGAGTCGGATGCTCCGGCTGAAAGGCTTTCGCAGGGTTCTGACGAAGAAATCTACATAGAAGAAAAGACACAGCAGGCTACCGCTGAAGCCGAAGACCTTGACGTGGCATTTGACAATGGGCTTGATGATACTCTCGACGATTCAATTAATGAACAGGAGTCTGATGACGGCGAAATGCCCGACGGCGAGTACGATGAAGACTTTTACGAAGAACCCGACGAGGATTATGACGACGAGGGCGAGTTCGTAGAGGACTACACAGACGTTTCAAACAGACAGCGACTCCAGTTCAATATGAATGATGAGCCTGAGAAAAAGAAGCATAAGCGCAAAAAGAAGAAAGTAAAGCCAAATAACAGCATTTTGGTCGGAACTCTTGTTACTGTCATAGTTATCGCCGTTTCGTTTATTCTTTCATTCCTTGCAATTCAGCTCGGAGTAGAGTATATGGGATTTTCAAAGTCGGAAGAAAGCATAACCTTTGAAATTCCAAACGGCACAACAACCGACACAATCGGAGATTTGCTGTACCAAAAGGGCATCATAAATAACCCTACGCTCTTTAAGTTTGTTATGAAGTTCCAGAAGATAAACGATTCTATGATATATCCGGGCGAAATTACTCTATCTCCCAATATGACATACCCAAGTATCATTGATGCTTTCACCGTTTCAAGAAAGGT
The DNA here is from genome assembly GCA_001940995.1 of Ruminococcus sp. Phil15. Lineage (GTDB taxonomy): Bacteria > Bacillota > Clostridia > Oscillospirales > Ruminococcaceae > UBA7477. Next base: position 118,809 of record MSHC01000034.1, read on the forward strand.
CTATGAAACAGTAACGGTTACTTTCACGGAGGGCATTTCCCTGTATAAGGCAGGAAAGCTCCTTGAAGAAAACGGAGTTTGTTCCTCGGCAGATTTCCTTGAAGCATTCAATAAGAATTCTGGCTTTGATTTTGAGGAGGGACTAGCTCTCAGCGAGCAGACGCTTTATAAGATGGAGGGCTTCTTCTTCCCAGATACATATGAATTCTATAAAGAATCCGACGCCGAAAGCGTTGTATCGAAAATCAAGACTAACTTTGATAACAAGATGTCTGACGAGATTATGGCACTCGTTGAACAGAGCGGACTTTCACTCTACGATGTAATTACGCTTGCTTCAATAGTGCAGGCAGAGGCAGACACAAAGGAAAATATGGAGCTTGTAGCTTCCGTGTTCCTAAACCGTCTGGCATTTACCGAAGAATTTCCGCATCTCCAGTCTGACGCAACGTATTTCTATGTAAGAAATACGATCTCCTCGGCAATGGGCGGTATGGATAAGGTGTCGCAGTATGAATACCTCTATGATACCTATTCCTGCTTTGGACTTCCGGTTGGCGCAATCGGAAATCCGGGTATGGACGCAATTATGGCAGTGCTGAAGCCTGCACAGACAAATTATACCTACTTTGTAACAGATTCAAAAACAGGCGAATTTTATTATGCCGAAACACTAGAGGAGCATAATGAAAACTGCAAGAAGGCTGGTTATTGATTTTGAGTAATATTGATTTAAACAGGCTGGAGGTTTTAGCACCGGCAGGGGATATGGAGAGATTCCATTCTGCCATTGATTTCGGCGCCGACGCCGTATACCTCGGCGGTCAGATGTTCGGGATGAGAGCAGGCCCTGCAAACTTCACGGCAGAATCGTTGGCGCAAGCCTGCACCCTTGCACACCAAAGAGGCGCCAGGGTCTACCTTACCTGTAATACCCTGCCGAGGAATAACGAAATTCCGTTCTTCGAGGAGTTTATTAAAACTGCAAAAGACTGCGGCGTAGATGCAGTTATAGCAACGGATATCGGTATCCTTTCACTCATTAAAAAGTATACTCCCGATATGGAAATCCATATATCTACACAAGCAGGCATTGTAAACTATGTAGCCGCTCAGGAGTTTTACAATATGGGCGCAAAGCGTGTCGTCCTCGCAAGAGAGCTTTCGCTTGAAGAAATCGCCGAAATCCGTGCAAAAACAAATAAGGATCTCGATATCGAAGCCTTTGTCCACGGCGCAATGTGCGTCAGCTTTTCGGGAAGATGTCTCCTTTCACAGTATCTCGTAAACCGTGATGCAAACAGAGGAGAGTGCGCCCAGCCTTGCAGATGGGGATATTACCTTATGGAGGAAAAGCGGTCTAATGAGTTCTATCCTATATTTGAGGACGAAAAGGGAAGCTATATCCTTAATGCAAAGGATATGTGTATGATAGAACAGCTTGACAAGCTCGCTGAGGCAGGCGTGAATAGCTTTAAAATCGAGGGCAGAGCAAAATCCTCATACTATGTTTCCGTCGTCGCAAATGCGTACAGAATGGCTACCGACTGCCTTAAAGCAGACCCCGACAACTATGTTCTCCCACAATGGGTAAAAGACGAGGTCTATAAGGTGAGCCATAGAGCATATTGTACAGGCTTCCTTTTCGGTCATCCAAAGGATTGCCAGTATTACGAAAACAGCGGTTATATAAGAGAGTACGACGTAGTGGCGGTGGTTGACGATTGCAGGGACGGAATGATTTTCGCAACTCAGCGAAATAAGTTTAATTTAGGCGACGAGCTTGAAATCTTAGCGCCAAAGCGTGAGCCTGTAAAGCTTGTGGCTTCTGAGATAATCAATGAGTACGGCGAAAGGGTAGAGTCCGCAAACCATGCGATGATGAAGCTTTCAATGCCGTGCGATAAGACTTTCCCCAAAAATTCTATAATCCGTATGAAAAAGTAATCAAAAATTAAACAGCAGTGAATGGGTTTTCCAATCACTGCTGTTATTTTTATGCTTTGTATTTACCTATCCCAACGCAACCATACTGAATACCAGCGCAAAGAGGGCAACCGTTTCACAAAGTCCGACTACCATTATGTACTGAGAAAATCCCTTGCCTGTTTCTGCAAGAGCGTCCGCACCGGCAGCACCCGCCTTGCCCTGAACGATAGCTGAAATGCACATCGCAATACCTGCGAAAAGACCTACTGCAAGCAGGAACATAGAGTCGGCGCTTGAACCCTTCATTGTCTGCATAAGCAGGAAGCCGTAGATTGTCTGCGTAAGAGGTGCGCCTGCAAATACTGTGATGATAAACGGTGCAGGCTTGTTGCTCATATAGCACTTTTTCCATGCGCCGATTGCAGCCTGTCCGGCAGTTCCGATACCGATACCAGAGCCGATTGCAGCAATGCCCATTGCAAGTGCTGCGCCAATAAAACCAAAATTCATAAAAATTCTCCTTTGTATTTTAATGTTTGAAATTATTCTTCAAATGGCTTGTATTTGTGTCCACTCCAGGACATATCAAGATGTGATGAAAACTCGAGCGTGTTAAGTCTTACGCCGTGTACGATTACTGACAGAACGTTGAGTATCATATTGAGTCCGTGTCCGAAAACAAGTATCAGTACCGCAAACACCATAAACATAAGACTTCCGAGCATCGGACTTGCAAGCTCGTTGACAGTTGCGGAAATTGCCGCTCCGGCAAGTCCCACTGCCCAGAGTCTGATGTAGGAAACAATGTCTGAAAAGACGTTTACAACGCCAAGCAGTATGGAAACGATGTTCTGCAGGCTGTTCAATATGGCTTTCTTGACGCTTCCCTCGTAGTTTGCAAATATGAAGCTCATTAAAAAGCCAACGCCAACAAACGCAATGGCTATCATTCCGACAGGTATGCCGCTTATTACAAGACCTATTCCGAATACCTCTCCGTTTACTACGAGTGAAAGAACAACATAGAAAATACCGATAAGCTGGAATACCGAGCCTAAATCACCTAGCATTTTCAGCGATTTCCTGTTTCGTATCATTCCCTTGATATGGGCAACGGAAAGCTGTATAAGGGCAAGCGAGAAGCAAAGAATTTGCAGGTTCTGTGCGGTAGTAAGTCCTGCTTTTCCGCCCGTCCAGAACGGATACCACAACTTTTCGGAGTACACGTTTGAAATAACGGGCACCGATAATGCTTTCAGCCATTCCGGAATATACTTTGCATCAAGTCCGAACCAGGTGCAGGTGAGTATTCCCCATAGGATTGTAGCACTGCCGAACAGCGCAAGCAGATAATACAGCGGCGGAACATCTTTCTTCGCTTTCTTGTTTTTGAAGATAAGTGCGCCCGATACGCCAAGTATGAGCAAGCCATATCCGCCGTCCCCGAAAATAATGCCGAAGAATATCAGTATGAAGCCTAAGAACCAAGCCGATATGTCGTATTCAAAATATCCCGGCACAGTTCCCAGAAAGTCCGTCAAAGGATATATAAGACTTACGAACTTGTTGTTTTTTAGCTTTGTCGGTACATTGTCGTCACCGGTAGGGTCATCGGCAACCAGTCCCCATGAATTTTCCCTTGCAGCAGCTTTCAGACTGTCAAGGTCGTCTGCGGGAATGTATCCGCTGAAATATGCAACAGTGTAAGATTGACCGTCGTCCGACGATAAGCTTTCCTCCGACATTCCCGCTTGGTAGGTTTCAAACTCAATGTCCTTGTAAAGACTTGCGGAGGCTTGCCTTATGCTTTCCGCATATTCGGATAGGCGATTGATTTCATCTCCGGCGTCTTGAAGCTTCTTCTCTGTAAGATTAAGCTTTTCTTTAAGCTTTGATGTTGAAACCTCAGGCATCTTTACCTTGTAGCCGTCAATCGAAGTCGTGGAATCTTCGGCGCTTCTTTCGATTGCCGCAATTCTAACGACCGATTTGTTTCGGCTTAGAATAATTGCCGTTATTCTCTCTTTAATGTTGTCATATTCAGCAGGCGACATCTCGCAAAGCGAAATCGTTATGCCTTTTTCTGAAAGCTCGGCTATGTCATTCGGGCTTATTTCTCCCCAGGCATCAAGTCTGTCAAGCTCTGTTTTTATGGCAGAAATCTCGTCAATATAAGAGCCTCTTTGCTCGTTAAGAGCAATAATTCTCTCGGACAGTTTTAGCGCTTCCTGAGCGTCAACGGATTTTGTATGTGTCTGTTCGCCTTTCTTGTCGGAAATCAGAAAAAGCGCATTTTCAAGAAGCTTTGCCTTTTCGTTCAAATCGTCAAGACGCTTGCCCGACCCGTCCGAAATCTCAATCTGCATAACGCCAAGCTTTCTTAGCTTTTTCAGCACCGCTTTTCTGTCGCATTCTCTGATAATAAGCGAAACCTTTTTCATAGGCACAATCATAACGTAGCGACCTCCTTTCCGGCATCAACTGCGTTTAGCTGTGCAATTTTATTTTTGGATATTTTTGAGCGTACTACCGCATTGACCTGTTGGTCTGCGAGGTAGATAGATATTTTCCTTATGTTTTCTTCCGTTTGGGGTATCTTTACCTTTTCAAAAAGATTAACTCTCTGCGATGTCGATAACAGTTCTTTCCGCAGAAGCCGTACCTGTTCATAAAGTACCTCAGCCTGTAAATCAAGCTCGATTACTTTTTCCATGCGGTCAGCTGCAATGTCAACCCAAAGGGGAGTATCATACAGGTCGTAGTCGCTTCGTGAGAAGTCTGCACCCTCATATGTCGGGATAGCTACACCTGCGATGTTGCCCTCGCCCTTGCGCACGTTTGTCACGGAAATGATGTTATCGGGGAACGACGCTCCATCGCTGAACACTGCAATCCAGGAGTTGAATTCTTCCTCCAGTCTGGCTTTCTGAAGTCTTACTTCGTCTGCATCGGCTTCAATGATACGGATTTCAGAAAGCAGCTGTTGCTTTTTCAGAGTAAGGGTAGGCAAATATCTTCGGTACATTTTAAGGGCATCTTTTTGTACCTTCAGCTCGTTTTTGGTAAGTTTTATTTTAGCCAAAAGTGCCGTCCCTCCTTATTCGGGCCAGAATTCTTCAATAAGCTCGGATTTGAGTCCAGTTTCTTCCTTGTCAAAGCAGTCTGCGAGAATTTCCCATCCTAAGTCGAGTGCATTCTCAAGGCTGAGATTAACGGACAAGTCCATAAGCCTGCTTTCAAAAAGCTCGCCGTATTTGAGAAGCTTTTCGTCCCAGCGGCTCATAGAAAATCCCATATTCTTCTTTTCGATAGTGTCCTTATATGCCGAGTATAAACGAATCATACCGTCCATAAGCGCTCTGTGGTCTTTTCTCGTGCTTGCGTTTACGTTCTGCTTTAGACGTGAAAGAGAACCGAACGGCTCGATTCTACCACCCTTGAGATAATATTGACCTTCTGTGATGTAGCCTGTGTTGTCAGGTACAGGGTGGGTTACGTCGTCGCCCGGCATAGTGGTAACGGCTAATATCGTAACAGAACCCGAATTTGCAAAGTCAACAGCCTTTTCGTAACGTGCCGCAAGCTGCGAGTACAAGTCGCCGGGGTAACCTCTGTTTGACGGCACCTGTTCCTGCGTAATTGCAATCTCTTTCATAGAGTCTGCATAGTTTGTCATATCTGTGAGAAGCACAAGAACGTCTTTGTCCTGTAAAGCAAACTGTTCCGCAACGGCAAGCGCCATATCAGGAATCTTAATACATTCAACGGTAGGGTCGGCAGCCGTGTGAATGAACATGACCGTCTTGCTGAGCGCACCGCCGTTTCCGAGCGTTTCTTTAAAATACAGGAAGTCGTCGTATTTAAGGCCCATACCGCCAAGCACGATTACGTCTGCGTCAGCCTGCATGGCAATCCTCGCAAGAAGCTGATTGTACGGTTCTCCCGAAATAGAGAAAATAGGAAGCTTCTGCGAAACAACAAGCGTGTTGAACATATCAATCATAGGAATGTTTGTTCTCATCATTCTGTTGGCAAGAATACGCTTGGTAGGGTTAACGGACGGGCCGCCGATAGGCTTTAGGTTTTCGGTAAGCGCCGGTCCTTTGTCAATAGGGTCGCCCGAGCCGTTGAAAACTCTTCCGAGCAAGTCATCGCTGAACGATATTCTCATTTCGTGTCCTAAAAATCTTACTTCGTCGCCGGTAGATATACCCTGACCTCCGGCAAAGACCTGAAGCGAAACAATGTCGCCATCAATCTTGTTTACCTCGGCAAGAGATTTGCCAAACCTTGTGCTTATCTGAGCAAGCTCACCGTATTTTACACCCTTGGCACGAACGGTAATAACGCTTCCCGTAATGGATTCAATTCGGTTAAATACAATGTTCATTCTTACTCACCACCCTTGAATAAAAGCTTTGCCTCATTGCTGAGAGTTCCGTTTGCGTCATCGTATATAGAGTCGATTTCCGATTCCGTTTTCTTGAAACTGTCGCTTAAAAATTCTGTGTAATTCCAGTCGATAAACTTCTGCCTGAGTCTGTTAAAAAAGCTTCTTGCCTCGTCCTTTTCATTAAGATTGTAGTCAGAGCCGAGAATGTGTATAAGCTTATCTGTAACATACCGCTGTCTTTCTTTTCCGCAGTTTGCTTCGGTAAGGTCGAACGAATTTTGCTGGAAGTACACAGCGTCAAGCATCTCTTCCTTGAGGTAAATTATAAAGTCAGCAAGACTTGTTCCGTCCTCGCCGACAACCTTCATCATAGAACCGATTTCATCTCCGTGATGTAAAATGCTGCGGCAGAAAGCGGATTTTTCCTGCGAAATAACACCTTTGTATTTTGACCAGGAAATGAGCGGGTCGATTGCAGGATATTTTCTCGCATCGGAACGTTCTCTGGATAATCCGTGGAACGCACCGACAACCTTTAGCGTAGCCTGAGTAACAGGTTCTTCAAAGTTTCCGCCGGCAGGGGATACAGTACCGCCGATTGTAACAGAGCCGGTGCTGCCGTCGGGTAGTCTTACATATCCTGCTCTTTCGTAGAACGCCGCAATGTAGGATTCAAGATAAGCAGGGAATGCTTCTTCACCCGGGATTTCTTCAAGTCTGCCCGACATTTCTCTCAGCGCCTGCGCCCAACGTGACGTAGAGTCGGCAAGGAGCAGAACGTGAAGTCCCATTTGTCGGTAGTATTCAGCAAGTGTAACAGATGTGTATACAGATGCCTCACGGCTCGCAACAGGCATCGAAGATGTGTTGCAGATTATTATTGTTCTTTCCATAAGCGAGCGGCCTGTCTTAGGGTCGATAAGCTCAGGAAATTCTGTAAGCGTTTCAACAACCTCTCCGGCACGTTCTCCGCAAGCCGCTATGATTACAATATCAACGTCGGCGTACTTTGATGTAGTGTGCTGAAGAACTGTCTTTCCTGCACCGAAAGGGCCGGGTATACAATATGTTCCGCCCTTTGCAACGGGGAAGAACGAGTCGATAAGTCGTACCTTGGTTTCCATGGTTTCCGTCGGTGCGAGCCTCTCTGAGTAGCACTTTATCGCACGCTTAACAGGCCACCTGAAAGACATAGAAATCGGAATATCGTTGCCCTTTTCATCAGTAAGGACTGCAATTGTTTCCTTTACCGTGTATTCGCCCTCGTCGGCGATAGACTTGATTTTGTAGTTTCCGAGAAGATAAAAAGGTATAAAGATCTTGTGTGTGAAAGAGTTTTCAGGAACAGTTCCTATATATTCGCCTGCTCTGACAGTATCTCCAATTTTTGCAGTAGGCTTGAAATGCCACTGCCTTTCGTAGTTAAGAAAGTTTTCGTATATGCCTCTTTCAAGGAACCAGCCTGCCCGCTTTGCAAGAATAGGCAGAGGATTTTGGAGTCCGTCATAGATTTGCCCGAGGAGTCCGGGGCCTAATTCTGCATAGAGCATCTCACCCGTAAATTCAACGATATCTCCGTACTTGATTCCGTGCGTCGTTTCGTATACCTGTATCTGAGCGATGTTTCCTCTTATACGAATTACCTCGCTCTTGAGTATTATATCATCGACCCTTATATAGCATATTTCGTTTAATGAAACATTGCCGTCAAACTGAACCGAAACGAGGTTTCCGTTGATACCAACGACCTTGCCGGTGTTAGTTATATTCTCTGTCATTGTGTAGCCTCCTGCCTGTTGTTATTTATAATGGAGTTATATATATTCCTGTAAGACTCACGGCCCTTTTCAGCGTCGAATTGTCTTACACGCATCATAAGCTTCAGCTTTATTCCATAAAATATAGCCGCATCTTCTGAAAATGCGTCAGAGGGTCTCAGCGTTTCAAGAAAGCCTATTCGGTATCTGTCAAGAAGCTTTTCAGCTTCCATAGGGTCAGTTGTTTCAACAGCCGCCTTTATTGCCTGTGCCATCTGGGAGGGGATAACTGGGCTTTTCTCGTCAAAGCTTTTTTTCATTTTCTCAGCACGGGCATTGGCAAGGGCAAGCCTCAGCCTGCGTTCGCCCTCGTTCCATTCGTCAATCAGCTTGAAGCCAACGGGCTTGTAGTGGCGGCTTGGCGAAAGAGTGATGTTATCAAGTGCTTTGAGCGCCTTTTTGCTCAGAAAACGTCGGCAAAGCTCGTTGTAGCGTTCTTCCGTAATAGGACAGGGCGAGCTTTCCCCGATGCAGTCAAGCGAGGGAAGCTGTGCCATCAGATAGTATTGATTCATTCGCTTTCAGCCTCTTTCATAAGCGACGTAATTCTCGGATTAAGGTATGCAGAGAGCATATCCGTAACAGCCTCAGCAGAATAATCGTAGTAAGCACGACCGTCGTTCGTCGTAATCCTGAAGCCTCCGTCAAAGTTGTCGTTAGCCTTGAGCGTAACGCCGCTCAGCAGCTTTTTCTTAAGCTCGATAAGTAACGATTCTTCAAGCGTTTTAGCGTCATTGCTTGTCAGGATAACGGAAATGTCGTCAGCCTCAGGCTTCTTAGACCATTCCTCTACAACCGTGCATATGAGCCTGCTTATTTCATCGGACGAGTAAACGCCCGCAACCTGCTCGCCTGCAATAGCGTCAAGCTCTCTTGTGACGCTCTTTCTAAAGGATATGAGGAGATTTCTGCCTGCCTGACGGATAGCGTCCTCGCTGGCACGGGCAAGCCTTGAGTTTTCTTCCTTAGCGCTGTTGATAATATTTTCAGCCTCAGCATTCGCCTCTGCGATGATTTTTTCAGCTTCAGCATTAGCGGCGGCGATTATCGCCGAAGCCCTGCTCTCTGCCGCCTCAACACCATCCTTTTTTATTTGTTCAATAAGCTCCTGCAACTGAATTTCCATATACGTTACCCCTTTACTGAAATAATGATTTGAAAACCGCTGAAAACCGGACGAATACTCGGTTTTGCTGTTCAAAAAAAGAGAATTCTTTTAATTATATTTAAATACTATACAAAAGTCATTTTACACTTTATTCGTTCAAATGTCAATGGTAACTTGGCACATCTATGAAAACACGGCAAAAATATTTGATAAAAAATCAGCCGAAAGACTGTTATGCCTTTCGACTGAAATGTTTTAATCAGATTTTTGCAACTGATAGGGAAACCTTTTCTCCGTTGATATCCCACTCTTTTGTAAATCCGTCGCTGCCGTCAAATACGAACCTGTCGCAAAGAACGTCGTGACCGATAGAGGATTCGTTTGCCTTGATGATTTCCTCAATCTTAGCGTTGCCGTTTGCGTAAACGGTAATGTGATCCATAACGTTGAAGTTTGCTTCCTTACGCATTGTCTGAATCTTGCTGATGATTTCTCTTACAAAGCCCTCCTCAATAAGCTCAGGCGTAAGAGTCGTGTCAATAGCAACGGTAATGCCGTTTTCGGAAACTGAGAAGAAGCCTTCTTTCTGCTTGATATCTATAAGGAGATCAGCTTCTTCAAGCTTGATTTCTCCGCAGGAGATGTTGAGCGTCAGGAAACCTGTCTCGTCAAGCTCTGCCTTTGCTTTAGAGCCGTCAATGTCTGCAAGTAGATTTCTGATTTCTCCAAGGTTTTTACCGTACTTAGGGCCGAGCGTCTTGAGCTGCGGCTTGAACGAGTAGGAGATAAATCCAGAAACGTCGTTTGTGAATTCAATATCCTTTATGTTAAGCTCTTCTCTGATGATTTCGGTAAAGTAATCCGTAAGCTCAACGTCGCTCTTAACGTACATCTTAGCAAGCGGCTGACGGTTCTTTCTGTTAGAGCCGTTTCTTGCAGCACGGCCGAGAACAACAATTCCGAGAAGCGCTTCCATTTCTTCTTCAAGTTTCTTGTCAATAAGCTTTTCGTTTACCTCAGGGAATGAGCAGAGGTGTACGCTGATAGGTGCGTTTTTGTCAACGGAGCATACGAGATTTCTGTAAATGTCCTCAGCCATAAAAGGAATCATAGGAGCGGCAGCCTTGACTGTTGTAACGAGTGCCGTGTAAAGGGTCATATATGCGTTGATCTTGTCCTGAGAAAGCTCCTGTGCCCAGTATCTTTCACGGCATCTTCTTACATACCAGTTTGACATCTCGTCTACAAAGCTGTCAAGAGCCTTTGCAGCCTCAGGAATTCTGTAATTTGCAAGATTGTCGTCAACCTCGGAAACCATAGAATTCATTTTTGAAAGAAGCCACTTGTCCATTACGGAAAGCTTACCATAGTCAAGCTCGTACTTTGTTGGGTCAAAATTGTCGATGTTTGCATAAAGCACATAGAAAGCATAGGTGTTCCAGAGAGTGCCCATAAACTTTCTCTGACCTTCAATAACTGCCTTGCCGTGGAACTTGTTAGGAAGCCAAGGCTGAGAGTTTGTATAGAAGTACCATCTGATAGCGTCAGCACCGTAGGTCTGGAGCGCATCAAACGGGTCAACAGCGTTGCCCTTTGATTTTGACATCTTCTGTCCGTTCTCGTCCTGAACGTGTCCCAGTACGATTACGTTCTCGTAAGGCGCTTTGTTGAAGATAAGCGTAGATATAGCCATAAGAGAATGGAACCAGCCTCTTGTCTGGTCAACAGCCTCTGAAATGAACTGAGCAGGGAACTGCGACTCGAAAAGCTCCTTGTTTTCAAATGGGTAGTGATGCTGAGCAAACGGCATTGAGCCGGAGTCAAACCAGCAGTCGATAACCTCAGGTACTCTGTGCATCTCCTTGCCGCACTTCTCACACTTGATTGTTACAGCGTCGATGTAAGGTCTGTGAAGCTCAACCTTTGCGTTTTCAGGGTTTCCGCTCAGCTTAGCAAGCTCTTCACGGCTGCCGACGCAGTGCTGATGTCCGCATTCGCATTCCCAGATGTTTAGCGGCGTGCCCCAGTAGCGGTTTCTTGAAATTGCCCAGTCCTGAATGTTTTCAAGCCAGTTTCCGAAACGTCCCTTGCCGATAGACTCAGGAATCCAGTTTACAGTGTTGTTGTTCTTTATAAGGTCATCTCTTACAGCAGTTTCTCTGATGTACCAGGATTCTCTTGCGTAGTAGATAAGCGGAGTATCACATCTCCAGCAGTGCGGGTAGCTATGCTCAAACTTAGGCGCAGAGAACAGAAGTCCTCTCTTGTCAAGGTCCTCCAGCACCATAGGGTCAGCCTTCTTGCAGAATACGCCTGCCCATTTTGTTTCAGCGGTCATTTCGCCCTTGGAGTCAACAAGCTGAACAAACGGAAGGCCGTACTTCTTGCCGACTTTAGAGTCGTCCTCACCGAAAGCAGGGGCAATATGAACAACGCCCGTACCGTCTGTAAGCGTAACGTATTCATCGCAGACTATATACCAGCACTTGCTATTAGGCGTTACAAAGTCAAAAAGCGGAACGTATTCTTTGTATTCAAGGTCTTTGCCTTTCATGGTTTCGAGAACTTCATATTCGCCCTCGATTACAGCAGATACAAGCGCCTGTGCCATATAGTACACAGTGCCGTCCTCTACCTTGATTTTAACATAATCGTATTCCGGATGCACGCAAAGTGCGACGTTGGAAGGAAGCGTCCAAGGCGTAGTTGTCCACGCAAGAATGTAAGCGTCCTCGTCCTTTAACTTAAACTTAGCAATAGCAGAGCGTTCCTTTACGTCCTTGTAGCCCTGCGCAACCTCGGCGCTTGAAAGCGGTGTTCCGCATCTTGGACAGTAAGGCACGATCTTAAAGCCCTTGTAAAGAAGTCCCTTGTCCCAAATGTTTTTGAGCGCCCACCACTCAGACTCGATGTAGTCGTCATGATAGGTAACGTAAGGGTTGTCCATATCAGCCCAGAAGCCGACAGTGCCGGAGAAATCCTCCCACATACCCTTGTACTTCCATACGCTTTCCTTGCACTTGTCAATGAAAGGTTCAAGGCCGTATTCCTCAATCTGGTCCTTTCCGTCAAGTCCGAGTAGCTTTTCTACCTCGATTTCAACAGGAAGTCCGTGGGTGTCCCAGCCTGCTTTTCTGGGTACCATATAGCCTTTCATAGTTCTGTATCTCGGAATCATATCCTTGATAACTCTTGTGAGAACGTGACCGATATGAGGTTTGCCGTTTGCCGTCGGCGGACCGTCATAGAAAACGTAAGGCTCTGCGCCTTTTCGTTCCTCGATACTTTTCTCAAAGATTTTGTTTTCCTGCCAGAACTTGAGAACGTTCTTTTCACGTTCAACAAAGTTCAGATTTGTTGAAACCTTTTCGTACATACAAAATCCTCCCAAAATAAATTTCTTTGGAAAATAAAAAATGAGCACCCGAAAAAAGGACGAATGCTCGCTTAACCACCTTATTTTCCACATACAACGGCACAGATGAATAAGTGCCGATATGCTTTCCTGTAACGGTGGAATACCGTCGCTGTCTACTCGCATAAAGCTTTCGGAGCGAAGCTACAAAGTGATTTTCGGTAAAGCCTACTGATATCGGGTCGCACCGTCCCCCGACTCTCTTAAAAGCTTCGGCAATGCCTACTCTCTTTGTCAACGCCTTTTTACATATACACTTATTTTAACATCTGATTGCCTGATTGTCAATAGATTGACAACAAGCCGACAAACAAATTTTTGATAATTTGAGGTTGTAAATTTGCACATTTTGTGGTATCATCTAAATAAGCGACAAAGAAGGCGGTGGGACATTTGATAAAAAATACTATTTTCGATGTAGGAATGGTGCTTGTAGACTTTCGATACAAAGATTTTTGCAGAGATTTAGGTATGAGCGACGAAAAGATAGAAGCAATCTCTAAAGCGATGCCTGAAAATCTCGTATGGAACGATTTTGATATGGGACTTTTCACTCAGGACGAAATGATAGAAAAGTTTAAGAAGCTTAATCCCGACCTTATACCTGAAATTGACTTGTTCTGGAGGGATATGACCGATATCGTAAGAAGCTTTCCGCAGTCAAAAGAGTGGCTGTCTGAGCTTAAAGAGCAGGGTTATAACGTCTATCTCCTCACAAACTACCCGGAGGAAATGTTTGCGCTCCATTGTAAATGTAAGTTTGATTTTTTAGGCTATGTGGACGGAATGGTAGTGTCCTCGCACTGTAAAATTACAAAGCCCGATGAAAGAATATATCAGCTTTTAATGAGCAAATATAATCTTGACGCAAACGAGTGCGTTTTTCTTGACGACAGAGCGAAGAATACAGCCGCCGCTTCTGCACTCGGTATGAAAACAATAACTGTAACAGACCCTATCGAGGCAAGAAAATCGCTTGCGGAATTACTTAATAACGGAGAAGGATTATGATAAAAGGACTAACAGCTTTAGCGGCAGGAAGCATTGCGGCTGCCGCACTCACAACCCAAAAAGCATACGCATGGAAAAGCTCAACGCACGAGCATATCGTAAAGGTCGGTCTTTCCCTTTTAGAAAATGACGGGTATATTGAAGCCTCTGATTTTTACAGGAATTACACCGACATAATTCTGTCCTGTACCAAGAAGCCTGACCGTAAAGGCGATATAGATAAGGGAAAGGGCTGGCATTACTATTGTGTTACAACCGTGAACGGCGACAGACTTGAGAAATCTCCAAGCGGATACCTTAAATCAGGTAAGAATATAATGTCCCCGTCACAGTACGCAAGAACGGCAAGAACAATCTTTGAGGATAACTATCAGTCTGCTCTTACATTTTGCGCAATGGGAGAAAAGGAAAGAGCAATGGAGTTTGTCGCAAGATGCGTCCATATGCTTGCGGATATATGCTGTACGCCTCATACAACTAACCTCACGCTTACTTCGGTCAAAAATTCCAAGCACAAGAGATATGAGTATTATTCTTCGGAAATCTTCTCCGACTATGCTGCGCAGTATGCGCCCGATGAAATGTATCGGCTGCTTGCCGAAGACGAGCTTTTCGGCAATATAATAAACGAAGCGGCGGAGCTTTCCTCGGCAAAGTATGACATAGTTGTCGGTGTAAAAACGAACGAGGAGCTTACCGATACTGTTGCAACTGCGCTCATATATGCCCAGCAGCTTGTATCGGCATTCCTGCTCAGGTTCTATAATGACGCTCAGCAGGGAATCGTGTTTGTTGAGAACGGAAAGAGATACCATATCAGAAATGCAGAAACCGGAGAATATCTTGCACTTGCAAAGGCAAGGCAGAATAATTCCTACTTCTGTTTAACCTCCGCAGACAAAAAACCATCGAACCTCTTTACAGCAAACATAAACAGCGACGGAAGCTATTCGTTTGCCTCACAGAACGCTAAAATACTGCTTTCTGCGATGCCTTACTGCCCGTCTGACAAGAAAGCGGTAAAGCCTAGCTTCCGCATAGGCAGGACGCCAAACGGAATAAGACTTACGACCTCTGACTCTAGGTTTATGTACGCTCTTACAGCAGGCGAGCAGGGCAGACCCGCTTCCTCAAAGCCCTATAACCCCGATGCTCTCTCAGCACATTGGATCTTTGAAGCTGAATAGTTCTTGAAGAAATGTAAAAGCACAGAAGTAGTTTTACCTCTGTGCTTTATTATTCTTAGCTTTCTGTGCTACAGCCTCGTAGCTCTCGTCTATCCTAGCCTTGATTTTCTCAATGTCAACTGTGCCGTCAAGCTTTATCGTGTACCAATGCTTCTTATTCATGTGGTATCCGCTGTGATACATTACCCCGTCAACAAGCTCTGTCACACGCTCAGGCGTCGCTTTAAGGTCGATTATCTCAACGTCGCCGTCCTTATCAATGCCGAGCTTTCGGTATCCTACGGTGAGAAGCGCACCGAACCATTTCTTTGTTTTGTCGCATCTGAATACCGCATTGCCGTCCTCTATGCCCCATAAAAATTCGGGACAGCGGCAATATTTGTTTTCAACGTATTCAATCGCAAGCTTTGTGTAATCGCTCTTGAAAACGTCAATGTCATAGCAATTATCAAGAATCTCTGAGAAGAAATTCTCGCATTGTTCTTTGATTTTGCCTACAAACGCACCTACCGCCCCGTCCATATAAGCGAGGGCGTATTCATCGCCCGTTTCATTGTCAATGACCTCGATAAGCAGTGAGTTATCTTCCTTGGCGTATGCGTTTATTGAAAAGTTTCCGTCGAGTATGTCCTTCGCAAGAACATATGCGTTATCGGATTTTGTAAATCCAAAAGAAATAAGTTTTTGGATATTGACCTTTCGGAATTTCAGCAGTTTTAAATCTGTCCACATTTTGTAAGTCCTCATACAGATAAAAAGCGAAGCCGTGTATGCTTCGCCTTCGGGGGTTATAGCTCTCTCATTTTCTTTATGAATATGACAGCGAGCATTATCACAACGAATATGAGCATATAGAAAAATCCGGTCATAACATTCAGATATCTCTTTGCATCGGATTTAGCCTCAGAATCAGCGCTTGCAGAGGTATTAATGATCCAGGTCGTAAAGGTGTGTTTGGAAATCTCTTCGTCAAGCGTTTCCGCAATAGCCTTGTGTCCGTCGGTATTTGGATGAATGTCATATTTTCCTATGTTAGTAAGTGCGTTAGCCTTGCCCTTGAATTCGGCGGCAATGTCGGAAACCAAATAGCGTTTGTTTCCGTCCTCGTCAGTCGCAGAATCGGCGATTATCTTATTGAAATCAGCTACCGTAGAAACGCTGAGCTCCTGAATCGCCTCTAGCTGTTCAAAGCTTTCAAAAGGGTTGTAGATTGTCTGAACGATTATGAGCGCTTCCGGATTTACAGCTTTTATGCTATCAACGATGGAGTCGAGGTTGTATGCAAAGCCTTCAAGAGCAATAGGCATATTCTCCTCGATATACTTGCTGATTTTCATAAGCTGCGGCAGACCGACAGAGGATATAAGGTCCTCAATGCTGCTTATGTCGCTTATGCTGTTTCCCAGCCCCTCGCCAAGAGCATTGTACAGAACGTGTAATATGTCGTTTCCTCCGATTGAAATAATGATCGTGTCGGAATATTTAAGCTGATTGCTTGTTTTCTCGTTTTGAAGAAGATTCAGAAGGTCTGCCGAGGTAGCGCCCGAAACAGCAAGATTGTGGTAGTTGTTGTTTGCTTTAAGCCCGTATTTTTCAGCAAGTATGTTAGGATAGCTCTTGCAGTTATAGCACGGATCGCCCTTGTAGCCCTCAAGACCGAAGCCTGCCGGAATAGAATCTCCCAGTACGGTCATGGCAAAAGGCATATTCTGAGAAACCTCTATAAGGTCATTTTTTGCAAATGCAGGTAGGATAAACGAGCCTATGCATAATACAAATGATAAAATAGCGGTGATAAATCTTTTCATGTTTTATCTCCTTAAATCTGATATTTATTAATTATATCACATTCCAATAAAATTTACAACTAAGCTATTGTAAAAAAATCAAAATTCAATTATAATTGATATATAATAGTTTCATATTTTTTCTAAGGACGGATTTTTGATGGTTTTAAGCGTAGAAAGCTTATATAAATACTATAACGGAGAGCCGGTTCTCCGTGACGTTAATTTTACGATTGAGGATAAAGAGCGTGTCGGACTTATCGGAGTAAACGGATGCGGCAAGTCAACGCTTCTGAAAATTATTACCGGAGAAGAGCTTTTAGATAAAACACCAGACGGAAAGGGAAGCGTATCGCTTTCAAATAACAAGACCATCGGAATACTAAAGCAGAACAGCGGACTTGATTCAGATGACACAATAATAGGAGAAATGAGAAAGCCGTTCAAAAAGCTTCTTGAAATCAAGGCACGTATGGAGGTATTAGAGCATCAGATGACCGAGCTTACCGGCGCAGACCTCAATACTGTAAGCGCCGAGTATGCCGAGCTTTCATCATATTTTGAAGCGCAGGACGGCTACCGTATCGACGTAAGAGTAAGCACAGTCCTCAACGGTATGGGCTTTGGCGGCGAAACATTAAACCGTACAATTTCTTCTCTCAGCGGCGGCGAGAAAACAAGACTCGCACTCTCAAAGCTTCTTATCGAAGCGCCGAGCCTTCTAATCCTCGACGAGCCTACAAATCACCTCGACGTAGCAACGCTGAGATGGCTTGAAGAATATCTCAAAGGATATAAAGGGGCGATTTTAGTCGTTTCGCACGACAGATATTTCTTAGATAAAATCGCAGACAGGATTTTTGAAATTGAGAACACACGCCTTACTTCTTACAAGGGAAACTATACTGCATTTGTGAACCTCAAAAAAATGAGCGTCACAAGACAGAATAAGGAGTATGAGCTTCAGCAAAAGGAAATTGCAAAGCTTGAGGATTATGTCGCAAGAAACAAGGTCAGAGCGTCAAGCGCAAAAATGGCAAAAAGCCGTCAGAATATGCTCGACAGAATCGAACGTGTCGAAAAGCCGCAGGAGTATACAAAGCCTCCCAAGATAACCCTTGAGTATGATATAGTTCCGCCAAAGGACTTGCTTTCGGTAGACGGCTGCGAGCTTTCTGTCGGAAGCGGAGAGAGTAAAAAGCTTCTTGCAAGCGATGTAACACTTAAAATCCGCAGGGGAGAAAAGGTCGCATTCGTCGGTCCGAACGGAGCAGGGAAAACCTCGCTCCTGCGGCTCATACAGGGGGTTATCCCACATGAAAACGGTAAAATCCAGTGGGCGCCGAATGTCAAGATTGCTTACTTTGAGCAGGAACACGCCTATCTCCATAACGATATCTCTGCGTTTGAAGAGGTGCAGGACAGATATCCCACAATGAGCGAGCTTTTAATCAGAAAACACCTCGCATCTGTGCTTATTAT
This sequence comes from Ruminococcus sp. Phil15, assembly GCA_001940995.1. Classification (GTDB taxonomy): domain Bacteria; phylum Bacillota; class Clostridia; order Oscillospirales; family Ruminococcaceae; genus UBA7477. The sequence continues at coordinate 136,938 of MSHC01000034.1, forward strand.
CGGAGATGATGTGTTTAAGCCTATCGGCGTGCTCAGCGGCGGAGAAAAAGCAAAGCTGTGCTTCTGCCTTATGGCGCTAAAACGTGGAAATGTGCTTATACTTGACGAACCTACCAACCACCTCGACCTCAATACTATGGAAGTTCTTGAAGAAGCCCTTATGGAGTACGACGGCACAATTATCCTTGTTTCCCACGACCGTTATCTCCTCAGTAAAGTCGCAGATAGAATTATTGAAATAGACAGCGGCAATATCGAGGACTTCGCCGGAGGATATAACTTCTATTCGGAGCAGAAAGCCGAGCGTGCCGAAGCACAGGAGCGTGACAGGATTCGTGCTAAAGAGGAAAAGCTTAAAGCAGAAAAGGACGCAAAGGCATACCGCAGCCGTGAACAAAGAGCGCAGGCGGCTCAGAAGCGACAGCTTATTTCAAAGCTTGAAAAGGAGATTTCCGAGCTGGAAGAAAAGATTTGCGACTACGAAAATAAGATATCCTCTGAGGAATATGCGTCAGATTTTGAAAAAATGTCAATAGCCTGTACAGAGCTTGAGTCGATGAGAAATATCCTTGACGATAAGCTGGAGGAGTGGGCGTCCTTAGAGGATTAAAATTCTTATAGTTTTTGTCGGAATTTGCGGTTAATCTGTTGACAATGCAGGTTTTTAATGATATAATTATTTGAAACAAGATGCATTGTTCTTTTGATATTATATTTTAACCATAAAGCAGCCATTTCTGCTCGTTCGAGTAATAAGAAAATGAGAGGAGGAGCATATCCGCCGCAATCGGATATGCAAAAAATTATGCATGAGTTTTCTTATCCGACCCTGACCAATGAAACCTCGCTTCCGTTTTATGTAATAGGTATAGGTTCTATTGACCGTGAATATCATGTAAAACGTGAAGACGGATATCCTCACCATCAGATTATTTATTCTACAAGAGGCGAGGGCGTCCTGAGAATCAACAACGAAGAGTATATTATAAAGGCAGGATACGGTTACTATATTCCTGCAAATATGCCGCATGAGTATTTTACAGAACAGGAAATCTGGGAGAATCACTGGATCGTTTTCGACGGCTATGGAGTTGACGAGGTCTTAAAGTCGATAGGCTTTGAAAATGAAAAGGTTTTCAGAATTTCCGATATGTCCGTAATTGAGGCTATTTTCAAAAAAATGCTCTTTACTCTTAAAGCAAATTCATTTTATTGCGGTTTCCAGTGTTCGGCGCTTCTGTACCAGTTCTTGCTTGAGCTTAACCGCTATGTAAATCTTCAGACGACCGCACAGGACAGCAACAAGCTGCTCCAGTTAAAGCCTGTTATAGATCATATCGAAGCAAACTACGGACAGGATATAACACTCCAGGAGCTTGCCAAGCTTATCAACCTCTCGCCGCAGTATCTATGCAGGCTCTTCAAGGAGTACTACGATATGCGCCCGTTTGAGTATTTGGCAAGGAAGAGAATACAGGAGGCTAAAAATCTCCTTATTTCGGGAAATCTCTCCGTAAACGAGATTTCTTCGCTCGTCGGATATAACGACTGCAGCTATTTCTGCGCCGTGTTCAAGAAGCATGAAATGCTATCACCGGTTGAATTCAGGTCTTTCCATAAGAAGGCCTAGCTAATACCATTTTGGAGAATTGTTCTAATGAATAGAAACGACTATATTAAAAGGGTGCTGCCGTTCCTTGGCGGTTTTTCCAATGAGCAGAATGACGAGATTATGGGAAAAATTGCCCAATACCTTGTCGATGCAGGAGAAGAAAATGAAGAGCAGGCACTCGATGCTCTCGGTATGCCTGAAGCACTCGGTATGAAAATCGCTTCCGAGGGCGGAAACTTTGAAATTAAGCCTTATGTAAAGAAAAGCGCATCTGAGCCGGCAACTGACGAACAGAAAGCTACAGTAGATACAAAAAAGGACTTTTCAACCTATCTCCCCGAATCTGTGCCAAGGAAGCAGAAGAACAAAAAGAGAATGGCTTTAGTTCTCGGAATACTCGTCATTACCTCTCCCGTATGGATAGCCGTGACAGTGCTGTTTCTCGCACTCGGTCTTGTCCTTGCGCTTATAGTTTCTGCACTGTTGCTGCTTATGACGGTCGGCGGTCTTGTCGCTACTGTGATAGGCGTAACGAAACTGTTCTCTGTCGCACCCGTCGGTCTTATGCTTACCGGCGCAGGTCTCTTGCTTCTCGGTATTGCGGGACTTGCTTTCATACCGCTCCTCAAGGGCAGTATAAATCTCACAAGCGAAGTTTATTATGACATAAGAGATTTCGTAAAGAGAATTGTCCGCCACGCTAACGCTGCGGAGGTGGTTTCGCAATGATAGAAGAACGTACGCTAAGACAAAAGATTTCAATGGCTGTAGGAATATTGGGCATCGTGCTTCTGTTGCTCGGCATTGCAGTCTTCTTCGGAAAGAAACCTGAAAAGTATTTTGACCTTACGGATGAGGTCTTTTACGGTACATATCAGTCGGCTGATATAAGGTCTGTTGAGCTTGATATCGGCTACGGAGAAGTCCAGATTCTCTCGGGAACACAGTTTCAGCTGAAATATAATGGAGTCGAAGCTGATGATTTCAAAATGGAACTCGTCAATAATGTCCTTAAAATCCAGTATGATGTGCCGGCGATTGACAGCGTGTATATGTCGTCAAGAGATGCAGTAGAAACAAAATTTGAACTGGTTCTGCCGAATAAGCTCTATGAGGATATCAAAATAAAGTCCTTCAATGGTAAGGTAAGCGTCAAGGGCGTTTCCTGTAATGCTCTGGATATCAATACAACAAAATCCGATGTTAAGCTTGATAAGGTTACGGCGAACCAGAGCGGCGTACTCGATATGTCGATGACGGATATGGATATTGAGTCTTGTACTCTTAATTCGGCTGATTTTATCTGCGGTACAGGAAGCTTAACGGTAATGAAGTCAACACTCAACGACTGTAAGCTTGACGGCTTCACGGGCGATATAAGAATTGCAAGCTGTCTGCTTCAGGGTTCCTCTGAAATAAAAGGCGGTATGGGCAATATTAACGTTATGCTCCTCGGCGATAAAGCGTCCTATGGCTTTTCGTTCCTCGACTGCAACGACGATATTAAGGTCGCAGGAGAAGGCTACAAGAATTATGACAATACAACCTCCGACAACAATATTCTAGTTAACGGAGGAATGGGAGAAATAACAATCAATTTCTATGAATAATCTAATTGGGGTGCAGTAGCTTTACTGCACCCCGTTTTTTATCTTATCTTGCCGTAATATTTTGCACACGCACCAAGTCCGCTTTCAATCCTTAGAAGCTGATTGTATTTAGCGGTCCTCTCCGTCCTGCAAGGGGCGCCCGACTTGATCTGTCCCGCATTCAATGCAACAGCAAGGTCTGCAATTACCGTGTCCTCAGTCTCTCCCGAGCGGTGTGAAATTATTGCAGTGTAACCGCCAAGCTTTGCAAGCTTTATCGCCTCGATCGTTTCGGATACGGTTCCGATCTGATTGAGCTTTATCAGAATGGAGTTGGCGCAATGATTGTCGATTCCTTTTGACAGAAGCTTGGTGTTGGTAACAAACAGGTCGTCTCCGACAAGCTGTACCTTGTCGCCAAGCGTAGCAGTGAGCTTGGCCCAGCCGTCCCAGTCTTCCTCGTCCAAGCCGTCTTCAATTGAAATGATAGGATAGTCGGAACAAAGCTTTTTCCAATGCGCTATAAGCTCATCATTCGTTTTCTTTGTTTTTGACTTAGGCAGCAGGTATTCTCCGATTTTTCCGGATTTCCATTCGCTTGCCGCCGCATCAAGCGCTAGCGAAAAATCGGTTTCGGGCTTGTAGCCTGCCTTTTCAATCGCTTTGAGAATGAATTCGATTGCCTGCCTGTCATCTGTAAAATTAGGTGCGAAGCCTCCTTCGTCACCGACAGCAGTCGCAAGCCCCTCATGCTTTAAGATTGATGAAAGCGTATGGTAGACCTCCGTGCATTGCCTTAAGCCCTGCGAGAAACAGGTAGCGCCCGTCGGCATGATCATATACTCCTGAATGTCAAGATTGTTTGATGCGTGAGCTCCGCCGTTTATAATGTTCATCATTGGAACAGGCATTACCGTCGCACTTGTACCGCCTAAAAACCTGAACAGCGGAATGCCAAGCGAGCAGGAAGCCGCTCTCACCGCCGCAATAGAAACAGCAAGAATTGCGTTTGCACCGAGATGATGCTTGTCTTCAGAGCCGTCGGCGGAAATCATTACCCTGTCAACTGTGTACGTCTCGCACGCATCAATGCCCTGAAGCTTGTCGGCAATAATGCCATTTACGTTGTCAACAGCCTTTATTACGCTCTTTCCGCAGTATACCTTCTTATCATTGTCACGAAGCTCAAGCGCCTCCCTTTTTCCTGTCGATGCGCCGCTTGGCGACATACCAACTCCGATGCTTCCGTCGTTAAGCTCAACTATAGCTTCTACGGTAGGGTTTCCCCTGGAGTCAAGAATTTGCCTTGCGGATACCTGTCTTATTTTTGTTTTGTTCATATCAAAATTCCTCCATTGCTTTTTAAATATTGTTGACAGTAATTTTATTCTAATTCAATTTGTACTTGAAACTCTCGGAAAAATAGTATATAATTAATGTTGTGTAGATTTAATACGGAAGGGGATTGTTCAAGATGTCAAAAAAGAAAGAAAAAAAGCCAATGACAAGGTTTGAAAAGTTTAAGCTTAATGTAAAAGTTGTAGTGTTTATTGTAGTTGTTATTCTTATAGGATTTTTTGCAGCATATATGGTGTCAACGTCACTTGATGATGTTATCGGAAACGAAAATACAGGAGTTACCTCGTCGAATGACACTACCAGGACCTACGAAATTATCCCTGAAAGCGAAAAAGAGTAAGTTAATACAAATAATCGCTGTTTTTCAACCTGTAAAGTGTAGCTGCTTTACAGGTTGAAATTATGTAAAGACGACAGCCTTTACATGCGTTGAATCATGCTCTGTATGCATTTTACCACTGTAAAGGTAAATAACTTTTGCCCTTAGAATTTGTGCATTGTGTACAAAAAGCGTCTGATTTCTTATATGCAATCACTATTGACAGAAAGCGGCTGATACTATATACTAGTTTTTAAAAGCTCACTGACCACAACATATAGTGGTCGACGGCTGAAACAATATTAGTTTGACATTATATCAATCATAGAGTTTTCCAAAGGAGAGATGGGTTATGATTATAAAAATCCGTAAGCGTGACGGAAGAACGGTTACTTTTAATATAGAAAAAATAGCCAATGCTATTTTCAAGGCTGCCCAATCGGTAGGAGGAAGCGATTATGAGGAATCGCTTATGCTTGCAGGCAAGGTAGGCGACGAGCTTATGGCGAGAAACCTCGAAACTCCTTCCGTTGAGGAAATCCAGGATATCGTTGAAAAGGTGCTTATCGAGGAGGGCCACGCATCTACTGCTAAGGCATATATTCTCTATCGTTCAAACAGAACAAGGGCAAGAGAAATGAATACTCGCCTTATGAAAGTGTACGAGGACCTTACATTTATGGCAGCCAAGGATAGCGACATTAAGCGTGAGAATGCTAATGTCAACGGCGATACGGCTATGGGCACAATGCTAAAGTACGGCTCGGTGGGCGCTAAAGAATTTTACGAAATGTACGTCTTGGACGATAATCACGCAAAAGCGCACGCCGAGGGCGATATTCATATCCACGACCTCGATTTCTATACGCTGACAACTACCTGTACTCAGATTGATCTTAAAGACCTCTTTGACAGGGGGTTCTCAACAGGACACGGACACCTCAGAACTCCAAATGGAATTACCAGCTATGCCGCTCTCGCTTGTATAGCAATACAGTCGAATCAGAACGACCAGCATGGCGGACAGAGTATCCCTATGTTCGACTATGCTCTGGCTGATGGAGTAAGAAAAACCTATGTACATTGCTACCGTGACAATATCGCAAGAGGGCTGGAGCTTCTCGCAGGTGTTACAGATGCCTGCGATATCGCAAAGAAGATTGTTGAAAAGATAAAGGAAGATAAGGATTTAGTACCTACGCTGGCAAATGACAATGGTTATCAAAAGGCTGAAGCTCCGCTTCTTGAGGGTTTTGCCGATGCTGATACAGTAAAGAAAATCCAGAAGTTTGCTGTAAAGACAGCAGCTAAGGAAACCGACCGTGCAACCTATCAGGCTATGGAAGCGCTTATCCATAACCTCAATACAATGAATTCCCGTGCCGGAGCGCAGACTCCGTTCAGCTCAATCAATTACGGTACCGACACGTCTGTTGAGGGCAGAATGCTTATCAAGAATGTCCTCTTGGCACAGGAGGCAGGTCTTGGCAACGGTGAAACTCCTATTTTCCCAATCCATATTTTCAAGGTCAAGGACGGCGTGAACTATAATCCTACCGACCCTAACTATGACCTTTTCAAGCTTGCCTGCAGGGTTTCCGCAAAGCGTCTTTTTCCGAATTTTTCATTTATCGACGCACCGTTTAACCTCCAGTATTACAAGGAGGGCGACCCCAATACGGAAATTGCCTATATGGGTTGTCGTACAAGAGTTATCGGTAATATTCACGATAAGACACGTGAAATAGTAACCGGCAGAGGAAACCTGAGTTTCACTTCAATAAATCTTCCAAGACTTGCTATCAAGGCAAACCGTAACATCGGAACATTCTTTGACTCACTCGATGAAATGATGGATTTGTGCGTAGACCAGCTTATGCACAGGTTCAGAATCCAAAGCACAAAAACGGTCAGAAACTATCCCTTCCTTATGGGTCAGGGCGTGTGGATTGATTCAAAGAATCTTAAGCCCGACGACGAAGTAGGCGAGGTGCTGAAGCACGGTACTCTTTCCGTAGGATTTATAGGTCTTGCAGAGTGCCTTGTAGCACTTATCGGCAAGCACCACGGTGAAAGCGAGGAAGCAAGAGAGCTTGGTCTTGAGATTGTTACAAAGATGAGAAAGAGAATGGACGAGGAATCTGAAAAAAGAAAGCTTAACTTCTCCCTTCTCGCAACTCCTGCCGAGGGACTGTCCGGACGCTTTGTAAGAATGGATAAAGAAAAGTTTGGCGTAATCATGGGCGTTACGGACAGGGATTACTATACAAACTCTTTTCATGTTCCCGTTTACTACAAGATAAGCGCATTTGATAAAATAAAGATTGAAGCTCCGTATCACAGCCTTACAAACGCAGGTCATATCAGCTACGTCGAGCTTGACGGCGACCCACTGCAGAACTTAAATGCATTTGAAAAGATTGTACGCTGCATGAAAGAAAGCGGTATAGGCTACGGCTCAATCAACCACCCTGTTGACCGTGACCCTTGCTGCGGATATACGGGTATTATCGGAGACCATTGTCCTAAGTGCGGCAGAAGCGAGGACGACGGAAATGTCGGCTTCGAGAGAATAAGAAGAATTACAGGTTATCTCGTAGGTACTCTTGACAGATTCAATAACGCAAAGAGAGCAGAGGTTAACGACAGAGTAAAGCATAACGTCTGACAAATATTACACGGGCGGAAGAAATTCCGCCTGTTTCAGCCTTTTTGGAGGAATAAAAATGGAAATCAGAATTGCAGGAACAGTCAACGATTCTATTGTAGACGGCCCCGGGCTTAGGTTTACAGTGTTTGCGCAAGGCTGTCCGCATAATTGCGAAGGCTGCCATAATCCGCATACCCACGACTTTAATGGCGGTAAGGTCTGCGATACCGGCGAAATCGTAAGCCTTTTTCTTCAGAATCCGCTTATAGACGGCATATCGCTAAGCGGCGGCGAGCCGTTCTGCCAGGCAAAAGCGTGCGCAGAGCTTGCAAGAGAAGCAAAGAAAAACTCTCTCGATGTTATTACCTACACTGGTTATGACTTTGAGTATCTTCTGGAAAACGCAGACGACGATAACGGATATATGGCTTTGCTTCAGGCTACCGATTACCTGATAGACGGGAGATTTGTTCTGTCTGAAAAAAGCTTAGAGCTTCGCTTTAAGGGCAGTAAGAACCAGCGAATCCTGGATGTGAAAAGCTCGCTTGAGCAGGGCAAAGCTGTTGCATATAATTTTGAATAATATAGATTTTCAGCTGTCTGTGTAAATTATTACAGACAGCTTTTTCTTTGTCATATTGTGAAATTTAAAATTTCACAGCTAATTTGTCAAAAAACTATGGAAAAATCTATCAACCTGTGTTATAATACAGTGTGTATATTCAAATATCGGTGAGGTTATTGCATTGAAAGTAGATTACGAAAAAACACAAATAGCCGAGGGCGTAAGCCTTGACGTTATAAACGACAGTAAATTCAGCACGAATTTTGCGTCGGTAAGGTTTGTGATGCCGTTCAGGAGAGAAGATGCCTCGGCAATCTCTTTTGTACCCAGTATACTTACAACACTCTGTGAAAGATATCCGACAAAGATAGAGCTTAACAGAAAGCTTCTCTCTTTGTATAATACAACGCTCGGCCTTGGCAGGTCAATTGTCGGGGATAACTATGTTGTAACGATGTATGTAAACTGTATAAGCGATAAGAACGCCTATGACGGTGAAAGAGTTACAGAGGAAGCCGTTTCTATCCTCATAGACTGTATCCTGAATCCTAAGGTCACAGACGGTAAGTTTGACCAAAAGGAGTTTGACATCATAAAGCTTGACCTTTTAAGCACAATTGAGAGCGAAATAAATAACAAGCGTGACTATGCGCAGATGCTTGCAAATGAGATTATCTATGTAGACGAGCCTTCCGCAACGAAGTATTACGGAACCCGTGAAACAGCAGAGGCTCTCACAAACGAACAAGTCTACGAGTGTTATAAAAATATGCTTAGCACAGCCGATATTGAAATAACTATCGGCGGAAGCGAGCTTGATAACGCAAAGAAGCTTCTCTGCGACGCATTTTCAAAGCTTCCGAGAAAATCAAATAATATCGTCTATTACAGCGGAAGTAAGCTTAAGAAGGAAACTGCCGTAAGAAACGTAAAGAGCGATGTCCAGCAGACAAGACTCATTATGGCGTACAAGGGCGGCACCGAGAATGTATATGTTGATAAGCTTTTTTCTGCTATGTTCGGCGCAACTCCTACCTCAAGACTGTTTATGAACGTAAGAGAAAAGCTCCAGCTCTGCTATTCGTGCAGTGCAAATCTTGCAGAGTATAAGAAAACTCTTATGGTAACGGCAGGCATTGATGAGAATAACTGCGAAAAGGCGGCAGAAGAAATCGGCAGACAGCTTAAATCTATCGCAGACGGCGATTTTACAGATGACGAGCTTTTCCAGACAAAGCTTATGATAACAGGTGCATTCAGAGCAAACTATGACGGAATTTATGAGCTGTGTATGTGGTATAACGTGCAGAACAGACGTGGCACCTGCTATACCCCTGACGAGGTTATAGATATCTTTAATTCAGTTACAAGAGAACAGATTATCGAGTGCGCAAAATCTTATAAGCTCGATACTGTCTTTACCCTCACGCCACAAAATCAGCCGAAAGGACCCGAGCAATGAACTATAAGAAAGAAACGATAGTAAATGAACTTAACGGTGAAAGCTATGTAAAAGTCAAGCATCCCAGCGGTCTTACAATCCTTATATGGAAAAAGGAAGGCTTTACTACAACCGAAGCCCTTTTCTCAGCAAAATACGGCTCTGTAAATAACCGCTTCAAACGGAAGGACGACGCCGACTTCGTAGAAGTCCCCGAGGGCATCGCACATTTTCTTGAGCATAAGCTGTTTGAAAACGAGGATTGCGACGTGTTTGAGCTTTATGCAAAAACAGGGGCAATGGGAAATGCCTACACAAGCTTTGAAGAAACGACATATCTTTTCAGCTGTTCCGAAAATTATGCAGAGTCGCTCAGAATACTTTTGTCGTTTGTACAGAAGCCGTATTTTACCGAGCAGTCTGTTGCAAAGGAGCAGGGTATTATCGGGCAGGAGATTAAAATGGGGCTTGATAACCCGGACAGAAAATCCTTCTTTAATCTCCTAAATTGCCTATATGTAAATCACCCTGTAAAGATTGATATTGCAGGAACAGCAGAATCTATCGCTGAGATTACTCCCGAGCTTCTGTATAAGTGCTATAATGCGTTTTACAACCTCCATAATATGTGCCTTGCAATTGCAGGAAACCTCGATGTAGACGAGGTGCTGAAAATATGTGACGAGGAGCTTATACCTGCCGTAGATTATCAGCTTGACGCTTCTGTTATTGACGAGCCTCAGCGAGTTGCGCAAAGCGAATCCGTAGAGAAGTTTCCTGTCGGATTACCCCTTTTCAACATCGGATATAAGTGCAAGCCATACGAGGGCTATGAGCTTATGAAGAAAGAGCATACCGCGTCAATACTCTTACAGCTCGTCGCAGGTAATACGTCAAAGCTGTATAATGACCTTATAGATGAGGGACTTATCAACTCAACCTTTGATTTTGAGGTTTTCTGGGGTACAGGACATTTCAATATTATACTCAGCGGTGAATCCCCGGAACCTGCAACTGTAAGACGCAGAATTGACGAAGAAATCGAGCGCCTTAAAACAACGGGTCTTGACCGCAGCGAGTTTGAAGTGGTAAAGAAATCTAAGTACGGCTCTATCATTAAGAGCTATGACAGCATAGATACCTGCGCATCATATCTCCTTAACTCACATTTTGCAGGAGTTGATGTGTTCGACCTCCAGAAAGTGCTTGCAGAGGTAACTTTTGAGGACGTGCAGAATGGACTCTATGAGTTCTTCAATAAAGATATGTCGGCAATTTCTATTATCGAGCCGATATCACAAAACAAGGAAGGAGAATGTAACGCTTGAATGCGTTGCGGTTTTGTTATGACAGCATTTTTGACAAACGCTTTTATGCTTGCAAGGGAAGTCGGGGACGAAACGGTAAATGTCATCAAAAATAACCCCGATAAGGTGTATTTCCCGTTTTTCGGCGATGGGGAAAACATTCTCAACTCAGGCATCACGATCGACAGAGTGTTTTTTACGATTCCTGGCATTGACTTCAAGGTCTATTGGTACGGATTCCTTATTGCATTGGGACTGTTCCTTGCACTTCTGTACGGATACAGGAAGATGGTGCCTTACGGCCTTGACCCTGATAAAATGACGGACGCTATTATGGGCGGCTTTCTCGGCGCAATGGTAGGAGCAAGGCTCTATTATGTAGTTTTCAACGATGTCGGCATAGGCATAAAGGACTTTTTCGATACCCGAAACGGCGGACTTGCAATCTATGGCGGAGTTATAGGTGCGCTTCTCGTGGGCGGTATTATACTCAAGGCAAAACGGCTTAAAGTTGCAACAGCCTTTGACGTAGCAGCTCCCTGCTTCCTTATCGGTCAGTGCATCGGAAGATGGGGCAATTTCTTTAACCAGGAAGCGTTCGGTACGAATACAGATATGCCTTGGGGTATGATGAGTAGCAAAACCATAAGCTATCTTGTAAGCGTAGGCGATGACTATGCAATAAAGTCGGGAGAGATACTAGATTACTATATGCCTGTGCATCCCTGCTTCCTGTATGAATCAATTTGGTGCCTTATTGGATTTGTGATTCTGCACTTATACTCAAAGCACAGAAAGTTTGACGGCGAAGTGTTCCTTATGTATATCGGCTGGTACGGACTCGGCAGATTCTTTATCGAGGGCGTAAGAACGGACAGCCTCTATATCGGAAATATCAGAGTATCCCAGCTTGTCGCAGGCACCTGCGTCCTCGCCGCTATCGTGTTGATTATTATATTCCGTGGTATGGCAAAAAGAGCAGGCGACTATAAGCTATATTGCGAAACAGAGGATTCACAGATTCAGCTTGCCGGCTATAAGCTGTATACTCAGTATAATAAGGACAAGAAAGAGCTTAATAATAAAATCTCAGAAGCAAAATCTCTCGGCAACGACTTCTCTGCACTTCAGAAGGAGTATGACGAAAAGTATGGTCCTGAGGGCAAAAAGAAGCTGGAACAGGCTTTGACAGAGCTTGAAGCAAAGGCAAAGGAATATTACAAAAAGAATAAGAACACCACTTCCGAAAAGAAGAACGACGACTATCAGCCTATCCTCGACGAGGAAGAAGCTGTGGAAAATGCAGAAGAAGCCGCTGATGACGTAGCAGACGTAATTACAGAAGAAGCAACTCAAGATGCTGACGAAACTAAGGAGGACGAAGAATAATGGCAAAGATTATTGACGGAAAGGCAGTTTCCGCCCGGGTTAAGGAAAAAATAGCAATGGAAACAGCCGAGCTTAAAGCAAAGTACGGCGTCTCAATCGGACTTGCAGTTGTTATTGTAGGAGATAACCCTGCATCAAGAATTTATGTAAATAACAAGAAAAAGGCTTGCGAAGCTGTTGGCTTTGAGTCGTTCGAGTATGCATTGCCGACAGAAACAACGCAGGAAGAGCTTTTAGCTTTGATAGACAAGCTCAATAAAGACGATAAGGTAAACGGTATTCTTGTTCAGCTCCCATTGCCAAAGCACCTTGATGAAAAGCTTGTTATCAATAACATCTCGCCCGATAAGGACGTAGATGCCTTTCACCCTGTAAATGTAGGCAAGATTATGATAGGGGACTACAGCTTCCTTCCTTGCACACCGGCAGGCGTTATGGAGCTTATCGCTTCAACAGGCGTTGAAATATGCGGCAAGGAATGTGTCGTTGTCGGCAGAAGCAATATCGTAGGAAAGCCTATGTCTATGCTTCTCCTACATAAGAGCGGTACTGTTACTACATGCCACTCAAAGACTAAGGATCTCGCAGAGCAGTGCAGAAGAGCGGATATCCTCGTTGCCGCAGTAGGCGTGCCAAATCTTATTAAGGGCAATATGATTAAAGAGGGCGCTGTAGTAATCGACGTTGGTATGAACAGGCTTGAGAACGGCAAGCTCTGCGGCGACGTTGAGTTTGAAACGGCAGAAAAGGCAGCAGGATATATTACTCCCGTGCCGGGCGGCGTAGGACCTATGACAATTGCAATGCTTATGCAGAATACTCTTACAGCCGCAAAAACAAAGCTTGGCATACAGTAATTCAAATTCTTAATAAACTGTGAACAAGCTTTACATTTGCATAACTTTGTGATATAATCTATTTGTTGTGCGATTGTGTAAATGCACAGCAAAAATCCGTGCTCGCAGATATCGGGAAACGCCGCTTGCGGAGTGTACCTGCCGATTTCTTCGACACAGGAAATATTGATGAAAGAGGTACGATTACCATGATGAGACAGGAAGAAAAGAGTGCAGTAATTGCTGCAAACAGAAACCACGAAACCGATACAGGTTCTCCGGAGGTACAGATTGCTATTCTCTCCAAGAGAATCAACGACCTTACAGAGCATCTCAAGGTTCACAAGAACGACCACCACTCCAGAAGAGGTCTTTACAAGATGATCGGTCGCAGAAGAAACCTTCTTAACTACCTTATGAAGAAGGACATCAACAGATACAGAGAAATCATCGCTAAGCTCGGTATCCGTAAGTAATTTTGTTTACACTGAGGCAGTTTGCATAACTTTTGCTGACTGCCTTTTGGTGTATATTAGAGCAGTAGTGATTAGCATTAAACAGAGCATCCAAAGCCGAAAACCGGGGTGCCGTGTTTATTGCTAAAGCTGCTGCAAGACCCCTAAAAATGCGAAAAACTAAAATTCAGGAGGAAAACAGCATGTTTGAAAATTTCAGAACTTTTGAAACAACCTATGCAGGCAGACCGCTTACCGTTGAAACAGGCAAGATGTGCGGACTCGCAAACGGTTCTTGCGTCGTAAGATACGGCGAAACTGTTGTAATGGGCAACGTTACAGCAAGTAAAAAGCCGAGAGAGGGAATTGACTTTTTCCCGCTTTCCGTTGACTTTGAAGAAAAGCTTTATTCGGTAGGTAAGATTCCAGGCTCATACCTCAAGAGAGAAGGCAAGGCGTCCGATAAGGCTATATTAGCATCAAGATGCGTAGACCGTCCGATCAGACCTCTTTTCCCTAAGGATATGAGAAATGACGTCAGCGTTGTTATGACAGTTCTCGCAGTAGACCCCGACAACTCACCTGAAATCGCAGGTATGATCGCTACGTCGGTCGCTCTTTCTATCTCAGATATCCCGTGGAACGGACCGGTTGCAAGCATTAATGTGGGCTACGTTGACGGCGAGCTCGTTCTTAATCCTACGCTTGAACAGAGAGCAGATAATAAGCTCAACCTTACGGTTGCAGGATCTGCTGAAAAGGTAGTTATGATTGAAGCAGGCGCAGACGAAATTCCTGACGACCTTATGCTCGAAGCAATCATCAAGGGTCACGACGAAATCAAGAAGATGGTAGCATTCATCGCCGATATCCAGAGCCAGATCGGTAAGCCTAAGTTCACATTTGAGTCTATGGAGCTTGACCACGATATGATGGACGAGGTTGAAGCACTCGTAGGCGAAAAGGTAAAGATTGCTCTTGATACAGACGATAAGAATATCCGTGACGCAAGAATGGAACCTATCACACAGGAGGTTCTCGATACGCTTTCCGAAAAGTACGAAAATATGCCTGTAATCATCGGAGAGGTTATGTACAAGCTTCAGAAGAAGATTGTCAGAAACTGGCTCTATGAAGGCAAGCGTGTAGACGGCAGAGAAATTGACGAAATCAGACCTCTCGCTTCCGAAGTAGGTCTCCTCCCAAGAGTACACGGCTCAGGACTGTTTACAAGAGGCCAGACGCAGGTTATGACAATCTGTACATTAGGTCCTGTAAGCGACGCCCAGAGAATGGACGGTATAGACGAAGAAGAAACTAAGAGATATATGCATCAGTACAACTTCCCGTCTTACTCTGTCGGCGAAACAAAGCCGTCGAGAGGACCCGGAAGAAGAGAAATCGGCCACGGCGCACTTGCTGAAAGAGCGCTCGTTCCTGTAATACCAAGCGTTGAGGATTTCCCATACGCAATCAGAATGGTATCCGAAGTTCTTTCGTCCAACGGTTCAACATCACAGGGCTCAATCTGCGGCTCAACGCTCGCCCTTATGGATGCAGGCGTTCCGATAAAAGCCCCTGTTGCAGGTATTTCCTGCGGCCTTATTACTAAGGAAGACGGAAGCTGGATGACAATGGTCGATATCCAGGGCCTTGAAGACTTCTACGGCGATATGGACTTCAAGGTCGGCGGTACTAAGAACGGTATCACAGCTATACAGGTTGATATCAAGGTTGACGGCCTTACCTATGATATTATCAAGGAAGCATTTGCTAAGACCCATAAGGCTCGTGACTATATACTTGACGAAGTAATGCTCAAGGCTATTGCCGAACCACGTCCGACGGTTAACAAGTGGGCGCCAAAGATGCTTACGACTAAGGTTCCTGTCGATAAGATCAGAGAAGTAATCGGCTCAGGCGGAAAGGTAATCCAGAAGATTGCCGCCGACTGCGAGGTTAAGATTGATATTGAGGAAGACGGCAGCGTATTTGTTTCGGGCATCGACCTCGAAAAGGCTCAGAAGGCTATCGACATTATTAATACAATCGGCTTTGACCCTGAAATCGGCGCAATCTATAAGGGCAAGGTTGTAAGAATTATGAACTTCGGTGCGTTCGTTGAAATCGCACCGGGCAAGGACGGACTTGTCCACATCTCTAAACTCGAAAACAAGAGAGTAGATAAGGTTGAGGACGTTGTATCTATCGGCGATGAAATTGTCGTTAAGGTAATGGAAATCGACCAGCAGGGCAGAATCAACCTTTCCAGAAAGGACGCACTCGCAGATATCGCCGCAAAGAAGGCAGCTACTGCTGAATAAGCAAAAAAATATTTGAACTGCGACGGAGAAATCCGCCGCAGTTTTGAGATTATGAAGATAACATTTTTTATAAAGGATTGAGTTTAATGGATTATATTGCACTCGCAAACCTCCTGTTTCCCGATTCTACAAAAACTCCGGAAGAAATTGAAAAAATGTTTCCTGAACGTCAGCTTCCTAAAGACGCTTGCGTTACAAGAATCGGCCCAAGTCCGACAGGCTTTGTGCATTTGGGAAACCTCTATAACGCAATTATCGGTGAAAGAATTTCTCACCAGTCTAACGGCGTTTTTTATCTCAGAATAGAGGATACCGACAATAAGCGTGAGGTTGAAGGCGCAGTTGAAACGCTCATAAACGCTATGAACTATTTCGGCGTTCATTTTGACGAGGGCGCTGTTGCTGACGGAGATAACGGAAACTACGGCCCGTACAGACAAAGACAGCGTAAGGAAATATACCACGTCTTTGCAAAGCAGCTTACTGAAATGGGACTTGCATATCCATGCTTCCTCACAGCCGAAGAAATTGACGCTATCAGAGAAGAACAGACAGCAAATAAGGAGAATCCGGGTATCTACGGTAAGTATGCTGAAAAAAGCCGCTCGCTCACAATTGAGCAGATTCGTGAGAATATCGAAAACGGAATGGAATGGGTGCTCAGATTTAAGGGTAAAGAAACAGGCGAGCATATCTGCGTTGATGATGCAATCAGAGGCAAGCTTGAAATGCCGAGAAACAATATGGACTTCGTCCTGCTAAAGAGCGACGGAATTCCTACCTACCATTTTGCGCATGTCGTTGACGACCACCTTATGCGTTCTACGCACGTCGTAAGAGGCGAGGAGTGGATTTCATCACTCCCTATGCACTATGAGCTATTTAATACGTTCGGCTGGAAATTGCCAATCTATTGCCACACCGCAACGCTTATGAAGATTGATAACGGCGGAAAGCGAAAGCTTTCAAAGAGAAAAGACCCCGAGCTTGCACTTTCCTACTATCAGCAGGAGGGTATCAGCCCGGACGCAATCTGGGAATTTCTCCTCACTCTTTTAAACTCCAATTATGAAGAGTGGAGAATTTCAAACCCTGATACATCTTATCTCGATTTCCCGTATACAATCGAAAAGATGAATATTGCAGGCGCACTCGTTGACCTTGATAAACTCAGAGATATATCAAAGAACGTTATAGGCGCAATGCCTGCCGAAAAGATTTATGAGAGCTGGAAAGAGTGGTGCAGGGAATATAACACTGAGTATTATGACCTCCTGACCAAGTACCCTGAGCGTACAATCGCCGCCCTCAATGTCGGCAGAAATGCAAAGAAACCAAGAAAGGACCTTGAAACTTGGAAGCAGTCATGCGAGTTTATGAGCTTTTATTATGACGAAACACTCAAAATTTGCGACGAAATGCCGCAGGAGTGCGACGAGCAGACACAGAAAACTTTCTTTACCAAATATCTTGAAACCTATGACCATAACGACGATTCAAATACTTGGTTTGAAAAGGTAAGAGCAATCACCGACGAGCTTGGATTTGCCGTAAGACCTAAGGATTATAAAAATAATCCAGAACAGTATAAGGGAAGCATTGTGCATATTACCAATATGCTCAGAATTGCTTTGACGGGCAGAGCAAACGCTCCCGATATCTGGGAGGTAAGCCACGTCCTCGGAGAAGAAATTGTAAGAGGAAGAATTTCAAAGTTCTGCTAAGAACTGTGCAGTTTTATCGAAAGGACATGATAGTATGTCAGAAAAGAATAATAAACAGTTTGAAATACCACGCCCGCAGTTTCCGAAGCGTGCCGTAATCACAGGAGGTATGCCCTACGGAAATAAAGAGCTTCACTTTGGACATGTCGGCGGAATGCTCGTTTTTGCCGATACTTATGCACGTTTTCTCCGTGACAGAATAGGCAGGGAGAACGTTATTTTCGTAAGCGGCACAGACTGCTATGGTTCTCCGATTGCCGAGGGTTGGAGAGTAAAGGCGGAAAAGGGAGAGTTTGACGGTACGCTCGAACAGTTCGTTCAGTCAAATCACGATAAGCAGAAAGCGACCCTTGCCGCCTACGGTATTTCTCCGAATCTTTTTGGAGCTTCAGGTCTGGGACGTTCAAAGGAAATCCACGCAGAGGTTACCGACCGCTTTCTCCGTGCGTTATACGAAAAAGGACAGCTAAACCGTATTACAACAATGCAGTTCTTTGACGAAAAGGCAGGAGTTTTCCTTAATGGTAGACAGGTAAAGGGCAAGTGTCCGGTTGAGGGCTGTACCTCAGAAAAGGGCTACGCAGACGAATGCGACCTCGGACACCAGTATATGCCGGAAAATCTTATAAACCCTGTCAGCACACTTACAGGAGATACGCCGGTTATGAAGCCCGTGACAAACTGGTACTTCAAGCTTCGTGACTACGAACAGCTTATGAAGGACTGGGTCGCAGAGCTTCAGAAGCGTAAGGATATAAGACCTGTTGTGTGGAAGACAATCGAAGAGTTTTTAAAGCCGCCTGCAATTTATGTTAAGCGTGAGTTTGAAGAAATATATCTCTCAATCAAGGATACAATGCCTGAACACGAGTATAAAGAGGAGAAGAAAAAGCCGTCATTCACAATTGAGTTTAAGACACTCTCAGATTGCGATGAAGCTTGCAGAGTCCTCACTTCAAACGGCATAAGATACCGTACAGGTAAAACGCTCGTTCCTTTCAGACTTACAGGTAACATCGAGTGGGGCGTTCCCGCTCCTGTGCTTGAGGGCGAAGAAGGGCTTACCGTATGGGTATGGCCGGAATCCCTCTGGGCACCTATCTCGTTCACTCAGACCTACTTAGAACAGATCGGTAAGAGCCGTGAGGAGTGGAAGGATTATTGGTGCAGTAAGGATTCAACGGTATACCAGTTCATCGGTCAGGACAATATCTATTTTTATGGAATTGCCGAGCCTGCAATGTGGATGGCACAGCAGAAGTCCGAGAACAAGACGGCAACCCCTGATGACGGCGAGCTTCAGATGCCTGTAATAGTTGCAAACCACCACATTTTGTTCCTTGATAAAAAGGCGTCAAGCTCAGGAGATGTTAAGCCGCCTATGGCAGACGAGCTCCTTGACCATTATACCCCTGAACAGCTTCGTATGCATTGGCTTGGACTTACATTAGGTCAGCGTTCGGTAAGCTTTATGCCTAAGCCGTACAATCCCGACGCAAAACCTGAAGATGCCGACCCGGTTGTAAAAGACGGACTCCTCTTGTCTAACGTGTATAATCGTATGATAAGAACGGCTTTCTATACAACACAGAAAGAGTTTGACGGAATACTTCCCGATGCGGCGCCTGAGCAGAAGTTCCTTGACGAAGCAAAGAAAGCAGTCCTGGACTATGAGCGTCATATGTCAAAATTTGCTTTCCACCAGTGTACCTATGTACTCGACAGCTACATCAGAAACGGCAGTAAATATATGGCAAAAACCCTCACGGGAGAAAACGAGGATAAGGATGCGCTCAAGCAGTCGCTTGCAAACCTTTTCTATATGATTAGAATTGCAGGCGTTCTTCTCCACCCAATGGCTCCGTTCGGAACGGAAAAGCTCAGAGAATACCTCGGAGTCGATGAAAGAATATGGTCATGGGATACAATTTTCGAGCCTCTTACATTCTTTACAGAGAAAAACCATAAGCTTGAATTCCTTCCTCCAAGAACGGACTTCTTCACACGTCACGAAAGTCAGTTTGCGGTCGAGGAGTAAGCAAAACTATAATTTTTTATCGGTTACCGTGTAATTGCGGTAGCCGATTTTCTTGTCATTTTATAATAAATATGCTATAATATAACAGCAGATAATAACAAATTCTTTTTGCTTCGCATATTCTGTTTTAAGGGGGAGTGTGCGTGGAAAAGATTTATCTTCTGTCAGCAGTTGTTGCAGTAATTGCAATGCTGCCAATAGTGTGTATCCTGCTTGGAAGCGGTACAGCGCCAAAGGAATATCCCTCTGTAATATTGACTCAAATCAATAAGCAAAGCTTTTCAGAGGATGACGTCCTGCGCTTAAAAGCCTTGTGGTGGGATGAGCATTTCTGCGGCTGTGAAAACGGCAGAGATGTGGTCGCAGTGGCAACAGGCTTTGACGAAAATGAATATATCGAGCTTGAAAGGATGTTGAGTCCCGTGAGGCTCGTAAAACAAAATGAGCTTATAAATATGCTCGGAAAGGGGAAAACGTGAAAAAACAAGAGCTTGAAAAAATCAAGGGCGACGTAGACAGTATTATCTTTAAAAACGAAGAAACAGGCTTTGCTGTTATTACACTTGACTGCGACGGCGAGCCTGTTACGGTTACAGGTGAAATAGGCGATATCGACGAGGGCGAAAGTCTTACGGTTATGGGCGTTTTCTCCGACCATCCCAAATATGGATATCAGTTCAAGGCGTCGCTGTGTGAAAGAACGCTTCCGTCTAACGTTGCCGCAATGAAAAGATACCTTGCAAACGGCGTTATCAAAGGAATAGGCCCTGTTCTAGCTAAAGCTATCGTCGATAAGTTCGGAACAGAAACCTTTGAAATATTTGAAAAATATCCTGAAAAGCTCAGCGAGGTCGAAGGCATTACTCCGAAGAAAGCAAAAAAATACTCCGAGGAATTTAAGACAAAATTTGCAGTAAGAAGGCTTATGACATATCTTACATCTAAAGGTGTTTCAGCTTCAATAGGAGTCAGAGCGTACAAGAGATGGGGAGAATCGGCGCTCGAAATGGTTGAGCGCAACCCGTATGTCCTTTGCAATCTTGGCGTAGAATTGCCTTTTCTCAAAGCGGACGAGCTTGCAATGTCTATGGGATTTTCCGTAGATAACGAATGGCGTGTCAAAGCGGGAATATCCGAGGTGCTTCGGTTAAATGCAAATAACGGACATACCTGCCTGCCCTATGACAGATTAAAAACAACGGCAATGTCATTTCTTGATATATCAGAAGAACGCTTTGACAAAACGCTCTTCGACCTTGAAAGCGAACAGCTTGTGGTGCAGTATCAGAAGCTAAACGGCAGAACGTATTATATGCTATATGAATATGCCCTTGCGGATATGTATATCTCACGCAGGCTCAATATTATGAAGCAGTTTGCTTATGACAGCAGAATAGATTATTCAGATGTTATAGATATTGCCGAGGAGGAAAGCGGCATTACCTATGAAACGCTTCAAAGGGAAGCGATAAACACCGCTTTGTCTGTCGGATTTCTTGTTATGAACGGAGGCCCCGGTACAGGAAAAACCACAACTCTTAACGCTATGATTTCTCTTTTCAACCAGCAGGGTTTAAATGTAAAGCTTGCCGCACCGACAGGACGTGCCGCAAAGCGAATTGCCGACTTAACAGGTTACGAGGCTAAGACGATTCACAGACTCCTCGAGGTTACAAGCGGGACAGACGAAATTCCACGTTTTACTCATAACGAGGAAAATCCTCTTGACTGTGACGTTATGATTGTCGATGAGATGTCAATGGTGGATACCCTTTTGTTTGCCGCGCTTCTTAAAGCGTTGCCCATAAACTGTAAGCTTATTATGGTAGGAGATATCGACCAGCTGCCGTCCGTCGGCGCTGGAAACGTCTTAAAGGATATTATCGAGAGTAAGGTCGTCCCGACAGTAACGCTCACAGAGATATTCCGTCAGGCACAGTCAAGCCGTATAGTTACCAATGCCCATAGAATTGTAAAAGGCGAGGAGCTTGAGCTTGGCAACTGCGATGATTTCTTCTTCTTCCAAAGGCTCGATTATGAATCGCTCCAAAGCCTTGTCGTGGACCTCTGCAAGGATAGGTTGCCAAATACATACGGTATATCACCAATTGAGAATATTCAGGTTATCTCCCCGACAAGACAGGGACCTGCCGGTACAGTGGAGCTTAATAAAGTCCTCCAGTCCGCCTTAAATCCCCCCTCAAAGGAAAAGAGTGAAATAAAAACATTCCTCTATACCTTCCGTGCAGGGGACAAGGTGATGCAGAATAAGAACAACTACGATATAATATGGCATAAAGAAGTTAACGGTGAAACCGAAACCGGAACAGGGATATTTAACGGCGACATTGGCGTCATTCAGAAAATCAATAAGCTCCTCGGCGTTATTACGATTGATTTTGACGGTAGAGTTGCTAATTATTCTATACCAATGCTCGATAATGTAGAGCTTGCGTATGCGATTACCGTGCATAAGAGTCAGGGAAGCGAGTTTGATTACGTCATCTTTACTGCTTTCAGCGGATATGAAAAGCTTAATTATCGCAATCTTTTCTATACAGGAGTTACAAGAGCAAAGAATATGCTTATTCTGGTCGGTTCAAAGAATGTCACAGACAGAATGATTGCAAATAATAAACGTTCAAACAGATACACCTGCCTGAAAGAGATGCTTACCGAAGATAACGGCGACCGTATCGGTATGAATCCCGATACAGAAGAATAAATATTAATCCCTCGGAGAATACTAAAGTATACCTATAATTCCGAGGGATTTTTATTGGAGAGTGATTGATATGCTTGAAAAGAACGACTTGAAACTGCTTGATAGTATGTTAAGAAAAGAACAGGACATAATCGCAACATATAACAGATACATTTCCTGCATCAAGGATCCACAGACGCAGATAGATATGCAGAAGATAATTTCACAGCACAAAAATCAGTATACTATGCTGCTAAGATTACTGGAGGAATAAAATGGCTCTTTCAAATAATGAGATAATAAATATGCTTATATATGAAAATAAGGAGTTCCTTAACAGCCTCTGCGACGGTTATGTAAGAGTATCCGATACCGATTTTGAAAGCACCTTGCAGACTATTATACAGGATAATCTCCGTACATCAAAACAGCTAAAGCAAATACGTTCAAGAAACTAAAAAAGCATTGTGCAGTTTTTGCACAATGCTTTTGCATTTTTAGATGAAGTCCTCTCCGACAGTCTGAACCTTGAGAAGATTTGTGTTGCCCGAAACACCGAGCGGTACGCCTGCCGTGATAACAACAAGATCGCCGATGTTAATAAGATTTTCTCTTACCGAAACCTCCAATGCATTGTTGATGAGGTCGTCTGTGTTGTCGTATTCCTTGATAAGCGATGGGCAGATGCCCCACGACATATTCATTTGACGGCAGGTTGTGTCATCGGTAGTAAGCCCGATGATAGGGCAGGAAGGACGATATTTAGATATCATTCTTGCTGTTCCGCCGCCTTTGGTTACAGTAACGATTGCAGCGGCGTTAAGGTCGTGTGCAGTAGTTACTGTTGCGTGTGAAATAGCGTCCGTAACAGACGGGTTTTCAGTAGCGTCACGCTTTATAAATCTGTGGGCATAGTCGATGTCCTTTTCGGTTGTTTCCGCAATGAGAGCCATAGTCTTTACAGCTTCGATAGGAAATGCGCCTGCTGCCGTTTCGCCTGAAAGCATAATTGCAGATGTTCCGTCATAAATTGCATTAGCAACGTCGGTGATTTCGGCTCTTGTCGGTCTTGGATTTTTAATCATAGATTCAAGCATCTGCGTTGCCGTGATAACCTGCTTTCCTGCGTTGTATGCCTTGTGAATAATTTCTTTCTGAATTGCAGGAATCTGTTCAAACGGAATTTCAACGCCCATATCTCCACGGGCTACCATAACGCCGTCAGCCGCCGCAAGAATTTCATCAATGTTGTTTACTCCGTCAGAGTTTTCAATTTTTGCAATAATTCTCGGAGAACGCCAACCAAGACTCTGTGTGAAGTTTCTGAGGTAGTGAATGTCTGCGGCCGTTCTTACAAATGATGCGGCAATAAAGTCAAAATTCAGCTTTGCGCCAAACTGCAAGTCCATCATATCCCTGTCGCTGATGTACGGCATGGAGAGCATAACTCCCGGAACGTTTACGCCTTTGTTGTTTGATACAGTACCGCCGTGAATTACTCGGCATACGATATCTGTCGGAGTAACTTTTTCTGTAAGAAGCTCAATAACTCCATCGTTGATAAGAATACGGTTTCCGACCTTAATATCTTTCGGGAGATTTTTAAATGAAATCGAACTGCGTTCCCTGGTTCCTATAACATCGTCGGTTGTGAGCGTGAAAATTTCGCCGTCAAGTATTTCAACAGGCTTGTTGTCCTCAAATGTGCCGAGTCTTATTTCAGGCCCCTTTGTATCTAAAAGAGTGGCAATAGGAAGGTGAAGCTCGTTTCTGAGCTTTTCAATCTGCTCAAATCTTCTCTTGTGGTCCTCGTGTGTTGAGTGTGAAAAATTGAATCTTGCAACGTCCATACCCGAGAGCATAAGCTCACGAAGTACATTTTCGTCATCTGTAGACGGTCCGATTGTGCATACGATCTTTGTTTTTCTCATTGGTCTGACCATACCCCGTTCATTTTATTTCGGGGATATGTGTCCTCCTCTCTGTATTCTGCGGTAGATATATAAGGCATAATGCCCAATTTCCCCTTATACATTATACTACAAAATCACAGTGAAATCAACCTTTTTGAGAAAGAAGTTAATATTTTTATAGACCTATTTCAGCGTTATAAGCTTTGCAAATGCCTTGTTTTTGAGTATCAGAAAAAAAATCAGGCTTCCTATTACCGTGCAGCTTATAAGCTCTCCGGCTGCTACCTGAAGCATACTGAGAAACAGCGGAAGCTTCATCAGGATATTAAGTTCAAATCCTATTATCACAGCATTAAAACCAACAGGAAACAGGGAAGCTATAAGCAACTTTGTGTTGCTTGTTCCGCTCTTTCCTACCAGATACATTGATACAGCGGATAGTGCCGTGGCGAGTGTTCCGAAAATAATATCGGGGGGCATAGGGCTGAATAGATTTGCAATAAAGCAGCCGAGGGTAAGTGCATAGCAGTATTCTTTTCTAAAAAAGCAAAGCAGCATAAGCGCCTCGGAAAGCCTTACCTGAATACTGCCGTAAGATAAATCGCCCAGCATTATTGTGAGCACCGCATATATTGCCGCAACCATTGCCGCTGCCGTCATAGATTTTGCCGAAATTTTCATACATTTTTCCTTTCACGGAACGAAAAAGCAGGCACGCCGCAAAAGACGTACCTGCTTCTATAATCAGTTATCGTCCCTGTTTTTTTGATGAGTGGTTTCCTAGGGTACACTCTTGTAAATTTAAGATATATTATGCCTTGTTAACAGAACCGAAGAGCTGCATCTTTTCCTTAACAGTAGCCTTGATAGCCTCAACGCCCGGTGCGAGAAGCTTTCTTGGGTCGAAGCCCTTGCCCTGGAGATCCTTGCCTTCTTCAACGTACTTTCTTGTAGCAGCCTGGAATGCAAGCTGGCATTCTGTGTTAACGTTGATCTTTGCAACGCCGAGAGAGATTGCCTTCTTGATCATATCCTCAGGGATACCTGTACCTCCGTGGAGAACGAGCGGCATATCGCCAACCTTTTCCTTAACAGCAGCAAGTGTCTCGAAAGAAAGACCTGCCCAGTTTTCAGGGTACTTGCCGTGAATGTTTCCGATACCTGCTGCGAGCATTGTAACGCCGAGGTCTGCAATAGCCTTGCACTCGTCCGGGTCAGCGCATTCGCCTGAACCGATAACGCCGTCTTCTTCGCCGCCGATAGCGCCTACCTCAGCCTCAAGAGAGATGCCGAGAATATCACAAGCGTTTACGAGAGCGGTTGTCTTTGCAATGTTTTCTTCAATAGGGTAATGTGAGCCGTCGAACATGATGGACGAGAAGCCTGCGTTGATGCAAGCCTTAGCACCCTCGAAAGAGCCGTGGTCAAGGTGAAGAGCAACAGGAACGGTAATTCCGAGCTCGTTGATCATGCCCTTAACCATACCAACGATTGTTGTGTAGCCGCACATATACTTGCCTGCGCCCTCAGAAACACCGAGAATAACAGGGGAGTTGCACTCCTGAGCTGTAAGCAGAATAGCCTTTGTCCACTCAAGATTGTTGATGTTGAACTGACCTACTGCGTACTTGCCTTCTCTTGCCTTCTGGAGCATATCCTTTGCTGAAACTAACATAATAAATTCCTCCTGAAAAAATATTTTTCATACAGTTATATTATACCTCAAAACGAAATAAATTGCAAATATTTTCTCCAGAATTCATACTTATTTCAATATTTATAACAAATGACGAATTGATTTTTCTAAGGTTTTGTATATTTGTGATTATTTTTTGTTGAATTTTTTTTGAATATATGATATAATTATTTCGTCTCGAAACAATAATTCGTTAGGGGGATAAAAATGAACGAAAAATATTATCAGTCAAGCAACAAGTTCTCCTGGAAGGGCATAGTTGTAATGCTCCTTACTTACCTTGTTGTGGGCACGGGACTTTCCTGGATTTATCTTTGGATTAACAGAGTATGCCCGTCAATCTATCTTTGCGTTTTTGCAGCAGTCGGACTTGCAGCAGCAGTAGGCTTTATCGCAAGACTTGTTATCAAGATATTCAAGCTCAGAAGCGTTATGGCTGTTCTTATCGGCGCAATTGTGGGACTCGCAGGTATGCATTACCTCAAGTGGGCGATCTACGATTACTATGACTACGTTCAGATTGACGAACAGATTGCAGAGTACATAGACGATGACGATTATGAGCTTTATGCTAATATGAAAAAGGAAAAAGCATACACATATTTCGAGATGGACTATGACTTTGACGAATCCGAATACACATTCGACGAGAATTGGCAGTTTGTTACGGAAACCAATGCCTATGACTATTACAGCTACTATGACCAGATGGCAGGAACCGAGTACCTCAAGGAGTATTCGGCGACTGAACAGGCACAAATGAAAACACAGACACTCTATGAGTTCTTTAGTTATGATACTCTTCTCGGTGAGACAAAGGAAGAATGTCAGAAGAATCTTGCTAAAGCAAGAGAGATGACCGCTTACGAGTATTACTATGATTACCTAGGTAACGATAAGAATGAAGCGTATGAGTTTGAAGTTCCGTCATTTATGGATATCGTAACTGACCCTGGACTCTTGTGGTCTGATATCAAGGATATTGCCGAGGAGGGAAGATGGTCAATGTCGTCCTCCTCAAGCTCATCTTCATCCTCAAGCACATATACTAACAATGAGGTCGTAAAGGGCGGAATGCTCTGGTTTATCTGGATTATGGAATTCCTCCTCATAAGCATTACAGCAATCGCTATTCCAATCGGAAAAGTAAAGGAAATCTTTATAGAGAAGGATGATAAGTGGGCAAACACTTATGACGGCAACCGCTTCACATTTGTAGGTATGAGCAAGGCACAGGTCAAGGCTATGCTTGAGCAGACGCCTGACAACATTGCAAATATGATGATTGTGCGTCCTCAGGATGTACCGAGGGGCAGACCTTACCTTAAAATGACTCTTTCACATTCCGATGACTTTACAGAGTCTTATCTAAATGTCCTCACAATGTCCTACAATGCTAAGAGCAGAAACTATGTTTCTTCCAATATGCTCAAAGGACTCAAGATTAGACCAAAGCATGTAGGTATGCTCTTTACAATGTTCGGCCTTTCAGTTCCGTCAGCCGTAGCTGCTGACCAGGAGTTTATTGAATGGGACAGACATCGCCTCGCACAGGTACAGGCTATGATGGGTAATCCTGCGTCACAGGCTCAGCCTATGATGAATGTGTCTGCTCCACAGACAAATACGCCTTCCGGAAGCAACAGTGTTTACCTCCTTTCTGATAACGGCAATACAGTCGAAACAATCAGGGAAGTAAGAGAAGCAACAGGTCTTGGTTTAAAGGAAGCTAAGGAGCTTGTTGAATCTGCTCCTACAACAATCAAAGCAGGTATCTCTATGGAAGAAGCACAGAGAATTCAGGCAAGACTTGATTCAGTTGGCGCAAGCTCGGATATCAGATAGCGCATAAATATATACATCAGGCACTGCATTTATCTTAAATGCAGTGCCTTTTTGTGTCATTTTTCGAGTGTACAGTGGAATAATCCTGTACATTTGGTGATGATGCTATCAAATTTTTACGCGATGATGATTATTTATGTGGTGCGTGATTAATCTGGTTTCAACAAAGTAGAATAGCATACAAAAAAGACAGCATTACACCTTGTAATGCTGTCTTTTTTGTTCTTAATATCCTAAAGGCTCTGCAACAAGAATAACGTTTATTCTGTCTTTGTGCCTCTGCTTTGATGAAATAAGATGATTGCAGCAGATTGTTTCACCTTTGCAGCCGTCTGTCATTCCACCGTCGGCACTTACGCAGATACCTGTTTCTTTGCAATAGGTGTTGCAATTGAGTCTTACACAGTTTGCAGGTGCGGCAATCCTTTTTACTCTCTTAACAGCTTCATCAAGGTTCTTTACGACCTTGTTACAGCCTACAACCATAATAACCTTTTTAGGTCCAAAGCATATCGCAGATATTCTGTTCGAGTTTCCGTCAACATTGTAAAGCTCGCCGTTTTCTGTTACAGCGTTTGACGAGCAAAGAAAGATGTCTGCCCCATACATCTTCTGATAGCATTCAGACATATTCTCAGGTGCGAATTTTGTGCGGTCGATGAAGCAGTATTCTTCAGACCTTACAAGCTCCATTACTCCGCATTTTTGCAGTGATACAGAACCGCCGCTTCCGATAACAGCACCCTTGAAAAGAAGCGCCTCGACCTGCTTTAGCGCATCTTCCTTTGACTTGCAGACGTACGCCGCCATATTGTTTTTTCGCAGAGCCTTTGCGGTCCTCTCAAGACTCATAAGTGTTATCTGTTCAACATTCTTGTCCATAATTCTCAAGCCGCCTTATATCCATTTTCTAGGTAATATCACACAATTCCCGTGCGGTATTGTTATAATTATACTACAAAAATCGTTTTCACGCAACTTAATCCCAAAAAGTTAACAATTTCAATCGTTATCGCAAAAAAATGCTTCTTGAAAAATCCGGCATTTGTCTGTATAATTATTGTAGCAACACGACCCGGGAGGAAAAATCATGATAAAGAAAATACTTTCGCTTATCCTATCTGTCTCAATGCTTCTAAGCCTTTCGTCATGCGGAAATGATGACTCGTCCTCAAAACAGGATTTCTCGGATTCGGCCGCAAGCGTGTCTGATCCAAGTCAAGCTGAAACAAGCACGGAGAACAGTTCAGAAGAAAGCTCAGAGGAATCGTCGTCAAACGGCGGTGATGAGATTGTAGACTATGATGGCGGATTTAAGGTAGACGGAACAAAGCTGCTTGACGTTAATGGCAATGAATTTGTTTTCCGTGGGGTAAATCATGCACACTCGTGGTTTGGCGGAACAGATTACGAGGCGATACCGGCTATCGCAGATGCAGGCTGTAACTGCGTAAGAATAGTCCTTGCCTGCGGAGTCCAGTGGAATAAGGACAGCATAGACAATGTAAATATGCTTATTGATATGTGCAGGAAGAATAACCTTATCGCAATACTTGAAGTACACGACGGTACGGGCAAGGACAGTAAGGAAACCCTCCAGAGCATCTGCGACTATTGGATTGAAATAAAGGATGCGCTTATAGGAAACGAGGAGTATGTAATACTAAACATAGCTAATGAATGGATGGGCGCAAGCCTCAGCGGTTATTGGTCAAAAGCATATTGTGCAGTTATTCCTCAGCTCCGTGAGGCTGGAATAAAAAATACGATAATGGTTGACGCAGGAGGCTGGGGTCAGCATGGTATGTGTATCATAGATAAGGGCGCAGAGGTTCTTGCGTCTGACCCACTCGCAAATACGATGTTCTCTGTTCATATGTACGGAACGGCAGGCGGCAGCGAAAAGAAAATCGAAAGTATCCTTGGAGGTGCCAGAGAGCAGGGATTATGCATTTGCGTAGGCGAGTTCGGATATACGCATACTGACGGAGACGTTAAGGAGGACTTCCTTATGCAGTATTGTACGGAACAGGATATCGGATATCTCGGCTGGAGCTGGAAAGGCAACAGCGGCGGCGTAGAATATCTTGATATCGCCGAAACATGGGACGGCTCTATTCTTTCCGAGAATTGGGGAGAGAAACTCATCAACGGCGAGAACGGTATCAAGGCAACCTCGAAAATCTGCAGCGTTTTTGAATAACGAATATATAGCTTTATAGTGCCGTGCCTTAGCGATGCGGCACTTTTTATGTGTAAGTTTTGAATTACTTTGCGATTAATTTCGTCTTATTTTGCAATAATGACAATGTATACTTTATTTGCTTGACAAATCAAAGCAGCTACTATATAATAAAAATAACGTTTATGTTCGGCTGTTTTATTAAGGGCATTGCAATCTTACTAATACTTTTATTCTATTGCACTGTCCGGAATTTATGGTTCGTGTTACGGCATCCGACAGATTTATTTGTCGGATGCTGAAAATTACATATTCAGAAAGGAGTTATTTTCCGAAAAAGAAAATAGCCTTGTTTTGCTGTGTCCGTGTTACTTACGGCAAAACTGTGGCTTTCGAGAATCGGATTAAAGACAAAAGATGAGAAATAATAATATGACAACTAAGCCTAAAAAGAAAACAAACCTTGAGGGCCTTACCGATGTAATAACGGTAGAGCTTCCGAAAAAGAGCGGCTCAAAGCTTCACGGCGCGCTAAGGACAAATTCAAAGAAAACCGACGAAAAGAAGCCGTCCAAGTCGGTAAAGAAAATTTCAAAGACAGACAATTCAACGAAAACTGCTAAGTCACGTTCAACGCCTAAGAAGGAAGCAAAGAAAAAGGAGCCGCAGAGAAAGACGCCCGTTAAAATTATTCCACTCGGCGGACTTAATGAAATCGGCAAAAACTTCACCTGTATAGAGTGTGCAAATGATATTATTATAGTTGACTGCGGAATGGCTTTCCCCGATGCGGAATTACCGGGCGTTGATATCGTGCTTCCCGACTTTTCGTATGTCGAGAAGAATATCGACAAGGTCAGAGGTATGGTAATCACCCACGGCCATGAGGACCATATCGGCGGCATACCGTATTTCCTCAAGAGAATGAACATTCCTATATATGCCACAAGGCTTACAATCGGACTTATCGAGGGTAAGCTAAAAGAACATGGACTTTTAGAAATAGCTAAGCTTAACGTTGTAACGCCAAGACAGACTGTTAAATTCGGCTGTATGGCGGTTGAGTTTATAAGAGTAAACCACTCTATTCCCGATGCCTGCGGTATGGCGTTCCATACGCCGGCAGGAGTTATCGTACACACAGGCGACTTCAAGGTAGACTATACTCCTATCGAGGGCGGAATTATCGACCTTGCAAGACTTGCAGAACTGGGCAACAGAGGAGTCCTCGCACTTATGAGCGACTCTACAAACGCAGAGCGTCCGGGATATACAATGACCGAGCGTAAGGTGGGAGAGAGCTTTAATAAGCTTTTCGGTATGGCGGACGGCAAGCGTATCATTATCGCAACTTTTGCTTCTAATATCCATAGGATTCAGCAGATTGTCGATAACGCAATCAGGACGGGCAGACGGGTTGCCGTGTCCGGAAGAAGTATGGTAAACGTAATCGGGAAGAGTATAGAGCTTGGCTATCTTAAAGTGCCTGACGGGGTGCTTATTGATATCGAGAGTGTAAACAAGTATCCGCCCGAAAATCTCGTTATCGTTACAACGGGCAGTCAGGGCGAGCCGATGTCCGCTCTTTCAAGAATTTCAACAAATATGCATAAGCAGGTCGTCGTAACGCCAAACGATTTTATTATCATATCTGCAACGCCTATCCCCGGTAATGAAAAGCACGTTACAAAGGTTGTAAACGAGCTGATGAAAAACGGTGCCGAGGTCGTGTATGAGAGTATGTACGAGGTACATGTTTCCGGACACGCCTGTCAAGAGGAATTGAAGCTTATCCTCTCGCTTACAAAGCCTAAGTTCTTTATTCCTGTCCACGGCGAGTATAAGCACCTTAAAAAACACGCAGGACTTGCCGAATCCCTCGGTATCCCTGCAAGCAATATTATCATTGCAAACATTGGTAATGTTATTGAAACAGATAGCGTTGAAATGAAGATAACAGGTAACGTGCCTGCCGGCAGAGTGTTTGTTGACGGTCTTGGCGTAGGCGACGTAGGTTCAATCGTGCTTCGTGACAGAAAACATCTTTCCGAGGACGGACTCATTATTGCCGTTGCCACAATCGACAGCGAAACAGGAGAAATACTTTCGGGACCTGACATAGTGTCAAGAGGCTTTGTCTATGTAAGGGAAAGCGAGGAGCTTATGAATGAGGCTCAGAAAATTCTCTATGACACGCTCAGAAAGTGCCTCGATCTGAATACCCGTGAGTGGAATGCAATGAAGAATAAAATGAAGGACGCTCTTTCCGCATATATCTACTCCAAGACAAAGAGAAGCCCGATGATTTTGCCTGTAATTATGGAGGTATAATCCGTCACTTTTCGGTTATACTACCGTAGGTGATTAAATTGCAAACAAAAGACCATTATTTTGTCGCCCGATATCTTACGAACGATGTCGGGCTTTTTCATTGCGAAAGCTGTAAGAAAGCGTTTGTCCTCGGTTGTGTGTATCCGGATATGAATCTGTTATCCTATTTTTCAAAAGGCACGTTAAGAGGACATAATTATGATTGCAGGAAAAAGTATATAGCAGAGCAGTTAGAACAGTTGT
Source organism: Ruminococcus sp. Phil15 (assembly GCA_001940995.1). Lineage (GTDB taxonomy): Bacteria > Bacillota > Clostridia > Oscillospirales > Ruminococcaceae > UBA7477. Next base: position 169,460 of record MSHC01000034.1, read on the forward strand.
CGGCAAAGCCAAATCCTACGCCTGCCGAAGCGTTCAGAATGGGCGTGCTGCTGCATTATATCCAGGACAGCTTTACCTATGCTCACGATAACAGATTTAAAGGAAGTATAAATCAGCATTTTCACTATGAAAATCTTCTTCATAATCAGATGATGCTGTTTTTGCAAAACGCCGCTCTTTCCGAAAGAGATAATGCAGAAAGCAGACCGCTCCATAAACGCTTTGATAATTTGCGCAAGGAATATGACAGCCGTTCAAAATCAATAAATAACGACTGCGCATTTATTTTGTGGTCCAGCATCAGCTTTGCGCAAATTCTGAAAAACACAATATAAAAGAAAAAAGCAGTGTACCGCTTACTTAAAAGCCGTACACTGCATATTTTTAAAAAAACTCCGCCTTGCCGATACACAGAGTATAAAACCCGCCTTTAGCAGGGTGGATAACGCCCTCCTTGGTGCTTTACTGCTCCCAGCATCCGTTCGCAGTCACGGCATAAAGCGGTGGCGAGGGGAGGTCTGCAATCCGCACAAAGAGCAGGGCTTCCGTTTATCAAGTGTTGGATTATAAAAGCTGTGCACTCGCACAAGGCAGAAAAATTGCTCTGACAATATTGTATCATATTTGCAGAGAAATTGCAATGGAAAATCTATCTGTTATTCTTCGTCGTCATCGCCGTATTCAAACATACCGTCGATACGCTTCATAAACTCGTCGCCGACCTTCTCGTACTCTTCGTCGTTGTCGATAGAAACCATAATCTCCTCATCGCCCTCAATAACCTTTTTGAGGATTACAACCTCGCCGTCGTTGTCAAGATCCTCCGGATACGGAGTAAGAGCAAAGTAGGTTTCGCCTTCGTATTCCATAGAATCGAGCATCTCAAACGTCTGTTCGTTTCCTTCATCGTCAACAAGTGTATAAATATCAGGGGTGTAGTTTGTCATATCCTCAGTCATCGTAGTTGCCTCCGTAATTTGTAGTCAGATAAAAAATGCCGCAACAACCGCTGCAACACCTTAATTATATAATATTTGAAAAAGAAAGTCAAGATGTATTTAGTAAAAGTAATGTTAAATAAAAAATATTATAAAAAGTTGAAAAAAACTATTGACAAGTACTAAAAGATGTGGTATAGTATAGTCAAGGAAAAGAGAAGCAGAAAATCCAAAAGATTAACTTGAAGCTCTCAGACCTTAAAGAAATAGGAAGCTGTGAAGAATATCAAATCTGCGAAGAATACAATATATTTCAGCAAGCAAGCTTTGGTACACAGAGAATCCGAAATTTAAAAAGAAAGTGGTGAGTCCGGTGGACAGTGAAATCATAACATCTTCTTTCCCGTGTGGCTCGAAGGTTTGTGAATAAGGAACAACAGACAAGCGTTACGGCTTGCGACAGTTCAAAACGATAAGTTTATTGAGGATAACCTTAAAGGCCGCAGTTGAAGAGATTTGGAATTAAGTTTATGCAGGATACGGGAAAGCATAATTTACAACTGAATAAATATATCAAATGAGGCGATTGAAATGATTTTAAAAATGCTGAGGATTAGGATAAGAAAATAGTTTAGAGGAGTGAGTCCAATGTACTGATTTCGGTTTTCCCTTAGCAGGAATTGAGAGGTAAGCTTTCAAGTAAATTTTAAAATTATGATTGATGAAAGGTGAGTCCAATGAGATAATCACTTTGGCAGCAGGCAGGTTTAGTCGGTTGCGTAAGAACCAAGATTAAATGATTCGGAGTGGTGCATATGATTATAAGTACCAGACTTAGGAATATTTGATAGGCAGGGAGTGATTCCACCAGAGACGTTAAGCTTGAACTCGATTTAATCTGATTTGAAAGGTGAGTCCAATGTACTAAGAAGTTGACGGGTCAATACCCATAGACATACATTAAAGTTTGAGTTTCAAAAAAAGGAGAGTGCTGCTTATGATTTTAGTGGTACGAAATCTGAATATTTGAGAGTCAGGAGTGATTCCACCAGAAACTTAAATCTTATTAAGGACGATTAAGCGGAGCTTTTAGCTCCGCTTTTTTAATGCAAAAAATATTGTCGCAAATCTTTCTATTACGGCATATTATGTATTATCAGCAGAGTATTAGAACTCCCAGCTGTTAATATAGATGTAAGTCCGATACACAATTGTGCGTCGGACTTACTTGTAATGAAAGTAGAAGGGATGACATTCACTATAATAATAATTCAAAATGCCTTTGCACATTCGTTCGCTATATTTGCTCCGTGTAAATTGGTGAACGTCAAATAAACTCGTCGTTTGCTGTAATTTATGTAGAGTTTGACAATTGACGATTATTTTAATTTGATGTATAATAAAATTGTACAAGACGATTTAAAACTGTTATGCCGAGGATGATAAAACGATGGAAATTAAAGTTTCTCCTTCTCTGCTGAGCTGTGATTTTTTAAAGCTTGGCGATGAAATAAACAGAGCGCAGAATAGCGGAAGTGATATGATCCACTTTGACGTAATGGACGGAATGTTTGTAAATAATATTAGCTTCGGTATTCCGCTTCTTGCCGCTTCTAAGAAGTGTGCGTATATACCTCTCGACGTTCATCTTATGATTAATGAGCCAATCAGATACATTGATGCATTCGTTGACAACGGCGCTGATATTGTTACATTCCACGCCGAAGCCTGCAGCAATGTAACGGCTGTAATTAAAAGGATAAAGAGCAGGGGAGTTATGGCAGGCATCGCATTGAAGCCTAATACCCCGGTCGACTCAATTGTGGAATATGTAAAGCTTGTGGATATGGTGCTGGTGATGACGGTAGAGCCCGGCTTTGGCGGTCAGTCGTTTATGTATGAAACAATGGATAAGGTGAGAACGCTAAGAAAGTATTCCGATGACAATGGATTGAGCCTTGATATACAGGTTGACGGAGGAATAAACGCAGATACAGTTTCTGCCGCTGTCGAAGCAGGAGCAAATGTCATCGTTTCAGGTACATATCTTTTCAAATCTGACAATATGGCAGGAGAGATTAGGAAAATCAAAGCTCTGAAATAATTTTAATTGCATCTTCCTGAATAATAAGTCTGTATCTGTCATCAGGTAAGGCGGTTCGTATATCAATACATAGCTCGCTGATTATCGCTCTGTCTTTGTCAGAGATGGGAATAATCTCAAGAGCGTAGTATTTTCCGTCAGAGTAAAGTCTGCTTTTTGACGTGTTAATCCCCGATGACAGGATATTAACAACAAATTTAAACAGCTCTTCTGCGCTTTTAAATAAGCAGATTAGCTGTTTTTTGTTTATTCGTGCCGGTGCGAAATTCTTCCGCCGTGACAGCTTAAAGCTCTTTGGAAGCTTTGATATGTAAAGAACAGCGCCTTCTCCGGTCTTGATAAGTTCAAGACCTATATCATTTCTGTAAAACTCAATTCCGCAGCTTTCGCTTGCTGACAGTATTACAGCGCCGATAAGCAGCTGAGACTCAAAGCTTTTCTTGAAGCTTTTTATTGCGTCCTCAATAGTTTTGGTTTCAGCAAAGTTAAAAGTAACTTTTGCCGTCTTGTCTCCTATCTTCTCAACCCTCATACACTATAAATCCCTTCGTCTTTTTATATATTATACTCAGAATTTGCAGTTTGCGTTAAATACTAAATTTTGACAGCGGTTTGCTACAAAAAGTAACAATCCTGCCATTTATAACATTGACTTTTCACAATAAATATAGTAGAATAAGTACATATTATTATGAAAGGCACAGTGAAAATGAAAAGGAATAATATACTCCAGTATCTGGTATTAACCGTCATAGCGCTGACGTCGGTAATTGCGTCTTGGAATATGTATAAAACTCCGTCAAAATCCGCTTTCGGAGGCGTGCTGCTCGTAGTTTCTGTCTGCGGACTTGTTACTGTGCTTGTGATGGCTTGTGTTTCTTCTGCAACGCTCAAGAAATATATTATGAAAATGACCTCGGAGATTACTCAGACCGAGAAAGAGTCGTTATTTAATTTTCCTGCGCCCGTTGCAATAATTGATGAAAAAAAGCAGATTGTATGGGTAAACAAAGAATTCGACAGTCAGGTGCTTTCTGATGAACAGGCTTACAGAATGTATATCGGAGATCTTGCCGATTTTGATTTTGACAAAATGTATTCTCCTAAGGGCAATATCATAAGCCTTGGAGAGAGGTATTACAGAGTCAGGGGAATTGAGAATACCCATGACGATACTGTCCTTTCAATGATATATTTCAACGAAATAACAGACTATGTTGACCTCGATTTTGAATATAAGCAGTCAAGACCGTCTGTTATGCTTGTAGCGGTCGATAACTACGAGGACCTTCTCCAGAATATGCGTGAAAGCGAAAAGGCAAAGGTCTATGCTGAACTGGAACAGCTTATGGAGTCGTTTTTTGATACTACAACCGGCGTTGTAAGAAAGCTTTCTTCGACACAGTTTCTTATTGTTCTTGAATACAGACATTTAAAACCTATGATTGACAGCAGATTTTTGATTCTAGATAAGGCAAGGGAAATCGCTGTCGGTGAAAGAGCTACCGTTACACTTTCAATAGGCGTTGGATTAGGCGCTAAGACGCTCGCAGAAAGCGCAGAGTATGCTAAGCAGGGAATTGATATGTGCTTCGGAAGAGGCGGCGACCAGGCTGCCGTAAAAACCGTTAACGGCTTTGAGTTTTACGGAGGCGTTTCAAAGGGCGTTGAAAAGCAGACAAAGGTGAGAACACGAATTATAGCCAGCGCCCTCAAGGACCTTATCGCAGAAAGTAACAGAGTGTTTGTTATGGGACATGCAAACGCCGACCTTGACGCTGTTGGTGCGTCAATCGGACTTGCTTCCATAATCAGACGGCACGGAACTGCGGCATACGTTGTAGTAGACCCCGTGAAGAATCTCGCAACACAGCTTATCGACTATATGAACGGAAAGCAGAAGCGTGACCTTTTTATTTCTCCACAGCAGGCGATAGAGGCAATTGACGAACAAACGCTTCTTATTGTCGTTGATACCCATAATCCGGATTTTGTTGACAGCAAGGAATTGCTTGCAAAGGCTTCAAAAGTGGTTGTCGTTGACCACCACAGAAGAATGGTAAAATCTATTGATAATCCTGTTATCTTCTACCATGAGCCGCTTTCTTCCTCCGCTTCTGAAATGGTCGCAGAGCTTGTGCAGTATTTCGGCAATGACTGCAGGATATCCGCAAACGAAGCAGAAGCTCTCTTAGCGGGTATTATGCTCGATACTAAGAATTTCGTAATGAGAACAGGCGTGCGTACATTTGAAGCCGCCGCATACCTCAGAAAGCTGGGCGCAGATACTGTTTCTGTAAAGAATTTGTTCGCAAGCTCGATAGAAACATATCAACAGAAGTCAATGCTTATTACAAATTCAGAAATATATAAGGGCTGTGCCGTTGCAACTGCAAGAGCTACCTCGCCTACAATGCGTATCGCCGCACCGCAGGCAGCCGACGAGCTTCTCGGCATTGAGGGCGTAAGCGCTTCCTTTGTACTCTATGAAACAGACGGAAGAATAAGTATATCCGCAAGAAGTCTGGGCAGCTTCAATGTCCAGCTTGTTATGGAAGAACTTGGCGGCGGCGGTCATCAGACTATGGCAGGCGCACAGCTTGATTCTTCACTCAGAGAAGCAAAATTCAGACTCATCAACGCAATTGACAGCTATATTGAAAAATCTACAACAACAGTCTAAGAAAGGTTTGTGAATAAAATGAAAGTAATTCTTATTAAAGACTTGAAGGATGGCGGAAAAGCTGGCGACGTTCTAAACGTTGCAGACGGATACGCAAGGAACTTCCTTATCGCAAGAGGCTTTGCTGTTGAAGCAAATGCAAAGAACATCAACGAGCTTAATGGTAAAAAGGCATCACAGCAGCACAAGCTCGATGTCGAAAAGGCTGAAAATCTCGCAATCAAGGAAAAGCTTGACGGTAAGATCGTTTCTGTTTCCGCAAAAGCAGGACAGGGCGGAAAGCTTTTCGGAACTATTACAGCAGGCAACGTGGCAGACGCTATCTCCAAGGAGTTCGGTGTAACCATAGAAAAGAAGAAGATTGCACTTTCCTCTGAAATAAAGGCATTCGGCAGCTACACAGCAGAAATCAAGCTGTCACAGGGCGTAAGCTTCAAGATGACTGTCAAAGCGGTTGAGGAATAAAGTATAATGGATTTAAAATCAAATCAGGAGTTTGTAGGGCTTGAACAGCCAAACAGTATGGAGGCGGAACAAACGGTACTCGGCGTAATGCTCGTTGATCCGTCCGTTATTCCTGTCGTCATAGAAAAGCTGAAGCCCGAATACTTCTATCAGGAAAACCATAAAAAGCTTTTCGGAATTATAGTAAAGCTGTTTTCTGTCGGCAGAGAAATTGACTTTGTCGTTCTGGTAAACGAAGCTGTTTCAATGGGTATCTTCCAGACCGAGGCTATGGCTAAAGCATATCTTGGCGGAATTATGGAGGACGTTCCTGCCGTTTCTAACATACAAAGCTATTGTGATATTGTGGACCAGATGTACCAGAAGCGTACGCTTATTGCCGCAGCTAACGATATTTTAAGAATGTCTTCCGATTTGTCTGTAGATGCTTATACATTGTTGGATTCCGCCGAACAGAAGATTTATGAAATCAGACAGGGCAGAATGTCAGACGGTATGAGCCGTATCGACGACGTTATCGTGCCTGCGCTTGAAAAGCTGCAACAAATCAGCGGCAAGGATAAGGAAAAGTACCTCGGAACAAAAACAGGCTTTGATAAGCTTGACGCTATAATGACAGGTCTTAACGATACAGACCTTATTGTCTTGGCGGCACGTCCGGGTATGGGTAAATCAGCCTTTGCACTGAATATTGCTACAAACGTCTGCAAAAAAGCGAACCCCAAGAGCGTGGCTATCTTCTCACTGGAAATGGGCAAGGAACAGCTTGTCACAAGAATGCTTGCCTCAGAAGCGCTTGTAAATAATAACTCCCTGCGTTCGGGTCTTATCGAGGCAGAGGAGTGGAAACAGCTTGCAAAGGGTGCGGACGAGCTTTCTAAGATGCCTATATACCTCGATGAAACGCCGGGCATAACTGTTCCTCAGATCAAAGCCAAGGCGAGAAGAATACCAAACTGCGGTCTTGTAATTATCGACTACCTCCAGCTTATGTCAAGCCCGAACAGACATTCAAATCGTGTAACTGAAATCTCGGAAATTACAAGACAGCTAAAGCTTATGGCTAAGGAACTTAAAATTCCCGTAATTATTCTCTCACAGCTCAACCGTGGAGTTGAAAGCAGACCCGATAAAAGACCTATGCTCGCTGACCTCAGAGAATCAGGTTCTATCGAGCAGGACGCAGATATTATCCTTTTCTTGTATCGAGAGGGATATTACGATAAGGAAAATTCCGACCAGACAACAAGCGAATGCAGCGTTGCTAAAAACCGTCACGGTCAGACGTCTACCGTAAAGCTTGGCTGGCTGGGCGAATACACATTGTTCAGAAACATTGATTACAGAGAGGAGCCGAATCAAGGCAACTGATGTTAAACAAAGTTAAAGCGACAATCGAAAAATACAATATGCTCAAAGCGGGCGAGCGAATCCTCGTCGGACTCTCCGGCGGTGCTGATAGCGTGTCGCTCTCTTTGTGTTTAAAAGAACTTGGATATGACGTCTGTTGCGTACACCTCAACCATTGCTTCAGAGGCGATGAAAGCGACAGGGACGAGCAGTTCTGCAAAACATTCTGCAATGAGCAGGCCTTTGCGCTGGTGTCGTTCAGAAAAGACGTAAACGCATATTGTGTGGCAAATAAGCTGTCGCCGGAGCTTGGTGCAAGAAAGGTGAGATATTCCTGCTTTAGAGAAGCGCTTGAAAAGCTTGGATGTGAAAAGATTGCAACTGCGCACACTCTCTCCGACTGCCTTGAAACAACGCTTCTAAATCTCACAAGAGGGTGCAGCATTAAGGGACTGTGCGGAATACCGCCCGTCAGAGACAATATAATCCGTCCGCTTATTGATTGCACGAGGCAAGAAATTGAAAACTATCTCGACGAGAAATCTCAGGGCTATGTAACCGACAGCACCAATTTAGTAGACGATTGCAGCAGGAATATTTTAAGGCTTAACGTAATTCCTCAGCTTTTGAGAATTAACGACGGGCTTTATAAAAGCTATCTTACAAGCCTGGCAAATTTCAGAACAGCTGATGAAGCAATAGAAAATGCGGCGCTTAGTGGTATTAATTCGGCTCAAATTACCGACAATAGCTTTGACGCAAAAAAAATTCTTAATCTGAAACAGCCCTACTCAGGCGCAGCCATTTCGCATATGCTAAGGACATTTTCGGTAGAGCCGTCCTCGGAACGTATCGCTTCCTTGCTCTATATTTGTGAAAACGGCGGAAAAGTTACACTCTCAAAAACATACTACGCTGAGTGTAAAAACAACGTCCTGTCAATACTGAAAGATAAGCGTACAGCTGTGCAGAAGTTTGAAGTTCCTTTTTCCGAAAGCCTAAAGCTTGAGGCGTTTGGTAAGACTTTTGAGGCAATGCCCTTGGAAATTTCTGAAATCGGCCATATTATTCACAGAAAATTTACAAAAGACGTCATAGATTGTGATAAAATTATAGGAGTATGTGTCGTGCGTAATAGGCGAAACGGCGATAAAATACGTTTTGCAGGCAGGGGAGTAACCTCATCTGTAAAGACGCTGTTTAACACCGACGTTTCGCAGAATATGCGTGACGGTATCTTTTTCATAGCTGACAGCGAAGGCGTGATTTTCGTAGAGGGTTACGGAATAGCCGAACGTGTAAAGCCTGACGAAAATTCAAAGCGGTGCGTGAAAATCAATGTGGTTAAAAATATCACCGGTTTATCACATTAATGCTTTATAATATTTTAATCTTATATTAGGAGTGGTATATTGAACAAGAACAGCGGCTTTAAGAGCCTACTTATCTATCTGCTTATTTCAGTCTGCATTGTCGGCGGTATCGTCTTTTTGCTCTCATCGCTTGACGGCGCTGAGGACGAAAAGGATTATTCCGAAATAATGACATACTTTGACGACCTCAGAGTATCGGAATTTGACCTTGACCTCGGAAACGGCAAGCTTACCTATAAGCTTGACGGAGAGGATAAGGAATATAAGTATAAAGTGCCAAACGTTTCTCTTTTTGTAAACGAGGTACTTGGAAGCGATGCGGAAAACTACCGAAAGCAGTATAACGCAAAGTATCCTGATGCTCCGCTTGTATGTAATTTACAGCCTGTCAAGGACAACAGCTTCTGGCTTAATCTTATCCCAACGCTCATTATCCTCGGTGTTATGATTGCGTTCTTTGTATTTACAATGAAGTCGGCAGGCGGCGGCGGAAAGCTCAACAGCTTCAGTAAAACTAACGCAAAAATGAATATAGACCCTAATAAAAAGGTTACTTTTGCCGACGTGGCAGGCGCTGATGAGGAAAAGGAAGAGCTTCAGGAAATTGTAGACTTCCTTAAAAATCCTAAGAAGTATAATGAAATAGGTGCCAGAATACCTAAGGGCGTTTTGCTTATGGGCCCTCCGGGCACAGGTAAAACTCTTATGGCAAAGGCTGTCGCAGGCGAGGCAGATGTCCCGTTCTTCTCAATCTCAGGCTCTGACTTCGTAGAAATGTTTGTCGGCGTCGGCGCTTCAAGAGTTCGTGACCTCTTTGATCAGGCAAAGAAGCACGCTCCGTCTATTATATTCATCGACGAAATTGACGCTGTCGGCAGACAGAGAGGCACAGGTCTGGGCGGCGGACATGATGAAAGAGAGCAGACCTTGAATCAGCTTCTTGTTGAGATGGACGGCTTCTCCGGAAATGAAAGCATTATAGTTATGGCAGGTACAAACCGTCGTGACATTTTAGACCCTGCACTTCTGCGTCCGGGTCGTTTCGACAGACAGATTTATGTCAACTACCCTGATGTTCGTGGCAGAGAGGAAATCCTCAAAGTTCATACAAGAAACAAGCCGCTTGCTCCCGATGTTGACCTTTCTACAATTGCAAAGTCTACGTCAGGATTTACAGGAGCAGACCTCGAAAACCTCGTTAACGAAGCAAGCTTGCTCGCTGCAAGACAGAATAAAAAGGCTATTACCAGACATGAGCTTGAAGAAGCGGCTATCAAGGTAATTGCAGGGCCTGAAAAGAAGTCAAAGGTTGTTACCGAAGACGAAAAGAAGCTTACAGCTTACCACGAGGGCGGTCACGCACTCTGTCACTACTTTCTTCCTACGCAGGACAAGGTGCATCACGTTACTATTATCCCAAGAGGTCAGGCAGGCGGATTTACAATGTCGCTTCCTGAAAAGGATAAGTCTTATGTAAGCCGTAACGAAATGTTTGAAACAATCATCGTACTGCTCGGCGGACGTGTCGCCGAAAAGCTTGTGCTTGATGACATTTCAACAGGAGCGTCAAACGACCTTGAACGGGCAACCTCTACAGCCCGCAGTATGGTAACACGCTACGGATTCAGCGAAAAGCTTGGACCTGTTGTTTACGGCAGAGGAGAACACGAGGTGTTCCTTGGTAGAGATTACGGAAGTACGCCTGACTATTCCGATAGAGTGGCAGGCGAGATTGATGAAGAAATCAGAGCCCTCGTTGAAGATGCTATGAAGAAGTGCGAAGAACTTATCAAAACTCATATTGATAAGCTCCACGAAATTGCTAAGTATCTTATGGTACACGAGAAGATGGACGGAATTGAATTTGACAAGCTTATGAAGGGTCAGCTTTCCGCTTCTGAAGAAACGGAAGCTACTGCCGATGCAGAGCTGAAGGCGGATAATTCAGATAAAATAGTTTCGCCTGATGAAACCGCCCCAACCGAAGAATAATAAGCGTTTCAAAATTTAACAGTAACAAAATCGCCCCGAAGCGAACTTGGATTACTCCTTGTTTACTTCGGGGCATTGTTTGTGTATCGGATTACTTTTTTAAAAAATTCTTAATTTCTCTGAATGCAATTTCATCTTCGTTTGCATTAAATCCGTGTCCGCCGCCGGCTATAACAACCATTCTGCATTTTTCGCCGTAAGCTTCCTTTGCTTTTTCGGAATATGAAATATTTACTGCCATGTCGCCGTCGCCGTGAAGGATAAGAACATCACCGCCATATCCTTTTACAAGCTCGTAAGCGTCCATAGCTTTTGCAACTCTAATATAATCTCCGCCAAGGCACAGATTTCCCGAATATACCTCATCTGGAATATTGTCAGAGTCAAATTCAAACATAAGCATTTTGCCCCTGCGTGCGTCATCTGGGATACACAGAGCAGGGAAGAAGAGAACAAGCTTTTGAACATCAACGCTTTTTTCGGAAGCAGTAATCGCAGACACAAAACCGCCTTGACTAAAGCCAATAAGCGTAATGTTTTCTGAGTTAGTGTAGGAAAGGCTTTTTGCATATTCTATAACTGTAATGAGGTCTTGCTTTTCGGAAAGTACAGTCATATCTTTGAGCAGTCCGTCGCTCTTAATATGCGTGCCGCCGCCGATAAAATCAAAGCAGAATGAAGCATAACCAAGCTCCGCAAATCTGTAAGCATAATTCTTTACGTCATTTCCGCACGAGAGAAAACCGTGGCTTATAATTGCAATAGGAAGCCTGTTTCCGGCAGGTCGCACCTCCGTGACCGCTATTCTAAGCCCGTTTCTGTTTAACGTAAACTCAGTTTCTCTAATTTCCATATTATCATCGCCTTATTAAAATTCTATTGTAAAATCAAGATGAATGTGCGGAATCAAAACTCTGTATTCTTCCTTTAGTTCAGGACCGCAAGCATTCGAGCCTACGCCTGCCATTTCTCCGTCAATACAGATAATGCTGTATCCGCTTTTTTCAAGCTCGTAGTTGTGACGCTTTGATGCAAGCTCCTCCTGTGAATACACAGACGCATTAAAGCTGAAGTTTTTATTTGACGTAAACCGTATTGCTGTTTTTTCGTTGGCAATTTCAGCATATCTGCAGCCGTAATGTGATGAGTTTTCCTGAGGACGGATGTAATCCTCGTGCATCTGCGAAATATTCGAGCTAAATTCTCCAAGATAAGAAGCCTGACACTTGTCAATGTAGCTTTCAACAGGGCCGTAACCGTAATACTTAACATTGCAAAACGCCCTGTCAAGGAACAGTCTAAGACCAAAACGTGGCAGGAAAGTTACCTTGTTGCTTGTTTCACCGTCGGTTATGATGCGGATATCACCATTCCCGTTTATGATAATCCGTGTTTTCGCTTTGCAAAACGGCTGATAAATATTCCAGCCAAAAGAGTGCGACATTTCTATTAAAATTCCGTCATCGGTTTCTCTAGCAGAAGTGTCATAAATTTTTGCGTCGTAATCATTGAGATGCGCCCTGTACCAGTCGTCTCTCATAACATCGTTGTCAACAGGCGCACGGAAGAAATTCCATTCAATCGGCTTTTTGAGAATTTCTGCGTCATTCTTTAAGACAGATGAGATTGTTCCTTTACGCCTGTCAAAAACTATCCGCTTTTCGCCTGCCGTAATGATATATTTTATAGGTGACTCGGTAAGCGTAGGCTTTGAAGCGGTTGATGCTGTGCCGTATTCACTCGGCATTTCGCAAAGTACGATTTGGTCGAAGCAAACTTCATCGCCCGTATCGTAGCAGTTATCGGAATCCTTTGCATAGAAAACAAATCTTATGCACACGCTTTCACCACAGATGTTTTTTGCTTTAGGAATACTTACTATAACGTTTTCTCTTGGAGCAATTTTGAAATCGACATCTCCCTCGCAGACGGTTTTGCCCACATCTGTGATTTCGTAACGGCAGAAAAGCTGTTCCTCTGCATTTGTGAAGTTAAGGTAGCTTTTGAAGATAAATTCTCCGTCGTTTTCGCCTTTTTCAACTCTTATCGGACGATAAACCTGCTTAACCTCAAGCAGACCTGTATGCGGTGTCCTGTCAGGGTATACGAGTGCGTCCAAACAGAAATTCCCGTCATTATGCCGTTCGCCGAAATCTCCGCCATAGCCGTACTTTGTTCTTCCGTCTGTCGTTATTCCCTGTGGCAATGCGTGGTCGCACCACTCCCATACAAGACCGCCCGAAAATCTGTCGCTGGAATAGAAAACCTTCCAATAATCCTCAAGGTCGCCGGGCCCGTTTCCCATAGCGTGACAGTATTCGCACAGAATAAGCGGACGTGATTCGTTTTCGTTTTTCAAAAACCTCAGCATATCCTCGGTGCTCATATACATATTTGAAACAAAATCAAGATCCTCGTCCGTGGTGCTATTGAGGCTGTGGGTGCTTTCATAGTGTACAGGACGTGTTGTATCAAGCTCCTTTACTGCAAGTGCCGCAGCTCTCAAATTTCCGTCATAGCCGCTCTCATTTCCAAGTGACCAGATAATAACAGACGGGCGGTTGATATCACGGGTTACAAGCCTGTGGCTTCTGTCAACTATCGCTTTCTTAAAACGCTCGTCCCCTGCCAGAAGTGCAATTCCGTTGTAGCCGTTCCTATCGCTCCATTTAAAGTCATTGTATACCTCGACGCAGCCGTGCGACTCCATATCTGCCTCGTCAATGACATAGAAGCCGTATTCATCACAGAGTTTGTAAAACATCGGAGAATTAGGGTAGTGAGATGTGCGGATTGCGTTTATGTTGTGTTGCTTCATAAGGACAAGGTCATTCCTCATCTGCATTTCAGACGCATAGTAACCGCTTTCAGGATAGCTGTCGTGGCGGTTTACTCCGAGAATCTTTATAGGCTTGCCGTTGAGCTTTAGCACGCCGTCCTCGATAGCAACCTTTCTTATGCCGACCTTTTCTCCGATAACTTCTCCGTTTGACGAAATTACAAGATTATAAAGCCTTGGCGTTTCAGCATTCCATAACTGCGGATTTTTGACATTTATCGTAAGTTCTGAGTGTTCCGCCGCCTTGCCTTCAAAAATCAAATTGTCATCAGGGTCATAAAGCTTTATATCGGCATCTGCACCCCAAACAGTAAGCCGTATATCAGCATTTCCATTGCAAACGTCCGTTTTTACGAGATAATCGGAGACTCGCTTTTTAGGCCTTGAAACAACATATACATCTCTGAATATGCCAGACAGTCTTATCTTGTCCTGGTCCTCAAGGTATGAGCCGTCGCACCATTTAAGCACAGCGCAGGTAATCTTGTTGTCGCCATCTCTCAAAAACGACGTGATGTCGAATTCAGATGTTGAATGTGATACCTGGGTGTATCCGACAAATATATCATTAACATAAAGATAAATACAGCTGTCAGCGCCCTCAAAGGTCAGGATTCTGTCCTTTCCGTCAGGGGAGTAGATGTAATCCCTTGTGTATACGCCGACAGGGATATCGTCGGGAAGATAAGGCGGGTCAAATGGGAACGGGTAGCATACGTTTGTATACTGGGGTATGTCGTATCCGTGAAGCTGCCAGTTAGACGGAACGGGAATAGTAGCTTTTGGAGTAAGCTCGGTAAAATTATCCTCTATGTCTACTATACTGTCATAGTATGTAAAACCCCAATTGCCATTTAGAAATTGGATACTGTCGGAGTTTTCTCTGCTGTCAAAGGAATTTTGATTTTCCGAAAACGGAATAAAATAACAATGCTCCGGCATGGTGTTTATGTGAAGTGCCTCAGGATTCTCGTGGTAAATCATAAAGCTCTTTTGCGAGCCTGCCTTTGATATTTTGCCAATGTCCATATTTTACGCTCCCTTATTTTTATCTGGCAGATCGAAACTGCCTTTGTTACCTTATATTATACAATATTTGGAGTAGAATGTAAATGATTTATTGTATTTCATTTTTTATGATCTGACAGCATTTCCTGCAAGATGCACAAAGAATTTGAATTATACAAGCGGTATAAAATTTCTATATGTAAGATGAATATAATTTGAAATATGTATTGACATTTGCCGTAACGGGTGCTATAATTATGTAGTTATGTTAACAATTTAGTTGATATAGGGGTGTGCAAAATGAAAAACAATAACTGTTTCAGAAAATTGGTTTCGCTCGTTTTAGCTTTTGTTATGTCATTTTCTATTATTTCGGTTACTGCAATCGCGGACGCGCGGCCTGACGAACCTCTTGACATACACCTGACTCTTGAAACCAAGGAGATAGATCTTGCGGATATTCCTGAAAACAGGGTAGTATCGCTCAAAATGTATATGAAGAATTGTCCGCCTATTGCAGGAATGTGGGTGTATTTTGAAAAAGACCCAAGGCTTGAATTTAAAGAGATATTTCCTTTTTCAATTGTAGAAGGTGTCGAAGGTTTATATGCTCCGAATACCACATCCAATTTTGATGCTGAGCCGAATAAAATGGGCTGTGGAATAGCGGCAAAATACGGTAAATTATTTGACCATTCCGGAGCCGTTATAACCGTAAACGTCGTTATCCCTGAAAATGCAAAAGCCGGAGATTTTTACTCGGTGAATTTTTCCAAATACTTGGCAGGGTCGCATATGTCAGTCGATTTCAGCGATGAGTGGGAGGACAGATGTGATGAGTCATCGTTTACAAAGCTTATAGGCGGCGGTATCCGTATCACCGATAAAAGCAAGACGACTACCACAACCAAGAAGCCTGTCACAACAACCAAGAAACCCGAAACAACTACAACGGCTAAGAAGACTACAACATCTCGAACAACAACCTCTGAAAAAACCACTACCACAACAACGTCAAGTAGTAATAGTACAACAACATCAGAAGGTCAATCCTCCACTACATCATCTCAGACTACTACCACGACGGACACAACTACCACAACTATTACAACAAACACCACAGTTTCCACTCCAACCGAAACTACGGCCCAAACATCTTCTAAGACGGAAGAAGTTACTGCTCAACAAGCGTCGAACACTTCCGAAAACACAAATAAAAGCGGTTTTATTTTTCCATTGCTTATAGTTTTGATTATTGTTATCATAGTTGTCGCCGCTATTGTGATTATAAAGAAAAAGAAGTAATATAAATACTGAGGCTTATTAGTGACAGACTGTAAGAAATTTTTTATACATATGACAGTGTAACCCGAAAAAAGTATAGTAGGCAAAATAACAGAGAGAAATCTGAATTGAATCAGGTTTCTCTCTTTCTATTTCGTATAAGCATAATAACTGCAAGCGTTAATAGCATGCCTGTAACAGCACCGCTCAGGTCAATGCAAACGTCTTTTAACTCACAGCTTCTTCCGGGTATGAAATACTGATGCACCTCATCGGAAACTGCAAAGAGCAGGGGATACAATACGGCGATTATTGCAGAGGTCTTTATCTTGAGGTAAAAGCTTTTTGATGCGAGCAGCGCCAGTGCCGCCAGCAAAGCGTATTCAGAAAAGTGTGCGGCCTTGCGTACAATAAGCTGTAATGCGTCAATCTTTGTATTTTGTTCTGCCTGACTCAGATTATCAAAACCGTCGTCAAATATCCTCAGAATTATCCGACATACAGTTCCGCTCGTGTTCGACGATTCGTCGGCAGGCTGCGACGACATAATGAATATTGTTGCGCTGAGCGTGATTACAAGCAGCGTCAGTATGACTGAAATAGGTCGTATGCGTTTCAATTAAAATTCTCCTTAATGTATGTTAATAGCGCCGACTTTTCGTTCTCGCATTCATCTTCAATAACGGAGTTAAGAGCAAATGAAAGACATTTTGCAATATCTTTGCCGGAATACCCAAGTGAGATAGCATCGTCGCCGTTAATTGCAAGCTCGTTAAGGAACAGGCAGTCGTTTGAATTTCGGATTTCCTCGGATACTTTCATAATTTTATCCAATATTTTAAGCTTTTCTTCTCTCATATAATCGGATTGTGCCATTGTGTCGGCATATCTGATTTTCATATATTTATTGAAAAAATCCCAGCCGTGTTCTGAAATAAATCTCCTTACGGTTATGCGTTCTGCCTCAAAACGAACATCGTGGTGCTTTACAAGCTCAACGATTTCATTCATTGCTTTTTTATCACACCTAAGCTCACTAAGCGAGGCCTTGGCAATCTGCGCACTCACATTCATATGTCCGTGGAAATGCTTGAAGCCTTTCTTGTCAGTAACAGCAACGTGCGGCTTGCCCAGGTCATGATACAGCATAGCAAGCCTTAACGTTTCATTAGGCTCTATGTTGGAAAGAGCCCTGCAAGTATGCTCCCATACATCATAGCAGTGATGCTTTGAATACTGATTGTAGTCAAACGCACGGGCAGCTTCGGGAACAATCTGTGAAATAATATTTCTGTGCTTCATAAGAACGTCAAAAGCATTTTCACCGCAGATAATTTTCTTTAGCTCTGAAAACTTTCTCTCCGCCGATATGTCATTAAGAAGGTATCTGCATTTATCCATTGCATCAGCCGTCCTGTCCTCAATTGCAAATCTAAGCTGTGCGGAAAAACGTAATGCTCTCATTATCCTAAGCGCATCTTCAGTAAATCGCTTTTCAGGATTTCCGATGGCTCTGATTGTTGATGCGTTAAGGTCGGAAAGTCCTCCGAAACGGTCAATAACATCTCCGTCCTTGCTTATGCACATTGAGTTTATGGTAAAATCACGCCTTGACAAATCCTCGTCAAGACATGATACGAACGTAACACTCTCAGGTGACCTGTGATTTAGATATCCGCCCTCTGTGCGGTAGGTCGTTATCTCAAGCTGATGGCCGTCCAGTATAACCGCAACAGTGCCGTGCTTCATTCCGGGAGTGAAGCAGGCATATTGACTGAAAGCATCTAAAGTTTGCTCAGGCAGAGCGTCTGTACAGATATCATAATCGTAAGGCTCTTTACCAAGCAATAAATCTCTTACACTTCCTCCTACGATATAGGCTTCAAATCCCTTTGCTTCAAGTACCTCCAGGGCTTTTCTTGCGTATTCTGCTATTTTCATTGTTTATTTTCACTTCCTTGAGTTAAGAATAATACTATGAAAACTAAAGCTTATCAGTATAACGTATTCTTACCGATTGTATCGGCGCTTTTCTGCTCGTTTATGCAGATATCAGATGCGTGGTGGCTGTGCGGTATATGTATGGTACCACTAATGCATACCCTTGTTAAATCCGAAAAGCCGCACAAATCACTTGCCATATTCTTCATAATATATCATTTTAGCCTGAACGCATATTTGCTTACCCTGTATGATATGATAGGTATAAACATAACTGCGGCAATAGTCCTTTGTCTGACAGCCTGCTGTCTGCTGACATTATATCAGTCCGCTGTAATGTTGCTATGCTGTGTGCCAAGCGGAATTATAAAAGGAAAAATCCTGCGGCTGACAGCCTTTTCGTTTTGCTATATACTGGGTCAGTATGCCCTGGGACTTGTACCTTATATCAAATATACCTGGGCAAGACTTGAAAACGCACTTGCATACGAGCCTATATTACTTCAAACCTCATCGCTTCTCGGCGGAAATTTTACGGCTCTGCTGATATTGCTTTTTAATCTGTCGCTGTATTTCCTTGCTATGTATCTTTCAAAATCGGAAGTAGCCAAAACAGCCGTTTGTTCTGCAGCCTGCTCATTGATATTTTTCGGTTCTGTTTTTTTCGGATTTATGTCAATTAATAGAAAAACAGACGGCGAATATATATCGGTAATCGCTATTCAGGACGATGTGGAAGGCTTTGATAAGCAATCTGTAAGCTACGAGCAGGCGATTTCAGATTATAAAACGTATTTCAATGAATTTATCAAAAAGGATTATGATCTTGTGCTTTTGCCGGAAACAGCTATCCCGACCGCTATCTCTGATAATATAGAAGATGAACTCACAGCAAACTTGCCAACAGACGCATCGCTTGTATACGGAGCGTTACAACGGGAGGACGAAAACTGCTATAATTGCCTAAAGCTTGCGGACAGCGACAGCGTGAGATGCAAAAAAATACTTGTCCCATTTGGCGAGTATATGCCGTTTTGTGATATAGAGGGTTTTCCTTCGATTAATGCCTGCAGCGAAACATATACCATAAAGACTGAAAGCTTTGATGCAGCAGGTCTTATATGCATAGAAAGTATATATTCAGGTCTGCTCGACGAGCAGATTGATATGGGTGCGGAAATTGTCCTCTTATCGACAAACGATTCTTGGTTTAAATCAAGCTATGCAAGAGAACTGCATTTCAGACACAGCATAGTAAGGGCTGCCGAGTATGACAGATATGTTATAAGAAGTGCAAACTGTGGAATTTCTGCAATAATCGACCGCAACGGATTTGTACTGTCGGCAGAAAGAGGAAAATCGGCAGGATATGTTGACGGAACAGTGGAGCTGACGGACACCAAAACGCTCTATTCGGTAGTCGGAAATATACTTGCAGTTCCTCCGTTTGCGTTTGTGATGCTGTATTACATCAGAACAATGCTAAATAAAATATTTCATAAGGATATTTTAGCATAAATTAAAGAAAAAATCTATAGCTTATGAATAATTATAGCAAATGGGCTGATAATAATAACGTCACAAAGAATGACAAACCTAAGTTATATGCATATACGGAAAGGATTAATTGTTATGCTGAAAAAGATTTTATGTGTTACGTCAGCATTTTTGCTGTCAATGTCAATGCTTGCAGGCTGCTCTACCGACGACGGTAAGGTTGATGAATCTAATTCTTCATCATCTTCACAGTCCTCAACATCGACTACTACAACCACTACAACTACCACGACTACAACTACAACTAAGAAAGACAACAGTAATATTGCCGAAGACATCGGTTCAACAGCAGGCGACCTTGTAAGTGATGCAGGCGATGCAGCTAACGATGCTATGGACGGAGTAAACGATATTATCGACGACGCAACAAGATAAGAGCGATCCTCTCAGGATAAACCTGAGAGGATTTTTTGTGTCTTGCGTCCTGTGCAAAACTGACTCAATAACCTGCTGATTATCTCATAATAGAAGCATTAATCCCTTATAATGTGCGTGAAATGTTTTCTCTCGTACTAAAACTTGACAATAATGCTCATTTAGTGTAAAATGAATAAGATAGTATATTGATATGAGGAGAGAAAAATATGAGTAAAGCAGGCAGAGAGCTTCTTTGTAAGAAGTTTATTGAAAATAACACCATAAAGCCGGAGCTTTTTGATAATTATATAGTAAAAAGGGGACTTCGTAACGCAGACGGCACGGGAGTAGTAGCAGGTCTCACAAACATCTGTAACGTTCACGGCTACGTTGTCAGCGACGGCGAAAAGTCGCCTATCGAGGGCGAGCTTGTATACAGAGGTTATAATATCCGTGACCTCGTTAATACCGCAATTGCTGAGAACAGATTTGGATTTGAAGAAATAGTCTATCTTCTTCTGCTCGGTGATTTGCCGTCTAACAGAGAGCTTGAGATCTTCAAGCAGCTTCTTTCTGCAAACAGAGAGCTTCCGGATTCGTTCTTTGAGGATATGATTTTAAAGAACCCATCTAAGAATGTAATGAATAAGATGGCAAGAGCCGTCCTCTCGCTTTATTCTTATGACGACAACCCGGAGAACAGCTCTCCGGAATATGAAATGGCAACAGCCGTTTCTATTATAGCAAAGATGCCGACGATTATGGTTTCTGCTTATCAGGTCAAGAACAGGTACTTCAACGGTAAGAGTATGTTTATGCACCCGCTTATCAAGTCGCAGTCTACTGCTGAATCTATTCTTTCAACGATAAGACCTGACAGACAGTTTACAGACGCAGAGGCAAAGCTTCTCGACATTATGCTTATGCTTCACGCAGAGCATGGCGGAGGAAACAACTCCACGTTCGCTTGCAGAGTACTTACTTCTTCCGGTACAGACCCATACGCCGCATATTCTGCCGCAATCGGTTCTCTTAAGGGACATAGACACGGAGGAGCAAACGCTAAGGTTTGTGAAATGCAGGATATAATAAAGAAGAATGTCAAGAACTGGGACAATGAGGGCGAGGTCGCTGATTTCCTCAGAAAAATAATCCGTAAGGAAGCCGGCGACGGAACAGGACTTATCTACGGTATGGGTCACGCTGTCTATACCCTTTCCGACCCAAGAGCAGTTATTCTCCATGAGAATGCTTTGAAGCTCGCCAAGGGTACTGAATACGAGGCAGAGTTCAGACTCCTTGAAACAATCGAAAGACTCACTCCTGAGCTTTTTGCCGAGGAAAAGGGAAACGGCAAGGTTATGTGCGCCAATGTCGATATGTACTCAGGGCTTGTATACAGAATGCTCAAAATCCCTGAGGATTTGTTTACGCCGCTTTTTGCCGTGTCAAGAATGGCAGGATGGTCGGCTCATAGATTTGAAGAGCTTGTCACAGGTAAAAGAATCATAAGACCTGCTTATAAATCGGTGCTTAAAAACAGAAAATATGTTCCTATAAGCGAAAGATAAAAATTCTTTGTAAAGTACTTTAAAAAATATTTGATTTGTGATATAATAGAACTGAGTATTGAAATATGCTTGGTTCTATTGTTTTTTAGAAAGAGGTGAGGCTGTGAAAAAGAAAATGCTTGCAGCATTATTGCTGTGTTCTATGGCCCTGTCGGGATGTTCACTCGGCACATTCTCTGTTGATACGCTTGTAGCCGCACCTAAGCTTTCGGCCGAACAGCAAGAGATTCACCGTTCGCTTACCGAAACAGTTGGAACGGATATAACATTAAAATATCCTAAAGGCGGCGATAACAGAAGTGCGTATGTCGTAGCAAATATCGACGATGAGCCTTCAGACGAAGCTATCGTGTTCTTTGAGTATAACAATCTGTCAAATGCGAAAGACGGAATAAACGTATGCGTGCTTGATAAGAACGATGACGGAGAGTGGAAAGTAGAGTACAGGTTTTCCGGTCCTGGTACGGATATAGATAAGATTATAATAACTAAGCTCGGACAAAATGAAAATACCAGTATAATTGTCGGTTATTCAACGCTTAGTATGAATGATAAAACCCTTGAGATTTATAATTATGAGGGCAGCACGTTAAAGCTTATAGCAACGGAAACATATAATGCAATTGAAACAATGGACCTCAATAATGATAACTATAACGAGCTTATTACTGTACAGGCAGGCGCAGACGGCGCAAATGCAACAGCTTCTCTTCTTAGTATTAAGGATTCTCAGCTGGTGAAGTCGTCCACAACAGATATAGGCTGCAATGCGGATGCTATTATTAACTGCGTCAAAGGCAAGGTTTCACCAACGCACAAGGCTCTTATGCTTGACTGCAGAAATCCGGACGGAACGGTTCACACCGAATTTATCTACCACAGATACAGCTCGTTGCAGAACCCTGTCGCTCAGATAGGTCAGAATCTTATGTCGTACACTAACCGTCCCGACGGATATTATTGCGCCGATGTTGATTCCGACGGAGTTATCGAAGTGCCTACGCTTGAAGTGCTTAAAGGTTATGAGCTTTTACCTTCAAATGAACAGCTTTACCTTACAACTTGGAATTCGTATGCCGACTTTTACAGCTTTAACAAAAAGCTCAGCGGTTTTTATTCAATCTCTATGGGGTATATGGTCTCATTTCCCGAAAGCTGGGAAAACAAGGTCACTGTAAAATACGATAGCGTTACGAGCGAATATGTTTTCTATGAGTTCAGCACGACTTTGGAGGATAGTAACACAGAGCTTATGCGTGTTGCTGTATGCACTAAATCTGAATCGGAACAGTATTTTGACAGCGGGTATGCCCTCATAACCTCGGTAGGTCAGATTGACTATCTGGTAAAGATTGCACCGGATAGTACAAGCAAACTTGTGCAGAATATTTCAACTATAAGAAGAAATTTCTATGTAGTATCATAAAAGGAGTGCGTTAAAATGAGAAAGATTTTAGTTTGTGAAGACGAAGACTCAATCAGAGAGTTTGTAGTATTAAACCTGAAAAGAAGCGGCTATGACGTAGTTGACGTGAACTGCGGAGAGGACGCAATTGAGGCATTTGAAAAAGCGGACGGAGGATTTGATATCGCTCTTCTGGATATAATGATGCCGGGTATCGACGGAATACAGGTCTGCAAGAAGCTCCGTGAAAAGAGCGAAACAATGGGCATTATTATGCTCTCCGCCAAATCGCAGGAGATGGATAAGGTATCATCGCTTATGATCGGCGCAGACGACTATATAACAAAGCCGTTTTCTATCTCTGAGCTTATCGCAAGAGTAGATGCCGTCTGCCGCAGAGTAACAATGACGCACTCAAAGCCCGAGGCTTCAACCACTATCGTTTCCGGTCCGTTTACTCTTAATCTCAAGAGCAGAACCGTTTATAAGAATGACGAGCAGATTGACCTTACGCAGGTTGAGTATCAGATTATGGAGTATTTCTTCAAAAATCAGAATACCGCTCTTGACAGAACCAGTATACTGAATCATATATGGGGCGACTCATATTACGGAGATGATAAAATCGTCGATGTAAATATCAGACGTATCCGTATGAAAATCGAAAAAGAACCTTCAAATCCTGAGTTTATACTTACAATCTGGGGTTACGGATATAAATGGAGCGCTCCGAGCGGAAATTGATTTAATGCAAAAAAATAAAACGGGAGGTGGGGATGTACATTGTTTAAAAATATTAGCAAAAATACAATCACACATAGATGGCTTATAAATATTTTAGGCGTTGTTGTCCTCATTCTCGGTATTACAGCTGTTGTAGCAGGCATTGTCGTAAACCATTACTATCAGAACGCTACCGAACAGTACGTTGCTAACCGTATGAGCATAGTCACAAGTGCGATAAACAGATTTGCAGGCAATGCCCAGACAAATTATAACAGCGAAATCAGAAGCATTGTCGAAAACTACGAGTATAAAAGCCAGATTGAGCTTATGGTCATTGATATAAACGGCGATGTGGCTGTTACATCATCGGGATTTATGGTAGATGACATAGGCGAGCTTCCGGATTATGAGAAAGCACTGGAGTCTGATAACGGTATAGGCTCTGAGATAATGAAACTCGAAACAGGTGAAAAGGTTTTAGCCTATACGGCGCTTATCGCACCTCTCGGAAGCGATTACCAGGCTGTGAGAATGCTTGTTTCTATGGAAAGCGTCGACAGACAGGTCGTAATTATAGTGGCTGCAATGTCGCTTTTTTTCCTCGCAATTATCACGCTTATGATTTTTACAGGTCAGTTCTTTGTAAGGTCAATTGTAAATCCTGTAAGCGAAATCAACAACTTTGCAAGGCGGATTGCTACCGGAGATTTTTCCGACAGACTTACCAAAAAAAGCGACGACGAGCTTGGCGAGCTTTGCGACAGTATCAACTATATGGTAAACGAGCTTGCAAATACGGAATCATTGAAGAATGAGTTTATTTCCTCTGTGTCGCATGAGCTGAGAACTCCGCTTACCGCCATAAAAGGTTGGGCGGAAACTCTTATGACGATAAGAGATGACCCGGAAACATTTTCAAAGGGTATGCGTGTTATTACGGGCGAAACACAAAGACTTTCCGATATGGTAGAGGAGCTTCTTGACTTTTCAAGATTGCAGGACGGCAGACTTAAGCTTAACAAAGCAAAAATGGATATCCTTGCAGAGCTTGGCGAAACCGTATTAATATACCAGGAGAGAGCCAAAGAGCTTGGTATTACGCTCGACTACTATGAACCTGAAATGCTGCCGTTTGTTTTCGGCGATAAAAACAGAATCAAGCAGGTGTTTATTAATATCGTAGATAACGCTATAAAATATTCAAACGCAGGCGATAAGATTTCCGTAGAAGCATACCTGGAGGGCGGAGATATCGTAGTGTCTGTGTCGGATACGGGTATGGGCATTTCCAAGGAGGATCTCCCTAAGGTCAAGGCTAAGTTCTTTAAGGCAAATCAGACAAGACGAGGCTCAGGCATTGGACTTGCGGTAGCCGATGAAATTATTCAGCTTCACGGCGGTACGCTTACCTTAGAGAGCGAGCTTGATGTCGGTACAACGGTTATGATAACAATTCCGCCTATGGAGGGCGAAACTGTCAAAAAGGATAAATCGGATAAGGTGAATGTAGAGCTTATCTCAACTGATGATGAAAGGAAAATAATCTATGAGCAGTCAGAAGGACAGCAATAAGGTGTGCAAGTTCAAGTCCAAGATAGGCGGTCAGGCGCTTATTGAAGGCATCATGATGCGGGGAATTTATAAGTCGGCTATGGTTTGCAGACTTCCAAGCGGCGAGCTTGACCTTGAAACATGGGATATAAATAACGGACCAAACCTGCCTTGGTATCGCAAAGCGCCGTTTATAAGAGGTGTTTTTAACTTTGCGATTTCAATGGCAGAGGGATACAAATGCCTTTCAAAATCAGCCGATAAATCTATGATAGGCGTCGAGGACGAAAACCCGTCAAAGCTTGATAAGTGGCTAGAAGACAAGTTTGGAGATAAGCTTATGCCGATAGTTTCCGTAATCGGAATTGTGCTTGGCGTTGTTTTAGCCGTTGGACTCTTTATGCTTGCGCCTGCCGGAGTTACAAAGCTTATAGGTAAGTTTGTAGCTTTGAATGATGTTGCGCAGACAGTTATAGAAGGCGTTGTAAAGATTGCAATTTTTATCTTATATATGTGGCTCACAAGCTTAATGCCCGATATGAGAAGAACATACGAGTATCACGGCGCAGAGCATAAAACAATTGCCTGTTATGAAGCGGGCGATGAGCTTACAGTAGAAAACGTCAAGAAGCATACCCGTTTTCATCCAAGATGCGGAACAAGCTTTATATTTATCGTACTTATTGTCAGCATTATCGTGTTTTCTGTGCTACAGGTGCCATGGGATAATATTTTTATCAGAATGGCTTGCAAGCTTGCACTCCTTCCGTTCATTGTCGGAATAGGATATGAGTTTATAAGACTTGCCGGAAGATACGAAAACTGGTTTACTAAACTTTTTTCAGCACCCGGTCTTGCTGTTCAGAGAATTACGACAAGAGAGCCTGACGATAAGGAAATTGAATGTGCAATTATGGCGATAGAAGCTGTTATTCCCGATAACAAGGAGGACGACGTATGGTAACGGTTTCTGATGTCTTGAAAAACGGTACGGACATCTTGTCTGCACACGATATAGAAAACTATAAATTTGAGTCGTCCTGCATTTTTGAGAAAGCATTTGGCGTAAAATACAGAACGCCTGCATACGACAGAATAAAGAACTCAGAGCTGGACGAAGCCGTGGCAGAGCAATTCTGCGAGCTTATACGGCGCAGAATTGACGGCGAGCCATTGCAGTACATATTAGGAGAATGGGAGTTCTACGGTCTGCCATTCAAAGTAGGCAGGGGAGTTCTTATTCCAAGACAGGATACGGAAACGCTCGTAGATTTTCTTTTGGATTATTTTAATAACAGGGAAAACCTGCGGTTCGCCGATTTGTGCAGCGGAAGCGGCTGCATCGGTATTACGCTTGAGAAGAAGCTAAAATGCGACAAGGCATATTGTGTTGAGCTTTCAGACAAGGCAATATCGTACCTTAAAGAGAATATCAGGCTTAACGGCTCTGCCTGCGAGTGCGTCAAGGGCGATGTGCTTTTAGAGCAGACGGCCGAAAGCTTTGAAAATCTTGATTTCATAGCCTGTAATCCTCCGTATCTTACCGCCGGCGATATGAAGAATCTCCAGACCGAGGTGCAGTTTGAACCAAAGAGCGCCTTGTTCGGCGGAGAAGATGGCTTGGACTTTTTCAGATGTGTGACACGAATCTGGAAAAATTCACTGAAAGCAGGCGGCGTTCTCGCTTTTGAAATCGGCATAAACCAAGAGGAGGAAGTATCGCAGATCCTCATTCAGCACGGCTTTCAAAACGTCAGATTTATGAAAGATTATTGCGGCGTTTTCAGAATTGTTTACGGAGTGAAAGATTAAATTTGCTGTCCGAACAATTGTACACACTTTATGGTATAATAAACGCAGGGCGTTTATTATATCCTTACGTC
This sequence comes from Ruminococcus sp. Phil15, assembly GCA_001940995.1. Lineage (GTDB taxonomy): Bacteria > Bacillota > Clostridia > Oscillospirales > Ruminococcaceae > UBA7477. The sequence continues at coordinate 196,487 of MSHC01000034.1, forward strand.
CTCGCAGATACGCAAATCCTTAGATTTGCTCCCTGCGTATCGGACTATTATACCAAAGATCTTCGATTTTACGGTATAATGTATATATAAGATAATATTCTTTACAGAAAGGACTGTATTTATAATGGCGACAAATAAGAAGGAAAGCAAAAAGCTCGAAATTCCAAAGTCAAATGAGGAAAAGCAGAAGGCTTTAGAGAGTGCGATTGCGCAGATTGAAAAGGCTTACGGTAAGGGCGCAGTAATGAAGCTCGGTCAGACAAAGGCCCTTGATATCGAGGCTATTCCTACAGGCTCTATGACTCTTGACATGGCGCTTGGTATCGGCGGTGTTCCAAGAGGACGTGTAGTTGAAATCTACGGACCTGAAAGCTCCGGCAAAACTACTGTTGCACTGCATATTATCGCAGAAACGCAGAAGCTGGGGGGAAACGTTGCGTTTATCGACGTTGAACACGCTCTGGATCCTGTTTATGCAAGCGCTCTTGGTGTAGATATCGAATCGCTTATCGTTTCCCAGCCGGACAGCGGAGAAGATGCGCTCCAGATTGCTGAAACACTTGTACGTTCGGGAGCAATTGACTGTATCGTAGTTGACTCTGTTGCGGCTATGGCTACAAAGGCTGAAATTGACGGCGATATGGGTGATACTCATGTCGGTCAGCTTGCAAGACTTATGTCACAGGCTATGAGAAAGCTTACCGCCGTAATCTCAAAATCCAACTGCGTAGCAATTTTTATCAATCAGATAAGAGAAAAAATCGGCGTTATGTACGGAAACCCTGAAACAACTCCGGGAGGACGTGCGTTAAAGTTTTACAGCTCTGTTCGAATTGAAGTAAGACGTCAGGAGCAGCTCAAGAACGGCTCGGAAGTTTTCGGCAACAGAACAAAGTGCAAGGTGGTAAAAAATAAGGTTGCGCCGCCGTTCAAGGAGTGCGAATTTGATATCATCTACGGTAAGGGCATTTCCCGAGACGGAGAGCTTCTTGACCTCGCTGTTGAGCTTGGTATCATCAAAAAGGGCGGAGCTTGGTTCAGCTATAACGATATGAAGCTCGGACAGGGCAGAGATAATTCTAAGGAATTCCTCCTTTCAAACCCTGACATAATGAAGGAAATAGAAAACCAGGTTATCGCACGTTCTGCTGAGATTACTCTAGATACTAAGAAAAGCGCAAAGGACGCCGCAATTGCCGAGGCTGCCAAAAATTCAGCAGGTGCTTCTGCTTCGGTTGCTTCACCTGCCGCAAACAAGAGCGCAGTAGTAAACGCCGACGATGATTTTGACGAATTTGCTCCTGTTGATATCTGATGAAGCATATTGATACAATAGAAAAGTTCAAGGGTAAGACCTATTGTGTGACTTTTTCGGACGATGAAAAAGAGTATCTTAATATAGATATAATCAGCGATTATCACTTGACCTCAAATATGGACGTTCCTGATGATGCGTGGAAGGATATATTGTATTCAAATAAGCTCAGAACAGCTAAGGAACGTGCGCTGTATTTGCTTGATTATAAGGATTATTCGTACACAGAGCTGTTTAAAAAGCTCGAGGCTAACTATCCGGAACAGATTTGTTTTGACGTTATGGCGAGGCTTGTGGAAATCGGCGTGATTAACGACAGGCGTTATGCCTATAACTTTGCAAGGCGGCTTGTTGAGGTAAAAAAGTTCGGCTATTACAGATGTGTGCAGGAAATGCGGCTTAAGGGTCTTGACAGGAGCTTTATCGACGAAGCGCTGCTGCCTTACAAGGAAACAACTATTGAACGGCTCACAGAGCTTATCGAAGATAAATATGCAAGGAAAATCACCGATAAAAAGTCGCTTGACAAGGTAAAAAATGCTCTTGTTCGCCTCGGATACTCATATTCTGATATAAAGGAAGCTTTAGATGGGTTTGAATTTGACCTTTCTGAGTAATAACACTTGACCTTTTCACAATAATGAAGTATAATTATAATAATTATTTTCGGAGGTTGCTGAAGTTTTCAGCGTTAAGTTATGGCTACTAGAGTTGGAATGGTTTCGCTTGGCTGTCCTAAGAATCTTGTTGACGCCGAGCATATGCTTTACAATTTAAGAGAAGAAGGCTATGAGATAGTACCCGACGCCGCACTTGCAGATGTCGTTATAGTAAATACCTGCGGTTTTATCGAATCAGCTAAACAGGAGGCAATCGAAACAATACTTGAATTCTGCACTTTGAAGGACGAAGGAAGAATCAAGGCTGTTATCGTTACTGGTTGTCTGTCAGAGCGCTATAAGGAGGAAATTCTCAAGGAGATTCCCGAGGTTAACGCTGTTGTTGGTATCGGCTGTAACGAAAACCTCTGCGAAATCATAAGAGATGTCCTTGTCAGCGATAAGAGTATAAACGCCTTTGACGATAAGGAAAAGCTTTGCATTGATGGCAGAAGAATCGTTTCTACCGAGCATTACGCTTATCTCAAGATTGCAGAGGGCTGCAGCAACCACTGCACATACTGCGCAATCCCTATGATTAGAGGTAGGTACAGAAGCCGTACAATTGAAAGCATTGTTGACGAAGCAAAGTGGCTTGCTAAAGTCGGCATTACTGAAATTATCGTTGTCGCTCAGGATACTACATATTACGGCGCTGACCTCTATGGCGAACCAAAAATTGCAGAGCTTCTGGAGGAGCTTTGCAAGATTGACGGTATAAAGTGGATAAGAACACTTTACAGCTATCCTGAACGCATTACGGATAAGCTCCTTGATGTTATCGCAAAGGAGGATAAGCTCGTCAAGTATCTCGACATTCCTATTCAGCATTGCAACGGTGATGTCTTAAAGAGAATGAACAGAAAGGGCGATAATGAAACGCTCAGAGCTTTAATTGCAAAGATAAGAGATAAAATCCCTGACGTAACACTCAGAACAACTCTTATTACCGGCTTTCCTGGTGAAACCCAGGAGCAGTTTGAAGAACTGTCTATGTTCGTTAAGGATATGAAGTTCGATAGGCTCGGTTGCTTTACATATTCTGCGGAAGAGGGAACACCTGCTGAAAAGCTTCCTGACCAGATCGATCTGCGTACTAAGGAAGCAAGAAGCGATGCAATTATGAATGAGCAGATGCTTATAAGCTTTGACCTTAATGAGCAGAAAATCGGCAGGACTTACGAGGTAGTAACTGAGGGCTTTGACAGATATGCCGAGTGCTATTTTGGAAGAAGCACAGCCGATGCTCCTGAAATTGACGGAAAGATTTTCTTCTCAAGCGAGAAAAAGCTCTCGGTCGGAGAATATGTTAATGTAACGATAGACGATGTTCTTGATTATGACCTTATAGGCACAGCTCTTGATTAAATCGGAAAGGCAACAATATATATATGAATTTACCAAATAAGCTTACTGTTTTAAGAGTCCTTTTAATTCCGCTTTTTATACTGTTTATTTTGGTTGACGGTATTCCGCTTAACATTCTATTGGCAGGTATTGTTTTTGGTGCAGCCGCAATTACAGATGCAATAGATGGTAAGCTTGCAAGAAAATATAACCTTATCACAAATTTCGGAAAGTTTTTAGACCCGATAGCCGACAAAATACTTGTTATGGCTGCGCTGCTTTGCTTCTGTGCAAAGGGTTGGATTGACGTAATAGCCGTATTTGTAATCCTTACAAGAGAATTTGTCGTTTCCGGATTAAGGCTTGTCGTTGCAGGCGAGGGAGTTGTAGTCCCGGCCGGTATCTGGGGAAAGCTTAAAACAGCCTCAACAATGGCGTCGCTTGGTGTTATAATGGCTATCGAATTTTTCCTTGTTGACATATTCGCTATTGATTTTAACTTCTTCATTATCAACGAAATACTTATCTGGATTTGTGCAGTACTTACAATCATTTCAGGTATTACCTACGTTTATGCATATAAGGACTATATCAACCCTGAGAATTAAACTTTGGTCTTGCAATTTGTATCAAAATGTGATATACTTCATATTATATATTAAATGCTAGCAGTCAGAGTAACACAATGTATTCTTCCAAAGAGAATGGCTGGTCGGTGTAAAGCCTGAAGTGTCTTGTGCGAAGTGCGGCTGTGCGGAGCGTTTCCGGAGCAGGAACAGGGAAGTAGCAGTATCTGTTTTCGTGTGTCAGCGTTAATGACGTGGGAGCTTGTAAATGGCTTTCGAGAATAAAACGGAGTGGAACCGCAGTTTGTATACTGCCTCCTTGGCAAATAATTTGCCTTGGAGGTCTTTGTGTTATTTGGAGGTTTTTATGCTGAATAAAATTAAAGAAGATATCCGTTCAATAAGGGAGCGTGACCCTGCCGCAAGAGGTACGATTGAAATTATCGCAACCTATTCGGGACTCCACGCAGTATGGATGTACAGAATAGCGCATTTTTTCTATAAGAAAAAGCTGTTCTTTGTCGCAAGACTGATTTCCCAGTTTGCAAGATTCCTTACTGGAATTGAAATTCATCCGGGTGCAACGATTGGTAAAGGTTTGCTTATCGACCATGGCTCAGGAGTTGTAATCGGAGAAACTGCGGAAATCGGCGACAACTGCCTTTTGTATCAAGGGGTAACACTCGGCGGTACGGGTAAGGAGCACGGAAAACGTCACCCTACACTCGGAAATAACGTAATGGTAGGTTCGGGAGCCAAAATCTTAGGACCTTTCAAAGTAGGCGATAACGCAAAGATTGCCGCAAATGCTGTCGTCCTTGAAGAAGTTCCGCCGAATTCAACAGCAGTAGGCGTTCCTGCAAAAATTGTCAGACAGGACGGCAAACGCACCTGCGACCTTGACCAAATCCACATTCCAGACCCTGTTGCGATGGAGCTCAATAAATTTAAGCTGAGAATTGATGAGCTTGAAAAACAGGTTAACGACCTAAAAAAATAAAGAAATGAGGAAACTAAAATGAAGCTTTATAACTCTCTTACACACAGCGTTGACGAGTTCGTGCCAAACCAGCCCGGAAAGGTATCTATGTATACCTGCGGACCTACCGTGTATCACTTTGCGCATATCGGAAATTTGAGAAGCTACATTATGGAGGACGTTCTCGAAAAATATATGAGGTATGTCGGATATGATGTAAAGCGTGTCATGAATATCACAGACGTAGGACACCTTACATCTGACGGCGATACAGGCGACGACAAAATGCTCAAGGGCGCAAAGCGTGAGAAGAAAACTGTAATGGAAATTGCAAAGTTCTATACAGACGCTTTCTTTGCTGACTGTGCAAAGCTTAATATCAAAACTCCTGACGTTGTACAGCCTGCAACGGGCTGTATTGACGATTTCATAAAAGTTATTTCATCTCTTATCGAAAAGGGTTATGCTTATGAAGCAGGCGGAAATATCTACTTTGATACGTCTAAGCTCTCGCAGTATTATGTTTTCGGAGATTTCAGAGAGGAAGACCTCGCTGTCGGTGTAAGAGAGGGCGTTGAAGCAGACGGAAACAAGAAAAACAAGGCAGACTTCGTTCTTTGGTTTACTAAATCTAAGTTTGACGACCAGGAGTTGAAGTGGGATTCTCCTTGGGGCGTTGGATATCCCGGCTGGCATATTGAATGCTCCTGCATAAGTATGAAAAATCTTGGTGAATACCTCGACATTCACTGCGGAGGTATTGACAACCAGTTCCCGCACCATACAAACGAAATTGCACAGTCCGAAGCATATATCGGACATAAGTGGTGCAACTACTGGTTCCATGTCCATCATCTTAATACAACCAGCGGCAAGATGTCAAAGTCCAAGGGTGAGTTCCTGACAGTTTCGCTTCTTGAAAGCAAGGGGTATGACCCACTCGTTTACAGATTTTTCTGCCTTGGCTCACATTACAGAAAGTCGCTCGTTTTCTCATACGAAAATCTCGATAACGCCAAGGCTGCATACGATAAGCTTGTTGCAAGATGCGTACAGCTCGTGTCGTCTGATGATAAATCGCCTGTCGATGCCGAGGCTTTTTCAAACCTGAAGGCAGTTTTTACAAATGCAATGGACGACGACGTTAACACGTCTAATGCGATTACTGCGGTTTATGATGTGCTTAAAGCTGACACAAATCCGTCTACCAAGCTTGCGCTTCTTGAGGACTTTGACAAGGTGCTTTCAATCGGTATCGTGGATAAGGCAAGAAAACAGGCTGAAAGCAGCGCTGACGAAGCTATTCCTCAGGATATTCTTGACCTTGTTGAGCAGCGAAAGGAAGCAAGAAAGGCAAAAAATTTTGCTCTTGCTGACGAGCTTCGAGACGCAATCTCCGGAATGGGATATCTTGTAGAGGAAACACGACAGGGAACAAAGATAACTAAGAAAGCATAAGGGTAATCAAGATGAAAATGAATCCGAATCAGAGATTAAAAACGTCTACAAATGCTATGCGTGTGTTCAAAGGATGCCTTATAATGATTGCTCTTATAATCATTGTAGGTCTTGCATTCTCCTGTATGGGCGCGCAAAACAGAATGGCGATTGATGCCAGCGACGTCGAGCTTATTCAGTATAAAGTGCCTGACGATGACACGCCTGTTGTTATCTTCGAAACAACGTTGGGCACTATGAAAGCCGTGCTTTTCGAGGACGAAGCGCCAAACTACTGCGAGTATTTCATCGACCTTGTAAATGACGGATATTATGAGAATACCCATTATTTCATGATTGAAAATGAACAGCACGCCTATGCGTTTGGCGGTGCAAAGGACAGAACGGGCGACGACACTGACGATACCGATAAGAAACAGTTGGAGCCTGAAATGTCAAAAAATCTCTGGCCATTCACAGGTGCATTGTGTACCTACGGCGCAGAGAAGGGAATTTTCAATAAGAGAAATGTTACGGGAAGCAGGATCATCTTTGTAAATTCGGTTGACTTTACCGATGAATTTATTGAAGAAATGAAAGCAATTGATGATGCGAACGATACCGTGCTTAACGCATTTCTGGATAATGGCGGCGTTCCGAATTTCTCACAGCAATTTACCGTTTTCGGGCAGGTCTACGAGGGACTTGATGTGCTTGAAGCCATAACAAGCGTAGAGGTCAATGATGAGAAAGAGCCTTTGGACGACGTAAAAATTATAAAGGCTACAATCTCGACCTATGGCGAAAATAAGTTGGAAAATGAAAAGGAATTTTTTACTGAAAGCTTCAAGGAGCAGGACAACAGCTCGGAAGGAAGTTCATCTGAATCCTAAAAAGAATAATACTAAAGCTCCTGATTCATTAGAGTGATATAATCCCCTTAAGGTAGACACTTGAAAAAACAAAAAGGTTTTCAAGACTACTTTAAGGGGATTATTTCAGTATGCACAGGAGCTTCTATTTTAGAAATGCGACTCGATCCGCTTTTCGCAGGAATCGGTTGAGTAATACCAGTCTTTGATGCTTCCGCTTTTTATAAAGTAATTTATCCTCTTGTCGCTTGGCGAATCAAAGACATCGACAATAATAAGCTTAACCTTCATCTTTTCGGGAATAATTGATTTTATGTAGACGCTTGCCGATTGACCTACTTTTACATTCTCAAACGGCTCGGCAAGTCCCGCTAAGTTTGGAGCAAGCTCGATGAAAACGCCATAATCTTCTATTGAACGCACAATTCCGCCGACCGTTTCGCCCTGCTTGAAAAGTTCAGCATTTTCCTGCCATGTGCCTAAAAGCTCCTTGTGGGTTAGGGAAACCCTGCCTCCCTCAACAGACTTTACAACGGCAAAGATGTCATCTCCGTTTGAAAAGCGGTCGGAGGGGTGTGAAATGCGGGACACAGAAATTGAGTCTATCGGAATGAGAGATGATATTCCGCAGCCGATATCAACAAAACAGCCGAATTGCTCTAAATGTGTGATTTTAGCCGCAATAATCTGACCTGCCGCAAGCTGACTGATATAATTTTCCATACATTCTTCCTGCGCAAGTCGTCTTGACAGTATCACACCGTTTTCTTCAGACGCTTCAATTACCTTGAAACATACGGGCTTGTTTACTCTTGATAATAGTGCGATATCCTTGGCCGTTCCGTCAGATATGCCGATTGCGCCCTCTTCACGGGGAATAACGGCTTTGCAAAACGGTAATTCTACAATAAGATTGTGGTCGTTGTCGCAGACAATAGCCTTCGCCTCAAGAATTCTGCCGCTCTGCATTGCCGATTTGAGTGAGTCCATATTTCTCAAAGCTGATTTGTTATCGTATTTTTCGATGAGCTTTCCCTCGGGATAATAGTTTTGCATTTTTTACCTCCAAAATCTTTATTGGTAAATTCTATGCTACTATTTTCGCCGTTATGATAATTCCTGTACCTTGAGTCCGCCTCTTGAAATAAGATGCCTTTTGATGCTTGACACTGCCAACGGGTCACATATTATGTCTACCTTTGCGCTTCCGTATACATTATTATGCTCATCTGAAATAACAGTTACATACGGCTGTACATTGTTTACGCCCTGTCCAACAAACGCTACAGTTGTCCGGTCGAAATCCTGTGGTAAACGTCTGTCCGTTATCGAAATTCTCTGGATTCCGGGAACAACGTTTTTAATTCTGCTGCAGGCAAGGTCTGCAAGGTCAAGCGATTCAAATTCTGCGTATACTTTACTCATACTGTTCATAAAGCCCGGTTACATATCTGGGGCTTATCCTCCTTAATTTTGTTTTACAGGTTTATTTTTATCACTCTTACAAAATATATACATATCAAATGCCTTAAATAGCTTATTTTTGCTATTGCGATTTGTTCCAAAATATGCTATAATAAATAAGTGTATGAAACTTTGTGAAAAAGAAAGGAGGAATCTTGAATGGACGTTGCAAAGGACGATATTCTGGTTATGAAAAAGGAACATCCCTGCGGTAGCCGAGAGATGCTTGTTATGCGTTCCGGTATGGATTTCAGACTTAAATGTCAGGGCTGCGGTCACGAAATTATGATTCCTCGCTCTAAGGCAGAAAAGAACATAAAGAAAATTATAAAGCCGCAGAAGCTATAGCTACGCCAGAATTTTGGTTTTAAGTTTATATCAAATTTTGGAGGATAAGTATATTATGTTTGAAAAATTAAAGGCGCTTTTAGAAAAGTATGAGCATATAAATGAACAGCTTATGAACCCCGATATCATAAGCGACCAAAATCAGTATAAAAACCTGATGAAAGAATATAAGTCGCTTACGCCTATCATCGAGAAGTACAAGGAATATGTTAAGGCAAAGGAAGGCTTTGACGAGGCGGTTGAGCTTCTTGACGGCGGCGGACTCGACAAGGATTTCAAAGAAATGGTTCAGATGCAGTATGATGAAACTAAGGAAGCTATGGCAAGCTGTGCCGAGGAACTTAAAATACTGCTTCTTCCTAAGGACCCTAACGACGATAAGAACGTTATTATCGAAATCAGAGGCGGAGCTGGCGGAGACGAGGCTAACCTCTTTGCAAATTCACTTTATAGAATGTATACTATGTATGCCGAGTCTAAGGGTTGGAAGATTGAGGTTCTAAAGGCTAATGAAACAGAGCTTGGCGGATTTAAGGAAATATCATTCAGCGTGGAGGGCGAGGGCGCTTATTCAAGATTTAAGTATGAAAGCGGCGTCCATAGAGTTCAGCGTGTACCTGAAACCGAGTCGCAGGGCAGAGTACAGACGTCTACCGTTACTGTCGCTGTATTGCCGGAAGCAGAGGACGTAGAGCTTGAAATCAATGAAGCAACAGAGCTTAAAATTGACGTTTTCAGGGCTTCAGGCGCAGGCGGACAGCATATCAATAAGACGGAATCCGCTATTAGAATCACCTATCTCCCGACGGGTCTTGTGGTTGAGTGTCAGGACGAACGCAGCCAGCACAAGAATAAGGAAAAAGCAATGCGTGTGCTTCGTTCACGACTTCTTGAGGAAAAACAGCGTGCCCAGTCTGACGAAATCGCATCTGTTAGACGTTCACAGGTAGGTACAGGCGATCGTTCCGAAAGAATAAGAACCTATAACTATCCGGAGGGCAGACTCAGCGACCACAGAATCGGTCTTACAATTTATAGACTTGAATACATTATGAACGGAAACCTCGACGAGGTTATCGACGCTCTTGCTACCGCTGATCAGGCAGCAAAGCTTTCAGCACAGGAAGAAGCATAAATAATGAAAAATCGCTTAAATACAGTCATGCTTTCAAACAGCGATGACGATATAAAATATGCCGCAGAACTCATAAAAAACGGCGAGGTTGTCGGTATGCCAACAGAAACTGTTTATGGGCTTGCAGCAGATGCGACAAACCCGGAGGCTGTTAAAAAGATTTTTGAAGCTAAAGGAAGACCTTCTGATAATCCGCTTATAGTTCATATCTGCGATGCGTCCATGATGGAAGAAATCGCTTGTGAAATTCCAAAACTTGCGTATAAGTCTGCCGAGCGTTTCTGGCCGGGACCGCTTACAATGGTGCTGCCCAAAAGAATTATAATTCCAAAGGTCACAAGCGGAGGTCTTGAAACTGTCGGGGTAAGACTCCCGTCAGATGAAACAGCCAGAAAGCTTATCTCATATAGCGGAAAGCCTATTGCAGCACCTTCAGCAAATCTTTCCGGAAGCCCAAGTCCGACAACAGCTGCGTATGTATATGCGGATATGAATGGCAGAATCCCGGCAATAATTGATGGAGGAAGCTGTAATGTCGGCGTTGAATCAACTGTAATAAGCTTTGAAAATGACGCAATAAGACTTCTCAGGCCCGGCTATGTTTCTGTCGAGATGCTATCTGAGGTCACAGAAAACATAATTATCGACAAAGGCGTTCTGGAACAGCTTGCGCTTACCGCAAAGGTTTCTTCGCCGGGAATGAAATACAAGCATTATTCACCAAAGGCTGAAATATATATTATAAAGGGCAATCTTTCAGACTTTGAAAAATATGTTTCCGAAAACCTGAAGGATGATGATGCCGTGATGATTTTTGATTGTGACGAGCTGTCGCTTGATGTTAAAACCATTATGTATGGCAGAAATTCAGAACAGCAGGCAAAGCGTTTGTTCTCAGCACTTAGAGAATGTGATGAAATAGGCGCTGATAGAGTGTTTGCAAGATGTCCGTCTACTGAGGGCGTAGGTCTTGCAGTGTATAACAGGCTTTTGCGTGCGGCGGCATTCAGAGTAATTGAAGTGTAAAGAAGGGTTAGAATGAGTTTCCTTTTTCCCTACAAGAAGATTACAACCAAAAGACAGGGAATTGCCGTAGTGGGACTAACCGGACAAAGCGGTTCGGGAAAGACTATGGTAAGCGATTACCTTGCCGATTTAGGGTATAGTGTAATCAACGCCGATCTTGTTGCAAGAGCAGTAACAGTAAGGGGAAGCGACTGCAATAGGAAGCTCCGCGAGCTTTTTCCCGATTGCGTAAATGAAGAGCTTGAGCTTGACAGAAGAAAGTTAGGTTCGATTGTGTTTGCTGACAAAGAAAAGCTTGAGCTTTTGAACAGCACGATTTTCCCGTACATTAACTCGCTTATTGAGATGGAGATTGCGGAATTTGAGGATATAGGAAGCAAGCTTGTAATTCTGGACGCACCTACGCTTTTTGAAGCAGGCGCAGACAGGCATTGTGATTTGATTATAAGCGTAGTTTCTGACGATATTATAAGAGAGCAGAGGATAGCTAAGAGAGATAACCTACCTCCGCAGCAGATTGCCGATAGATTTAATTCACAGAATCCGAAGAGCTTTTACGTTAAAAATTCTGATTACATTATTGAGAATAACGGCTCTAAAGAAGCGCTTCTTGTAAATGCAAAAAATCTTATAGAAAAGATTAAGGAGCAGTTTGATGCAGAATAAACCCAAGAGGGGAAAAAGCCCTATTTCAAAAATCGTTTTGTTCCTTGGTGTGCTGTGCTTCGCAGTCGGAATGTTTTTCATTCTGAGAGAACTGTTTTTCCCGAAAGCATATTCTGATACAGTAGAAGAATATTGCGAGCATTATAACATCGACACCGATTTTATCTTTGCTGTGATAAATACCGAAAGCGGTTTTAACGCGAATGCCGTATCAGATGTTGGCGCTTCAGGTCTTATGCAGATTATGGAGGATGCGTTTCTTTGGACAAGAAAGCACCTTAACGCCGTGCATACTGACATAGAGTATTCGGATATGATGACGCCGGAATATAATATTGAGTACGGGAGCTGTATGCTTGCTTTCTATTACGAAAAATACGGTTCTTACGAGCTGGCAGCGGCGGCATACCATGCAGGAACAAATCAGGTAGATAGATGGCTTTATAACGGTGATATATCGAAGGATAATTTTAAGATTTCCGATATACCGTCCGACACAACAAGCCACTACGTTAAGAAGGTAATGTGGTCATATAAGGCTTACGACCTGCTTTATGATTGATTTAAAATGGAAGGATGATATAAATGGAAAAGGAAAAGTCACAGGCTGAACTTTTGAAGGACAAGCTTTTTTCTGATAAGAAAAATGCTTACCTTGTAATGGACGACAAGGAGATCGACGAGGTTTATGATTTCTGTGAAGGCTACAAGGATTTTCTTACAAAGGCTAAGATCGAAAGAGAGTTTGTAACAGAAACAATTGCAAGGGCTCGTAAAATGGGCTTTAGCGAGTTTGATAAAAACAGGAAATATGCGCCGGGCGATAAGTTCTATGTACTCAACAGGGGCAAGGCTGTTATTCTCGCAGTAATGGGAAGCAGACCGCTTGACGACGGTATAAGGCTTACAGCCGCTCATATCGACTCACCACGTCTTGATTTAAAGCAGCATCCGCTTTACGAGGACAGGGAGATCGCTTTTTTCAAGACCCATTACTATGGCGGTATCAAGAAGTATCAGTGGTCTACTGTACCAATGAGCCTTCACGGAGTTGTAATAAGAGCGGACGGCAGCTCGGTCGAGGTCAATATAGGTGAGGACGAGGGCGACCCGCAGTTCTGCGTATGCGACCTCCTTATTCACCTTGCAGACGAACAAATGAAGCGTCCTGCTAACAAGATTATTACTGGTGAGGAACTTAATATTCTCGTAGGCTCAAGACCGTTTAAGGACGACAAGGCGTCGGAGCTTGTAAAGCTTAATATCCTTAACATATTGAATGAGAAATACAATATAATTGAGGACGATTTTATCTCCGCCGAGCTTGAAGCAGTTCCTGCATATAAGGCGGTTGATATCGGCTTTGACAGAAGCCTTATAGGCGGCTACGGTCAGGACGATAAGGTCTGCGCATACACTCAGCTTGAGGCTGTACTTGAAACTGAGAATCCTGCATATACCTGCGTTTCAGTATTTGCTGACAAGGAAGAAATAGGAAGTATGGGAAACACCGGTCTTGAAAGCTCATATCTTAAATATTTCATTATGCGACTTGCAGAGGCACATGGATACAGAGGAATAGACGTAATCTCCGCTACACAGGCGCTCTCCGCTGATGTAAACGCAGCATTTGATCCGACATTCCCCGAGCCTATCGAGTACAGAAACGGTGCAAAGCTTAACTATGGCGTTGCTGTTACAAAGTACACAGGCGCAAGAGGCAAGTCCGGCACTTCTGACGCTTCCGCCGAGTTTATGGGCAAGGTAAGAAAGCTGTTTGACGAAGCAAACGTACAGTGGCAGACAGGGGAGCTTGGAAAGGTTGACGCAGGCGGCGGCGGAACAGTTGCAATGTACCTTGCTAACCTTGACATCGACGTTATCGACGTAGGCGTTCCTGTCCTTTCGATGCACTCTCCGTTTGAGGTCACATCTAAGATTGATACTTTTATGGCGTACAAGGCGTTCAAGTGCTTCTTTGCAGAAAATTAAGCTGTCAGAAACTATAAATACAATATCAAATAAAAAAGCTCCTGCTTCCTAATGAAGCAGGAGCTTTAGCATTATCTGAATAATTATCTGTTGAGGATAAGCTTTGTAAGCTCAACAGGGTCAACAATCTTGTCACCCTTGTAAACACGCATATTGCCGGAAGCAATTTCGTCGATAAGGATAACCTCATCGTTGTTGTAGCCAAACTCAAATTTGATATCCCAGAGGTCAAGACCGATTGTTTTAAGGTCGTCAGCAACAACCTTTGTAATCTTAAGAGTCTGTTCCTTCATGCTTTCAAACATTTCAGGAGTCATAATGCCGAGAACGGCAAGACCCTCGCTTGTTACGAGCGGGTCGCCCTTAGCGTCATTCTTGAATGTACATTCAACATAACCGCCATCAATTGGTGTACCGTCTTCCATGTATTCGCCATATCTACGGATAAAGCTTCCTGTTGCAACAAGACGGCATATAACTTCAAGACCGTGACCAAATACAGTTGCAGGAAGAACCTCCATAGTAGCATTATCAATATCAGCGCTTACATAATGTGTCTTAACGCCTGCAGCCTTGAGCATTTCAAAGTAGTAAACGGAAGTCTGGAGATTAGCCTTGCCGATACCGTCAATTGTAAGACCTACTGAGTTCTCGCCCGGGTCGAACACTCCGTCCTTGCCTGTGCAGTCGTCCTTGAACTTGAGCATAACGTTACCGTTGTCAAGCTTGTAAACATCCTTTGTTTTGCCTGTGTAAATCTTTTCCATAATTTTACATAGTCCTTTCATTGTGAAATAGGATTCCATTTATAATTTTAATACGCATACCCCTATTTGTCAAGACATTATTTCAGAGTTTTTTTACTTATTTCGCTAATTATTTTCGTGCAAAATGACAGTAGCGATTTCAAGTGATAAAACGCAAAAACAGAGAAAAAATCTTTATGTTTACGGCTTGTCAAATCGACATTTTAATTACTTTCAAAGCGGTATAATTGTCCATAGGGGAGTGATGCAGATGCCTAAAATATATCTTGATGTGCTTATCATAGTAAACTTTGCCGTGTGTTTTTCTGTGCTTGGAATTACGGCCGCAATTACAAGTACTAAGATTAAAGGCTCTAGGCATTTAATCGGTGCTTTGATAGGCTCGTTTTCTTCTTTATCAATCGTAACGTCAAGCATTCCGCTGCTTGTTTTGATAAAGCTAACCTTCTGGGCATTTATGATTTTGGTTACGTTCTGTACTTTGTCATTAAAAAAAATCATAAAATACAGTTTTATGACAGCATTTATTAATATTGTTGTAGTGGCGGCAGCATATATCGTATGGTATCTTACAGGCGCAAAAAGGATTTACATAATAAACTTTACAATTTATTTTGACGTGTCGCTGTTGTCCTTGATTTTTTCCGTTACACTAGCTTATACAATGCTAAGTATTTTAGATAGGCTGTACCTTAACAGAAAGCTTCGGGACAATACCTATCGTTTTGAAATTACCATTGCTGATAAAACTTTTATGCTCACGGGAATTTGCGACACTGGAAATATGCTCACAGACTATGCTAACGGCAGAAAGGTTGTAGTTTGCAAGAGCAAAGAAATGTGTAAAGCGTTTGAACTTGACGCAGAAAAGAACGTTCGTTTTAGGTATTTACCGTACGATACAGCATCGGGGAGAGCGGTTATGAAAGCGATAACACCTCGAAGTGTAAAAGTAACCGATTCTGACGGCAATTCTAAAGCGTTGTCTGTATCTGTCGGTGTTGTAGAAAGCGAAACCGACGAGCTTGCTATATTTAATCCAAGAATTCTTGCATAGGGGGATTTGTGTTATGTTACTTAGAATTATTCTCGAAAAAATTAAGCGTATATTCTGTAAAGGAAATAGCCTTTACTACATCAATGGTTCTGAAACATTGCCGCCGCCGCTTACAAAAGAGGAAGAAGAAAAGGCGTTTGAGCTCCTGCAAACTGACGAGAAAAAGGGCAGAGAGCTTCTGATAATACATAATCTCAGGCTTGTTGTTTATATTGCAAAGAAGTTCGAGTCAACAGGCGTAGGCATCGAGGACCTTATTTCAATAGGCACAATCGGTCTTATAAAAGCCGTGAAAACCTTTTGCCCGGACAAGAATATAAAGCTTGCAACCTATGCATCACGCTGCATTGAGAACGAAATACTTATGTTTTTGAGGAAGTCGTCTCAACGAAGAAAAGAAATTTCGATTGACGAGCCGCTTAACGTTGACTGGGACGGAAATGAGCTTTTGCTCGGAGATATTCTCGGAACTGACGACGATATTGTTATAAGGAATCTTGAGAATGAAACGGAAAAACGGCTGCTTCTTGAAGAAATTGAAAAGCTGCCTGACAGAGAGCGGCTTATAATGCAGATGCGCTTTGGCTTATCAGGCCACAAGGAAAAGACGCAGAAAGAGGTTGCCGATGAGGTAGGAATATCCCAGTCGTATATTTCCAGACTTGAAAAAAGAATATTAAAGAGAATAAAGCTAAGCCTTGAAAAGCTGTGCTAGAGTAATGTAAAAGCGACCCACTTATAAATACTGTGGGTCGCTTAATTATAAAACGAAGAATTTTAATACTATTACTGCGATAATTGCAAGCTGCACCATGAGCATCAGCGGGACACCTATGTAAAACTGCTTGTGTTTTGTTTTGTGGTGAAATACCTTCATTCCGAGAAATGCACCGAGAGAGCCGAATATAAACGCAATCCCGAGAAGAGTAGCCTCCGGTATTCTCCATGCTCCCATTTTTGCCTTTAACTTGTCAATTCCGTAGATTATGAAAGCCGCAATGTTTATTATAATAAGCGCTATGATAATAAATGTACTCATAAAGTATCCCTCCGTTTCCGGCTGTAAACAAATTATAGCTCAGAGTTATGTTATTGTCAATAAAAAGGCGGCAGGTAGGGCCTCGCCTTATCTGCCGCCGAATTATTTATGATTTAGCCAAAGTACTTGACGCCGTTAGCGAAGATGTGCTGATCCTTGTTGCCCGGGACGTTCTTGCAAACATTAAGTCCAAGACGTTCGGAGTGACCCATTTTACCGAGTACACGTCCGTCAGGAGAAGTAATACCCTCGATAGCGTCAATAGACGTATTTGGATTGCAGTGAATGTCGTATGTAGGATTGCCTGCAAAGTCAACATACTGTGTAGCTATCTGTCCATTCTTAGCAAGCTCTGCGATCTCCTCAGAAGTAGCGACAAATCTGCCCTCACCGTGCGAAATTGCGATGCTGTGAATGTCGCCAACGTTAGCGTCCATAAGCCATGGCGACTTGTTTGACGCAATTCTTGTGTTTACCATCTTTGATTGGTGACGTGCAATCGTGTTGAATGTAAGCGTAGGGGAGTCGTCACGCATATCCCTGATTTCACCGTAAGGCACAAGTCCGAGCTTGATCAGCGCCTGGAAGCCGTTACAGATACCGAGCATAAGTCCGTCTCTGTTTTTGAGAAGGTCATGGATAGCATCTGTAAGCCTTGGGTTCTTGAAGAACGCTGTAATAAACTTGCCGCTTCCGTCAGGTTCGTCGCCTCCGGAGAATCCGCCGGGGAGCATAACGATCTGAGAATTCTTTATTCTCTTTTCTATTTCTTCAACAGATTCGCTTATTTGTTCAGCAGTAAGGTTTTTAATTACGAAGATATCCGCAATTGCGCCTGCGTTTTCAAATACCTTAGCTGTGTCGTACTCGCAGTTTGTGCCAGGGAATACAGGAATGAGAACCCTCGGCTTTGCAATCTTTACAGAAGATGTCTTTCTCTCAGCAGCATCAAAGCTGAAGGTTTCAGGTCTGATCTTCGGCTGTTTAACCTGTGTCGGATACACAGGCTCAAGCTTAGTTGCCCAGAGATTTTCAAGCTTAGCAAGGTCAACCTCGTAGCTTGCAGTAATAACCTTGTAATCCTCAATTGTTTCACCGATTATCTTCTCGTCAGTTACAGCGTCGTCTGTAAGCTCAATTACGAAGCTACCGTAGCAAGCTCGGTAAAGCTCGGCAGGGGAAACCGCTTCTGTAAACTTAAATCCGATTTTATTACCGAACGCCATCTTAGCGATAGCCTCGGAAATTCCGCCGTAAGCAACGCTCCAGCAGGAGAGTACTTTTCCATCGGCAATAAGCGCTTCGACCTTGTCAAATACCTCAAGAACGCTCTTGAATACAGGAAGTCCGTCAGCGTCATATTGAGGCTTGATGTAAATAACATTAGAGCCTGCCTTCTTGAATTCCTGAGAAACAATCTTGTCTGTGTTTGCAGTAGAAACAGCGAATGAAACGAGCGTAGGAGGTACGTCGATATTTTCAAATGTACCGCTCATCGAGTCCTTGCCGCCGATAGCTGCGATACCGTATTCAAGCTGTGCCTTGAATGCACCGAGAAGTGCGGAAAGCGGTTTGCCCCAACGTGTAGGATTGTTCTGCGTTCTTTCAAAATATTCCTGGAATGTGAGCCAGCAGTGCTTGTGGCTTCCTCCTGTTGCAACAACCTTTGCAATTGATTCTGTTACTGCGGCAATTGCTCCGTGATATGGACTCTGTGAAGAAAGGAATGGGTTGAAGCCCCAGCCCATAATAGAAGCTGTCTTTGTTTCACCGCCGAGAACAGGGAGCTTTGCGGCCATTGCCTGTGTCGGCGTGTTCTGATATTTACCGCCGTATGGCATAAGGACTGTTCCTGCGCCGATTGTAGAGTCAAAGCGTTCAACAAGGCCTTTCTGCGAGCAGATGTTGAGGTTGGAAATCATCTCGTTCCACATCTCTGCGGAGTCCTTAACGTTTTCGTTTGTTATAATTACAGGTTCCTCAATTGTGATTGCGGTGTGCTTGCTTGCCCCGTTTGAGTTGAGGAATTCTCTTGTTAGATTAACGATTGTCCTGCCGTTCCACTGCATCTTGAGTCTTGCCTCGTCGGTAACGACTGCAACCATTGTAGCCTCGAGGTTTTCCTTAGCAGCCTCAAGCATAAACTTTTCAGCGTCCTCCTTGGCAACTACAACGGCCATTCTTTCCTGAGATTCGGAAATTGCAAGCTCTGTGCCGTCAAGTCCGTCATACTTTTTAGGTACTCTGTTAAGGTCTATTACAAGCCCGTCCGTTAGCTCGCCGATAGCAACTGACACTCCGCCTGCGCCGAAGTCGTTACATCTCTTTATAAGCTGTGTAACATCAGGATTTCTGAAAAGTCTTTGAAGTTTTCTTTCAATAGGGGCGTTACCCTTCTGAACTTCAGCGCCGCAGCTTTCAAGCGATTCGAGAGTGTGCGACTTGGAAGAACCGGTAGCACCGCCGCAACCGTCACGGCCTGTCTTACCGCCGAGAAGAATTACAACGTCGCCCGGAACAGGAACCTCTCTGCGCACGTTAGATGCAGGAGCAGCGCCGATTACAGCGCCTATTTCCATTCTCTTTGCTACATAGCCGGGATGATAGATTTCGTGAACGTTGCCCGTTGCAAGACCGATCTGGTTTCCGTAAGAGGAATATCCGTTAGCGGCTCCGACAACGATCTTTCTCTGCGGCAGCTTGCCTGCGATTGTGTCCTCGATAGGAACGAGCGGATTAGCGGCTCCCGTTACTCTCATTGCCTGGTAAACGTATGAACGGCCGGAAAGCGGGTCTCTGATAGCGCCGCCAAGGCAGGTAGCCGCACCGCCGAACGGTTCGATTTCGGTAGGATGATTGTGTGTTTCGTTCTTGAACATAAGAAGCCAGTCCTCGTCCACGCCGTTAACGTCAACCTTGATTTTTACAGAGCAGGCATTTATCTCTTCGCTCTCGTCAAGATCCTTGAGAAGTCCGTCCTTTTTAAGCTTTTTAGCCCCGATAACGGCAAGGTCCATAAGTGTTACGGGCTTGTCTGTTCTGCCGACATAAAGCTCTCTGTGAACGTCCATATATTCCTTGAACGTGTCGTTGATGTAGTCAGCCTGAATATCAACATCATCAATGATTGTCTGGAATGTGGTGTGACGGCAGTGGTCCGACCAGTATGTATCAATCATCTTGATTTCTGTGATTGTAGGATTACGCTTTTCTGTGTTTTTGAAGTAATCACGGCAGAACTTGATATCGTCAAAGTCCATAGCAAGACCGAGCTTCTTCATTAATGCGGTAAGGTCGTCATCGTCAGAGTAGATAAAGCCTTCGATAGTATCAACTTCAGTAGGAATGTCATACTGAACATCGAGGGTTTCAAAACGGTTGAACTTTGCCTCACGGCTTTCAACAGGGTTAATCATATAGCTTTTGATAGCATTAAATGCTTCATCGGAGATATTACCCTTAACAATGTAAATTCTTGCGGATTTTACAATCGGCCGCGTTCTTCCTGTGAGGAGGGAAATGCACTGTGCGCAGGAGTCTGCTCTCTGGTCAAACTGACCCGGAAGATACTCTACTGCGAATACTCTCTCGTCATCTTCAATTTCAGGAAGATGCTCATAGGTAACATCAACGGCAGGCTCTGAGAAAACAATAGGCGTAGCAAGCTCAAAGTCCTCCTTGGAAAGACCCTCAGCGTCATACCTGTTGATAACTCTCAAAGATTCAAGCTCTTCAAGTCCGAGTGCGGACTTGATTCCGCCGATGAGCGAAGCGGCTTCAACAGCGAAGTCAGGCTTCTTTTCAACGTAAATTCGATAAACTGACATATTGACAACTCCTTAGAATTAAATTTACAATATTAGTCTGTTATTCTGCCGATACAATAACCGTCGGCTACCTCTTCTATAATAACATAAAAACTCTTTCTTCGCAAACTTTTTTGCACATTTTCTCTATGAATTTTAACAAGTGTGTAATTTTCGCTGTATCCTTGGTGAAAAGTTGTGCAATTTTCTTTTTCAAACAGAACCTTGACTGTTTTTCCTACCATTTTTGTGAGAAAATCTTTGCTTGACTCGTTGCAAACCGACAGCATTTTTTCAGCCCGTCTTTTCTTTTCTGCCTTCTCTATCTGCATGGCTCTGCCTGCCGCGGCAGTGCCGATTCTCTGCGAGTATGGGAATATATGAGCCTGAGCAAAACCTATCCTCTCGACAAATCTTAGCGACTCGTCAAAATCTTCCTCTGTTTCCCCCGGAAAGCCCACCATAATGTCGGTCGTTATGGAACAGTCGGGAAAAGCCGTGCGAAGCTTTTGGCATAGCTCTGCGTATTCTGACACAGAGTATTTTCTGTTCATAGCTTTAAGCGTCTTGTCGCATCCGCTTTGCAATGACAGATGAAATTGCGGGCAGAGATTTTCCAGCTTTGCCATCCTATCAATGTCCGAATCAAGCAGCATTTCAGGCTCTATCGACCCCAGTCTGACACGCTCAATTCCGGTTACGGAGCAAGCCGTTTCTATTGCATCAATAAGTCTCGTGCCGTCGTCGAAGTCCTTTCCGTAACAGCACAGGTTTATGCCCACAAGTATTATTTCCTTGTGTCCCGATTGCGACAGCCGCTCAATCTCAGAACGTATCTCGATAAGCTTTCTTGAACGCATATGCCCCCTTGCGAATGGTATAATGCAGTATGAGCAGTATTGGTCGCAGCCGTCCTGTATCTTGACATAAGCTCTCGTTTTCTGCGTAAACTCTCCGTTTTGGAAGCTGTCGAAGTTTTCGCCCATTTCGTGCTTTGATATCGTAAATGCACGTTCTCTGTTTTTCCTGTATGAAACAGCCGAAGCTATCGTTTCTTCAAGACTCTTGTTTCCCACAACAATGTCGCATTGCCTTTTATCAAATAGCGATTTTGCCACGTCCTGCAACGCCTGAGGCATACACCCTCTCAGCAGTATTGCACAACAGGGGTTGACTTTCTTAACCTTGTGCATAAACTGCCTGCATTTGAGATCTGACTGTGCTGTGACAGTACAGCTGTTTACTATGCAAAGCTCCGCTTCTTCAATTTTGTCCGTTTCAACAAAATTCAGTTGCGAAAGCCGTTGCCTTATGTTTTCCGTTTCGCATTGATTGACCTTACAGCCAAAGGTTGCGTAGTATGTTCTCATTTATGTTTCCTCTTACGTTATATTACTTGTATTTTTCAGTATACAATATAACAAATCAAATTTCAATCTCTCGTTTCGATAAATTTCGCATACAGCCTGTCTTATAGTGTAACTACGGAGGTGCGTAATATGTTTATCACAAAAATTATGTTATCTGTCATACTATCTCTTAATAGCTTTTTTACCCCGATCGCGGAATACTTTGAAAGGGGGATCGAGCTTGCGGAAAGGCTCGGTGTTTCGGTAAGCGCAGGGGTATCTGACAGCTCGGTAGTTGTCCTCGAAGTTAATACCATGCACACGATAAAGGAGCAAAATCCTGAGGAAGTAATGCCTGCACGTCACTTTGCCAAGCTTATGACCCTGCTTGTGACCTGCGAAGCAGTTGAGAACGGTGAAATAACGCTTGATACAATAACGACGGTATCCAAGAACGCAAACGCAATGCAAGGCACACAAATCTGGCTTGATATTGGCGAAAAGATATCGATAGAAGAGCTTATAAAGGCAATAACTATAGGCAACGCAAACGATGCCTGCGTAGCGCTCTCAGAAGCAGTCGCAAGCACGGAGACTAACTTTGTCGAGCTTATGAATGTAAAGGCGAAGCAGCTTGGTATGGAGTCAACGTATTTTGCGGACTGCACCGGAATATCCGATGCAACAATAACAACTGCAAAGGACGTAGCGATTCTTACTGCGGAGCTGTCAAAAAGGGAATGGATTTACCCATATACGACTACATGGCTTGACAATGTAAGAAGCAACAAAACAGAGCTTGTGAACAACAACCGCCTTGTGAGGACATACGACGGAATAATCGGATTTAAGGCGTATGGCGATGATGAGCAGAATTTTCTTTCGGCCGCTGCAAAAAGGAATGATATGACGGTCGTATGCGTCGTAATGAACGAAAAGGATAAGGACTATATGTTTACCTCTGCCAGAGATAATATGAATAAAGCGTTTGCGGCTTATGAGATATTTGTGCCTAAGTATGAAAAAGAGGTACTTGATGATATCAGCGTAAACTGCGGCGAAAAGCTCAATTGTAAGGTTCGTGCGAAGGATAATGCCTGCGTCCTTATACCTAAAGGCAGGGGAGAAGACGTAGAGGTTGAATTCGATAGGGTGAGTATAGTGCCGTCGCCTGTAAAAAAGGGTACGATTGTGGGCGGTGTTTCGCTAAAACTGGACGATGAAATTATCTTCTCCACGGATATAGTAACAGACGAGAATATTGCCGAGCTTACTTTGCTTGAAGCCTATCGAAGATTATTGTTAGAATTGCTAAATATATAGTATACGAATTGTGCATAGCGCACAAAATGTTGTATGTTTTTCAAAACCGCTTGAAAAAAGTGGCGAGATATTGTAAAATATACTGTAAGATAATATCTTAATATATGATTTAAGTTATCGAAGGGATTGACATTTTTGGCTATTAAACTTAATTCAAAGTACCTTGAGGGCTATATTGCTCAGCACGAAATCGACGCAATGAAAGCACAGCTTGAGGCAGCAAACAGTACACTCATAAATAAGTCAGGACTCGGAAACGACTTCCTGGGCTGGGTAGACCTTCCTGTAAATTACGACAAGGAAGAGTTTGCAAGAATAAAGGCTGCTGCTGGAAGAATCAAGGAAAAGTGCGATATTCTTATCGTAATCGGAATCGGCGGCTCCTATCTTGGCGCAAGAGCTGCTATCGAGCTTCTTCGTTCACCGTTCTACAACAATATGAAGAAGGATACGCCTGATATTTACTATGTAGGTAATAACATAAGCCCTACATATCTTAACGAAATTCTTTCCATTTGCGACGGTAAGGATATCTGCGTTAACGTAATTTCCAAGTCCGGTACAACAACCGAGCCTGCACTTGCATTCAGAGTGTTCAAGAAGCTTGTTGAAGACAAGTACGGCAAGGAAGAAGCAAAGACAAGAATTTTTGCGACAACAGACAAAGCAAGGGGAACTCTCAAGGAGCTTTCCGATGCTGAGGGCTACGAAACATTTGTTATCGCTGACGACGTCGGCGGCAGATTCTCGGTTCTTACAGCAGTAGGGCTTCTCCCAATTGCGGTCGCCGGCTGTGATATTGATAAGCTTATGGCAGGTGCTGCTAAGGCTAGAGAGAAATATTCTTCAACTGACAACGATTGCTGTGAATATGCAGCGCTTAGAAACATTCTTTACCACAAGGGCAAGTCGGTTGAAATGCTCGTTTCCTATGACCCAAGCTTCACAATGATGGCTGAGTGGTGGAAGCAGCTTTACGGTGAGAGCGAGGGTAAGGACAACAAGGGTATATTCCCGTCATCAGCAACATTTTCAACAGATCTGCATTCTCTCGGTCAGTTCATTCAGGACGGTTCAAGGATTATGTTTGAAACCGTTGTGGACATCAAGGAGCCTAAGCAGGATTTCTTCCTTGAAGATGATGCCGATAATCTTGACGGACTTAACTTCCTCACAAATCAGAATATGAGCGTTGTTAACCATAAGGCAATGAGCGGTACAATCCTTGCTCATACAGAGGGTGGAGTTCCGAATCTCGTTATCGAGATGGATAAGATTGACGAGGAGAACCTCGGCGAACTCATCTACTTCTTTGAAAAGGCTTGCGCACTTTCCGGTTATATGCTCGGTGTAAATCCATTTAATCAGCCAGGTGTTGAAAGCTACAAGAAGAATATGTTCGCTCTTCTCGGTAAGCCGGGATATGAGGGAGCAAAGGCAGAGCTTGAAGCAAAGCTCAAGTAATTTTGGAATCTCTGGGAAGTAAAAAATCCCATAGAATAGAAAAAGCCCGAGAGGGCGGAACGGAGTGCAATATTATGATTAATCTCATTACAGGTAAAAGAGGAAGCGGAAAGACCAAGATTCTTATCGAGAGAATTACTGAGGCCGCAAATACAGCAACAGGCGCAGTGGTTTGCATCGAAAGAGGTATGAAGCTTACATATGATATCCCACACAAAGTAAGACTTGTTGATGCTGAGGAGTATGGAATCAACAGCTTTGACGCATTCTATGGCTTTGTAACAGGTATGCTCGCAGGCAACTACGACATACAGCAGGTGTTCGTTGACGGTATCCTCAAAATGGGCGGCAGAGATTACGACGCTCTCGGCGCAATGCTCGAAAAGCTTGCAATGGTTGCTAAGGACGTAAAAATTGTATTTACGGTATCTGAGGATGACGAGAACCTCCCGGCAAAAGTTAAGGCATTTATGTAAAAAAATCTCAAAATCACTTGACATTGTAGAAAATTAACGCTATAATGGAATTTGTGATGTTCTGTTCTCGACGCTAAAAAAGGATTATTTGTATGATTATTCAGCTTAAACAGTTATTCGACATCGTTGGTGAGAGAAAAGACTTGAACTTTGAAATCGCCAAAGAAGAACTCAGTGAGTATCAGCACCTTGATTTTGCGTCAGGGATTGCAATTAACGGCACTATTGTTAATAGGGCAGGAGTAGTAACACTCAGCTTTTCCTGTGCATTTACAATGAACCAGTTTTGCGACAGATGTCTTTGTGAGTTTGAACGTGAGTATAAGTTTGACTATGAGCATATCCTGGTCAGAAATTCATCGAGTGACGATTTTGTGGAATGTCCCGATGATACTCTGGATATTAATGAACTCACTATAACCGATCTTTTGCTTTCACTTCCCTCAAAGATTTTGTGCAGGGAGGACTGCAAGGGGCTGTGCTTCAAATGCGGAGCAGACCTTAATGAAGGTCCGTGCAGCTGTCCGACGCTGTAATTGCAAAGGTAACAATGATTTTAAATCCTAAAGAGGAGGTGCCAAAATGGCAGTACCAAAGAGAAAGGTTTCCAAGGCTAGACGTGACAAGAGACGTTCTGCAGTTTGGAAGTTAGACATGCCTGCTCTTTGCAAGTGTTCAAATTGCGGTGAGCTTACAGCTCCGCACAAGGTTTGCAAGGCTTGCGGATATTATAAGGGCGTAGAGGTAATCGCTAAGAACGAGGATTAATTGCGTTTCGAAAGTTTAGCAGGGAAGGTATAAATCCTTCTCTGCTTTTTTCGTAAAAGGAAGGGAGAGATAAATAATGGCGCTTCCTGTCGTAGCTATCGTCGGCAGACCTAATGTCGGCAAATCAACATTGTTCAATAAGCTTATCGGTCAGAGATTGTCTATCGTCGAGGACACTCCGGGCGTGACAAGAGACCGTATATATTCAAAATGCGAATGGGCGGGCAAGGAGTTTATGCTCGTGGATACAGGCGGTATTGAGCCTGACAGCGACGACGTAATTCTTTCGCAGATGCGCAGACAAGCAGAGCTTGCTATTACAACGGCCCAGGTAGCCGTTCTCGTTACTGATATGAAGTGCGGCGTTACTGCAAATGACTATGAAGTAGCTTCAATGCTCTTAAAGTCGGGTAAGCCCGTCGTGCTTTGTGTAAACAAGTGCGACGCCTTGGGCGAGCCGCCCGTGGAATTTTATGAGTTCTATAATCTGGGACTAGGCGATCCCATACCCGTTTCATCTGTCCACGGCCACGGAACGGGCGACCTGCTTGATGCCGTACTTGAATATCTTCCGGCAGAGGGCGGAGAAGATTATGGCGATGATGTAATAAAAGTTGCTGTAATCGGAAAACCTAACGTTGGTAAGTCGTCAATCATAAATAGAATTTGCGGCGAGGAAAGAGTTATCGTTTCTAATATCGCAGGCACTACAAGAGATGCAACCGATACTGTCGTAGAAAACGAAAACGGACAGTTTGTGTTTATTGATACCGCAGGAATAAGACGTAAGTCTAAGGTTCTTGAGAGCATTGAGAAATATAGCGTTCTGCGTTCATATATGGCTGTCGACAGAGCAGATGTTGCTGTAATAGTAATCGATGCAACAGAGGGCTTCACTGAACAGGATTCCAAAGTCGCAGGCTATGCCCACGAAAAAGGAAAAGCCTGCGTTGTAGCTGTAAACAAGTGGGATGCAATTGAAAAGGATACAAACACTATGGACGAGTTCCGTAAAAAGCTCAGGGACGATTTCAGCTTTATGTCATACGTCCCGTTCGTGTTTATTTCTGCAAAAACAGGTCAGAGAATTGAAAAGCTTTTTGATATGATTAGGTATGTCGCAGAGCAGAACAGTATGAGAATATCAACCGGAAAGCTTAACGATGTCCTCGCCTATGCAACTGCAAGAGTCCAGCCGCCTTCCGACAAGGGCAAGCGGCTCAAGATTTACTATATGACTCAGGCTTCAACAAAGCCGCCAACGTTTGTAGTGTTCGTCAACAGAAAGGACCTTTTCCATTTCTCATATCAGCGTTATCTTGAAAACCAGATCAGAGAAACCTTTGGTCTTGATGCTACACCTATCGTTATGAGTGTCAGAGAAAGAGACACCCTCGACGTAAAATAATATTTTGGGGGATGGATTTATGACAAAATATATCGTACTTGCGTTTACAATTTTATTTCCTTATCTTCTTGGAAGTATGAATTCGGCAATTGTCGTTTGTAAAACGCTTCAGGGAAAGGATATCCGTGAGTATGGCAGTAATAATGCGGGACTTACGAATGTACTTCGTGTTTTCGGAAAGCCGACAGCTATTGTAACACTTATTGTTGACCTTATTAAGGGCGTTGCAGCCGTTCTTATATGTAAATATGTCGCAATCGGTTTTGACGTCGAATTTTTCGGTAATCCGCTGTTCATAAGCTATCTTGCCGGTATTTTTGTAATTATCGGTCACGTTTTTCCTTTGTATTATGGATTCAGAGGCGGCAAGGGAGTTCTGCTTACAGCAACTACGCTGCTTGCAATTGACCCGCTTACTTGGTTTTTTGCAATGCTTGTGTTCTTTGCTATTGTAGCACTTAGCAGATATGTTTCGCTTGCTTCAATGCTTGCGGCTATTTCTTATCCGATAATTACGGGTATAACACAGACTATGAGAGATTACGACCACGTTCTTATGAATGTGCTTTGTACCTCGTTTATTGCGCTTCTGATTGTCGTAAAGCATCATGCAAATATCTCAAGGCTTATTCACGGTACCGAAAACAGGCTCGGTTCGAAGCCTAAAGACAAGGAGAAATAATTATGGCAGATATCACGATACTTGGCTCAGGAGGATTCGGTCTTGCACTCGCTTATATGTGCGCTAATATGGAGCATTCCGTTACAGTATGGTCCGCTTTTCAAGATGAAATAGACGCTATTAAGCGTACGGGAGAGCTTCGTTCCAAGCTACCCGGTGTAATTATTCCAAAGAGCGTAAAGCTAACAACCGATATTTCCTGCGTTAAGGATTCTGAAATTGTAATTATAGGAATTCCTTCTAAGTTTGTCGGTGATGTCTGCTCTCAGGCAAAGGAGTTTATCAAGCCAGACGCCGTTGTGGTAAGCACCTCTAAGGGACTTGAAAACGGGACTTTAAAGAGAATGAGCGAAGTTATTTCCGAAATTCTCACTAATCCTGTTGTGGTTCTTTCAGGACCGTCGCACGCCGAAGAAATAGGCAGAGGAATGCCAACCACGGTTGTTGCCGCCTGCGAAGAGCTTTCATACGCAAGCTATGTCCAGAAGCAGCTTACGAACAATACTCTCAGAATTTATACAAATTCAGATGTGATAGGCTGCGAAATCGGCGGTTCGCTCAAGAACGTTATAGCCCTTGCCTGCGGCGTTCTCGATGGAATGGGACTTGGCGATAACACAAAGGCTGCGCTTATTACAAGAGGTCTTGCGGAGATAACAAGGCTCGGTATAGCGCTTGGCGCAAATAAAAGTACATTTTCTGGTCTTACAGGTGTCGGTGACCTCATAGTTACCTGCACAAGTATGCACAGCCGTAACAGGCGTGCGGGAATCCTCATCGGACAGGGAGTTTCAGCCGAGGAGGCTGTAAAGAGAGTGGGTACGGTTGAAGGCTATTTTTGTACCCAGACAGCCTATGAGCTTGCACAGAAGCTCTCGGTGGAAGTCCCTATTACCGAACAGCTTTACAAAATACTATTTGACAATCAGCCTGCCGATGTTGCTCTAAGGACACTGATGAGCAGAGAATCCAAGCACGAGGCAGAGGAAGATTTATATCTTTTCTGAGCAAAAATAAGCTCTGCAACACGAAGAACGTGAAGCAGAGCTTTTAATTTACATATTATTCAGTCGCTTTTAGATATGTTGAAACGGCGGCGCTTGCTATCAGTAACGCACTTTCTATGTAGAAGCCGATTTGCATCGTTGCCTTAACTCCGGCATTTGAAGATGTCATCATATGGTATAGCAGCATAAAGAACGCTATAGCGCACAGGCCTGAGATGATTATGTCACGTCGTCTTTCGTTTATTGGCAGGAAACAGAAAAGAATAGAAACTACAATTGCCACAATAGAAATTTTGACATACACATTATTGCCAACTGTATATTTTGTGCCATTTTCGTCCTTAAACTCGGTTAAAGTTATGTGTCCGAATCCTGATAAGGTCTGCGGCTCGGGATTTGTAACAGTATATACTTCCTTACCGAGAAGAGCGTTCATTCCGTTCGCAATATCCTCGGACATACCGGTGAATTTGTATGTAGTCAAAGGAAGGATGAAGCATAACAGAGCCGCAATAAGAAGCGCTTTAAGGGTAGTGAAAACTTTATCGTGTTCGTCGCCTTTGAGAAGAATATCTTTTCTTGCAATATCGACAGGCGTTGGGCTTATCTGCTCCGGCTTTTTCTCCGCCAAGTTCGTGCCTGTGTCAGCAGCAGAATTTATCCTTGGCAGGTCGCATCCGCAGTTTTTACAAATAGTGTCACCGCTTTCGTATGGTGCGCCGCAAATTTTACAATTCATAATGATTCCCCCAATCCACAGTATAATGTTAACACATTTTACACCAAGTGTCAATAATAATATTTTAAAGCCGGAAACACAGATTTTTTTAAATCTAAATTTCCTTTTTTCTCTTTACATATTGTCTGGTTTATGGTACAATAAAATATGTATAGAAACTCTATTTTAAAACTAAGGAGTGCGTAAACAATGAAACCAAAATATAAGAGAGTGCTGCTTAAGCTTAGCGGTGAGGCACTTGCAGGCGATAAGAAAACCGGACTTGATTATGAAGTAATCACAACCTATGCAAGGAGCATAAAAAAATGTGTGGACGCAGGCGTTGAGGTTGCTATTGTAGTAGGCGGCGGAAACTTCTGGAGAGGACGTTCAAGCGGTGCTATGGACAGAACAAGAGCCGATCACATAGGTATGCTCGCAACGGCTATGAATGCGCTCGCTGTTACCGACGTTCTTGAAAGCATCGGTGTTGAGGCAAGAGTTCAGACTGCTATTACAATGCGTCAGGTCGCTGAGCCTTATATCAGAGGAAAGGCACTCAGACATTTTGATAAGGGCAGAGTAGTTATTTTCGGCTGCGGAACAGGAAATCCGTTCTTTTCAACCGACACAGCCGCTGCGCTCAGAGCCGCCGAAATTGAAGCAGACATATTCTTAAAGGCTACAATGGTTGACGGCGTTTACGACAAAGACCCTCATAAGTTTGACGACGCTAAGCGCTATGACAAGCTCACTTTCTCGGAGGTGCTCTCCAACGGACTCCAGGTTATGGACTCAACTGCCGCAGCTATGTGCAAGGATAACGATATTCCAATCATTGTATTTGACCTCGCAAGACCTGACAACATCTTCGACGCTTGTATGGGCGAGCAGGTAGGCACTCTTGTTTACAACGGATAATATTTTACATAAAGGAGAATTAAACTATGAAAACAGTTATTAACACAGCTAAGGAAAAGATGCAGAAAACAATAAGCGTTCTTGAAAAGGATTTTGCCGCTATCAGAGCAGGAAGAGCAAATCCTAACGTTCTTGACAAGGTTACGGTAGATTACTATGGAACGCCTACGCCAATAAGCCAGATGGCAACTGTTTCTGTTGCAGAAGCAAGAGTTCTTTCAATACAGCCTTGGGATAAGTCACAGCTAAAGCCTATTGAAAAAGCAATCCAGGCATCCGATATCGGTATTAATCCTACTAACGACGGTACAGTTTTAAGACTTACATTCCCACAGCTTACCGAGGAAAGACGTAAGGAGATTGTTAAGGAGATTAAGAAGATGGGCGAGGAGTCCAAGGTTGCTATCCGTTCTATCAGAAGAGATGCAATTGATAAGTTCAAGGCAATGAAGAAGAATTCTGAAATTACCGAGGACGATATGAAAAACTGTGAGGAGCAGACTCAGAAGATTCACGATACATTCATCAAGAACATTGACGAGCTTGTATCTGTAAAGGAAAAGGAAATTCTCTCTATCTAAGCTGCTTATTATTTGTTGTATGAGGTGATTTTGTGGCAAAGGAAATCCCGATTCCTGAGCTTATTTCCGTTCCGACGCACGTTGGAGTTATAATGGACGGTAACGGCAGATGGGCAAAAAAACGTGGTCTGCCAAGAAAATTCGGTCACAGGGAAGGAGTAAAGACCTTCCGTGCTATAACGAGGAGGGCAAAACAGCTTGGCATCAAGTACATTACCTTTTATGCTTTTTCGACCGAAAACTGGAAGCGGCCTAGGGACGAAGTCGATGCTATAATGGCGCTGTTTGAGAAAAATCTAGACGCGGTTAAGGATTTTATAGACGAAGAAATCAGAGTCAGATTTATCGGTGACAGGACAGCTCTATCTGATACGCTCCGTGCGAAGATGCTCGATACAGAGGAGTCCTCTAAGCATTTTACCGATACAACAATGATACTGGCAATTAACTATGGCGGCAGAGATGAAATATGCCATGCCGTAAAAAAGCTTGCATATGCTGTAAAGGACGGTACCATACAGCCAGATGACATCACTACCGATATGATTACAGAGCGGCTGTATACCGAGGATATACCTCCGGTAGATTATATCATAAGACCAAGCGGAGAGTTAAGACTCTCGAACTTTATGATATGGCAGGCAGCGTATGCGGAGTATTACTTCACGAATATCCTATGGCCTGATTTTACTGTCTCTGATTTTGATAAAGCGATAGCAGATTTCGGCGAGAGAAGCAGACGCTTTGGAGGAGTATAAAGTATTATGAAAACTAGAATTATTTCAGCCGCAGTTGCGTTTGTGGTTGCGCTGGTCGTGCTTATTTTGCACGATACAATAATATTTGATATTGCAATTGCTTTGGTTTCGGCAGGTGCGGTGTTTGAGCTTTTAAGGGCGGCAAGCTGTATGAAGTTCGCTGCACCGTCAGCAATTTCTATCGGATACGCATTTTTGTACCTCTTTATGAATTTTGCAGATAATTCTGCCGTGTGGCACTACGGACTTAAAGGAGTGCTTGCAATCGGACTTGCACTATGCTTCTTCAGAATGCATTCGGAAATGAACTTCTATCATGTTTCTTTTATGACGGCTTCCGCACTTTTAGTGCCTGCGGCTCTTGCAACACTCGTTAATATGAATAATATGGAGTTCGGAATTTTCCTTGTGGTGCTTACCCTCTGTTACGCTTGGCTTGCAGACAGCGGCGCTTACTTTGCAGGAACATTCCTCGGAAAGCATAAGCTTTGCCCTACCATCAGTCCCAAAAAGACTGTTGAGGGCGTCGCAGGCGGCGCTGTTACAAATGCCGTTTTAGGCCTTATTCTTTGCTTTATCTATGACAAAGTAATTAATGACGGCGCTGTTGATTTTAATTATCTTATGGTTATACTTGTCGGACTCATTTCCGCAATAGTAGGACTTGCGGGCGACCTTTCCGCATCGCTCATCAAACGTCAGTGCGGTATTAAGGACTACGGTAACATAATGCCGGGTCACGGCGGTGTAATGGACAGATTTGACAGCGTGCTTTTTGTTGCGCCGTTTATGTATTTTGTTGTTACTGCCGGACTTTTGTTCTGATTTTACATTTTAAACCCGTCACTTCGGTGTCGGGTTTTCGGTGTTTATTATCGGAAAATTTGTGAAAGGGGAATATCCGATTTATCGGGTAGAATAGAATGGATTATACTAAAACTATCTCAATTTTAGGCTCGACAGGATCTATCGGTACGCAGGCTCTCGAAATTGCAAAAATGCATAACATAAGGGTTATTGCAATTGCCGCAAAATCCAATGCTGAGCTTCTTATCAAACAGGCTAAGGAGTTTTCCGCAAAATATGTCTGCATATATGACGAGGATAAGCTCAGCATATTAGAGAAAGCATTTTACGGAACTGATGTGAAGCTCCTCAGCGGCATGGACGGACTGTGCAGGCTTGCAACGCTTGATGAGGCCGATATAGTCCTTAATTCCGTTGTTGGTATGGTAGGCTTAAAACCTACTCTTATGGCTATCGAAGCAGGCAAGGATATTGCACTTGCTAACAAGGAAACGCTTGTCGCAGGCGGCGAGCTTGTCATTAAAAATGCAAGACAAAAGAGTGTTAAAATATATCCTGTAGACAGCGAGCATTCTGCAATTTTTCAGTGTTTGCAGGGCAATGACAGAAAGCAGCTTTCTAAGATTATTCTTACGGCGAGCGGCGGACCTTTTTATAAAAAAGCCAAAAAGGATCTGCAGTCCGTAACCATTGAGCAGGCTCTTAATCACCCTAACTGGGCGATGGGAAAGAAAATTACCATCGACTCTGCTACGCTTATGAACAAGGGGCTTGAGTTTATTGAAGCAATCTGGCTGTTTGATTTAAAGCCTGAGCAGATTGAAATACTTGTGCAGAGAGAGAGCGTTATCCATTCTGCGGTCGAGTATAACGACCATTCTGTCATTGCGCAGCTCGGCGTGCCGGATATGAAAATTCCTATCCAGTACGCTCTCTTGTACCCTGACAGGGTAGAGTGTCCCACAAAGCCGCTTTCCCTTGCGGATTACGGCACGCTTACCTTTGGCAAGCCTGATTATGAAACCTTTGACTGCCTTTCAGCCTGCATAAAGGCTGTTTCTATGGGCGGCGCAATGCCTGCTATGGTAAACGGAGCAAACGAAGAAGCGGTGATGCAGTTTCTTGACGGAAACATAGGATTTTTGGAGATCGGAGAGCTTGTTATGAGCGTAACAGACGAGCTTCCTAACTCTGAAATAAACTGTCTTGACGACGTTCTCAGAGTCGATGCACTTGCAAGAGAGTATGTAAGAAATAAAATCCGGAAATAAATTATGTGAGGTAACATTAGCTTGGGTATTGTAATTGCAATTATTGTATTTAGTATTATTATTATTATCCACGAGCTTGGACATTTTGTTGTCGCAAAGCTCTGCGGCGTAAAGGTCAACGAGTTCGCTCTGGGCATGGGACCAGCTATCTTCAAGAAAAAGCTCGGCGAAACGACATACGCTCTCAGAATACTTCCTATCGGCGGATTTTGCGCAATGGAAGGCGAGGACGAGGACAGCAGCGATGAAAGAGCTTTTGCCAATAAATCTGTAATCAGGAGGATTGCGATTGTTTCAGCAGGAGCAATTATGAATCTTATCTTGGGATTTATTCTTCTTACTGTTATGGTTGCTACCGACGATGCGATAACCTCGACTACCATACACAGCTTCTATGAAAGAGAGCCGGATGATATTTCTTCATCTAAGGTTGCTATGTCAAAGCAGACCGGACTTCTTGAGGGCGACAAAATCCTTGAAATCAATGGTATGAGGATTTTTACCGCAACAGATATGGCATACCAGTTTCAGAATGACGCAGACGCAGTGTTTGATATGCTTGTACTGCGTGACGGGGAAGAACAGCTTCTTGAGGATGTTGCTTTTGATAAGACGGATAACGTTATGCATATAGATTTTATCGTTATAGGTGAGCGGATTACTTTTACTTCAACGCTCAAAGAGTCCGCATGCCAGATGGCAACCTACTCAAGACTTATATGGATCTCCTTTGCAGACCTTATAACTGGACAGTACAAGCTTAATGAACTGTCAGGACCTGTCGGTATCGTTGATGTCATCGGCGATGTTGTAGATAATCAGAAAGATGAGAACAACAATATCGACTGGGACGCTCTGTGGCAGAATGTGCTGAATATTGCAGCATTTATAACTATCAATGTAGGAATATTCAACCTTATCCCTTTCCCTGCACTGGACGGAGGACGTCTTTTGTTTCTCGTTATTGAAGCAATTAGGCGAAAGAAAATTCCTCCAGAAAAGGAGGGTATGGTGCATCTTGTCGGCCTTGGACTTCTGATGCTCCTTATGGTAGTAATTACGGTAAACGACATTATGAGAATTTTTTAAACAGAAAGAAGCTTTTTAATGAACAGAATTTGCAGACCTGTAAAGGTGGGTAATCTTACCCTTGACGGAAAGAAAATATATATCCAGTCTATGCTGAGCGTAAACTCCAACGACATAGAAAACAGTGTAAAGCAGGCAGTGGAGCTTGAAAAGGCGGGCTGTGAGATTGTCAGAATTGCAATTCCCGATATGAATGCTGTTAAGCTAATACCTGCAATAAAGGATAAAATATCAATTCCGCTGGTCGCTGATATACATTTTGACTATCAGCTTGCTCTTGCATCCGTCGATGCCGGAATTGATAAGATCAGAATAAATCCCGGCAATATAGGCTCTATGGACAGGGTTAAGGCAGTGGTAAAGGCGTGCAAATCAAGGAACATTCCTATAAGAATAGGCGTAAACGCAGGCTCTCTCGAAAAGGAGCTTCTCTTGAAGTACGGACATCCATCTCCCGAAGCGCTTGTTGAAAGCGCAATGGGACACGTTAAAATTCTCGAAAACTGCGACTTTGAGGATATCGTTATTTCTATAAAGTCCTCGAACGTTCCGAATATGATTTCCGCATATAGGCAGCTTGCCGATGTATGCAACTATCCTCTCCATCTCGGTGTTACCGAGGCAGGAACTGAGCGTATGGGCATTATTAAGTCTGCTGTCGGCATTGGCTCGCTCCTCGTTGACGGGATCGGTGAAACAATCAGAGTATCGCTGACCGATGAACCCATAAAGGAAATCTATGCCGCTAAGGATATACTAAAGGCGATAGGTAAGGGTGAGGGCGTTAAAATCGTTTCATGTCCAACCTGCGGAAGAACCAGAATCGACCTCATTGGACTTGCCAAAAGAGTTGAAGATGCCACAAGAGATATCGACAAAAATATCACAGTTGCCGTAATGGGCTGTGTAGTGAACGGAATAGGCGAGGCAGGCGAAGCCGACATAGGAATTGCAGGCGGCGACGGCTGTGCCGTAATTTTCAAAAACGGAAAGAAGCTTTGCAAGGTGTCCGAGGAGGACGCACTTTCTGCGCTTCTTAAAGAAATTGAACTGCTCTAAAGTATGTTAAAGGATG
Source organism: Ruminococcus sp. Phil15 (assembly GCA_001940995.1). Taxonomy (GTDB): domain Bacteria; phylum Bacillota; class Clostridia; order Oscillospirales; family Ruminococcaceae; genus UBA7477. The sequence goes on from MSHC01000034.1 coordinate 232,659, forward strand.
TAGAAATTTAAATGGCAGAAAACACAATGCTTGCGCTCTTTGAAGAATACAGTAATTTAATTCCAAGAGAGCTTGAAAAGGGAAAAGTTTTAAGGCTTGAAGTTACCAGCCTTTTAGATAGAATAACCGCAACGGTCGCTTTTGACGAACTTGTTAAGTACGATGTTATAGAGTCTTTTGAAACCGATATTGCAAAGGCGATGAAGCTAAGAGGATTTACCCTAAAGGTCAAATATCCGCCAAATCTGTTTTGTGCCGAGTATTTTCCCGAGATAGTAAAGCTTTTAAGACGGGTGTTTCCTGTGGTCAATGGCTTTTTTGACGACGCAGATGCAGTTCTTTCAGGTTCTAATCTCGAAATAGATCTTAAAAACGGCGGCTACAATGTGCTTATGCACGCAGGTATCGACAAGATTCTTCCAAAGCTGATATTTGATATATTTTCTCTTAATGTCACAATCACATTCAAGGGTCAGCTTAATGCTGATATTGAAGAATTCAGACAGCAGAACAATGAAACCCTTTCACAGATTCCTGTCAATATTCCTGCTCCTCAATCAAAGAGCAATTCTCAGGAAGCCTGCGAAATGCAGAGCTTTGATATCAATCTTGCGGAAAGTATGCTCATCGGTAAGGAATCAAAGCTTGTGTTCGGTAAGCCTTTCGGGGAGAATGAAAAGTTCACCCCTCAAAAGCAGGCTGACATATCCTTGGACGTCTGCACTCTCTGGGGAGATATTTTCTCGGTCGAAACTAAAGAAACTAAGAACAAAATGCTTATCGTAAACATTATGTTTACTGACTATACAAGCTCAAATACAATTAAGATTATTGCAAGCGAAAAGGTCAGCAAGTATTCAAAATCCAAGATTACAAAGGGACAGATGCTCGCTGCGCTCGATAAGCTAAAAACAGGCACAACTATCATTGTCAAGGGTACGATTGCCGAAGATGATTTTGACCACCTTACATACGTTTACCCGACAGACCTTATGATTGTCGGCAAGAATAAGGTAAAGGACAATGCTCCGCAGAAGCGTGTCGAACTTCACTGCCATAGCAATATGTCAATGATGGACGCACTTGCACCTGCCGGTTCGCTGGTAAAGCGTGCGTTCAGTTGGGGACATAAGGCAATAGCGATCACCGACCACGGAGTTTGTCAGGGCTTTACCGACGCTATGAGTGCGCTTGACGGCATCAGAGGTTCCGGAGGAGAATTTAAAATCATATTTGGTATGGAAGCATACCAGGTCAACGATGAAATAAGGTTAAGCTGGGGTGTAGACGACAGAGCAATTACCGACGAGTTTATAGCCTTCGACCTTGAAACAACGGGTCTTTCGTCCGGAGTCAATAAGATTATTGAAATCGGAGCAGTTAAAATCCGCAATCTAGAAATCGTAGATTCATTTGATACATTTGTAAACTGCGGCGAGGAGATAACTCCGTTCATTACAGGTCTTACGGGCATTACAAATGAGATGATTTCCGATGCCCCCGGCGAAAGAGACGCAATGAAAGCGTTTATGGAATTTTGCGGTGATAAGCCTGTTTTGATTGCTCATAACGCAAGCTTTGACACATCGTTTATAAACGCATCTGTAAAAAGACTGGGTATAAAATTTAGTTATTGCACAATCGACACGCTCACTATGTCAAGATGTATGCTTAAAGACCTTAAAAAGCACAAGCTTGATACAGTTGCAAAAAGACTTAACCTCGGTGAGTTTGAGCATCACAGAGCCTGCGATGATGCGAAAATATGCGGCGCAATATTCTGTTCTCTTGCACGTCAGCTTACAGAAGAACACGGTATAAAAGCCGTAAATATGTCAAACTTAAATCAACTTGTCGGCGTTGTAGACGTTCAGTCTATGTCGCCTAAGGATACATACCACCAGATTATCCTCGTTAAGGACAATGTCGGACTTAAAAATCTTTATAAGCTCATTTCATACTCAAACCTTAAATATTTCAAAAGGTTTCCCCGTGTGCCGAAATCTGAGCTTGTGAAGCACAGAGAGGGCCTTATCATAGGCAGTGCCTGTGAAGCGGGCGAGCTTTTCAGAGCAATTATTGCAGACAAGCCATGGGACGAGCTTTGCTCTATCGCATCGTTCTATGACTTCCTTGAAATCCAGCCTATCGGCAACAATGAGTTTATGTACCGTAAGGGCGAGGTTTCTTCGCTTGAGCAGCTAAGAGATTATAACAGAACAGTTGTCAAGCTTGGTGAGGAGCTTAATATTCCCGTCTGTGCAACAGGCGACGTGCATTTTCTTGATAAGGGCGACGCCCAGTTCAGAGCGATTATCCAAAGCGTCAAGTATGACGACTGCGACAATCAGGCACCTCTTTATCTCAAAACGACAGAAGAAATGCTTTCGGATTTTGACTATCTCGGTGAGGAAAAGGCGTTCGAGGTCGTTGTCAAGAACACGAATATGATTGCGGATATGTGCGACCCCGATCTCAGGCCGTTCCCTAACGGCACATATACCCCATATATCGAGGGCGCAGTTCACGAGCTTCAGGTTATCTGCTGGAAGCGTTGCTGTTCAATCTACGGTAACTGCGCCCCTGAATCAATTGAAATACCTGACGGAGAAGACGTTGATGTGTCCGTGTACTTTGAAGGACATATTCCGGATATCGTGTTCAAGCGTCTTAAAAGAGAGCTTGACTCTATCATTAAACACGGATTTGCCGTGCTGTATATGATTTCTCAAAAGCTTGTAGCTAACTCTAATGAAAACGGCTACCAGGTTGGCTCCCGTGGCTCTGTCGGTTCATCGTTTGTCGCGTCTATGTCAGGTATCTCGGAAGTAAATCCGCTTATGCCGCACTATATCTGCAAGAAGTGCCACTATAGCGAGTTTATTGAAGACGGTTCTGTAGGTTCTGGTTTTGACCTTCCGGAAAAGATGTGTCCAAACTGCGGAGAGTCGCTTCACCGTGACGGACACGATATTCCGTTTGAAACATTCCTCGGATTCGACGGAGACAAAGCCCCTGATATCGACCTTAACTTTTCAGGCGACTACCAGTCTAAAGCACATAAGTACACCGAAGAGCTTTTCGGTGAGGACCACGTTTTCAAGGCGGGTACGATAGGTAAGGTACAGGACAAGACGGCATACGGATATGTTAAAAAGTATCTTGAAGAAAGAAACATAACAGTTTCTAAAGCTGAAGAGCAGCGGCTTGTTAACGGCTGCGTTGATATCAAGAGAACGACAAGCCAGCATCCGGGCGGAATGGTTGTTATTCCGTCTGACTACGATGTTTATGATTTCACACCCGTACAGCACCCTGCCGAAAAGGTTGACTCGGATATGGTAACTACACACTACGACTTCCGTTCGCTGCACGATACGATTTTAAAGCTTGACGAGCTTGGACACGATGTTCCTACAATGTATAAGTATCTCGAAGATATGACGGGTATGAATATCAATGAAGTGCCGATGTCTGACCCCGATGTATACAAGCTGTTTACCTCAACCGAGTCGCTCGGCGTTACTGAGGACGATATTATGTGTCAGACAGGCACGCTCGCAATCCCTGAAATGGGTACGCCGTTTGTCCGTCAGATGCTGCTTGATGCAAGACCTAAGAACTTTTCTGATCTCTTGCAGATTTCAGGTCTTTCCCACGGAACTGACGTTTGGCTGGGAAATGCGCAGGACCTTATCAAGAACGGTATATGCGACATTTCAAATGTTATCGGAACTCGTGACAGTATTATGACATATCTCCTTTACCATGGACTTGAACCTAAGCTTGCGTTCAATATTATGGAAATTACCCGTAAGGGTAAGGCACCGTCTAAGCTTACGGAGGATATGAAGCAGAATATGCGTGACCACGGCGTTCCTGAGTGGTATATCGACAGCTGTCTGAAAATCAAGTATATGTTCCCGAAAGCCCATGCCGCCGCATACGTTACAGCTGCAATAAGGCTCTGCTGGTTTAAGGTGCATATTCCTCTTGCATTCTATGCAACGACCTTTACGGTTAAGGCTGACGGATTTGATGCGGAGATAGTTATGAAGGGCAGAAGCGCCGTTCTGGCAAAGATTAATGAGCTTAAAGCAATGGGTAACGGTATCTCTGCAACCGACTCTGATACATTAGATATGATGATGCTAGTTAATGAAATGATGGCAAGAGGTTACGAATTTCTGCCGATTGATATCAAAAAGTCTCACTCGTTCATCTATCAGATTGAGGACAACAAGATAAGAATACCGTTTTCAGCAGTCCAGGGTGTAGGACGTTCTGCCGCAGAGTCTGTTTTTGACGCTGCCTCAAAATGTGAGGATTTCGTGTCAATTGAGGACTTCCAGAAATCGAGCGGCGTTACAAAGGCTGTTGTTGAAGCGCTTATGCGATGCCATGCCTTTGGAGACCTTCCTGAGACAAATCAGATTTCGTTCTTCTAATGCTTGTTGCTTGGTCAATATTAACAGCATTAGATTCGCCCGTTTGTCATATTTGGCTAAAATTGTGCTTGACAGAAGCACTGCACTATGTTATCATAGTAATATGATAACATAGTAACGCTTTACTACGGTAAAATTAATTAAGGAGAAACAGTAATGAGGACTTATGAGCTTATTACTCCCGAAGGCACAAAGGACATTCTCTTTGACGAATGTTTGGCAATGAGGGAAGTAGAAGACAAGTATATTAGAATTTTCAAAGGAATGGGATACAGCGAGGTCGTAACACCCGGAATCGAGTTTTATGATGTTTTTAATTCGGGTGCAAGAAAGTATTCGCAGGAGTCGCTTTATAAGCTCTCTGACTCTAAGGGCAGGCTTATTACGCTCCGTCCTGACTGCACAATTCCCATTGCTCGTCTTGTCGCCACAAGACTCCGTGACGCATCGCTTCCTCTCAGACTTTTCTACACTCAGAATGTCTATGAGAACAATAAGCTTTTAAAGGGTCGTTCCGATGAAATAGTACAGTCTGGCATTGAGCTTATCGGCTCTGAGTATAAGCGTGCTGATTTTGAGGTCATGAGTATTGCCGTCAGCGTGCTTAAAACATATAAAAATACTGACTTCAGACTTGAAATAGGCGATATAGGATTCTTCAAGGAGTTGGTTTCGCTTCTCGAGGTCAGCGACAGCGTTTGCGAAGAAATCAGATACCTCATTGAAGCCAAGAACTATCCAGCGCTTAACGACCTTCTTGACTCTATCGGAAAGAATGATGTGACAAAGGCGCTCAAAAAGCTCCCGTCACTTTTCGGCGGAGTCGAGGTGTTTGACAAGGCGTCTAAGCTTGTAGCCAATGATGAGATTCAGGCTATTCTTGAAAACCTCAAAGAGTTTTATCATTCGCTCCAGCGACTTGGTCTCGGCGATAAACTTTCGGTTGACCTTGGTATCGTAAACAGAACCGATTACTATACAGGCATTGTGTTCAAGGGATATCTCAGCGGCGTAGGTGAAGCGGTGCTTCAGGGCGGCAGATACAACAAGCTTATCTCGGAGTTCGGATATAATGTTCCTGCAACAGGATTTGCCGTTAACGTAAATCTAGTTGCCGCATTGGTAAGAAAGCTCGGACTCTCTTCTGTAACAAAATCTCCCGACGCAGTTGTGTATGCAGAACACGGGCATTGTATCGACGCTATTACATTTGCGTTGGGTCTTGCCTCTGAGGGTAAGATTTGTGAGAACGCAGTATTTGAGGACCTCGACAGAACGATTGCTTACTGCAAGGAAAAGACGATAAATAAGCTATATATCGTTTCCGATAAAATTCGTGAGCTTACATTAAAGGATGGTGATTACGTTGAATAAGCCGCTTAGAATTGCTCTTACAAAAGGCAGACTTGAAAAGGACACAGTCGGTCTTTTCGAGAAGATCGGTTACGACTGTACAGCGGTAAGGGAAAAGGGCAGAAAGCTTATTCTCCCTATCACCGACGGAAATATGGAGGTCGTGCTTGCTAAGGCTAACGACGTTATTACATACGTTGAACACGGCGTCTGCGATATCGGCGTCGTAGGTAAGGACACTATTATGGAGATGCAGGGCAAGTATTTTGAGCTTTGCGACCTTGGATTTGGCAAGTGTCGGTTTGCGCTTGCAACCAAAAAGGGAAACAGATTTTTCGGCGGCTATGATGTAAAGACAATTGCATCAAAGTATCCTAATGTCGCAAGGAGCTTTTTTGAAAGCAAGGGAATGGACGTTGAAATCGTGAAGATTGAAGGCTCTGTTGAGCTGGCTCCGCTCCTTGAACTTGCAGACGGAATTGTAGATATTGTTGAAACAGGAACAACGCTTAAGGAAAACGGTCTTGAGGTTATAGAGTTTATTGCCCCTATCTCCGCAAGACTTATCGTGAATACAGTCAGCATGAAGCTTCGTCAGCAGGAAATTGAAAAGCTCGTATCACAGATTGAAGCTAATATATAACAATTGAAAGGACAGATATCACTATGAAAAAGATATATGCAAACGGCACAGATGAGTACAAGTTTTTTGCCGACCTTGATAAAAGAAACGGCGAAACAAATAAAAAGGTAACTCAGGTCGTCAGCGAGATCATTGATAACGTAAAGCAAAACGGCGACAAGGCTGTTTTATCCTATACGGAAAGGTTTGACGGAAAGCTTCCTAACTATTATGAAGTTCCGAGAGAGGTTATAAATGACGCTCTCACAGAGGCTGATTCTGATTTTACAGATGCGCTTCTTAATGCTATAGAAAATATCAGAATTTTCCACGAGAAGCAGAAGTCGCAGTCTTTTGTTGATACAAAGGATAACGGCGTTATTTTAGGTCAGCGTGTAAGAGGTCTTGAAAGAGTGGGACTTTATGTTCCGGGCGGTACAGCCGCTTACCCGTCCTCAGTTCTTATGAACGCAGTACCTGCTAAAATCGCAGGAGTTAAGGAAATCATTATGGTTACTCCGCCCCTTAAAGACGGTACGCCAAATAAGGATATCCTCGTAGCTGCCGCACTTTGCGGAGTTGACAGAGTGTTCCTTTCCGGCGGTGCGCAGGCAATTGCGGCGCTTGCTTTCGGTACGGAGCAAATTCCAAAGGTCGATAAAATCGTAGGTCCCGGAAACATCTATGTAGCAACTGCAAAGAAGCTGCTCTATGGTACTGTTGATATTGATATGGTCGCAGGTCCGAGCGAAATTCTCGTGCTTTCCGACGGCACAGCAAATCCAAGGTATATTGCCGCAGACCTTATGTCACAGGCAGAACACGACGTGCTCGCTTCCGCTATCCTGGTAACTACCGATGAAAAGAGCGCCGATGATGTTGTAGACGAACTTGAAAAGCAGCTTCAGTACCTCAGCCGTGCGGATATCATAAGAAAGTCGCTTGAGGATTACGGCGCAATTATCGTATGCAAAGATAAGTCACAGGCGGTTGAAATGGCGAACAGATTTGCGCCCGAACACATCGAGATTCTGTTTGAAAATCCGCTCGAATATGTAGGACAGATCAACAATGCAGGCTCTATGTTCCTCGGACAGTATGCTCCGGAACCGCTCGGCGATTATTATGCAGGTCCTAACCATGTTCTTCCTACAAGCGGTACCGCAAGATTTTTCTCACCGCTCGGTGTAAATAGTTTTGAAAAGCGTCAGAGCTTTATCTATTACACCGAAGATGCTCTTTGCCAGGCCAAGAAGGACATAGTTACCGTTGCTGAAAGAGAAGGCCTTACAGCTCACGCAAATGCTGTTAAAATCAGATTTGAGGATTAATCTAAGGGGACGTAAACAAATGAATTTATGGGAATCAAACGTCAGAAAGGTTGTTCCGTATATCCCCGGTGAACAGCCAAAGTCAACTGATGTTATAAAACTTAATACAAATGAAAATCCTTTTCCTCCATCGCCTATGGCGGAAAAGGTCGTTAGAGATTTTGACGCTGATAAGCTCAGGCTGTATCCCGATACGGATTCGACTGTGCTTGTTGACGCTCTTTCAGAAAGATATAATGTAAAAAACAGTCAGATTTTTGTCGGAGTAGGTTCTGACGACGTGCTTTCAATGGCATTTCTTACTTTCTTCAATTCAGACAAGCCTGTCATCTTTCCCGACATCACATATTCGTTCTATGACGTTTGGTGCGATGTTTACAGAATACCTTACCAGACTAAGGCTCTCAAGGACGATTTTACAATCGACGTGAACGACTATCTCTGCGACAACGGCGGAATAGTTATCCCTAATCCAAATGCGCCGACGGGCGTTCTGCAAAGCGTTTCAATGTTCAGGCAGATAGTAAAAGCAAATCCGCAGAGCGTTATTATCATTGACGAAGCGTACATAGATTTCGGCGGAGAAAGCTGTCTTGAGCTTATAGATGAATTTGATAATGTTCTCATTGTGCAGACGTTTTCAAAATCACGCTCTATGGCGGGTATGAGAATAGGCTATGCATTCGGAAGCGAAAAGCTTATCAGGTTTATGAATGATGTTAAGTTTTCAATCAATTCTTACACTATGAACTGGGTCACACAGTATGCAGGCGCTACGTCAGTCCGTGACGAGGGGTATTTTCAGAAAACAAAAAACGAGATTATAGCTGTCAGAGAGTACTCAAAGCACAGGCTTTCAGAGCTTGGATTTACTTTTCCCGACTCAATGAGCAACTTTATTTTCGCATCTCATAACAGAGTTCCTGCAAAGGAGATATTTGAAAAGCTAAAGGAAAAAAATATCTACGTCAGATATTGGAATAAACCAAGAATAAATAACAATCTCAGAATCACAGTCGGCACTAGGGAGCAGATGGACAAGCTGTTTTCTGCGCTTTCGGAAATTCTGAACAATCAAGAAAGGACTGATACAATATGAGAGAAGCTTTTGTTGAGAGAAAGACTAAGGAAACTGATATTTCAGTCAAGCTTTCACTCGATGACGAGAAAAAGGAAGTTTCAATTGAAACGGGCATAGGCTTTTTTGACCATATGCTTACAGCGCTCGCAGTCCACAGCGGTGTGTCGCTTTATGTTAAAGTTAACGGCGACCTCAATGTTGACGGACACCACAGTGTTGAGGATACGGGTATCGTCCTTGGACAGGCATTTGCTAAGGCAATAGGAGATAAGTGCGGAATTGTGCGTTACGGCACGGCATTTATCCCTATGGATGAAGCACTTGGATTTTGCTCTCTTGATATAAGCGGCAGACCTTTTCTCGTGTTTGACGCTGATTTTAAAGACAGCAGAATAGGCGATTACGATTCCTGCCTCACAGAGGAGTTTATGAGAGCGTTTGCTTTCAATGCAGGAATTACTTTACACATCAGGTCTTGTTACGGAAGCAATGACCACCACAAGACCGAGGCCGTTTTCAAGGCATTGGCACACGCTTTAAAGATGGCTATAAAGGTAGATTCAAACGAAATCCTTTCAACAAAGGGAGCTTTGTAAGCTATGGTTGCACTTATAGAATACGGCGCAGGTAATATATTCAGCGTTAAGAATGCGCTGGATTACCTTGGAATAGAAAATAAGCTTACCGCTGACCCTGACGAAATCAGAAGCGCAGACGCACTCATTCTTCCCGGTGTGGGCGCATTTGGCGCAGCGATGGAAAGCCTAAAAAACAGCGGACTTGTTCCTGTTATCAAAGAGGAAGCAAAGAGGAAGCCGTTTCTCGGAATTTGTCTTGGTATGCAGCTTTTGTTTGACAAGGGCTATGAGTTCGGCGAGTATGACGGACTGGGACTTATTTCCGGTACGGTTGAGAAAATTTCAGAGCCTGGACTTGTAGTTCCTCACATGGGCTGGAACAAGCTTGAAATATGCTTTGACAGCCCCGTTATGAACGGTATTACAAGCGACGATTTTGTATACTTTGTTCATTCCTACAAGGCTGTTACCGATATGAAAAATATTGTAGCGTACAGTGAATACGGAGGTATCGTGCCGGCTATGGTTTCTGACGGAAAATATGTTTTCGGCGCCCAGTTCCACCCGGAAAAAAGTGGCAATACCGGATTGAAAATTCTTGCGAATTTTGTAAAAATGACATTTTGAAATGGGGTTTTATCTTTGACTAACCTAAAGGTAAATAGTATATACAGAAATAATATTGGGGTTTTGTTCTGCGTCTTTTTTAATCTTGCATTTTGGGGAATAGCCGAAATATTCAGAGCCATTGGCTTTGACGGTGCGATGTGGTATTTTTCTAGCTCTGCTCAAAGGCTTGTTTTCGGAATAATTGAGCTTATTTTGTTTGTCAGGCTTTTTCATAAAGAAAATTGGGCAAGTGTTATCAATTTTAACGGTGCCAAAAGTGCTTTGTTAGCTAGTGCAGCAATAATAGCTATTACGTTACGCCATACTGCCGTTTTAGTTTTTGGCACAGCGAAGTTTATAAATACGACATTTGCCATAGCGTTCTCGTGTTTGTTCTGTCAGCAGATAACGACTGGATTTTGGGAAGAGTTAACCTGTCGGGCGTTCCTCTTGGAGGGTTACTTTAACGGTCAACGTACTTTAAAAAGAAGAATTGGATACGCTTTGCTTTCTTTTGTAGTTTTCGGAGCTTTACATATTCCGGGGAGTGCAGGAATCGCAGATGCATTAGATAATTTTTTGTTTACGGGTATCATGGGGTTTGCTTATGCGGCTGTTTATATGCATTCCCACAACATTTTAATACCTATGATTCTGCATTTTGTTTATGACATTCCGGCAAATGCTTTTGCATTTGTAAGCGATTGGAATGACAATGCTGTGGTTGCATTTTTATTTAACAGCTATCTGCAATATACGTTATTGGGCATTGTTTTTTTGTGGTCAGTGGTGTTTATAATCAAGAACGATAGAGAATATGATGTGAATAAATCAGAGAAAGCAGTGTAGATTTCAAAGGAGGAATATCGTGCTTGCAAAAAGAATAATCCCTTGTCTGGATGTCCGTAACGGAAAGGTAGTTAAGGGCGTAAATTTTGAGGGTATAAAGGACGTCGGAGACCCCGTGCTTTGCGCTGCCGAATATAACAGGCAGGGCGCAGACGAAATTGTGTTTTACGATATAACGGCTTCCTACGAGGGCAGAGGAGTTTTCCTTGATGTCGTAAGAGAAACGGCTAAAAAGGTGTTTATGCCTCTTACGGTAGGCGGAGGAATTAAGTCGGTCGAAGATATAAGAGAAACGCTTCGAGCAGGTGCAGATAAGGTTTCCGTAAACTCTCAGGCTGTAAAAAATCCACAGCTTATTAAAGATGGAGCAGATATCTTCGGCAGTCAGTGTATCTGCGTCGGAATAGATGCAAAGAAAATTGCCGACCGTAAGTGGACAGTGTATATCAACGGCGGCAGAGTCGATATGGGTATCGACCTCATCGACTGGGTAAAACAGATAGAACAGCTTGGCGCAGGAGAAATCTGCCTTAATTCTATTGATGCTGACGGCACTAAAGAGGGCTTTGATATCGAAATGCTAAAGGCAGTATGCGATGCTTGTACAATTCCGGTTATTGCAAGCGGCGGCGCAGGAAAGATAAATGATTTTTACGAGGTCTTTGAAAAGACGGGGGCAACTGCTGCTTTGGCGGCTTCGCTTTTCCATTTCAGGGAGCTGACGGTAGGCGAGGTCAAGGATTACTGTAAAAGGAAGGGAGTTATCGTTCGGTGAGAAGGCAGGGGAAATCAGGCTTGCTTCGATATATAAGTCCGCTTGTATACATCGTTTTCGGCAGTCTTGGCTTTTACAGCTTCATCAGCGTGTTCTGTGTGTTTGATTATAAACCCTCGGAACATCCCTATTCACATCCGTTCTTTGTTATAGCAGGAAGTATCTCGCTGATCCTATGCATTGCGGCATTTATGTTGGATATATATGTATACATCCGTGAAGTGAAAAAGCTAAGGCGGTTTGTCTTTGAGTTTCTCGGAACTCTGGTTTTGTTTGTCGCTTTTATGTTCGTATGGGGATTACTTGACGGATTGGTAAGCGAGCAGATTATTATATTACTTTGATGAGTAGTAATAAATTCCACGAAAGAGGCGGTAATAGATGATAAAAATTGATATAAACGACCTTGACAAATTTTTTGCAAAGAGCGAACTTATCCCTGCGATATGCTATGAGGTCAATACTAAAACGGTGCTTATGCTCGCATATATGAACAAGGAGAGCCTAAAGAGAACCTTGGAAACTGGCTACACATGGTTTTGGAGCCGTTCAAGGCAGGAATACTGGAACAAAGGCGCAACAAGCGGACATCTTCAAAAGGTCGTTTCAATTTTCGGAGATTGTGATAACGATACCCTTCTTGTAAATGTCGAGCAGACGGGGGTAGCCTGTCACACGGGCAGTTACAGCTGCTTCTTTAATGAATTATATAATGATGAGGAGAAATAAAAATGACAGTATATCAGGAGATCTTTGAAGTAATCAAGGCTAGAAAAAAGGCGTTTGAAAATGGCATTGCGCAGGAAAATTCCTACACCTGCTACCTTTTTGAAAAAGGCGTCGATAAAATCTGCAAGAAGGTAGGAGAGGAAGCTACCGAAACCGTTATTGCAGCTAAAAACGGCGATAACGATGAGCTTATGAACGAAATCAATGACCTGCTCTATCACGTTATGGTTCTCTGTGCAAATCAGGGACTTGACTGGTCAGACGTAGAAAAAGTACTTGAGGAGAGAAACGAGAAAATCGGAAACCTCAAGACCTTCCATACCGTTGATAAAAACAGCTAAGCGCACTCTGTAATAATACCGTTAATTTTCGGCAGGAGAGAAATTTTCCTGCCGATTTTTGCACATTTATCCGACCGCAGAATAGAATGTAGTAACGGCGTGCGCCGCCTTAAATCTGTCGCTGTATGCGATCTATATTCTATTTTAGGAGGACTAATATGAGCGATATTATGAACAATTCAAATTGCTTCAAGGAAGCCACCTGTATCGACGCTATGAAGATATTTGACTCTTGCTCGGACAAAGATTGCCTTGAAGATATGGCAGTAACCTTTACTGCCGCCGACCAGCATCTCGTAAATGCGGCTTGTTTTGTAAAATCAAGCTGCGTAGAAATCGTGAGCGTGAGCTTCACGATTGAGCCTGTTCCGTTCCACTGCGGCTTCTATGCAGTAGATATTACATATGCATTTAATGTATATGTCGATGTCTATCCGACGGCATCTTCTGTTCCTACACAGGTACAGGGCACAGCTACCTTTACAAAGAAGGTTATACTTTTTGGCAGCGAGGGTAGAACAAAGACCTTCTACTCTGACGAAGATACAGTCTATACACCGGACGGCTTTTCATCCTGCAGAAATCCGTTGCCTATCGCAAGTGTAAATGTTGTAGACCCGATCGTTCTTGACATCAAGTTTACCTGCAGGCCTATTCCTACCTGTTCTACTGTCGAACAGTGCCTGGTGTGTGAAAAGGAGCCGCCCGTGTGCGGAACAAAGTATGTGTATGTTACAGTAGGTATGTTCTCAATCGTACAGCTTATGAGAAGAGTACCTATCCTCGTTCCTACTTATGATTACTGTGTTCCTGAAAAGGAATGTACAACAAATTCCGACAGTCCATGCGACCTTTTCGATAAGCTCTCATTCCCGATCAACGAGTTTTTCCCAAAGAGCCTTGACGAAAAGTCCTGCTGCGGCGGTCAGAATGACAATTGCGATTCGGAATAAGTCTAATGATAAATTCAAGCGATGCCGTGAGCGGCGTCGCTTTGTTTTTGTTATATTGACATAACTGCAAAAATATGTTAAAATAGAAAATATATTGCGAGGTGAAATAGAGTGTTTGGCTATGTACGCATTTTCAAACCGCAGATGAGGGTCTGTGAATATGACACATACAAAGCATTCTATTGTGGCTTGTGCAAGAAGATTAAAAAGGACTATGGATTTACCGCAACGATGACCCTCAGCTATGATTTCGCATTCCTGTCGCTTATGAATTCCGCAGTAAATGACTATTCAGCCTGTGCAGGAAAATGCAGATGTGTTGCACATCCTATCAAAAAGACAATCTGTGTTAGATGTGACGACGGACTTTCTTATCCTGCCGTAGCCGCAGAAATTCTGATTTATCACAAGCTTCGTGATGATTGCTGTGATAAAGGCTTCCTCAAAAAGCTTTTGGCGAGGTTTATGCTACTGTTTCTGAAAAGGGGATACAAGAAAGCAAAAGCTGTGTGTCCTGAGCTCGCAAAAGAAATTGAGCTTCAGATGAGAAGGCAGACAGAGGTTGAAAGCGACCCTGAATGCTCAATTGACCTTGCCGCAGAGCCTTCAGCAAAAATGATGGAGGCAATTGCGGAGAGTATTTCAGAAAATGAGAACGAAAAGAGAATACTAAAGCGTTTCGGATACTGCCTTGGAAGATATATTTATCTTTGCGATGCGGCTGATGACCTTTTCGACGATATTAAAAAGAGAAACTTTAATCCGCTTATAAAGCAGTTTTCTCTTAATAAGGATATTAGTCCTGAGCAGAAAAACGAAATAATGCAATTTGTAACTGAGAGCGTTAATATGACCCTCGGAGAGCTTGCAAACTGCTATACTCTCCTTACGTTGCATAAATATAAACCTATACTCGATAATATAATATATTTTGGACTGAAAAACAGCTGTTTTCAGCTTCTGAAAGATAAATTCACAGAAAAGGATGGAAATGAAGTATGACAGACCCGTATAAGATTTTAGGCGTTTCTCCTAACGCTAGTGATGAAGAAATCAAGCTCGCATACAGAGAACTTGCTAAGAAATATCACCCCGATAACTATTCAAACAACCCTCTTAATGACCTTGCAAATGATAAGATGACTGAGATCAATGCCGCATTTGACGAGATTATGAACCAGAGAAGAAGTGGTTCTGGCTACGGTTACGGTTCTTCAAGTTCGCAGGGAAGCGGTTACTCGTCAAACTCTAATTACAGACAGGTCAGAACTTATATTCAGAGCGGCAACGTGACCCAGGCTGATGAGATTCTCTCAAATATTTCAGAGGGGTACAGAGATGCAGAGTGGTACTTTTTAAAGGGCAGTATCGCTTATTCGAGAGGTTGGCTGAACGACGCCTACACATACTTCTCAAGAGCCTGCACTATGGACCCTAATAACAGAGAGTATTCTGCAGCGCTTAACCAGATGAACGCTCAGCGTGGCGGATATATGAACGGAAATCCAAGTCAGCATTACAATACATCATCCGGAAATCCGGGCTGTTCGGGCTGCGACGTATGTCAGGGACTTATCTGTGCCGATTGTTGCTGTGAGTGTATGGGCGGAGACCTGATTTCCTGTTGTTAAGATATGAAAAAGACTAGCTATAAAGTGGCTCTGGGCGGAATAGTTTCCGCTCTGAGTCTTGTCACAATGATAATGTCCTCTCTTTTTCCCGGACTTGAATACGCTATTCCTGCTTTTGCCGGTATATTGCTTATAATAATCGTAATTGAAATAGGACTGGGCTGGGCGTTTCTTACTTATGCGGGTCTTGCACTCCTGACGTTCTTTATCGTTCCGAATAAGGAGGCAGGATTGTTGTTCATTACTTTTATGGGATACTATCCTATATTGAAGTCTGTGCTTGAAACCAAAATCAAGCTTAGACCATTGCAGTGGGCATCAAAGCTGGCTGTGTTTAACGCCGCAGTAATCCTGTACTACAAGCTTGTAATGCTTCTTGTAAGCTCACCCGAGTTGTCGGAAAGTATCGAGGAGTTCGGCAAATATGCTTTGCCGATTTTGCTTGTAGCGGCAAACATAGTGTTTGTGATTTACGATATTGCGGTTACAAGTCTTATTACATCTTATGTCAAATGGTTCAGAAGAAAAATAATCAGGCACTTAGATAAATAGATTTAGAAGGTGAAAAAATGGGGGAATACGATAAGCTTCAGCTGGATAAAAATAGTGCCACCTATAAAAGACGGCTTATAACCAAGATATTGCTTCTTGTAATTGTCGGCGGAGCATTTGTTTTTATGGCAGTAAAGCTCTATCCGTTTGCAGCTCACTTAAAGACAAATGAGGGCAGGGAATATCTGAAAGGGATAATTGAAGAAAATGAAATAAAGGGTGCTATACTTTTCACTTCCTTGCAGGCGGCGCAGATAATTCTGGGAGTAGTTCCGCCTCTCCAGATATTAGGCGGAATGCTTTTCGGTACCGTGAAAGGTGCAATATTCTCCACAGTCGGAATATACTTAGGCTCGGTCGTAGTTTTTGTGCTTGTAAAGCTCATAGGCTATCCGATAGTGCAGCTTTTCTTTGACGAGAAAAAGATATCAAAATATAAGTTTTTACAAAACGAGCAAAAGGTAGTAACAGGATTTGCGCTTCTTTACCTGCTGCCGGGTTTCCCAAAGGATATCTTGACATATCTTCTGCCGCTCACTAAAATCAAGAAGCGTGACTTCTTTTATGTTATTATCCCTGCGAGAATACCGGCAGTAATAATAAGTGCAGTCGTCGGCGCAAGCATAAGAGATGAGAATTATGTTCTTGCCATAACCTGTTCGGTGATTGTAATTATAGTAACAGGATTCGGACTTTTCTTCCGTGGCAGAATTATGGACAAATTTCAGCATCGTATTGAAAAGAATAAAAACAAATAGACAAATTTGAAATTTTGGCGACTTTTTTGCCAAAATGACTTGACATCTTCAGAAAATGGTGATATAATTATTATCGTTGCTTGAAGATATCTAAGTGCGGGTGTAGTTCAATGGTAGAATTCCAGCCTTCCAAGCTGGCCGCGTGGGTTCGATTCCCATCACCCGCTCCATTATTTATGCGTCTTTAGCTCAGCTGGATAGAGCANNAACTGCCTTCTAAGCAGTAGGCCGCAGGTTCGAGTCCTGCAAGACGCGCCACAAATGCTGAACTCGTCTTCAGCATTTGTTATATGGTGGGTGTAGCTTAGCTGGTTAAAGCGTCGGATTGTGGTCCCGAAGACCGTGGGTTCGAATCCCACCTCCCACCCCATACTTGGACTATAATATAGATGTCCACCGAGAAATCCGCTATTTATAGCGGATTTTTTGTGTTCGGGGGCAAAAAATTCAAGGTTAAACCGTAGATGCTTTTTAGTAGTTTTTATATTGATACGTGATTTGAGCTGCCGATTATACTATAATAAACCAAAACGTCTAAGTGAGAGACTTTGCTTCTTTTTTATTAAAAATTATGATTTGCTATTGAATGAGTTGGAATTTAGTCTTAAAATACAATTAAGGATGGTGTCTTAGTTATAGATTGTTCTGGCAGTATGTATTCTAATGATCGGTACTACTTGGGATGATCCATCTATCCAGAAATCAATCAGTAAAAATTGTTATTTCTATGTAGGTTATGTTATTTATTGATGGAGTAAAATGTTATGAAACGTCTTATTGTAGAGATTTTAATTTTATTATCACTGTTGGTTCTTTGGGGTGTTTCTTGTCATAAAAACAAAGAGATTAAAAATGTTGATATAATTTATGTTGATAGATTATCTACCATAAATATGATGTGTGAGTTTGATAGCACATATTATTACACAGGCAATCAGGGAATATATAGTAATAATAAATGTGTTTTGAGCACTAACGGAAATTCTTTGATCTGTACAAATAACAGTACATTATTTGTATATGCAGATAAAGAAATTACAGGATACGATAAATCACTTTCTCCGATATGTAAGTATGAACTTCCAAAAGAAGCAACAAAGTTTGCGGTATCTGACAACGAAATTTTTTATATCGACACAGTTGGTAAATATCATGTTCTGGATATCGCGACGTTAAAAGATAAAAAAGAAGTTGAAACTGAGAAAATAAAAGAAAACATTATTGTTTATCATTACACAGATTTTTTAATATGTGAAGATCTAACTGATTGCAGCATTTCTGCTTTTTTTGATAATAATAAGGTTGCCTCATCAGTAAAAGATTATTCAAAGCACTTTGTTTATCTATCCGATAATTGTCTTATACATACATCAACTACAAATACAAGCACGATCTATTTGTATAAAACTGTTCTGTATGACACAACAAATGATAATACTATCGAATTACCAACAGGATATGGCATTGTTTCTCTGTTTCCTGTAAATAATGATCTCATATTTATAGGAAGTGAGTATCCTTTAGACCCTCATTTGGATTTTAAAATGAGCTATAATCTTAAATATCACCAGAGCGATTGCATAGTAACCGTAAATATCGATGATTATAAGGTAACAAATACAAGATTTACCAAAAAGCATGAAAAAATCGTTTATGCAGATAATAAAAAAGCTGTAACTTACTATAACGGAGAATATTTAACATACTCGCTTGATAAATGGGAAGTAATAGATTCACAATCTGCAGATGAAATTCAAGACGGGGGGTCATACACATTTGAATCCTGCGGTGATTATATATTTGTTTTCGATGATAATTCTGGTGAACTGCTGAATACTATCAATGTTGCTTGATATAATATTTTTGATACAGGTAGTGTTAATGAAATTTCCAATCCCCCTAATAGACTACTTATAGTAAGGTACATATTGAAGTAGATAGGGTGGCTTCGAAAAATAGGCATAAAACTACAGTAACTTAGCGAAAGGCTTGAAATGCCGAAACCTCAGAACAAGACCTCTGCCGAAAATCAGGCAAAGCTTGACGAAAGAGATTCCCCGACACTAAACAGATACGAGGGTTATCCAAGCTTTTATCGGCAGGAAAAGAAGTCTTTTGAACTGCTGAAAGGTAGTCTTGGGGAAGCGGAACAGTTCGCAAAAGATTACATCGACTGCGAGGAAAAAGAGTATTGCAAATTGCCCTTATGAAACAGTAGAAGAAACAATTTTACAGAATATTACCGAATACAAACGCATATTATTAAATAGTAATCCATACAGAAAGGATGTCTGTTATGAAATGGGAAGAATTGTTTTTTGGTAAATGCTTTATTTCTGATCTCGGAGATGAACAGGTCATAGAAAACAATAATAAAGAGCAGATCGTACTAGGACGGTATGCAGCGTGGGTACCTATATCGGGCTGCAAAAATCATCAGATAGTTGAGATCAGCGACGATCTGGCAGTACTGATGGAGAAATATAACATTCCGCAGGACAGAGTCTGCGTTCTGGTTTAAGTTGTAATAACAGAAAGGAAAAATAAAATGAAAATTGAAGATCTGCTTCAGACAATAGGGATAGCGGTTCAGGAAGCACACAAGGCGATCGAGTATAACTCCGTCGGTCAGTTTTTCGGCAATTATTTTGATAAAACTGAGAAAAACGGGGGGAATATTACATACACGCCTAAGATCGTTGAGGTGGAGATACCCGATTCGGGTGGAAAATCAAGAGTGCTGTATACTCCTATAGCTGCTTTGGTTCAGCATAAAAATCTTAATCTGGACTGCGTAAAGCTGAATCTGAATATCGACGTGTCAGAAGAAAATAACGGAGGATTGCAAGTGTCGGCGCAGGGAGCAAATTCAGCGCAGGACAACGCTGAATCAAAACAAGCCGGAACTCTGGAAATTACTTTGAAATGTTCCGATACGGCAGAGGGAATAGCCAGAATCGAAACAAAGCTGCATGAAATGCTGTAACTTAGTTTGCAGCTAAATTATATATTTACGGGAGGATTTATTATGGCAATCACAAACGATTTTGTAGGAGTTCCTTTGGGGTTATTGGTTTCTCAGCCAATCATCGAGGTGGCAAAGGGTCAGGCGGAGCTGTGCAACGTTTATCTCGACCAGCTTTTTAAGCTTGCCTTTAAGACAATGCCCGATACGAGCAAGGACGAGAGCGTAGAGGCTCGTGTGGTAAAGTTTAAACTCAATCGTACCGTTGTGGACTCGAACAGCGGTTCTACGAAGGTAGTTCCCGTAGAGGTGGAGGCTCCGCTTCTTGCTCTTGTTCCGATTCCTGCGTTTACCATGGATGAAGCGACAGTGCGCTTTACCATGGAGGTCAAGGACGTCGTTACGCAGAAGAATACGGACACGACCGAAACAGGCTTCCAGTCAGGATTTGGCGCATGGGGCTTTAGCGCATCTGTTACGGGCAATGTATCGACAAGCCGAGAAAACACTCGCCAGAGTGACAAGTCCGCAAAATACGATATCTACGCAAGAGCGGCGCAGCAGCCTCCCGCTGAGGGCATGGCAAAGCTGAGCAGCATTTTTGCTTCGGTCATCGAGCCTATTACTACAGGCTGACGGTATGCCGATCGGCTTTGCGGAGCGTGATCTTTATGATAGAAATATACAGAGATACATATAAAATCAAATCTCAGCAGAACAATTATCTTTATAATTTAATAAAGCAGATAGACGTTTTGGTTCAGCGGTATGCGGATAAAGCGTATAATGTATCTGCGCTTAATTATAATAATCCGAAACAGAAAAACTGGCTTGAAAAAATAGAGCGATATTGTAACACTGGGAAACCTCTTTTTATGAATGCGTATTACGGATATGCCGTCGAAGAAATGGTTAATCAGGAACTGATGGCAAAGTACAGATCGGCAAGAAACGGTTACCGAGTATTGCTGCAGGTCACGCACGGCTATACTCGACCGGATATAGTTATCACAGACCGAGGTAACAATGAAGTTGCATGGTTGGATATCACAAGTGAAAACAGTGCAGGACATATCTGGAATAAGGAAGGCAGCGGCTGGAGTACGAATGGATTTGTTGCGGAATTGCTGTATCCCACCTTTGACGTTACCAAACTGAGAAATTCGGACGATATCGGAATAGGAGTGCGTGCAAGCGCCCTCAGTGCGTCGAGAAAAGCTTCGATCCGTCAAAATCATTTGAGAGAGCATCTGGTATCAAATCTGAATATAGCTATGTTTGCGTTTTCACAAGAATATCCCGCAAGCAAAAGCGAGGTAGCTTCAACGATCAAACGGGCATTTGGTTGCAGCTTTACAGAGCGAAGAAAGCATCCTGCAATTAAATCAATGCTAAAAAAATATATGGAGATCAATCCAAACAGCGGTTATAACGATTTGATCAGATCCATTCTGAATGATTATTATAGAAATGACAGACAAGATCTTGCTTTAGCAATGCGTTTTATATCAGATAGCTATGATAGGGAACAGGAAAATCAAAGAATGTTCGATTATTTGGATGATTGGGATGAAGATTTTCTTGCGTAGTAAAATAGGAAACGATTAAAAGCGATAAGAACATGATGCCATACACAGTCATAGATGTTCTGCAACGCTGAATACGCATAAATTTTACTTATGGTTGTGTTATCTTATTTGTTCCGGATGACCAACAATAGAACCTCTTTTGCCTGTTAAGGTAAGAGAGGTTTTTTATTTTGCACCCATAAAGTTAAAGCAGTATTATACGGTAGAAAGACGGATAAGAATTTGTAAAAAGGTTAATAATGGTTAGATTAGCGACAATAAATCCAGATAATTGGCGATTGGACATTAAGGTGTCAGAAGCGCAAAAGAAATATGTATCGGATAGCAGCAGACTTTTGGCAAGAGCGTATTCGTATCGCAATAGCAGAAGCAATGCGTACATTGTTTATAATGATGTGACGATGACGAGATTAATATGGAGAAAATGCTAAGATGATTTTTCACCCAGCAATCCTGTCTTACGACGTGCTTTTATTAATGTTCTGTTCCGCATGAATATTCTTATGCCGCAAAGTTATTGCTCGTTGTCTTGTGATAAGGATATTTTCTCTATCCTTTTACATAATTTGAGACGAATATTTGAAACATTTTTCTTAAAGAAATTTTGTATTTTTGTTGAAT
Source organism: Ruminococcus sp. Phil15 (assembly GCA_001940995.1). Lineage (GTDB taxonomy): Bacteria > Bacillota > Clostridia > Oscillospirales > Ruminococcaceae > UBA7477. The sequence continues at coordinate 254,444 of MSHC01000034.1, forward strand.
TAGAGAATAAAATGTGTTACAATTAAATATATGTCTAAAACACAGGAGTTGATAAATATGTGTCAGTGCAGCTGTAACAATAACATAAATCTCGAACTTTTGAATCCCGTTCTTGAACATTATGCGAGCGTTAAGGGAAGTCTTATAACTATTCTCCAGCAGGCTCAGGAAATTTACGGTTATCTGCCGACAGAGGCGATCTATAAAGTGGCCGAAGCAACGGGAAATACCCCTGCTAAGGTTATGGGCGTTGCTACATTCTATACCCAGTTCAGATTTAAACCTATTGGTAAATATCTGATTCTTCTTTGCAAGGGTACAGCCTGCCACGTTAACGGCAGCGAAACCATTGCACAGACCATTAAAGAATTACTTGGTATCGATGACGGCGAAACTACGGACGACGGCCTTTTCTCTCTTAGCTTTGTTGCCTGTCTCGGATGCTGTAGCCTATCACCGGTTATGATGATAAACGATGAAACATACGGCTCTCTCACTCCTGAAAAGGTTAAGAAAATAATTAGCGAGCTTAAAAACAATAACAACTAAACGCACAAAGGCGGTGTATTATATATGAAAATTATGGTTGGACAGGGAAGCTGCGGAATTGCCGCAGGTGCTTCCAAAGTAATGACTGTACTCCAAAATAACCTTTCCGACAAAGGCTTTGATATTTCAATTACCGGCTGTATTGGGATGTGTTGGCTTGAGCCTATTGTAGATGTTACGGAAGATAACGGAAAGCTTCATAGATTTGTCAAGGTCGGAGAAAATGAAGCTAAATGTATCGCTGACGCAGTAATTAGCGGTAATTTTGAAAGCACGCTTTCTCTTGAAATTACGGATGAAGACAATAGCTTTCTTACTCAGCAGACAAGAATTGCGCTCCGTAATTGCGGTATTATAAACCCAGAGAGCATTGATGAATACATATCGTGCGGAGGTTATTCCGCACTTAAAAAGGTTATTTTCTCTATGTCGCAGGATGACGTTATCGAAGAGGTAAAGGTATCCGGTCTTGCCGGCCGTGGCGGCGCAGGTTTCCCTACTTGGTTTAAGTGGAATGCCGCAAAGCAGTCGCAGGGAGACGAAAAGTATCTTATCTGCAATGCCGATGAGGGCGACCCGGGTGCATTTATGGACAGAGCCGTCATTGAAAGCGACCCACATTCTCTCATTGAGGGTATGCTTATCGGCGCATATACAATCGGCGCAAAAGAGGCAGTTGTGTATGTAAGAGCAGAGTATCCTCTTGCAATCGTAAGACTCAAAAAAGCGATCGAGCAGGCAAAAGCTCTCGGCTTTGTCGGAAAAAATATAATGGGCAGTACATTTTCCTGTGATTTCAGAATTAAAGCTGGAGCAGGCGCTTTTGTGTGCGGTGAAGAAACTGCGCTCATCGAGTCGCTTGAGGGAAGCCGTGGTATGCCAAGGTTAAAGCCCCCGTTTCCTGCACAAGAAGGCTACTGGCACAAGCCGTCTAACATTAATAACGTTGAAACCTTTGCAAATGTTGCGTGGATTATCGAGAACGGCGGTAAGGCTTTCTCAGCAATGGGAACAGAGGATTCCAAGGGTACTAAGGTGTTTGCACTTACAGGAAAGGTTAAGCGTGGCGGACTCGTCGAAATCCCTATGGGCAAGACTCTGCGTGAGGTTATATTTGATATCGGCGGAGGCATCAAGAACGATAAGCAGTTTAAAGCAGTTCAGATGGGCGGGCCGTCGGGAGGATGTATTCCTGCCGAGCTTTTAGATACTGTTATCGATTATAAAAAGCTTTCCGCAACAGGAGCAATTATGGGAAGCGGCGGAATGGTCGTAATGGACGAGTCTACCTGTATGGTGGGTATGGCAAAGTTCTTCCTCGACTTTACTGCAAAGGAATCCTGCGGTAAGTGCGTCCATTGCAGGATAGGCACTAAGAGAATGCAGGAAATACTCACAAGAATTGTCGAGGGCAACGGCAGGAGCGGCGATATTGAGCTTCTTGAGGAACTGTGTGGGGCAATCAAGGACGGCGCACTATGCGGTTTAGGACAGACAGCGCCGAATCCTGTGTTAACAACAATCAAGTATTTCAGAAACGAGTACGAGGCACATATAAACGATAAAAAGTGTCCTGCAAAGGAATGTACAAGTCTGCTGACCTATGAAATTGACAGCAGTAAGTGCGTAGGCTGTACGCTCTGCGCAAAGAAATGTCCTGTTTCTGCAATCAGCGGAACACTTAAAAGCCCACACGTTATTGATGCAGATAAGTGTATCAAGTGCGGTCAGTGTATGAGTATCTGCAAGACTAAAGCAATTTCTAAGAATTGAGGTGACTTTAAGTATGGAACAGATTAAGATTACAATTAACGGAAAAGAATGCATCTGCAACAAGGATGAGTACATACTCAAGGTTGCTAAAGATAACGGCATAGATATTCCTAATCTCTGTGACCACGAAAGCGTTGCGGCTTTTGGCGCTTGCGGACTGTGCGCTGTTGAGATTATAGACGATGGCAACGGTAGAAAGCTTCCTAAGCTTATGAGAGCTTGCGCAACAAAGGCACAGTACGGGTATGTCGTGTCAATAGACTCCGAGAGAGTTATGCGTTCAAGAAAGGTTGCATTAGAGCTACTTATGAGCGACCACGAAGGCGATTGTCTTGGTCCCTGCAAGCTTAACTGTCCTGCCGGTACCGATGTCCAGAAGTATTTGAAACAGATATCGCAGGGAGATTATCACGGCGCAACCCAAACGATAAAGAATGTCATTCCCATACCTGCCTCAATAGGCAGAATTTGCCCACATCCGTGCGAGAGCAACTGTCGCAGAAGATTTGTTGACCAGCCTCTTTCAATTGCGTTTTTAAAATCCTATGCCGCAGACAAGGATTTGGAAAAGGATACATTCGTGCCTGTCTGCAAGCCTGACAGCGGTAAGAAAGTCGCAATCGTAGGCGGCGGCCCTGCCGGTCTGACTTCTGCATATTTTCTCAGACGGCATGGACACAGCGTTACTGTCTTTGACTCAATGAAGAAGATGGGCGGTATGCTGAGATACGGTATTCCTGCGTACAGACTGCCTAAGAGCGTTCTTGACAGAGAAATTGACGAGATTAGGTCTATCGGAGTGGAGCTTAAAAATGGTGTTTCACTTGGCAAGGATTTTACTTTACAGCAGTTAAAGGACGAATATGACGCTGTTATACTCGCAGTTGGCGCTTGGAAAAGTATGCAGATGAGAGTGGCGGGCGAGGATTTGCAGGGAGTTGTCGGAGGAATTGACTTCCTTAGATATATTTCTTCACAGGAATCCGAAATTCCTGATTTAAATGGCAAAAAGGTTGCAGTCTGCGGCGGCGGTAACACAGCGATGGACGCCTGCAGAACTGCCGTAAGATGCGGCGCTGACGAGGTATATGTAATTTACCGCAGAACAAGGTCTGAAATGCCTGCCGAGGATATCGAAATCTCGGAAGCTATGGAGGAAGGAGTAACTTTCATGTTCCTCACAAATCCTGCTGAGATAATCGGTAAAGACGGTAATGTTTCACAGATTAATCTCCAGGTTATGGAGCTTGGCGAGCCTGATGCAAGCGGCAGACGTTCTCCTGTACCTGTTGAGGGCAAGTTTGAGTATATTGATGTTGATATGGTCATTATGGCAATCGGTCAAACACTCAATAATACGGGACTTGACGGAATTGAGCTTACGAGAAAGGGAACAATCAGCGCAGATTCAGCAACTTTCAGAACATCTGATCAAAATATTTTTGCAGTCGGTGATGCGACAAACAGGGGAGCCGGTATTGCAATTGAAGCTATCGGTGAAGCGAGAAAGTGTGCAGATGTCGTTGACAGTTATCTTAACGGAAGCATAAAGCCGTACAATGCTCCGTTTGTATCAAAGAGAAACGACGAGGATATCGACTTTACAAAGCATGAGAAAAAGCAGAGAATTGAGATGCCTGCAAGACCTGCCGAAGAACGCAGAAGAGATTTTGACGAGGTTAATCTCGGTTTCGATGATGAGGAAAAGGTAAAATCTGAGGCAAAGCGTTGCCTTGAATGTGGCTGTCACGACTATGATGATTGTAAGCTTATAAAGTATGCAAATTATGTAAATCTAAAAGACATTCGTTTTGTCGGTAAGAAAAACATATCGCCCGTTGAAAGAAAGCTTGTTACAATCGAGAGAAATCCGAACAAGTGTATACTATGCGGACTCTGCGTAAGAGTGTGCGACGAGGTTGCACACAAGGGTATTCTGGGATTTGTAGGCAGGGGATTTGGCACTGTTATAAAGCCCGAATTTAGCGCTCCTGACGTAATTGCAGACTGTAAAAACTGCAATAAGTGCTTTAACGCCTGCCCAACAGGTGCATTAAAGCTTATTGAGTATTGATTTTCAGACGCAACACCGTGCAAAAATTGTACAACTGTTGCCTGCATATATTACAAAGTGTCAGACGTGAAAGCTCTGTGCGGCGTTGCCTTTGCTTTAGAAATTGACTTTTTTGAAATTTTACTTTACAAATCGGTAAATATGGAGTATAATATTTAAGGATTATGTATGTACGGGGGGAACCAGTTTAACTGAAATATAATGATTGGATTTTATGATTATACTGTAATTTTGACATATGTCAGCTTGTTTATAGGTGTAACAGGTATTTTCAGCGCCTGTGACGGAAATCTCCAGGAGGCTGTAATCTGCCTTATGCTCTGCGGCTTCTGTGATATGTTCGACGGTAAGATTGCAAGAACAAAAAAGACCAGAACAAAGCAGGAAAAGCGCTTTGGTATCCAGATTGATTCGCTTTGTGACCTTATATGCTTTGGCGTACTTCCGGCAGTTTTAGGCTATAATATCAATAAGGTAAGTAAGCTATATGGCATCGTAGCCTGTGTATTTGTGCTTGCGGGTCTTATAAGACTTGCATACTATAATGTTACAGAGGAAGAAAGACAGGACGAAACCGACGAGAACAGAAAGTATTTTAAGGGACTCCCTATTACTTCGTCTGCACTTATCGTTCCGCTTGTTTATTGCCTCGCACAGTATGCACCGATTCCGGATTTCTCGCTTTTCTATACAGTTGCTCTCTTTGTAGTTGCAATTGCGTTTATAACACCTGTCAAAATCAGAAAGCCGCATTCAGTAGGTATGATTTTCATGGCACTTATCGGGCTGGCTGAGTTCTTTATGGTGCTTATAGATTTCACAAAGTTTAACTGATAAATAAGGAGTATTCTGATGACTAACGAAGTGTTCCGCAAAGGTATTGAAATTGATTATAACAACAGCAATCTGTTTTTGAACGCTATGTACAAGACCGCTGCCGGAAGATTTCTCCTTCAGCCTTTCACCGCTGTGTCGGTTTCAAAGCTTGCAAGACTTTTTCTTAATAGCAGGCTGTCGCTTCCGCTTGTGGACAGATACATAAAGAAATATGACATCGACCTTACTTACTGTGAGAAAAAGAGTTTTTCATCGTTCAATGATTTCTTTACAAGAAAGCTGAAAAGAGAAGCCAGACCGTTCTCTGATGAGGACAACAAGCTTTGCAGTCCCTGCGATTCAAAGCTTACCGTTTACAAAATTGACGAGGACTCGGTATTTGATATCAAGGATGTGTCATATACAGTAGCAGAGCTTCTCCGCAGTAATAAGCTTGCCGAGAAATATAAGAACGGTTGGTGCTTTATCTATCGCTTAGAGCCGAACAATTACCATAGGTATGCGTATATTGATAACGGCGTAAAGACTAAGAACTTCTATATCGGCGGTATGCTGCATACCGTCCAGCCTATTGCAATAAACAGAGTCAAGGTGTTCAGACAGAACTGCCGTGAGTTTTCGCTTCTCAGAACTGAAAATTTCGGTGACGTAATCCAGATTGAAGTAGGCGCTTTGTTTGTGGGCAAGATTTCCAATCACCACGAAAAGGCAAAATTTAAGCGTGGTATGGAAAAGGGAATGTTCGAGTTTGGCGGCTCTACAATAATTCAGCTTTTTGAAGAGGGTAAGGTTTCACCTGATTCCGATATACTGATGAACACAATCGACGAAAAAGAAACGCCGATTGTTATGGGTGAAGTTATCGGGTACAAATTATAGATTTTAAGCCACATTTTTTGATGTGGCTTTTGCATTATTATATGAAAGACGGAATATACTTTTAATAAGAACACGATTTGAAAGGACAAGACCTTGAAGATAAAAAGCATTAAATCTGCAGCGGTGGTAATATGTATTATGCTTGTTGCGGTTTCTTTGATTATACCTATTGACAACGATTATCGGTATATCGACTATAAAGCTCATCTGTCAGCTACCCATTACGATGGATTTTCTGAGCTGAACGACGTACTACGAAAATCTGAGTTTCCCCAAAATGATTATGATGCTGTAAACTATGATAATCCTGTCGGGGTTTGGATTTCCTACATTGAGCTTGACGAGATGCTCAGAAACAGCACAGAGGATAGCTTTCGAAGCAGCATAAACGAAGCCTTTTCAAATATTAAAAGTCTCGGTGCAAACACCGTCTACGTCCACGTCAGAGCATTCGGCGACGCATATTATCCGTCATTGTACTATCCTTGGACGTCGGCGTTCGGGGAAAGCGAGCCTTTCGATGCGCTTGAAATAATGATTGAGGAGGCTCATGGCTTAGAGCTTTCATTCCACGCATGGATAAACCCCCTTCGATGCTCAAATATTGAAAACACAGATGGTCAGGAGCTTAACTATAAGCTTTTTGAGTTGTATGATAATATCGGCGAGAAGATTGTAAAGCCTGGAGATAATCCCTATATGTGGTTAAATCCTGCTTACGGTGATGTGAGAAATCTCGTATCGGCAGGCTGTGCAGAAATAGCTTCAAGATATGATGTCGACGGAATACATATCGACGACTATTTCTATCCTACGACAGATGAAAGCTTTGACGCTGAAGCTTTTAAACAATCCGGACAAGATTCTCTCAGCGACTGGCGAATGAACAATATTTCAAAGCTTGTAATGATGATGAACATTGAAATCAAGAAAGCAAATCCGTCGGTCGTTTTTGAAATTTCACCGCAGGGCAATGTGAATAATAACTATGTTCAGATGTTCGCAGATGTAGGAAAATGGTGCGAAAGTAAGCTTTACTGCGATATTATTATCCCTCAGGTTTATTTTGGATATAACAGCAGCTCACCATACCTTACTACAATTGAAAAGTGGAGTAATATGGTTAGCGAGAATGGACCTCAGCTTGTAATAGGTCTTGGGGTTTATAAGATTGCCGAGGAAACCGAGTTCGGAAACACGGAAAACATTATTGCTTCCCAGATTAATGATGCCTATAAATTGCAGAATGTCTGTGCAGTTGCATTCTATAATTACCGTACATTATTTGACGAAGGTGAGCTAATGGACAGGATGCAGAGCGAAAGGAAAGCTATAAGCGAAATTTTAAAATAATACAATTTTATGGGTTGAAATTTTCTTTGAAGTATAGTATAATAATATGGTACTTTATCGGTAACATACAGCAATTGAAAGGATGTTTAAAATGAATTTTGCAATTTCTATGCTTACCTCCGGAGCAAATTCAAGTATAACAGGCTGGTTTTCAATCATTTGGCTTGTAATTATTCTTGTTATTTTCTATTTCCTCCTTATCAGACCTCAGAGAAAGAAGGAAAAGGAAGATGCGGCAATGCGTGACAAGCTTGAGGTTGGTGACGAGATAGTAACAGCAGGCGGTATCGTCGGCATTATCTTCTCAATCAAGGACGACACAGTCGTTGTTGAAACAGGCGGAGACAGAAGTAAAATCAGAGTTATGAAATGGGCTATCGCTAAGTGCAATACCGAGCACGACGATTAATTTCTCTAAAGCTGAATAAGAAATGCAGATCCCGAATAGATATATTATACAAAGTGTATTTTATATCTAGGAGGGATTTTTTTTGTCAAGATATTCAAGACGCCGTAAGCTTTTAAACACTCCTATGGCATATATGTTTATTTCGGTTTTTGTCGGATTAGGCACAATACTTATCTGTCTTTTTGGCTTTGCAATGCTTCTTAGCCATATTAACGCACCGCCTGCTCTTGTGTCTGTTATGGCGACGGTATCGCTATGTATCGGAGGATATTTCGGCGGATATCTGTGTGCAAAAAAGAAACGCAGAAACGGGCTTTTACAAGGTGTTATCTGCGGCGTAGTTATATTTATGGTAATTCTTGTTATAGGATCTGTATTTGCAAAAGCGGCACTTGGAATTTCCGCAGGCGGAAAGCTTTTGCTTACAATGCTTTTTGGCGCAATCGGCGGAGTTGTAGGCGTTAATACTAAAAAAAGAAGATACTGATTAAAAGACTTAGCATTTAGTCGTGTACCCATATAAAGTATTATAAGCAAAATCCAGAGAAGATATCTTTCTTCTCTGGATTTATTACTATATGACGACAGCATTTAACGGTTTGCCTTTGATTATTTTTTATGATGATTTGATGAGAAGATGTCTGCGACATCAGAAATTGTTATGTATGCCTTAGGGTCTATGCTGTGAACTATATCACGCATCTTGGTAACTTGAAATCTGTTTACAACAAAGTAAACCAGTGTTTTATCAGCGTCGGAATATCCGCCCTTTGCGTCGAGTCTTGTTGCACCGGTTTCAAACGACTGGGTAAGGCTTTCGCAAATATCGTCGGGCTTTTCTGTGATAATCATAGCGCATTTTGCCCTGTCAAAGCCGTCTACAACGAAGTCAACTGCCTTAAGTCCGACTGCGTAGGTTATAATCGAGTACAGAGGAAGAATCCAGCTGTGGATAATAAGGCCGCATATTATGTACAGAATAACATTGTATGACATTACGAACGTTCCCACGGTAAGACCAATCTTCTTTGAAAATATGACCGCAAGAACTTCGATACCGTCCATAGCACCGTCAAATCGTATTGCAAGACCGCTTCCTACGCCTGAGATTACGCCTCCGAATAATGCGCACAACAGTAAATCATCTCCTGCAAGCGGAGATGCGATGCTTACGTCTATCGGAAGAATGTCTGTTATCAGCCAGGCTGCAACAGAATATATTGTGATTGTGTAGATAGCGGATATAGTAAATCTTGCACCCTGCTTCTTCAGTCCGTACAAAAAGAGCGGAATATTAAGCACAAGCAAAAATATCGAAAGCGTCAGATACTCAGGTGTAATCTGTGCAAGAAACATTGACGTTCCTGAAATTCCGCTGTCATAGAGCTTTACAGGTGACAGAAAAACAGTGACTGCAAATGCATTCACTATTCCGGCAATAGTCAGCATAAAGAGATTTCGTAGCTTTGGTATATTTTTCATTAACGGCTTCACCTCAGTTTAATTATAACATTTTATGTCGTATATATCAAGGCAAATATGTCGATATATTAAAACAAAAGCAGCCCGACCGGCACGAATGTCAGAAGGGTTGCTTTTGCGTTTTGGTAATTGTACTGAGAGGAGTGGTTCCTTCAGTGTCTTTATTATAGCACACTTGTATCTGAATGTTTGTCGAATTTTGTCGAAAAATAAAATTTTTTTTGATTTCTGGAAAAATATCACACTGCAAATTAAGTCAATTTCCCAAAATGCAGATACAGGCGTAGAAGCTGTGTTTAATTTAAGCACGAATACAGGTGAAAAGATAAATCATCATTGTAAATCAGCAAATAATATGCTATAATAACACTATATTCATTGATTTGTTTCAGAGGTGTGATATATGGACGTTATTGATGCTAAAAAGGAAATAGATAGCCTGGTCGAAGAGCTTAATTACCATGCACATCGTTACTATGTTCTCGATGACCCACAGATAAGCGACTACGACTACGATATGAAAAACAGGCGGCTTAAAGAGCTTGAGGAGCAGTTCCCCGAGCTTGTAAGAGCGGATTCTCCGTCGTTCAGAGTAGGCGGTGAAACCCTTTCTACCTTTGAAAAGGTAACTCATACAGTACAGATGGGCAGTCTGCAGGACGTTTTCTCATTTGAGGAAGTTGAAAGCTTCATTTCCAGGGTGAAAGAATCTGTGCCAAATCCTCAGTTTTGTGTAGAAGCCAAAATTGACGGACTTTCTGTGTCGCTTGAATACGAAAACGGAATGTTTGTCCGTGGCTCAACTAGAGGCGACGGGTTTGTGGGTGAGGACGTTACAGCAAACCTGAAAACCGTTAAGTCCATACCTCTGAAGCTGTCAAAAGAACTGCCTTCGATCGAAGTCAGAGGCGAGGTATATATGCCGATGAAGTCGTTTTTGCAGGTGGTTGCTGAGCAGGAAAGCAACGACGAACAGCCGTTTAAAAATCCTCGTAATGCCGCGGCAGGCTCGCTTAGACAGAAAAATTCTTCTATTACAGCAAAACGCAACCTTGACATATTCTGCTTTAATATCCAGCGTATAGAAGGCGAAGAGATTACCTCGCATAAGCAATCTCTCGACCTTTTGGGCAAGCTTGGCTTTAAGACAATTCCCGACTATGCCTGCTTTGACACATCAGAAAAGATTATAAACAGAATTAAGGAAATAGGTGAAAAGAGGTTCTCTCTGCCGTTTGACATTGACGGAGTGGTAATAAAGCTTGATGACCTTGCCAAGCGTGAAGAACTTGGTTCTACTGCCAAATACCCCAGATGGGCGGTTGCCTATAAATTTCCACCGGAAGAAAAAGACACAAAACTGCTTGACATAGAGCTTAATGTCGGAAGAACAGGCGCAGTTACGCCTGTAGCTGTATTTGAGCCTGTGTTTCTTGCCGGCACAAGCGTTTCAAGAGCAACGCTCCATAACAAGGACTTTATTGCCGAAAAGAACATTTCAATAGGCGACACAATAAGAGTCAGAAAAGCAGGGGATATTATCCCCGAAGTGCTTTGTGTTGTTCAGAAAGCCGATGATACTAAGCAGTTTTGCTTTCCCGAGCGCTGTCCTGTTTGCGGAGCAAGGCTTGAAGTAAGCCTTGAAGAAGCCGCAATAAGATGCCCTAATATGGCTTGTCCTGCACAACAGCACAGAGGCATTGTGCATTTTGCTTCAAAGAACGCAATGGATATTGACGGCCTTGGTCCTGCAATTGTTGACGCTCTTTTAAAAAGCGGACTTATTCATTCTATAGCCGACTTGTATGAGCTTAAATTTGAGGATTTGATTACCCTTGATAACTTCAAGGATAAGTCCGCAAACAATCTCATAAAAGCAATTGAAAACTCAAAGTTAAATTCGCTAGACAGACTTGTGTTTGGCTTAGGTATCAGAAACATAGGTCAGGCATCTGCAAAGCTTTTGTGCGAGAAATTCGGCTCGCTTGACGCCATAATTAATGCCGATGCTGCCGAGATCTCACAGATTGAAGGCTTTGGCGACATTATGGCTCAGAGTGTTGTTTCTGCATTTAAAGAGCCGCATTTTATCGAGCTTGTCGGCAGGCTTAAATCCTACGGTCTGAATACAGAGTATCAAAAGAAAACCGTGGATTTGAGATTCAGCGGACTTACATTTGTGCTTACAGGTACTCTGCCTACCCTAAAACGTGATGAAGCAAAGGCGATTATTGAAAGCTTTGGAGGCAAAGCAAGCGGTTCTGTTTCCAAGAAAACCGACTATGTACTGGCAGGCGAGGAGGCAGGCGGTAAGCTTACAAAGGCGCAGCAGCTTGGGGTAAAGATTATCACAGAAGAAGAATTTCTTGAAATGACAGAATAACAGATAAAAAGCTTCCTGCAAGGGCAAAGCCACATAAGTAATTTGAAAAACCACTGAAATATAATTTTATTGGTACTGCAAAGATGAGATATATTCATCAGACATATGCCCTTGGAACACAGCTTTATGGATAAACAACATTGGATTTGGGTATCGAGGCAGAATGTAAGAAGTCTATATGTATTGTTACGAAAATACTCTGTGATGACTCTGAATTTTGCATATAGAAAAAGTCACAAAGCTTTGTTATAATAGTTTTAGAGATATATCAGAAAAATGGAATATTGCAAATCTAAATTTAGAAGGACGGTAAGCTATTACGGAACAGAGGATATTTGATATATGAATGCACAACTGCAAAAAATGAATATGGAATTGCAAGACAAAATTTCTGCCGAAATAGAAAACAAAAAAACTCAAAGCTGCCGTGAAAGACAGTTGAAATTTATTCGTTCTGAATTACGGATTATAGAAACGAATCCGAATTATATCTTGTCATTCCCTCGAATAATAATAGATTCTTGGGATCTTGCTGATCCTTTGGGTGCGGAGTTGTTAGAGTTTGAGAGTTTGTTTCAAAAAAGTAAAATGAGATGATAAATAACGGTATGCCTATATCATAACAAGCAGGAAAGCTGTATTGGCAGCTTCCGCAAATAAAAAACGGTGTAACCCGTTTACTGAATTACACCGTACCACACATAAAAAAGCTCCGTACAAATTGTACGGAGCTTTCATATACTTTAGATAATATCGTCTTCCTGATTCGGAAGTGTTAGCTGCTTCTTAGGAATACGCTTGATTGGGTCATATTCCCACTTCTTGCAGCTATAGTCACCGGCTACAAGACCCTGCTTTTCGCAAAGCACCTTGTTTCCTTCTTTAGCTCTGTTTCCGTATACACAGTAAGAGCAGGAAGGTGTAATGTTACTACCAAAATAAGTTTTCTTTGCCATATAAGACACTCCTTTTCTAAACTGATATCTGTCTTTATAGACATTATATCACACTTTTTTCTGAAATGCTAGTCTTTTTTTATAAAAGAGCAAAAATATCATTATTATTAAACAAATTGACGAACTGAAATTGTTTATATTGACAATTATTCGTGTATTATGTGATAACGTTTTCAAAATATCGGTACAATAATCTCCAAACAATACCTTGAATACAACGCCCGACAGTATGCTTATGCCCAGCCTTATAAATAATGCAGTCCGGATATCTAAATTTTTCTGCGATATTCTTGTATTTTGCATCCATACACATATGCCGCCAAATGAGATAAGCGACACTATAACGGGGAGGTAGTATTGAGACGTTTTTGAGAGGGAGGACAAATATGTAACGTCAAAAAAAGAAAGTAACAGTGATGTCTGGACGCCACCGTTTTGTAATCCGAAAGCGTTAAGCATAACTTTAACTATCGTAGTAATAAAAGAGAATGCAATAATAATACTGCTCATTGAAAACAGTGAACGTGCCGCTGATTCAATTGAGTCTATTATAGAGTTATTGTTTGCGCTGCCTATCCGGTCGGGTATCTCTATTTTATTTATTCTGAACGCTCTGTTTAGTATAACTGCACTTATGACGTTTGCAAGCAAAATTGAAAGGAATATACACACGCCTATCTCTTTGTTTTGGTAAACGCACAATCCTACCGCTCCTATTGTGAACGCAGGACCAGCCGAAAAGCAATATGACGCTATAACGGAGGCCTGTTTCCGCTGTAAAGCATTTTCCTTTACAAGTATTGAAAGCAGTTTTGCTCCAATAGGATAGCCAGCGGAGTTTGAAAGAATTATTATCGGCACGAGCTTTTTGTCTATTCCGATTATTTTTGCAAGTGGGGTGAATATAAATGATATCCAATCAAGAATTTGACTTTTTATTATGTAATCTGACAGCACCATCATAATGAACAGCGATGGAATTATGACATTCAAACACCTTGAAATTGCGTCGGTAATAGCTTCAGATATTTCTGAGATATAAATAAACGATGTTATTACAAGCGATAATACTGCTGTTGTTTTGAGTATGTTTTTCATTTATGTCCTCCGAAAGTTTGTCTTTTAGAGTATATGCAGGGACAAATTCTAATATAATTTATCGGAGGGCGATTGCTTTGAGTAAATTATTGAATTTTGCAAAGGAAGTTACATACTACAATTCATACATAAGCATAATTGATAATGATAAGGTGGTTGTAGATAACTGTAAATCTATCATAGAATGCAGTGACATAATGGTTAAGGTTTTGACCCGTGAATATGATGTAGAGATATGGGGAAATGGTCTTACTGTCACAAACTACACTAACACAAGCATTGAAATCAACGGATGCATTTCTAATGTCTCATTAGAAAAAAGGCGGGGTAGTATATGATATTCAAAAAGCTTGGAATATGTGATATTAAGATTACAGGTGATGAAACACAGAGGCTGTTAAGCGCTCTTTTGGTCTCAAATATAAGTCTGTCTGATATTGAAATGTCAGGCGGTGTTATATACGGTAAGGTACTGAGCATATCTGTCAGGAAACTTAAAAAGCTATGCGCAGATTACAGTTGTGCGCTTGAAACATTGTCGGAGCATGGCATAATAACCGTTATCAAAAAATACGGAAAGCACTATGGAATATACTTTGGTATTCTTGTTTTGATACTTCTACTTAATTTTGTGTCTAACCACATATTGCAGATTAAAATTGTAGGCGCAGACGCAGAAACAAGAGAACAGGTGTATGCCGTTTTGGAGGATATGGACATAGGCTTCGGCACATTTATTCCTGGCATTAGCTTCTATGAGGTTGAAACAGCGCTGACGCTTGATACCGATTGCATTGCCTGGGCCGGAATAAGAAGCCACGGCAGCACGCTTATCATAAACATAAGCCAGACAAAGCAGATGCCTGAAATGACTGAAAAACGTGTTCCGGCAAATATTATTTCTACGAAAAACGCTGTCATAACGGGTGCGCAGGTTTACAGCGGAAGCCTTAGCGTTATGGTAGGCGACGCAGTTGCAAAAGGACAAATTCTCGTCAGCGGAGAGTATAAGGATATCCATGACAATTTCTGTTATAGATACGCCCAGGCCAGCGTTACAGGAACATACAGCGAAACGGCTCAGTTTTCGCAGAAGCTTTGTGATATTGAAAAGGTTGTAACGCCAAACGTGATGACAGAAAAACGGTTAAGCCTTTTTGATGCTGAAATCTCTTTCGATGACCACATTAACGGAAGATATATAGAGAACAAAAGCACAACATATTTTTCGTTCCTAGGACTTGAATTACCTGTTGGCATAACGCACATAACTTATGACGAGTACGATTACATCGAGAGTGTGCAGTCTTATGAACAAGCAAGAGTGAAGTTATATGAGGATATTGAGCGGTATGAGGAGAATTTCCTGTCGGAATGTAAAATACTTGACAAGGAAGTCCGTGTGAATAAAACAAGCGACGGACTTGATGCTACTGTCTATTATGTGATAAACGGAGAAATAGGAGAAACTCAAACTATTTTGGCTAAAAAAGATTAAAAAACACTTTAAATTTACGAAGTATTATGATATAATATACTTTGGGACAGTGCGTAATCTGTCTTAGTTTGTATTTGATAATCGGTGAGTTAATGGCAGAAAGAATTGTAAATGTCGAGCGTTCCGAGCTTGTTTCAAATTTGTTCGGAAGCTATGATGAGAATATCAGAATTATTGAAAAGCAGTATGACGTTTCGATTGTGAACCGTGACGGGGATATTAAAATCACGGGCGAGGAAGAAGGCGCATACAATGCTGCGCAGGCGGTAGAATCGCTTTTGTTTATAGCCGCAAAGGGAGAGCAAATAACCGAGCAGAATGTGCGATACGTCATTTCTATGGTTGCCGACGGTTCACAGGATGAGGTCAGGACGCTCAGCGACGACGGTATTTGCGTTACAATGAGCGGTAAGATTATTAAGCCCAAAACTTTAGGTCAGAAGCAGTATATTCAGGCTATCAAGGATAATACAATAGTAATCGGCGTAGGCCCAGCCGGCACAGGAAAGACCTACCTTGCTGTCGCAATGGCGGTAAAGGCATTCAGGGCGCACGAGGTCAACAAGATTATCCTTACAAGACCTGCTGTTGAAGCCGGCGAAAAGCTTGGGTTTTTGCCCGGCGATTTGCAGGACAAAGTTGACCCTTATCTCAGACCGCTTTATGATGCGCTGTTTGATATGTTAGGACCTGAGGCGTTTGCAAGACAGCAGGAGAGAGGCTGTATCGAGGTCGCACCGCTTGCTTATATGCGAGGAAGGACGCTTGACGACGCATTTATAATCCTTGACGAGGCGCAGAATACTACGCCTGAACAGATGAAAATGTTCCTGACACGTCTTGGCTTTAACAGTAAAATTGTCATTACAGGTGATATCACGCAGATTGACCTGCCTGACAAGAGAAAATCCGGTCTTATCGAGGCGGTACGAGTCCTAAAGAATGTCGAGGATATTTCAATCAGACGTTTTTCCGAAAAGGACGTAGTAAGGCATAAGCTTGTTCAAGACATTATTAAGGCATACGAAAAATTCAGAGAAGAAGGTAAAAGACACAATGGGTAAGGTAAAGGTTTTAATATCAAACAATCAGGATTGCGTAAAGGTTCCGACAGGCATCAGACTCCTTATCAGAAAGTGCTGTCATGCTGTACTTACTTATGAAAGCTTTGAGGGCGATGCCGAGGTCAGCGTGTCTTTCGTTGACAATAAACAAATTCACGAGCTTAATATGCAGTACAGAAACGTAGACAGACCGACTGACGTTCTGTCGTTTCCGCTTGGCGAGGACGGCGTTTATGACCTTAATAATGAAACGGGCTGTTATGTGATTGGAGATATTGTAATTTCTCTTGAAACAGCACTCAGGCAGTCTGTAATATACGGACACTCCCTTGAACGTGAAATAGGATTTTTGACGGTTCATTCGATGCTTCATCTATTGGGTTATGACCACGAAACAAGCAAGCTTGATGAACGTATAATGAGAGAAAAGGAAGAAGCTATCCTTTCTCAGCTTGGCGTTTCAAGAGATACGAGCTTTAACACAAACACAGAGGATAATGAGTAGGAAAGTAAAACTTGAAAGGAAAAGACGTATAGTATGTCGCAATCAAAAAATGCATTTGTAACAATAGTAGGCAGGGCGAACGTGGGAAAATCATCGCTTCTTAACGTCCTTGTAGGCGAAAGAATTGCCGCCGTCAGCAGTAAGCCGCAGACGACAAGAACTAAAATCACAGGCGTTCTTACGCAAGGGGAAACTCAGTATGTGTTTATGGACACGCCCGGTATGCACAAGCCTAAGAACAAGCTTTCTGACCATATGGTAAAGACTGTTGCAGATGCTGTGTCAGACGGTGAAATTATCATACTTGTCGTAGACGCTACAAAGAAAATTTCTGAGAACGAGCAAAATCTTATCAAGAGCTTTAAGTCGTCAAGAATGAAAACAATTTTACTTCTTAATAAGATCGACCTAGTTGAGGACAAGTCTAAAATTATCTCAAAGATTTCCGAGTATACTGAGCTTTACCGCTTTGATGAGGTCTTGCCTGTCAGCGTTATCGAAAAAGACGGAATAGATACGCTTATGGAAATCCTTAGGAAATATGCAGCCGATGGGCCGCACTTTTTCCCTGACGATGCAATTACCGACCAGCCCGAAAAGGTGATTATGGCTGAGATAATCAGGGAGAAGGCTCTCAGAAACCTAAATGAAGAAGTGCCTCACGGAATAGCAGTTACAATCGAATCGCTCAAAGAGCGTGACAATATAAACGGAGATGGCATACTCGATATTACAGCAACAATCTTCTGTGAAAGAGATTCTCATAAGGGAATTGTAATCGGCAAGGGCGGTGCGATGCTCAAGAAAATCGGCTCTGACGCAAGAGATGAGCTTGAAAGGTTCTTTCAGATTAAGGTCAATCTCCAGTGTTGGGTGAAAGTCAAGGAGGGCTGGAGAAACAGAGAGGGAATAATCCGTAATTTTGGTCTTTCGGATAAATAGCGCCGTACTTGCAGATACTATCTGCAAGAGGTGATTTATTATGGAAGATAAATTCTGGGATATGTTTTATAAGTCCGGCAAAATATCGGATTACTTAAATTACAGTAGGCATAAGGCGGTGAATGACGTTGCAAACGGTGACGGGAGTGATATTGCGTGAAAGACAGATGGGCGAAAGCGACAGGATTATTACTGTTCTGACCCGTGAAATAGGTCTTATCGAGGTTACTGCGAAAGGGTCTATGAAAATAACAAGCAAAACCGCAAGCTCCGTACAGCTTTTTATGTATTCAAAGCTTTGTGTAAACCCGTCGAGAAATAGGTATTATCTTAACAGCGCCGAGCCTATAAATACGTTTTATAATGTAAGACTCGATGTTGAGAAATATACGCTTGCCTGCTATTTTTCCGAGCTTATTCAGTTTTCAATCCTTCCGGGTCAGCCTTGTGATATTATTACAAGATTGCTTCTCAATACGCTGTACTTTCTTGACAACGGCAGGGTTGAGCATAGAATGCTAAAGCCGATTTTTGAGCTAAGGTTTCTCTGTGAAATCGGGCATCTTCCTGCGCTTCTTGGCTGTAATGTATGCAATATATATGAAGCAGACCCTATGTATTTTAATCTATATGACGGAAAGCTTACCTGTGGCGATTGCAGCAAGGTAGGGGAGATAACCAATATTATAAGATTGTCCCCTAAAATCCTTGACGCAATACGATATATTTCGCTTATCGATTATAAGGATTTGTATAAGATTAAGCTGTCCGTCCCCGACAGACAGGAGCTTTCTCAGATTACCGAAGATTATGTAAGGGCACAGCTTGGCAAAAGCTTTAAAACGCTTGAATTTTATAAATCAATTTTAAGTTAAAGGAACAGTAATGGAAAAATATTTTAAAACACTCGAATTACATAAAATTTTAGAGCTGCTCTCAAATGAGTGTTCTAATGCTGCCGCTAAGAATTTAGCTAAAAGCATTATCCCTCAGACCGACCCTGTCGAGGTTAGAAATGAAGTTGAGAAAACGTCTGATGCATTAGAACTTTCTGTAAAGTTTGGAACTCCGCTTTTCTATCCGTTTATCAATATCACGCCTCTGGCTGAAAGAGCATCTTCGGGAGCTGTTCTCGGACTTTCAGAGCTTATTGAAATAAGAAAAATGCTGCACCAGATTTCTGAGCTTGTCAAATGGTATAATCATAGCGAGAACACAAAGAGCAGTCTTGACTATCTTTTTGAATGTCTTTTCCCGAACGATTATCTTATGAGGAGGCTTGACAGCTCCATCATAAATGAGGAGGAGCTTGCTGACGAGGCAAGCCCCGAGCTTGCTTCTATAAGGAAAAAGATTATCCGTGCAGGCGCTAAAATCAAAGACACCTTAGAGTCTATGATAAAGTCGCAGGACACTAAAAAGTATTTGCAGGAAACAAGGGTTACAATGCGTGACGGAAGATATGTTCTTCCGGTAAAAACCGAGCATAAGGGCGCTGTAAACGGTCTTGTACATGATACATCTTCAACAGGCGCTACGCTTTTTATTGAGCCTATATCAGTTGTTGAAGCAAATAATGATATCAGAATACTCAAAGTTCAGGAGCAGGAAGAAATACACCGCATTATGACAGAGCTTTCAAAGCAGTGCGCAGATTTCAAGGAGCAGCTTGTTTCCGGCTTTAACGCGTCTGTAATGCTAAGCCTTTATTTTGCCAAAGCAAATTTAGCAGCTAAAATGAGAGCGTCCTGCCCTGAAATTTCAGATGACGGCATAATCCTGCTCAAAAAAGCAAGGCACCCTCTTATCGCAAAGGATAAGGTCGTGCCGATTGATATTGAGCTTGGACAAAGCTTCTCAACGCTCATTATAACAGGACCTAATACAGGCGGTAAAACCGTAATTCTCAAAACGGTAGGTCTTCTCACGGCAATGACAATGTGCGGCTTGCTTATTCCTGTTGCTGACGGTTCTAAGATTTCTGTTTTTGGCAAGATACTTGTCGATATCGGAGATAACCAGTCAATAGAAGAAAGCCTTTCTACATTCTCGTCACATATGAACAGGGTAGTAGAAATTCTTTCAACCGCCGACTGGGATAGCCTTGTTTTGCTCGATGAGCTTGGCTCCGGCACAGACCCTGTCGAGGGTGCGGCACTTGCTGTTTCTATAATAGAAAAGCTTAAAAAGCAGGGCGCTAAGATCATCTGTACTACGCACTATCAGGAGCTTAAACTGTTTGCGCTTGATACGGAGGACGTCGAAAATGCGTCCTGTGAGTTTGATGTAAACACGTTAAGACCGACATATAGGCTCATTGTAGGCTCGCCCGGTAAGTCGAACGCATTTGAGATCTCCCGTCAGCTTGGTTTGTCGGACAGTATTATTTCCGACGCACAAAATTTATTGTCAGGTGAAAACAGACGCTTTGAGGAAATATTGGAAAGCCTTGAAAAGTCAAGAATTGAGCTTGACGCTTTAAGGGCAGAAGCTAAGAATGCACAGCTTGAAGCCAAACAGATAAGGGACGAGCTTGATGCGGAGAGGGAAGAATTCAACAAGCAAAAGGAAAAAGAGCTTGAAATAGCAAGACGAGAGGCAAATGCAATCGTTAAGCGTGTAACAAAACAGTCTGAACAGCTTATTGACGAGCTCGACGAGATCCGCAAGCAAAAGGAAAAGAGCAATTTCTCACAGCTTGCTATTGACGCAAAGCATCAGAGTAAATCTACACTCAATAAGCTTTACAACGAGGCAAATCCTGTAACTCAGTCGAATGAGCATTATGTTCTTCCAAGACCTTTAAAAAAGGGAGATAATGTCCTGATTGCCGATATGAATAAGAAGGGTATCGTTGTCGCACCGCCTGATGAAAGCGGAAATTGCTTTATCCAGGCAGGCATTATGAAAACAAAAATCCACGTTTCCAAGCTTCGATTGGTAGAAAAAGAAGCCGCAAATAAACTGCCCCAGAAAAAGCAACCGACAGGCAGAGTCACAAGTAAGGGCGTTGAAAGCCGTATGACAAGACGTCCTCAGCTTGAAATTGATATCAGAGGATATGCTTCAGACGACGGAGTATATGAGGTTGATAATTTTCTCGACCAGGCAGTATTGTCCGGCGCAGGCGTTGTAACTATAATCCATGGAAAGGGGACAGGCGTTCTGAAAAATTCTGTCAGAATGCATCTGAAACGTCATCCGTACGTCGCTAGCTTCCGCAAGGGTCTTTACGGCGAGGGCGAGGACGGAGTTACAATAGTTGAATTAAAGTAATTTTGAGCAGGATGAATTATCCTGCTCTTTTTTTGTTGAAATGTTAAGAATTATGTGATATAATAACTAAAAAACCGATGTAACTTTTGTAGAGAGGACAACAAAAATGAAATTTAAAAAGAGCTATATTACATATATCTTAGCGATTGCAATGCTGTCAGGCTGCGGCGCTGATGATAACAGTATTGCAAAGCAAGCGGGCGGCGAAGTTTATTCATCTGCAAGTAGTACAACTGCAACAACCACAACAACCGTTGAAAATTCGACGACAACAACCACTACAGTGACTAAAATCACCGAAGTTTCTGATATCGCAACCGAATCTTCGACAACTACAACAGAAGCGGATACTACTTCGGCTACTACGACCACAACTACTACACCTGTAACTACAACAACGACTGCCACGACTACAACCAAGGATAAAACTAAAAATCCTGGATTGCCGTCAGGTGCGAAAGTAGAGGTTAAAAAGGATATAGAGGTGTATGAAAGCCTTACTGTTTCCAAGCTTGTAACAAGTTCCAATGTAAAGCTCAAGAATGGCAGCGATAATGTAAATACTGATAAAGTCGGAAGGAATACTGCTACTATATCCTATACATACAACGGAAAAGATTACAAGAGTGATATTGAATATACCGTGTATGATACGCAAAAGCCATTACTTATAAACGGCGGCTGGAATATAACGCTTGAAAAAGGGGACAGCTTTAATCTCACTGAATGGGTAGGATATGCGGATAATTATGACAGAAATCCTAAGCTTACCTACACAGGAGATGTAAACACCGGAAAAGCCGGTACTTACCCTATTAAAGCAACTGTAACAGACTCATCGGGAAATACTACAAGCTGGGATATTGAAGTTAATGTCGTTAATGAAATCAGTTCGGGCGGCGGAGGAGGCGGCGGTGCGAGCAGCGGTATGCCGTTTGAAACCATTAAGAAGGACTATGCCAGCGCAAATGTAAGCTTTGGCATAGACGTGTCAAAGTGGCAGGGAGATATCGACTTTAATAAGGTCAAGGCTGCTGGATGCGATTTTGTAATAATGAGGATCGGAAGATACGGTACAGATTATCAAAAGGACGTATGCTTTGAGCAAAATCTGCAAGGTGCAAAGGATGCCGGACTTAAAGTCGGTGTTTATCTCTATACAACCGCTAACACGAGAGATGAGATAATCAGTAATGCAAAATGGATTGCCGATGAGCTGGACGGAGAAAAGCTCGATTTTCCTGTCGTGTTTGACTGGGAAAGCTTTGATAATTTCCAGCAGTATTGTATCAGCATTCACGACCTGAATAGCTATTATGAGCTGTTCGCAAAAGAGATGGATAAATATGGCTATGACGCTATGCTTTACGGAAGCAAGAACAGGTTTACAAGCTTCTGGTATGAATCGCTTAGCAGTAACCATCCTATATGGCTTGCACATTACACGTCGCAGACGGACTATACCGGTAAATACGATATGTGGCAGATGAGCTGTACAGGCCGCATAGACGGTATCGACGGCGATGTCGATATTGATATCCTTTATAATCCTGATATCTGTAAGTAATTTAAAATGCACCACAAAAAAATTGTGGTGCATTTTTGAAGTAAAAAAGCTGCGGAGAACATGAATGTATGCGAGTGCGACGGATTTAATAGCTCAGCTAGTTGAGAAGCTTGAAAATCTCGTAAGAGAAAATGAACGCTTAAAAGCTGAAATTGAAAAGCTCAAAAGTGAGCGATAAAAAAACGTAGTCGGCTCAAATCAAGCTAAATCGACTACATAATCAAAACCAATTCGGAGTTACCCTCCGTTCTAGCTCCGATTATAACACAAAGCATATTTTGCTTTATTTCCGATAATTACAGCATTTCGACTTTTTTCAACAAAAATTTTTCAAAACCCCTTGACAAGACATTTTTCTTGTGCTATAATGGGGAACGTAGAAAAGCGAATTTCGCTAAATGCAAATTTAGCGTAATTGAGGGAACCGCATTTCCGAAGGGAGGGGTTATATATGAGAAAAGATTATATTGATGATTGTCCTGAATATCTGACGGACTTTCTTACAAATCTAAAGCTTGTAAAAGATCGGGCTGACCGAACCGAAGAAGCTTATTATATTGACATAAGGACTTTCCTGCGATATCTCAAGCAGAAAAATAATTTAGTCGGTAAAGATGTACAATTCAGCGAGATTAAGATTGCTGACACTCCGTTCTCGGTCGTTGAGAATTTTACGATCAATGACGCTTACCTCTATCTTAGATATCTTCGTGATGAGAGAAAGAATTCAACTGCAACCCGTGCCAGAAAGTGTTCCTCGCTCAAGCAGTTCTATTACTATCTCTACAAGAAAGCTATGCTTATTAAAAATAACCCCGTGGCAGAATTGGAGCTTCCTAAAGTAAAAAATAAACTTCCTAAGTTTCTTTCGCTTGAAGAAAGCCTGAAGCTGCTGTCTAGCGTTGACTCGTCTAACAGCGTGCGTGACTACTGTATCCTTACTTTGTTCCTGAACTGTGGGATGCGTCTTAGTGAACTTGTAGGACTGGATTTGAAGGATTACAGCCGTGATAACCACACTCTCAGACTGTTCGGTAAAGGCAGTAAGGAACGTATCGTATACCTTAATGACGCCTGTGTTGATGCATTAAATGCATACCTTTCTGAGCGTTCTCAGGATAAGAAAAATGCGGATTTACAGGCTATGTTTATATCAAGAAATCATTCCAGAATATCTAAACGGCGTGTGCAGCTTATTGTTGAAGAAAACCTGCAAAAAGCCGGACTTTCTAACGTAGGAATATCAACTCACAAGCTAAGACATACTGCCGCAACGCTTATGTATCAGCATGGAAACGTTGATACGCTTGTTTTAAAAGAGATTTTAGGTCATAAGAGCATTGCAACAACCGAAATCTATACCCATCTGGGTAATGATAGCCTTAAAAAAGCCGCTGAATCGTCACCGCTTGCTAATGTCAAGGTTCCATCGCGTAAGAAAAATTCCGATGATTCCCCCACTAATTAAAATTAAAATATATAACCAAACGTTTGAGGTGTTATAATTCCTTTGAATGATAAAAAAGTAAAGCCGATATGGATAATATTTATTGCAGTCGTGATGGTCGCTACTGCCGCATTTGTGATTGTGATTTATGATAAAATTGGCAATTCAACTGACAGAGAATCAGTGTTTACAACCTCTATTGTTACTGATGCTTACGGCAGAACTGATATAAATGTTGCTACGCTTGAACAGATTGCGAACGTTGACGGTATCGGATATAAGCTTGCAAGCAGCATAGTTGACTATCGCAGTGCTGTCGGCGTTATACATGATATGAATGAACTTTCAGAGATTAGAGGCATCGGTGCAAAGAAGCTCGAAGCGCTGTGTCAGAAATTTTACGTTTTAAGTGAAGATAGAATAACATCAACTACGACAACCTGTGCCACGAAGCAGGCTGTACCCTCTTCGACTTACGACTCCCCTTCAGTCACATCAACAGTTTCCACAACTGCTGCAACAACATACGTTAATCCTAACACAAAATCTACCACGAAATCAAGTAAGCTCACAACTACCACTCAAACATCAAAAATAAAGCGCCGCCGTGTTGTGAATATAAATACATCTACTGCTTCACAGATATCAGACTGCTTGCTGATAGATTTAGAGCTTGCTGAAGAAATAGTAAGCTGTCGCAGTAGGCTTGGCGGCTGTTATACAAACAAATACGAGGTCCTGTATTGCGACGGAATTTCGGATTCGCTGTTTATTGACATTCGGGATTATATTATTATATGATTGTTATTATGCCTGTTCATCCAGCGTCAAGCTGTATGCAGGCATAAATTCTTCCAGAAATTCATTGGCCTCAGGTACATTAAGCGCTTTGATAGCCTCAAGCGTTGATTTGTGAGCTTTTTCAAAGTCACGGTTGCCCATTTGAAGCTCCTCGGTGCATTTAATAAGCGCAGAAATCTTATCTGCGGCTTTTATGAGAGTCCACAGCTCTTTATCGTTTTCCTTTTTACCGATAATATCGGAATACACATTTTTGATGTCGTCGGGCAGATAAGAAAGAAGCTGATTTTCGGCGTTTTCTTCAACTATTGCGTAGGCGCTCTTGATGTCCTTGCTGTAATATTTTACTGGTGTCGGAAGGTCGCCTGTGATTATTTCGGCAACGTCGTGATACATTGCCAGAAGTGCGCAACGCTCAGCATCGACATTACCGTCGTGACGCTTGTTCCTTAGGACTGCAAGAAGATGTGCAATAAAGGCTGTCTCTAGACTATGCTCGCTGAGATTTTCCGTAATGGTGTTGCGCATAAGGCCCCATCGGTTTATATATTTCATTCTTGAAATTATGGCAAAAAACTTACTCATTATTTATACTCCTGTTGTGATAAAAAAGACCGGAAACAAAATCCCGGTCTTTTAAATTTTTAGTATGATTTAAACTATGCTGAGCAGTACGCCGGCTGCGACAGCAGAGCCGATTACGCCGGATACGTTTGGTCCCATAGCGTGCATAAGGAGGTAGTTTGTAGGATTTTCTTCCATACCAACCTTCTGAGATACACGAGCCGCCATAGGAACCGCCGAAACGCCTGCCGAACCGATAAGCGGATTAACCTTACCCTTTGTGAACACATACATAAGCTTACCGAAGAGTACGCCTACCGCAGTACCGATACTGAATGCAATAACGCCGAGTGCGATAACTTTGGCAAATTCGACATTAATAATCTTATCAGCAGTTGTTGTAGCTCCAACTGAAACGCCAAGGAAGATTGTAATGATATTCATAAGCTCATTCTGAGCAGTCTTTACAAGTCTGTCACAGCAACCGCTTTCCTTGAGGAGATTACCGAGCATAAGCATACCAACGAGTGATGTTGCGGACGGAATAAGAAGAGCAATGATAACCGTTACTGCGATTGGGAAAATGATCTTTTCGGTTTTTGACACTGGTCTGAGCTGTCCCATAACAACTGAACGTTCCTTCTTCGTTGTTAGCGCCTTCATAATAGGCGGCTGAATGAGTGGTACAAGAGCCATATAGGTGTAAGCTGCGAGAGCGATTGTACCTGTACTAATCTTAGAGTCGGGACCTAAGAGCTTTGATGAAACGAAGATAGCGGTAGGACCGTCAGCGCCGCCGATGATTGCGATAGAACCTGCCTCAGCGGCATTAAATCCGAGAAGTGCGGCACCCACGAATGTGAGGAAGATACCTGCCTGTGCTGCGGCACCGAGAATAAAGCTTCTTGGGCTTGCAATAAGCGGAGCAAAGTCCGTCATAGCACCGATACCAAGGAATATAAGCGGCGGATAGAGTCCGGCTTTAACGCCTATATACAGAATGTCTATAAGACCGCCATATTTCATTATCGAGCCGTAATCTAAAACGTGTTTTCCTGCCTCGTCCGTATATCCGTTGAAAAGTTCGGGATGATACATCTCAGAAAGCGGGAGATTTGTAAGAAGCATACCGAATGAAATCGGAAGCAAAAGAAGCGGTTCAAATCCCTTACCAATTGCCAAGTACATAAATAAGAATGAAATGCAAATCATTATTACATTTTTCCAACCGCCGTCAGCGACAAGCTGGGCAAGACCTGATTCGTTAGCAAGGTCTGCGATTGTTGAGAAAAAAGTATCTAAAACAGCGCCCATCAGTTTCGTTTCCTTTCAAATTAGAATGGTCTTGTATTATCAATTAGTCCTGCCTGAGCCCAAGCAGGTCTTGCGTTTCCTGCGCTCTTTACAGACAGCAGTCTTAGCTTCTTGCCGCTCTGTTCACTCATTGCACATATTGCAGCCATAATAACGGCGACTACCTCTTCGTCAATGCCGTCCTCTACAATAGGTGCGGCAGCCGGCTTTGTCACTACAGCAACCGGCTTTGGCGCAGGTGCAGGCTTAGGAGCAGCTTTTTCTTTCTTATCGGATTTTTTTGAAATATTCATTGTGTAACCAAGCAGAGAGAAAAGGGCTATTAAAAGAATAAGTGCCAGAAATACGACAACTATTCCGGTAATTACAACGGATGCAACATAAGTTGAAGTCATTTCAGGGCCTTCAGCAAGCATCGCTGATGTTATCAAATCGTACATATAAATTTGCACGCTCCTTAATACATTATATGTTTTTATTATACACTAAACTGAGAAAATTTACAAGCATATTCGGAAAAATTTTTCGCTTATTTTAGTTTTTGTTAAGTTATACTAAAACACCCAAGAAATCAAAAATAATTCTTGGGTGTTAATATTATGAAAGCTATTTTATTATGCGAACCGTATAAAGATATGCATTCTGATTATTTCTTGAAAAACAGTACGCCGAGGGTGCCTGCGCCACAGTGAGTGCAGATTGTAGCGCCTGCGTCAGTAACAAGTACTTCTGCAAACGGCTGTAATCTCTTTACTTCGTTTACAGCAAGCTGCACAAGTTCATCGTCCATAGGAGAATGTGTGACAAAAATCCTGTTAAGCTGCAAGTCATCTCTGCCTTCAAGTCTTGAAGCGATATATTGAGGAATTACCTTAGTAAGATTTCCTCTGAATTTCTTACCTACTCCCATTGAACCGTCTTTAACCTCGATACAAGCTTGAGATTGAGAAGATTTGCACCAAGTGCCGCAAGTGAGGAACATCTGCCTCCTTTGTGCAGATTGTCAAGCTTGTTGATAACAAAGCTTACATCGAGCCGCATTTTCATTTCATTGAGTGCATCGACGATTTCTATGGCCGACTTCCCTTCTCTTGCCATTTCAACGGCGGTTACCGCTAAATGTCCGGAGCCGGTTGAAAGATTATAGCTGTCCACCGGATAAAGTCCGACCAGCTCCTGAGAGGCAAGCACGCAGTTTTGATAGCAGGAGCTTAGCTTGCTGCTGAGGTTGATATGGATTATCTTGTATCCTTCGTCAATGTACGGTTTGAATGCAGAAATGTATTCTGAAATAGACACCGCTGAAGTTTTAGGCAGTACGTTATACTGCTTTGAAAGCTCTGTTAGCTTTGAGCCGTCGATATCGACAGTGTCAGTATATTCGGCGTCGGCGATAGTAACGTGCAGAGGGACTATACCGATATCATATTTTTCGTAAAGCTCACGGTTCAGGTCTGCTGTGGAGTCGCAGAACACTTTAATCTTTTCCATTATTGCCTCCATGTTTTGTGTAATAAAACAATTATACATCTTACGAATTTTTATTCAAGCCGCAAATATACAATAAATTGTTAATAATCTGTATAAACAAATGTTAAAAATTTATTCAATAACTATATTTGCCTTACTTACTCCGTTGGTTTTGCTGACAATGATCTGATTTGGAATACGCTGTTTTAGCTCTCCGATATGCGAGATAATACCAACAAGCTTGTACGATGATGAAAGCTTGAGCAGAGCGTCGATTGCGCTTTTAAGTGCGTTTTCGCTGAGTGAGCCAAATCCCTCGTCAATGAACATTGTGTCAAGGACTATGCCGCCTGCCGACTGCTGGATTTTGTCGGACATTCCCAGTGCGAGCGACAATGATGCGAGGAAGCTTTCTCCTCCTGAAAGGCTTGCAATAGGTCTAATACTTCCGTTGTCGTGGTCGATTATATCAAGCTCAAGACCTGATTTTGAGTTGCCGCTTCCCTCCTCTCGGCGTTTCATCTCATATTTTCCGCCCGTAATGCTTATAAGACGCTCGTTTGACTTTGAAATGATCTGCTCAAAATATGACATCTGTGCATAAGCTTCGAGCGAAATCTTTTCCTTACCGAGAATTGTTCCGTTGACTGTTTTGGCAATCGGTCTGTAAACATTGAGACTTTCTTCAAGCTTACAGCGTAATTCAAGCTGTTGCTCAATAGCCTTTAGCGCATCTGTATTGACAGCAATCATCTTGTGCATAGAGATACCTGAGCTTTCGATTGCCTTTGAATTTGAAACAAGCTTATTCTGTAATTCTTCAAGCGCTTTAGGCTCTTTTTCCTCATAGGAATACTTGTCGGTTTCCTTTAGTGAAAGAATGGACGCCTTATGTTCTTTGATTTTATTAAGGCAGTTATCGGCAGCGTTTTTTAAAGCATCGGCATTGTCCTTTGTGGTTTTAATCTTGCGTTCAGATGAAGTAATGTACTCGGCTGCCTTATTTAAGCTATCAAATTCGAGCTGAGAAGAAAGCTTATTAAAGTGTGACGTCCTTTCTTTGATTGATTCAGAAACAACGGCAAGGCTGCTTCTGAGCTTTGAAATTTCGTTTTTAGATGCTTCAAAAGATTTTTCTGTCTTATCAAGATAGCTTTCAAGCTCTTCTCTGCGTTTAAGTTTGAGGTTGAGCTTTTTAAGATTCTCGCTTAGTTCATTTGAAAGACCAGATTCACTTTCGTATGCGTTATTGATAATTCTTAAAAGCGTACCGTCCGAAAGCTCTTTTTCTGCAATTTCGCCGTCGGTGAGACTATTCGTCATATTTATAATTTCAGAGGCAACCGTATTCTTTTTGCCGTGATTTTCGGAATAGCTTGCATAAGCTTTTTTTTCTTCTGAAATTGCGCTGTCGGATTTTGCTCTAGCGGTATTTACTTCAGATTCACTTGGAATATTATCCGACAAATCGGCAAGCTTAGGGTGTGCGGTACTGCCGCATACAGGACATTCCTCGCCATCTTCAAGCGTGCTTGCTATTATGCCTGCTTGTCCATTAATAAAAGCAGATGTAAGTTTATTACTAAGCGCTCTTGCCGAATCAGCCTTTTCCTGCGCAAGCTTGTGCCTTTCAGAAAACGCAGCTTCACGCTTTATAAGCTTATTGTAGGTATCCAGTCTTTCAATTATTCCCTTTAAAGCTTCAAGTTTTTGTTTGCTGTTATTTAGCGAAATGCTGACTTGTGAGATCTTAGCGTCGATATCTTTGAGGTCCGAAAGCTCTGCTTTGCATTCTGCAACTTCATTTGCAAGATTGCCGTTATATTCAAGTTGTTTTTCAAGATCTGCTTCGGCCTGATTTTGTGCGGAAGAAAGAGATACGAGTTCGGAATGGAGATTGTCACGTTCTTCATATCTGTCAAGGCAGGATTTAACCAACTGTACCTTTTCTTCAACAGGTATCAGCTCCGATAGCGTATCTGCAATTGCTTTTTGCTTTTCGGAAACAAGGCGATACCTTTCGCTCTCGGCCGTTATTTCCGCCTCAAGCTGGGAAATTTTCTTTTGTGTTTCAATATGATATTTAAGCAGGGTAAGCTGTTCGGTCACCTTGCGTATTTTGTTATCGTTCTTGATTTTAGCATTTTCAAAGCCTTTTATCGCGCCTTCAATCTCTGCATCGACGTTATTAATAAGTGCAACAATCTCAGAACTTGGAAATTCGTTGTTTTTTGCTTTGACGATATCCTCGGAATATGCAGAATCGCTTGGTGCAATAAGCGTAGAAACACTATGCGAAATGAGGTTATCTGATTTCTTTATGTCTGCCTCGATTGATGAGCATTTCTTTGTAAGCGCATCCTGGAGCTGCAAGTATTTTTCTGTGTTGAACAGTTTTCTCAATATTTCCTGTCTGTCTTTTGTGTTTGCGCTTATAAGCTTTCTGAATTCGCCTTGCGCAATCATTGAGATTTGCGAAAACTGGTTTTTATCAATTGAGAGAAGCTCGGATATATATTCCCTTGCGGGATCAATTTTATTGATTACTGTTATCCCGTCAGGTAATGTGAGTTCAACGCTTGGGTCAACCTTTACCTCGCCGCTTTTACCTTTAAGAGCAGGTCTTGTGTATGCAGGAGTTCTCTTGATTTTGTAAATATCGCCCTTGTGTATAAATTCAAGATAAACTGAAGTTTCGGACTTTGCGTCTGAATATGTAGATCTCATCATAGCAGGCTTACGGTCTTTACCGTTAAGCTCTCCGTAAAGCGCAAATATAATTGCGTCAAAGATTGTTGTTTTACCGGAGCCTGTATCGCCTGAAATAAGGTATATGCCGTTATTGCCAAGGAGAGAAAAGTCGATGGTCGTTGAATCTGCAAACGGACCGAATGCAGTCATGGTAAGCTTAACAGGACGCAATTACTTCACCTCCCATATTTCTTCAATCATAGCGCTGAGCGCTTCCTGCTGTTTTGGGGTCATATCCATACCGTTCTGCGTAAGATAAAGTTCGGAGATAAGCTCCAGCGGTGTTTTGGACGAGCTGTCAGAGAATACCTCCGCCTCGGAGTAGAAGTTTGATCTGGTGTTATCATAACTGATTTTTAAAAACCTTGGGTATATTTTTCTGATTTCGGACACAGCGAAGTGGTTTTCTTCCTCGTCCGTGAGAATTATATTGATATAACATTCTCTGTTTATCTTTTCGTAAAATTCACCGTCCAAAATCTCCGAGAGCTTTCCTTTAATTGTTATCATATCACGCAGAGGAGTAAGCTCGACCTTGTTAAGCGAGATATTGCCCTTTTGGGAAATTTCACCTATTATAACAGATTTGATCTGTCTTACCTCGGAAACAGAATATTTTAGCGGTGTACCGCTGTATCTTATGTTTTCATTTCCGCCTATGATTTGCGGGCTGTGGACATGCCCGAGCGCAACATAATCAAAGCCGTTAAAAACTTCGGAATCTACGTTATCAAGTCCGCCGATTGTGACGTTTTCGGAATCGCAAGTTATGCTTCCGGCAACGTACTGGTGACATAAAAGAATATTCCTTTGTGAGAAATCAATATCGGTATTCCGAAGCGCAATGGAAACTGCTTCTGTGTAATTATTAATTTCATCTTCCGGATATCTTGTCCTTACATTGGTCGGCTTTATAAACGGGAAAAGATAGATGTTGACATCTCCGTATTTGTCGTTTATTACAACCTTCTTTATTGTTCCGTCATAGGTATGAGAAAAGTGTATGCCTGCCGAGTCCATAATTCTGTCGCCGAATGAAATTCTGTCGGCAGAATCGTGGTTTCCGCTTATGGCGCACACCTTTATGCCTCTGCTGTAAATATCCGAAATAAACTCGTCAAGCAGAGATACAGCCTCCTCGCTAGCGACTGACTTATCATAAATATCTCCCGATAGAAGAATTACATCAACATCCTCTCTTTCGGCAATGTCAACGATTTGATTTAATATATGCTTCTGATCCTCATATAGGGAATAGTCATACAGCTTAATACCAATATGCAGGTCTGATGTGTGCAGAAATTTCATATTTCTCTCCTTTAAAATCTTACATTTTCTTCTCCGAGAATTTTTTGCAGTCCTTCTAAAACCTGCTCGTTTACGCTTATTGAAGCAATACCCTTTAATGATACGTTTCGCTTTAAATCTGCGAGATGAATTATTAATGGCGTGTCACCGTGATTGTCGAAAAGATAATTCTTTACATCTTGCAGACGTTCTCCGTCATCTGAATTAAGTCGCAGGAAAAGCTTTTTACCGTAAAGGACATCTGTAAACTGCTTTGCCGACTCTATCTTTTCTGCGATTATCTTAGGCGCTTCATCGTCTTTAAGTGAAATATGCCCATGAATTGCGAGAGGTATTTTCTTTTCAATCATGGGCTTGCAGAGTGCGAAAATTTTAGGAAAGATTATAACTTCTGCCGAGCCTGTCATATCTTCAAATACTGCAAAGCACATTCTTTCTCCGTTTTTTGCACTGTGAAGCTTAATCGACTGTGTTATAGCCAGAATTGTGACGTTGTCGCCGTCTTTCGAGTCTGTTTCTTCTCCGACGATGTCGGAAATTTTTGAGACCATAGCCGCCTTGCTGGTTGCTGAGTACGCTTCAAGCGGGTGTCCTGAGAAGTATATTCCAAGGGAATCCTTCTCCATTTCCAAAAGCTCTTCTGATGTGTATTCCGGTTCATACGGAAACTCGTCATATATCTGACTCTTTTCTGTTGCTGAGAACATTCCGAAAAAGTCAAGCTGGCCTGAGATGTTATTTCTGCTTCTCTCATTTGAATCCTTTATAAGATGTTCATAGTTATGCACCATCTGTTTGCGGTTAGCCTGCTTTAGGCTATCGAATGCGCCGCTTCTTATAAGCGCTTCTACTGCACGGAGGTTTATCTGTTCCGGCTTCATTCTGAAGCAGAAATCCGTAAGGGAAACGAATTCGCCGTGTTCGTCCCTTTCCTTTATGATTTCGTTTATAACACCGCTGCCGAGCGTTTTAATTGCAAGAAGTCCGAAGCGTATATTTCCGTCTTCCGTTATAAAACCAAGCTGACTCTTGTTGATATCAACGCTCAGTATGCTGACGCCGTTTTTTCTTGCTGATGCGCAATATCCTGCCAGCTTTTCAGAGCCGTCCCCTATTACAGACGTCATAAGGGCGGCCATATATGCAGGATAGTGGTGGCATTTCAGGTATGCCGTCTGGTATGATATTGTTGCATATGCGGCTGCGTGAGATTTATTAAATGCGTAGGAAGCAAAGGACGACATATCATCAAAAAGCTCATTTGCGATTTCAGGCGAGATACCGTTTGCAACACAGCCTACGCAGTTGACCGAACCGTCTGGGTTTTTGTCGCCGTAGATAAACGCACTCCGTTCGGCCTCAAGCACCTTGGCTTTCTTCTTTGCCATTGCACGTCTTACTATGTCTGCCCTGCCGTATGAATAGCCTGCAAGACTTCTGAAAATCTGCATAACCTGCTCCTGGTATACAATACAGCCGTAGGTTACTTCAAGAATTGGCTTTAGAAGCGGATGCTTGTACTTTATTTTGTCGGGATTGTGCTTGTTAGAAATGTATGTCCCGATAGAATCCATAGGACCCGGACGGTAGAGGGATATAATTGCAATCAGGTCCTCGATCTTTTCGGGCTGAAGCCGCATAATCGTAGATGTCATCCCTGCGCTTTCAAACTGGAAAACCCCATCGGTATCGCCTTTTGAGAGCATAGTAAACACAGGCTTGTCATCAAGCGGAATGTTATTAACGTCAAAGCTTTGGTCGTTCTTTCTTAGTTCAATTTCACAGCTGTGGATAACGGTAAGATTGCGAAGTCCTAAAAAGTCGAATTTTAAGAGTCCCATACTTTCAAGGACAGTCATTGTAAACTGGGTTGAAATCTGTCCGTCACGGCTAAAAAGCGGAACATAGCTATCTACCGGATCTTTTGTTATTACGATACCTGCGGCGTGAGTGCCGACACTCTTTGGCATACCCTCGATTTTCATAGCAGTGTCGATAAGCTGTTTTACCCTGCTATCATTGTCGTAAAGCTCTTTAAGCTCGGGCTCGGCGTTTAGCGCTGATTTAAGGGAAATATCCAGCGCTCTCGGTATCTTTTTGGCTACTTCGTCTGCAAGCTGATACGGCAGATTCATCGATCTTGCGGCATCTCTTACCGCGCCTCTTGCCGCCATAGTATTGAACGTAGCAATCTGTGCTACATATTCATTTCCGTAACGCCTTTTAACGTAATCTATTACGTCCTGTCTGCCGTTGATGCAAAAGTCGATATCAAAGTCTGGCATAGATACTCTCTCAGGGTTTAAAAACCTTTCAAAGAGCAGGTCGTATTTTAGTGGGTCAATTCCTGTTATGCCTACGCAGTATGCGCAGATGCTACCTGCACCGCTCCCTCTGCCAAGTCCTACCGGAATATCGTTTCTCCTAGCGTAGTTTGTAAAATCCCACACGATAAGGAAGTAGTCGATATATCCCATTTTTTCGATTACTGAAAATTCGTATTCAAGCCTTTCTCTTGCTTCTATGTTGTTTACTCCGTAGTGCTTTCTGAGTCCGTCCTCGCAAAGCTTTCTAAAGAATTCCTTGTTATCGTCAACACCGCTTAGCTTAAATTTCGGAAGCTTTATCTTGCCGAATTCAAACTCGATATTACACATATCCGCAATCTTTACAGTGTTTGAAACTGCATCTTTGTACGATGAAAACAGCGAGTTCATTTCATCGCCTGATTTAATATAAAACTCGTCCGTCGGGAACATTAGCGCCTTGGGGTCGCCAAGTGTTGTTTTGGTAGAAATACAGACAAGCACCTGCTGCATAAACGAGTCCTGCTTTGTGATATAGTGTGCGTCGTTAGTTGCGACAAGGGGAATACCAGTTTCCCTTGAAAGTCTTGCAAGAAGCGGAAGTATCTTTTTCTGCTCGTCAATGTCGTGATTCTGGATTTCTATATAGTAGTTGCCCTGACCGAAAATGTTGTTATAGGTAATGGCAGTTTCTTTGGCTCCCTCGTAATCGTTGTTAAGAAGCTTCCTGGGGATTTCGCCTGCAAGACACGCAGATAGGCACACAAGGCCTTCAGAATGTTCCTTCAATAGCTCCAAATCTACTCTCGGACGTGAGAAGAAACCCTCGATATAGCCGGCAGAAACCAGCTTTATAAGGTTTTGATAGCCCTTCATATTTTTGCATAGCAAGACAAGATGGTACGGCGAGGTGTCAATTTTGTTGACCTTATCAAATCGGGTTCTTGGCGCTACATAGACTTCGCAGCCTATGATAGGCTTAATTCCCTCTTTTAAGCAGGCATTGTAAAATTCAATTGCGCCGTACATATTGCCGTGGTCCGTAATAGCGATAGCTTTCTGTCCAAGGCTTTTGGCATAGGAAGCAAGCTCGCTTATGCGACAGGCGCCGTCAAGTAAGCTGTATTCTGTATGGACGTGAAGATGTACAAAATCCTGCATCTTAATTCTCCTTGTTACGGATTTTCCGAGAGCTTTATAAGCTTATTTAATCTATGGTTAAGGCCGCTTCGTGATATAGGAGGCTCGATTATTTCAAGAAGCTCGCTAAGCGACATCTCGGGGTTTTCTATTCTGGCTCTAGCTACAGACTGAAGCTCCAGCGGCAACGCTTCAAGACCAATCGTAGCGTCCAGCTTGTTTATTGCGTCAACCTGCTTTTTGGAAGCAATACTCGATTTCCTGAAATTTGCTGTTGCACAGTTTATTGAGCGGTTTATCTGATTTGAGCCTTCCTTGTCCACCTTTACCGTAATGTGTTTTAGCGCCGCCATAGGAGCGCCCACAATAGTTAAAATGTCCTGTATATTTTCGCTGTCTTTGAGGTACACTATCTCGTTTTTGCCTCTTGACATCTGTTTTGCGATAATTCCATAGCTGTCAATGAGCAGAAGTCCCAAATCGTTGCACAGGTCAAGCGTCGGTACAACGAATTCAAGGTGTGATTCCTTGTTTGGGTCGTTTACGCTTCCGCAGGCGAGATATGCACCTGAAATAAGCTGCGGAATAAGCTTTGCTTTTGGCATAAGCCTTTCATCAAAACGCTGATGCTCCTTTTGTTTATCAAGCTTAAAATAGCTGAAAATTTTGTCTATTGCGACTTTATCGGAAATGCTGACCCCGCTGATTTTCCGTGAGCCTATTTCAAGCTCGCCAATTCCGATATCAATTCCTGCTATACGGCTCAAATTTTTTGCAAAGAAACTCGCTGTTTCCGTATGTTCTGCAAGGAAGCTGATATTATTTACAGTCAGTTTTTTACAGAATAAAAGCATACCCAAAATACAAGCTTCGCATTTTGGGCGTGAATTCATATTAGAAAGTATTTCTTCTTTTACAGAAACAGAAAACTGAATCATAATTCCTCCGTTTTAGTGTTTATCAATATCCCTGTGTGAAATTCTTACCTTATGGCCGCCGTCTTTTAGATGTTTTCCGAGTTTTTCTGCGAATGTTACGCTTCTGTGCTTGCCGCCTGTACATCCGAACGCTATAACGACCTGGGACTTTCCTTCCTTGATATAAAGCGGAATGAGAAAATCTACGAGGTCTGTTATCTTTTTGAGAAGCTCCTTTGAATCGTCAAATTTCATTACATAGCTGGAAACCTCTGTCTGCAAGCCTGTCTTTTGCTTCAGCTCAGGGATATAGAATGGATTTGGGAGACATCTTACGTCAAAAACGAGGTCGGCGTCTGATACAGGTCCATGCTTGAAGCCAAAGGACATAACGTCTATATGAATGAAATTCTCTCTGTTCTCCAGGAAGATACTGAACATCTTTTCCTTGAACTGAGCGACAGAAAGGATTGTAGTGTCAATGTAATAGTCTGACTCTGCTCTTACGCTTGAAAGCAGTGTTCTCTCTGTTTCGATTGCTTTTCTGATGTTGCCGAAAGATATTTCGTCAAGAGGGTGCTTTCTTCTTGTTTCCTTGTATCTTCTTACGATGCAGTCATCGCTTGAATCGAGAAACAGTATCTTGAGAGAAAGACTTTCCTCACGAAGCTCCTTGATCGTATCGCTAAGCTTCAAGAAAAAATCTCCGCCTCTGATATCTACAACAAAGGCAAACTTCTGTATGCCGTCTTTCATACCGCCGCAAATCTGGGCAAATTTTGTTATTAGCTCCGGCGGCATATTATCTATGCAGTAGTAGCCTATATCCTCCAAAACATCTATCGCGGTAGACTTACCGCTTCCGGATACTCCTGTCACAATTAAAAAATCCATATATCACACACTCCTTTTAGTGAGATGAAAAAATGCTAGTCTATAATCCTTACTTCACATTCGAGGCAGCAGCCTGTCTTTTCGCACACAATATTCTGAACGTTCTTTATGAGCGTCAGCACATCATCAAAGCTTGCGTTATCCTTGTTGATAACAAATCCGCAATGCTTTTCCGACACCTGTGCGCCGCCAACCGAGTAGCCACGAAGTCCGCAATCATCAATAAGCTTGCCTGCGAAGCTGCCAAGAGGTCTTTTAAAGGTCGAGCCTGCACTGGGAAATTCCAGAGGCTGCTTTGTCTTACGTCTTAGCATAAGGTCGTCCATTTTCTCCTTAATTGCAGTCTTATCGCCCTTTTTAAGCTTGAATACAGCTTTGGTAATAACGCAGTCAATATCGTGAAAAACGCTCTTTCTGTAGGAAAGTACCATTTGCTTGACTGTAAAGTTTAAAACCTTGCCATTAAAATCAACGGCATTTGCGGAGTCTATAACGGTAGAGATATCTCCGTCGTATGCTCCGGCATTCATAAATACAGCGCCGCCTACCGTTCCTGGTATTCCGTATGCAAATTCAAGACCTGTAAGCTCGTTTTGGAGAGCGAACATACAGAGCTGTGAGAGCGTTGTGCCTGCCAAAACCTCAATCGTTGTATCGTCCAGGAGCTTTATTCCCTGAAAATCCTTGCCAACAACTATTACAACTCCGTCGAAGCCGTTATCGCTTACAAGCAGATTTGAGCCGTTGCCGATGACAAGAGTTTTTATATCATTCTCTGTACAGAATCTAAGCATTGACGCAATCGACTGCTCGCTGTTTGCAAGTACCATTGCAGAGCAGGGACCGCCGATTTTAAAGGTAGTGTGCTTTTTGAGCGGTTCGTTCAAAAGACAACAGCAACCAAGCTTTTCCGCATAGGATAAAACCTCAGATATAGTGTTATTATTCATATAAAATCTACTTCGTCAGAAGTATATGCTCCCCTCTTATTTGATAGTTTGTTTTATGAATTTTTCTTACGTTCAAGAAGCTTAAATGTCAAGCTGCGGCTTTTTGCGTTTTATGAATTCCCTTAGCATATCGTAGTCCGAGTTTATAATAAGCTTACTGGGAAAGCTTATGCTCTCAGCCATTTCGATAGCGTTAGGGGCAATGCCCACAAGCTCGTGAAAATGTGCGTCAGAGTCGATCGATATATAAACCTCATACTTCTTACAAAGCTTCATAAGCTCTAAAGCATTTTGCCTAGAGCCTCTTTTGTAGAGTATGGAGCTTTCGTTTATCTCAACAATCTTCTCATACTCCTTAAACGCCTTGACGCACTTTTCCATATCGTATTCAAACATAGCTGTCGTAGGATGACCTATAACGTCGATTATTGGGCTTTTAGCAATGTTCAGATACCCTCTTGTGTGTTCTTCGACAGTTGACGGCTTGCAGGTATATTTGTGATACGAACCAACTACCCATTCAAGATATCCTAGTGTTTCCCCGTCTAAGTCGATGTTTCCGTCATAATCAATTATATTAGCTTCTGCACCTTTAAGAACAGTTACGTTCTCTATTTTTCTCGGAAGAATTTTTAGGTTGTGAAAGTGCCAGCAGTGCGGTGCGTCGGGCATAGTCATTGCGTGGTCGGTCATTGCGATAAGTTTTATTCCGTGTTCATTTGCAAACCTGCAATTTTCGGTAATTGTGGAATATGCATGGGTTGAGGCGACCGTATGCGTATGCAGGTCAGCTATAAGCTTAATCATTGTAGTGTACTCCGTTCGGTTGAATTGTTATCAGAATGTATCCCAGTTGTTCACCTTTTCGTCGGCGTCCATAGTAAGTCCAAGGTTGTTTAGAAGCTCCTGGGCCGCATTGTATCCCATCTTCTTCTGACGGTTGTTCATAGCGGCGACCTCGATGATTACGGCTAAGTTTCTGCCGGGCTTTATAGGAATTGTAAGGCTGGGCACTTTTATTCCGAGAATGTTTGTATATTCGTTGTCAACGCCCATTCTGTCGTACACCTTAGTGCTGTCCCAAGGCTCTAAGTTTATTATAAGGTCAATCTTTTCGGAAATCTTAACGGCACCCATACCGAAAAGCCTTCTTGTGTTGATAATACCGATGCCACGAAGCTCGAGAAAGTGCCTTATGTTATCGGGCGACTGACCCACAAGACTGATGTTAGACACCTTTCTTATTTCAACAGCGTCGTCAGCTACAAGTCTGTGTCCTCTCTTTACAAGCTCTATGGCTGTTTCACTCTTACCTACGCCGCTTTCGCCAACGATAAGTATACCTTCGCCGTATACTTCGATGAGAACGCCGTGACGTGTAATCCTGGGCGCAAGACGGAGATTCAGGAAAGCAATAAGACTCGCAATAAAGCTTGATGTGCTGTCATTTGTTCTTATGAGCGGAATTTCATATTTTTCTGCAAGCGTAAGCATTTCCGGGAAAAGCTCATGGTTTCTTGCTACCGCAAAGAAAGGAATTTTCTTGGAAAACAGGGTCTCAATCTTCTGCTTTCTTTCTTCTTCGCTTATGGACGCTAAGTAAGCAAACTCCATATTGCCGCATATCTGAGGTCTGTCCTCGCTGAAATACTCGTAAAAGCCCATAAGCTGGAGTCCGGGACGGTTACAGTCGTTGCAGTAAATCTTGATGTTTTCAAGCTTATCTGGTGTGTAGATTACATCAAGCTTTAGTTCAGATACGATTTCGCTTAATGAAACGTTGTAGATTTCGGACATATGAAATTCCTCCGTTTTTAAAATTATAGTTTTATAAGATTACGTTCAAGCATTTTCTGTGCGGCGACCATAATACCGATTTTACCTGTCGGATAAGTGATACCGCCCTGCAACCATGCTGCAAACGGTTCTCTTATAGGTGCGTCTGCCGAAAGCTCGATTGAAGCACCCATTGTGAATGCTCCTGCCGCCATAATGACCTTACTGTCATAGCCCGGCATATCCCACGCTTCGGGTGTTACATAGCTGTCAACAGGCGAGCCTTGCTGGATACCTTGGCAGAATGCTACTAGGTTTTCTTCATTTCTGAGTAGTATAGACGCTATTATATCGGTTCTTGGTTCATTTGATTTTGGCAGAGTTTCAAAGCCGAGCTTTTCAAACAGACGGCAGGCGAACACAGATGTTTTAAGTGCGGCTTTAACTACTTCAGGAGCCATAAAGAATCCTAAGAACATTTCTCTGCTCTGACCTAAAGTACAGCCTATCTCCTTGCCCATTCCCACGCAGGTAAGCCTATCTGCACAGAGATTTACAAGGTATGCTCTTCCTGCGATATATCCGCCTGTTGAGGCAATAGCGCCGCCTGGATTTTTGATAAGCGAGCCTATTATAAGGTCTGCGCCTGCGGAAGTTGGTTCTGTCCTTTCTACAAATTCGCCGTAGCAGTTATCTACCATAACTATAATGTCAGGGTTTGCGTCCTTTGCTGTCTTTGCAATTTCGCCTATCTTCTTGACCGTAAGCGACGGTCTGAGCGAATAACCTCTTGAACGCTGTATGTAGCAAACCTTAGCGTTTCTGGATTTTTCTGCAATCGTGTTAATGTCAGGCTCTCCGTTTGGGAGCAAGTCAGCCTGCTCATAGATTACACCGAAATCTTTAAGCGAGCCGTTGCCTTTTGAACCTCTTATGCCGATGATTTCTTCAAGAGTGTCATAGGGCTTTCCTGTTGCGGCAAGCAGTGTGTCCCCTGCCCTTAAAACGCCGAAAAGACCTGTTGAGAGGGCGTGCGTGCCGTTTACAAAGGTATGTCTGACAAGTGCGTCCTCACAGCCGAACGCCTGTGCAAAAACTTTGTCGATAGTATCTCTGCCACAGTCGCCGTAGCCGTATCCTGTCGTACCTTTAAGGCAGGTTTCGCTTACCCTGTTGTCTATAAACGCTTTCAGCACCTTTCTTGAGTTGTATTCACAGTTTGACTCGATTATTTTAAACTGCTCCTTGCATTCAAGCTCTGCGGCATCTGCGAGTGCTTCAAGTCTTTCGTCAAAATTAAAAAGCTTATCCGTCATTTTGTTCTCATATTCAAAAACCGAATATGAGTCCTCCTCTCAAATTTATTCCTTGTCCTCAGATTTAAGGTCTAGGACATAATCTACGCCTATTTCCTTAAATCCGATTTCTTCATAGTAGCTCTTTCTGTGGTTTCTTGCAAACAGAAATGCAGAAATATTATCTAAGTTAAGTCTTTCTCCTATCCAGTAAAGCAGGCTTCTTGCGTGGTGCTTTCCCCTGTGTTCGGGAAGCGTTGCAACCTGTCCGACAAGTGCGCAGTTATCGACGATGTACTGAACGGTCGCAGTTGTGCAACCGCTTAGTATAAACGTCTGCGAGTATCCCCTGCGGACTCTGTGCGATGTGTCTGTAAGCCATGTATCATAGCTGTCATGAAGCGCAGGAAATCCCGTTTTCAGAATATCAAAAACATCGTCCAGCTTTGGAGTTTCGTTGACTTTAAAGTCAGGCAGATCGTTCTTGCTGACAAACTGAAACTCATGCCGTTCTCCTAGGTCATAGCTGTCGGAAACATACGAATAAAGCTGCTTTGAAAAACGTTTGTCAAGCTCTACCGTAACCGGCTTGTTTACCCTTATGAGAAATGCGAGGTCAGCGATTGCCTCGCTGTTAAGCTCACAATCCTCATACAGCGCAACTACCATAGAAGCGTTAAAGAGCGATACAATGCCGAGATTTTTGTCGTTTGATATAATTGAGAAAAATTTGCAGAAGTCATATTTAATTCCGTAAGCATCGTAATGCGAAATAATTCTCCTTGAATAATGACAGTAAGCGAGTCCGGAAAAAAGCGATGCGTAATTATCTGAGATCTGTTTTATCATAGTGAAAAAATCCTATCTGAAAGAAGTTTTGTAAGTCTGTAGGTGTTTTCAAAATCCGATTTTGATATTACACAGCTTGGCGAATGAAGGTATCTGCAAGGCACGGAAATCGCGATTGTCTTTACACCGCCGCAAGATGTGTGTATTACGCCTGCATCGTTTCCTCCGGCGACTTTGGTTTTTGTCTGACAAGGTATGCCGTTTTGTTCCGCTAGCGTAAATGCGAGGCTGTAAAGCTCTCTGTTATACATTGTCCTGTTATCCATAAACGAAACTACAGGACCTTTTGAAAGCTCGCAAACTCTGTCTGCGCCGCCCGACGACGGAATGTCCGCCGCAGTTGTAGACTCTAAGACAATCGCATAGTCAGGATTTACTGAATATGCGGCACAGGCTGCCCCTCTGAGTCCTACTTCTTCTTGGGTTACAAAAGTAAAGTATGTGTCATACTCTGTACCCTCGTCTATCATTCTGAGCATTACCGCACAGCCTGCTCTGTCGTCAATTGCTTTGCACTTTACGTTGTCTTGGCCCATATCTGTAAATTCTGAAGTGAAGTACACAAAATCTCCGAGCGCAACGAGCGCCTGAGCCTCAGCCTTTGAGGACACGCCTATATCAATAACCATTTTGCTGTAGCTTGGCGCTTTTCCTTTTTCATCATCGGAGAGGTTGTGGACAGCCTTTCCGCCTACTACTCCGTAAATTCCGTTTTTCAGTCTTACCTGTCTGCCGAAAACTACTCTTGGGTCAACACCGCCGACCTCGGAAAAGCAGAACGTACCGTCGTCGTTTATATATGTGACAATGAGTCCGACCTCGTCCATATGAGCGGAAATCATAAGCTTTTTTGATGTGGGATTTTTACCCTTTACAAACGCTATCACGTTTCCGATAGCGTCTGTCCTGTACTCGCATTTGTCTTTAATTCGTGAGATGATGTAGTCACGAACCTTTGCTTCGTCTCCCGAAGCCCCGTTTATAAGGCATAATTTTTTTAGTTCCTCTAACATTTATTTCAAAGCCTCACAATCTTCGCAAGTGAGAAATTCTGCAATTAGCTTAGCAGTATTCTCTATATCGTTAAGATCTACGATCTCAACAGGAGTGTGCATATGTTTTTGCGGAATAGAAAGGGTAACGACAATTTTTCCCCCTGCGGAAATTCCGAGCGAGTCTGCATTCGTACCTGTCCTGCCGCTCATAACCTCAATCTGGTACGGAATTCCGGCATTTTCAGCACAGCATATAAGCTTATCGGAAAGCGGTCTTGTAAGAGTCGGAGCAACGCCGATCATAGGACCTTTTGATAGCTCTCCGCAGTCCATTGGCGACTCTCCGTTTGTTTTTGCGAAGGAAACGTCAACGACGATTGCTTCGTCAAATTCCGTAAATTCTCCGCTTGCTTTAGCGCCGCGCAGTCCAAGCTCTTCCTGCACTGAAAAGCAAACTGTTATGTTCCTGTTT
The DNA here is from genome assembly GCA_001940995.1 of Ruminococcus sp. Phil15. GTDB lineage: Bacteria > Bacillota > Clostridia > Oscillospirales > Ruminococcaceae > UBA7477. The sequence continues at coordinate 298,338 of MSHC01000034.1, forward strand.
GTTTCTTTGCCAGAAAGCATATCCAGTGCGCATAGTATCGCCGTACAGCCCGAACGGTTGTCGAGTGCCTTTCCCGTTACGCTGTAATTCACAAGCATACGGGGCGTTGTTCTAATATAAGCAAAGGAGCCAAGCGGAATAAGCTTTTTTGCCTCATCGCCTGTAAGCCCTGTATCGACGTACAAATCCTCAATTTTAGGGGATATTGTCCTGTCATCATCAAGGTGCGGAGGTACAGATGCTATAATACCGCACACCTGCTCGTTTCCGCAGATTACAACATCTTGCGCAATAAGCACACGCCTGTCAATTCCGCCGCAGGGCGAGAGCTTGACAAAGCCGTCGTCTGTGACATAGTTTACGACAAACCCGATCTCGTCAATGTGTGCGTCTAAAAGCAGGGTTTTCTTATTCTCAGAATGAGTGCCTACCTTGCAATAGATATTGCCTAATGCATCTTTTTCAATTTCACCGTATCTTGAAAGATATTTGTATGCGACTTCAGATGCTGAGTTTTCATAGCCTGACACTCCGACGGCGCTTGAAAGCTCAGACAGAATTTCAAAAGTATTCATTAAAAACTTCCCTTAGAGTTATTTTAGTTCGTTTACAAGAGCCTTGAAGTGGTTTCCTCTCTCCTCAAACATTCTGTACATATCAAAGCTAGCGCAGGCAGGCGAAAGCGAAACGATGTCCCCTACAACTGCATTTTCTCTTGCCGCTAGCACAGCCTCCTGCATATTATTGACCCTAATGATTTTAAGTCCGCTGTCTGCAAAGAGCTTTGACGCTACAACTGCGTCATTTATTTTCTGCGCTGTTTCGCCCATGAGAATAAGCACCTTTACCTTCTGACAGATTGCGTCAGCCATAGGCTCAAAGGAAATACCCTTGTCAGAGCCGCCCTGAATAACGATCTGTTTCTGGTCAAAGGAAGCAAGGCAGGCAAGAACTCTTGTCGGGCTTGACGCAATGGAGTTGTTGTAGTACTTAACTCCGTCAAGCTCTCTTACAAATTCGATTCTATGCTCAACGCCGCCGAAGGTCTTGGCAATTTTATTAACTGTTTCGGGGGAAACCTCTCCGAATGTCATTGCAATCGCCATAAGGAAATTCTCGACATTGTGCATGCCGGGTATTCTTATATCGTTCATATTGACATACTCCGTCACCTTGCCGTAATCGCTGTAACAAAGCATACCGTCTTCACGCAGGAATGCGCCGTTATCAAGCCTCTGTCGTCTGCTGAAATAGCTGAGTTTACCTCTAACTAAGCTTGCAAGATTTCTTGCGGTTTCGTTGTCATAACTTAAAACCGCTCTTGAGAAGGCATTTTGGTGCATGAGAATATTGCACTTAGCGCCTATGTATTCGTCCATTGTTCCGTGAACGTTAAGGTGGTTAGGAGTAATATTCGTGATTCCTGCAACATCGGGTGACTCTCTCATTGAAAGCAGCTGGAAGCTAGAAAGCTCAACTACCGCAATGTCTGTAGGCTTGATATCCTCGATAATCGGAAGAAGCGCCTTTCCTATATTTCCACCGAGGTGCACAGTCTTCCCTTCGGCTTTGAAAAACTCGGAAACGAGGGTTGTAGTTGTTGTTTTACCGTCAGAGCCTGTAATAGCGTATGTTTTACATGGGCAGAGGTCAAAGAAGCACTCCATCTCAGAGGTAACGACAATTCCCTTTTCTTTTGCCTTTGCAATTACAGGATGATTGTAGTACATTCCGGGTGTTCTGAAAACAATATCGGCATCCAAAAGCGCATCGAGGTAGTTATCGCCTAAAACGAATTTTGCGCCAAGAGCATAAAGCTCATCATAAACCTTGCCGTCGAATTTTTCTTTTGTCGCTTTGTCGCATACCGTAACGTCAAGCCCCTTTGACAAAAACAGCTTGATAAGGTCAAAATGACTGACACCTGCTCCTATCACGGCGATTTTTTTATCCTTTATATTTTCAAAAAAGAGCTTTGCTTTTTCCATACAAATATCCCCTTACAATCTATAATTTACATACTACTTTATTATATAACATTTTTGGAAAAATAGCAATATAATTTTGCAATCAACTGCGCTAACGATAATGCATAAATAAGCAAACAACAATGAGCTATTTTTGTAAAAAAAACTAAAAAGCGTTTTACCCTCTTGTAAAATAATGCAAAATAAGATATAATCTTAGTATAAGTGTGCGGTTTTGCACTAAGTATAAAATGTTCAAATACATTTTCGGAAGGGATAGGAAATAATGGACAAGAACGAAATTCTATTCAATCACCAGACAAACGTTGCACCTCTCGGAATTATCGCTATGAACGGTACTCAGGAGCTTTCAAGCGAAATCAATGACTACCTTGTTGAATGGTACAATCAGGGCGGAATCGACGCTGATTCTTTCCTCATTGAAACCGACTGCCCACGTTTTTCCTCCGGTGACGGTAAAGCTCTTATCAAGTCAACAGTTCGTGGAGACGACCTCTTTATCATCTGCGATGTTGGCAATTACAATGTAAAGTACAATATGTTCGGCAGTCAGAACAGTATGTCCCCTGACGACCATTACCAGGATCTCAAGAGAATTATTCAGGCTGCCGGCGGTAAGGCTCACAGGATTAATCTTGTTATGCCTATTCTTTACGGCGGACGTCAGCACAGAAGAAATTACCGTGAATCTCTCGACTGTGCGGTAGCTCTCCAGGAGCTTCAGGCTATGGGAGTTTCAAATATCATTACCTTTGACGCTCACGATCCAAGAGTACAGAATGCTATCCCTCTTATGGGCTTCGATAATGTAATTCCTACATATCAGGTGCTCAAGAAGATGTTTACAGATATTCCTAATATCAATGTTGACAAGGATCACTTTATGATTGTTTCACCTGACGAAGGCGCTATCAACAGAAATATGTACTACGCTTCAGTTCTGGGAATTGACCTTGGTATGTTCTACAAGAGGAGAGATTATTCTATTGTTGTTAACGGCAGAAACCCAATCGTTGCTCACGAGTATCTTGGTAATTCAGTTGACGGCAAGGATATTTTCGTAGCTGACGACATTATCTCGTCCGGAGAATCTATGCTTGAGGTTGCCGCTGAGCTAAAAAAGCGTAATGCAAGAAAGATCTACGCTTATGCTACCTATCCGCTCTTTACAAACGGACTTCAGGTGTTTGACGAGGCTTACAAGAACGGAATCATTAACGGTGTATTCGGTACAAATCTTACCTACCGTACGCCTGATCTTCTTCAGAGAGAATGGTATCACGATGTTGACTGCGCTAAGTATATTGCTTATTTTATCGCATCGCTTAACCATGACCTTTCTATTTCAGCTATCATTGACCCGCACGAGAAGATCCAGACACTTCTCAGAAAAACAGGTAATTTAAAATAATATTAAATATGGGGAAGCTGTTTTGTATGGCTTCCCTGATTTGTAATAAGGAATGGTGATTTTATGCTTCAATACAGATATGACACACAGCTTCTTATCGAAGGAGAAAGCCTTGACGAGGATATAATCAACGACTACATTGTAGATAACTTTGACGGTGATTCCCTGCTCGTTGTCGGCGATGAGGAGCTTATAAAAATACACTACCACACAAATGAGCCTTGGAAGCTCTTAGAATACTGCAGAACACTCGGCGAGATATTTGATATCGTAGTTGAGGACATGGACAGGCAGTCAAGGGGTCTGAAGGGATAGCAAGGAGTATATATGGAAAATGTAATTCTTGCCGGCATAGGCGGAGAAAACAGCTCTGTCCGTGCTGTTACCGATAACGTAAAAATTCACGTTTCCAAGGTTGTGCTTGACAAAGATGACGATAAATCGTTTGAAATGCTCCTTTCAGAAATAGAGAAAAAATGTGCGCTATGCGTAGTTCTCTTGGGTCAGAAGCCTGCTATCAATGATAAAATTGCGTTTGAGCCTAAGGCTTACAAAAACGGCGAAACGCTTTTTACCCGTATGAGCTGCGGTGCGTCGGTAAGCCTTGTAAAGGCGCTCCACTACAATGCGTACATATCTAAAGGCTGCAAAGGCTCTGAATGTAACAGACTCTATGCAGAATGTCTTGAAAGAGATATAAACTGCATACTTATTCAGATACCGAAAAAAGAAAACATTTCTGATTTTGCTTCAATCACAGAAGCGGTTGAGGGCTATATTGAGGGCCTTGCAGGAATACCTGCTTTATTGTAAACGTAAACGAAAAGCCGGAGATTTTTACTTCTCCGGCTTATATATTGCCTATTTTCCGCAGTATTGCGATATTGTGTAGCTTCTTGATTCGAGGTCAAAGGTTTCAATAAACGGCACGCCGTCCTTGTATATCCACCTCTCGATGAGTTTTGGCTCTACCTCAAACACTCTTTCATTTTCGAGATGGCTGTAAGCATCGAATGAGCCTTTGTAGCATTTCTCGAACAGCTCACAAAACCTCAGATTATCGCTCGGTCGTCCTTGAATTTTGGCTGTACCCTCGATTTGTATGTTATCAATACACAGTGCGACGTTCGGATTTTCCGATAACTGATTGAATTTTCGCATGGTGACGTCGGTCTGAAAATACAGCTTGCCGTTCTCCTGCACAACGCTCATCATTCTTGATGATACAATGTTATTGCACGACGTAGAAAGCACCATTTTTCTTGCATTTTTAAAATCTGTGAAAAACTCGGTCAGCTTTTCTGAAAATGTATTATTATCATTCATAATTGCCTTTACCTCCCGTTAGAGATCATTGTCAATCTGGGTGAGCTTTCTTAAATCGTCCATACGTCTGTCAAGCTGTTCGCTGAGCTTGGCACATTCGTAAAGCTCGTTTGCCATATTGTCGGTAAACTCAAAATCCTTTTTGTATCTGAGCTGATGCTCTAAAGACGCCCACGAGTCCATTGCGATTGTCCTGAGCTGTATTTCAACCTTCATAATCTTCTTTTCATGTGCAAGGAATATCGGCACTTCAACGATAAGGTGAAGGCTTCTGTAACCGTTAGGCTTTGGATTTGCGATATAGTCCTTTCTGTTAACGAGTCTGATATCGTCCTGTTTTAAAAGGGCGTCAGCGAGCATATATACATCTCTTTCAAAAGAGCATACAACTCTTATTCCTGCCACATCGTTGACGTGCGACTCGATTGAGTCAAGGTTCAGCGGATAGCTGTTCTTTTCAAGCTTCTGCTTAATGCTCATAGGCTTTTTAAGTCTTGTTTTAATGCCGTTGATAGGATTTCTGTCATATCTCAGTGAAAACTCAACATTGAGTACGTTGAATTTGGTTTCGATTTCCATTAACGCACAGCGGTAATATGACATAAGCTTGTTATATTTCTGAAAAAATACCATAGAATTATTGATTGCTTCCTGTGTGAATACATTTGATATCTCTTCGCCTTTGATTTCTCGGTTAATCATATACTTTTCTCCTAAAAATTCTATTAGGATAATTATACATCAAAAAGCAGAATATGTCAATTTATCAAGAACCTTGACTAAAATACGATTTTCCGTTATAATATACAGGAATAAGCTTATGGAGTATTTTTATGAAACATGATAAAATAAAAAGTCTTACATTGTCTGCGCTATTTGTGTCCATTATTGCAGTATCCGCGCAGATTGCAATACCTACTCCCTCGGGGGTTTCGTTCACGCTTCAGACCTTTGCGGTAAGTCTTTGCGGTTTTTATCTCGGAGCAAGCAAATCAATTCTGTCTATGCTGACATACATACTGCTCGGTCTGGTCGGCGCTCCTGTGTTTACGGGGTTTTCGGGCGGTTTAAGTGTACTTGTGGGAAAGACCGGCGGCTTTATTGCAGGCTTGTTCTTTATGTCACTTTGCTGTGCAATTTCGGTAAAGATGAAGCCTGTTATAAAATGGGTTATATGCTTCTTTGGAATACTGATATGCCACGCATTAGGATGTATGTACTTTTCCTACCTGACGGACTGCAGCATAAAAGCTGCTTTTGTGCTTACTTCCGTGCCATTTATTGTTAAGGATATAGCATCAGTTATACTTGCATATATGTTTTCACAAAAACTAAAGAAAAGAATAAACCAAGCCTGAGTAACATTGGGCTTGGTTTATTACAAGAAAATATTTTGAAAGTAATATACTATTTTAAAAACTCTCTAAGCTCCGGAAGTCTTTCCAATGCATTTTTCCTGCCGATTTCGTACACTTCTTTCAGGACATCGGGGTTGTGCTCGATTCTTCCTATCGGTAAAAGTTCATCAGGGCAGAAAACAAATGCGTTACCTTTCTTTTCCTGCTCAAATACATATCGTGTTTCTCTGTTATAAACGTTGTGACGCTCAGCCATTGCATTTAGAAGCTCGGGATATTCTTTCAATGCTACCTTGACAAGAGGCATAGCCTTGTTTGGCTTCTTACGGTAATTCTTTGGTTGGGTGAGTATTACGATATTCTTTTCATAACCGATTTTTTCAAAAGCTCTTAATGGTATTGAGCTGGAAATTCCACCGTCGAGAAGCTTTCTGCCGTCAATCTCCACAATTCTGGAAACGAGCGGCATTGAAGCCGACGCCCTAATCCATTCGAGGTCACGCTTGTTGCACTTGTCTATTTTTTTATATACAGGTTTTCCGGTGATTATATCCGTCGCAACGACGTAAAATGTTACCTTATTTTCTCTGAATGTGTCAAAGTCGAATGGGTCAAGTTCATTCGGGATAACATTATAGCAGAAATCTGCGCCGAACATATCCCCTGTTTTTATAAGCGAGGCAACGCTGCAATAACGCTTGTCGTTACAATATTTCATGTTGTATCTGAGCGAACGTCCTATCTGCTTTGATTTATAGTTACAGCCAAAGCAGGCCCCTGCAGAAACACCGATTGTTCCGTCAATTTCTATATTATTTTCAAGCAGCACATCGAGAATTCCGGCAGTAAAAATGCCACGCATTGCTCCGCCTTCCATAACAAGTCCTGTTGCCATTTTTATCATCCTTTCAAGTCTATCAGCCATAACAAAGAGTATAACACTAACTTATAATTTTGTCAATTTTAGTTGATTTAATCAACCTATTGTCACAGCTTTTTTCTGTTGACAAAACTGTGAAATTATGATATAATGTCCAGGTAATGAAATTTAATATGTTAATATGCGCCTGTGGTGAAATTAGCAGACACGCAAGATTTGGGCAGCGTTACTACATTTATGTTATTAGTAAAATAAATTGTAATTTATGAATGGTGAAATGTATGGTAAAGTTATTTCATTTGTTTAAGAATTATTATTTAGGAGTTTCTTTTATTGGAATTATTGCATTTGCTATTCAGGAAATTCCATATATGATTATGCCGTTAATAAAGCTGAAATCCAATCCTATAATGAATATGCAAAATGAAATCCCTTGGATAGAAAAAACACAGAATATATTCGGTGTGTTGTCTATGATTTTACTAATGTTGATTGTCAAAGATAATGATAAATTCTTTTCGATAGATACATACAAAGAAAAAGTCTTTTTTGCAATAACTGTTTTAATGATACTGATAAATTTTATCGGTTGGTTTTTTTATTACCTTGTTTTTCAATATAATTGGTTGATTGTAATAAGCCAGTTTGCAGTTGTCCCGTTATACTATTTGTTTTTTGGATTATGGAAAAGCAATTATTTATTAGTTGGTACTGCTTCGGTATTTTTTATAATTCATACCATTAACGGTTATTTGAATTTCATCATAAAAAGATAATCTACAATTTCTGATTAATTGTAGGAACACTTTTGCAAATAAGAGTAATTAAATAATAAAATTTTAATATGCGGGCGTGGTGAAATTGGCAGACACGTTAGATTTAGGTTCTAATGCCCTATGGTGTGCAGGTTCAAGTCCTGTCGCCCGCACCAAATTTTTGAAAGGCAGGTGAATGATATGAATATTCGTAACAGAAAAATCGGGAACTTCTATCATTCACATTTGCTTTCTTTTTAACCTCATTTTTGTGAATAATAAATCCAAGTGTTTTCGATTTTTCGGGAACACTTTTTTATTTATGGAAATGAGGAATATTATGAGCACATCCAATACTGAAATCATGAACATCAAAAGAATTGTGAAAATTAGAACGATTACGCCAACCGACGCTCTTTGGAATCAAGTTGCAAACTACGCCAAAAACTGTTCTTGGGGAGCCGGAAAATCTTTATCCGAGAAAATGAAAAGCTTGTTTTTTTCAGATTGGGAAAGAGTAATCGTATGCCTGGAGGACGATAAAATTTGCGGCTACTGCACGGTTTCAAAAGATGACTGTATTGAGGATGTTTCCTACTCTCCCTACATCGGTTATATTTTTGTAGACGAGTCATATCGAGGTAACAGACTCAGCCAAAAAATGATAGAATTTGCTATTGGATATTTAAAATCTATAGGATTTGACAGAGTACATATTGTCAGCGACCACGAGAACTTGTATGAAAAATACGGGTTTTCGGTTGTTGATCGAAACCTTGCTCCGTGGGGCGAAATTGAAAAAATATATTTAAAAAAATTATAATGTACAGATGCGCCTTTTTATTCCGTGCGTCTTTGTATTAATTTCGTTGGTCTTTGCCAACGACAAAAGTCCCTATTTTAGGGGCTTTTTCTTCATATAAGTATATAAAAAGAATTGGCATACACCTTAGCTTTACACATTAAGTAAAGATGAGTGTATGCCAATTTTCTTAATTATGCAATTTCACTCTCCACATAAACTGCTACGCTATCCTCGAAATCCCCGTTAAACTCAAGCCTGATATCAAGACTTTTATCATCGTTCTGATGAACTACAATTATGCGGATAAGAGTCCTGAGTTGTGCGTCGGACAACTCCCCTTTTTCAAGAATTTCATCAGGCATTTCTGCGGTGCTTTTCAGTTTGGAGTGCTTTTCTTTGCTGATCTTATCATATATTTTGCAGTCTGAAATCTTCTTTTCGAGATCGGCTATCTGCTCCTCACGCTTAGCAATCATATTGTTGTAGACTTCAGCGTGTTCACGGTCGGAGATACGCTCCATAATAATCTCCTCGATCTGATTTTTTAAAGCGACTATTTTATCGTTGTATTGCTTGATTTTCCGCTCGTATAAAGGCTTTTTGCGAACCCATTCACGGACGATTCTGTCATATTTATCGCTCTCCGAAATTATCTTTTCACGCCATTCACAGTAAGATGAACGAGAGTAGTTACCTCACTTATGTATGTTTCAAGTACAGTTTTCTCGGCAGTTTCCATTGTTTCTGGATCTGTTGAAATTACTTTATCTCCTGCTCTGATTACTTACCTTATTGATCACCAAAGTTGAATTTTTTTCTGTATGCCAAATTTATACCAAATAATTCCTCAAACGGCACTATTGATTTAGAAGCACTTTCTATATCCATTTCTTTAGACCAAAGAAATGGATATAGTAAAACTCCTTTGTCAAATTCAATATTTTTTGAATATTCTCTCCAATTATTCCATCTCATAGAATGATAAAATTCATCTATATTTCCTTTTGCAAGCCATGCAACAAATTCAGAATAACCTAATCCTAGATCTTCCCAATCTAAAGTATCAGGAGCAAAATACCATACATGCCCCATACCTTCATTAAATTTCCCCGAATTAATTGCAAATACACCTCCGACAATATCAGATGCAACAATCAACATTCGCTTGATTTTTTCGGGAATACCTTTTTCAGACAATAAATTAATCTTAGCTATTCCTTTCCTATCATAAGTATCGTTTCCATAAAGTCTTATCCAATCATCAAATATTATCCCTGAAGTATTTAAAATAATTGCCCCTAAAGCAGATGCAGAAGAGATTTTCAACAGCTTACATATTTTAGTGTTTTCTGACTTAGTATCATCTAGTATGGTTATATTAATTTTAGATGTTTTAAACATTTCTTTGATTTCCAACCACAGCTTATTGCTTTCTGGCATTTCAAACAACTCCTGTTAATCAATAATTTTTATTTCGAATGTGGAACCATCTGGAATGCCGCTTAATTTATGACCAATTGTTGAACCTGAGCCTCTATTATCAGATCTACCAATCGCACGTACATCAGCTCCAGAACCTCCTTCTTTACACATTGCAAAAGGATACTCGTCTAAATCCTTGCCAGGGACTTTATCAATTCCTTTCAGCGATGCTTTTCTATTAGATTTCGCTACAGATCTATCTATTGTAAGTTCTTTGGGCTGTCCTTTTTCTATCGCATCCTCAATATGTTTTGCAGACTCAGGATATTTGCTTCTTGATAATTCAATTTCATACTCGGCATTATGAACCCAAACTCCATACTCGCCAACAAAGTAAGTATGGAAATCCTCTACTTGAAAATTATACACCGTAACAAGCTCATCTGTCAACTCAACATCAAAATTTTCAACTAAAAGGATGTTGCCATTTGAATCGAGAAGTTCATTACCGACTTTAAGTTCGCAAGCGTTGATAAAACCCTTATCTTTTACATAGAACGGGTGGTCAAGTTACAGGGTGAAATATCAACTCCCTCTAATCAAATCTAGGCATTACTGCATAAAATGTCAAATCCAAAGCTCCATTTCTCCAGAGTCACAAAAGCCAAACCTTTCATAGAGCTGTTTTCCTGCCGCTGACGGCTTTAGCTTTACGGTGTGAACGCCCAAGCTTCCAAGCCATTTTATCAGCTCCTCGATTATCTTAGTAGCGTAGCCGTTTCTCCTTTTTTCAGGAATACAATACACGTCCATAATATACCCGTATATCGGGGTTTTAAAAAAGCAAAAAGGAACGTCGTCTTTGAGTATTGCACCGCCACACGCCACAGCCTCTCCGTTGTCATATAAAAGGAAATGGCACATTTTCCCCGACAGGTATAGTTCCTTGTATTTTTCATATATTCTTTCCTCGGAGTTGTCCTGAAGTAAGGTTATCGAGCCTACCTCTCTGAACATATCCATTTTAAAACTGACAACGATATTAAGGTCGTCACACCTAGCTTTTCTTATTTCCACAGCAGTATTCTCCATTCAGATAATTTCCTGTTTTTTCGCTAAATTCAATAAGCATTATATCATAGATTGGTGAATATATCAACGTATTATAAGCAAAAATTGAGAGAACTTTAAATGCACCCTTGTTGGAATATTCTATTACAAAATCTCGTGTAAATATAAAAGCCCCGGATAGTTCCAAGGCTTTTTATCTCTCCTATTGCTTATAAATATGTTTTAAAGCATACGTCTTATGATCTTACCGCTTACCGTCTTAGGCAGGCTTTCCTTGAATTCTACAATTCTAGGATACTTATAAGGCGCTGTCTTATATTTAACATAATTCTGAATTTCTAATTTGAGCGAGTCTGAGGGTTCTTTGCCCGGCACAAGGACAATACTTGCCTTTACAATCTGTCCACGGACTTCGTCAGGCACTGCTGAAACGCCGCATTCAAGGACATACGGAAGCTCCATAATTACGCTTTCGATTTCAAAAGGTCCTATGCGGTAACCGGACGACTTGATTACATCATCGACTCTGCCTACATACCAATAGTAGCCGTCCTCGTCACGCCATGCGACATCGCCTGTATGGTAATATCCGTCTTTCCATGTTTCGGCTGTCTTTTCCGGGTCGTTATAGTATTCAACGGCAAGACCGCAAGGCGAACCGTTTTTAAGGTTGATACAGATTTCGCCCTCCTCGCTTGTTCCGACAGGATTTCCGTCAGAATCGAGAAGCTGGACGTCATAGATAGGTGCAGGCTTGCCCATTGAGCCAATCTTATGCGGCTTACCGATAAGATTACCGATAATCATTGTAGTTTCCGACTGACCGAAGCCTTCAAGAATCTGGAGTCCCGTTGCGCTTTCAAACTGACGATATACCTCCGGATTTAGTGCTTCGCCTGCTGTTGTCATATGCTGAATTGATGACAAATCATACTTTGATATATCCTGCTTTATCATCATTCTTAACATTGTTGGAGGTGCGCAGAACGTAGTAATATGATATTTAGCAAACATAGGAAGAAGGTCTTCAGCGTGGAATCTGTCAAAGTCATATACAAAGATAGGAGCTTCACAGAGCCACTGACCGTAGAGCTTGCCCCACATAGACTTAGCCCAGCCGGTATCGGAGATTGTGAAGTGAAGTCCGTCAGGGTTAACGTTATGCCAGTATTTTGCCGTATGGAAATGACCTAAAGGATACTTGTAGTTATGCGCGGCAATCTTAGGATATCCCGATGAGCCTGATGTGAAGAACATAAGCATAAGGTCATCTCCGCAAGGAGAATCTTCGGTACGCTCAAAATGTGTGCTGAAACGCTTGAATTCCTCGTCAAAGCTCCTCCAACCTTCTCTTACGCCGTTTACCATCATCTTTATTTCAAGAGTAGGACTGTTTTTCTCGACCGCATCGACGTGCTTTGAAACCTCGCCGTCTGAGGTACAAACGATAGCTTTTATTCCTGCGGCATTAAACCTATACTCGAGGTCGTGTTCCTGAAGCTGGTCAACAGCGAGAATAGCTATTGCACCAAGCTTGTTGAGGCCTAAGATTGCAGGCCAGAACTGGTAGTGCCTTTTAAGTATGAGCATTACCTTGTCGCCCTTTTTGATGCCAAGCGATGCAAAATAGTTTGCGCACTGTGATGAAAGCCTTCTCAAATCAGTGAAAGTAAAGCGTCTTTCAGTGCCGTCCTTAGAAACGTGGAGCATGGCAAGCTTTTCAGGCTCACGTCTTGAAAGCTCGTCAATGAGGTCAAATGCGAAGTTGAATTTATCCACGTTCTTGAAAGTGATTGATGTAGGAGTTCCCTGCTCGTCTTCAACAACGTCGATAAATTTATGGTAAACTCTGTCTTTGTCATCTCTATGTACTGTACCGATAATCTGCTCAGTAGGAACGATATCAGACGCACCGCCATCGCCTGCTCTTACGCTGTCGCTGAGTACGAATGCGTAGAATGAGCTGTCCTTGCCGTTTACGGCAATCATACCGTGGGGGGTATTACTGTTATAATAAATGCTGTCGCCCGGGCCGAGGACTTCCTTATGGTCGCCAATCTGAATCATAAGATTACCCTCGATGACGATATCACATTCCTGACCAGCATGGGTCGTAAGCTCGATAGGCTTCTGCTGTGCTTCTTCATCATAATGACTTATAACATAAAGAGGCTCTGCGATCCTGTTCTGGAACGACGCTGCGAGGTTGTGGTAAATCATGCCGTGAGCTTTTGCAATTCTCGCACCCGTGCCGGCTCTTGTAAGAGTATAAGATTTAAGATGCGGGCTTTTACCCTCGATAATATCGGTAACGTTTACTCTTAGAGCGTCAGCGCAACGGTAGATAAATGCAAAGTTGAGGTCTGCTTCTCCCCTTTCACACTTTAGGTATTCGTCAACCGTAACATCGGTTCTTTCTGCCATTAGTTCAGGAGAGTAACCCTCAATTAGACGAAGCTCCTGAATACGAAGTGCCATTTCTTTGATTTTCGAATTGATGTCTGTTAAGTTCTTCATAAACCCTGCACGCTTTTTGCGTGTCCTCCTCTCTGCGATGATTTTGCCAAATGATTTGAGGCAATAAAAAATCGCCTCAAAGAAAATACTTTGAGACGAGCATAAAACCCGCGGTACCACTCAAATTGCGTTCATCAAGCATTAATGAAATCGCCACCTTATCGAGGTCCAACAACCTCTATGCATTCACGCAGCAGTCACGGAGAGGTTCTACTCATAACAGGTTACTTTCTTCCTCTCGGCTCAGAAGCTACAAATACGATTCATCCCCTATGGCTCGCACCGACCGCCAATTCTCTTGAGGTTCATAAACAGTATCCTCTTCGTCAAAGCTTTTATCTGTATTGTATTTTAGCACGTTTTTTGTACTTTGTCAAGTATTTTGAGACGTTTAAAATTAAAATTTTTAGTTGCACTATTATGGTATTTATGGTATAATAAACGCAGGGC
>MSHC01000034.1:312401-356005 GCA_001940995.1 Ruminococcus sp. Phil15
TATGGTATAATAAACGCAGGGCGTATATTATATCCTTATGTCCTCGCAGATACGCAAATCAAAGATTTACTCAGTGTGAATCGGACGATTATACCATAAAATCTACTATCTCATGGTATAATGAAAAAAATATAAGGGGTGTAAAAAATGGGTGATAAAATCCAAATATTGATTGCAATGATTTCATATATGACAATTGTTGTAGTCATCGGCATTATTTTTGCCAAAAAAGCAAATGCCAGCTCAGAAAACTACTTCCTCGGCGGTCGTTCGTTAGGTCCTTGGGTAACAGCTATGAGTGCTGAAGCTTCGGATATGAGCGGATGGCTTCTTATGGGACTTCCGGGACTCGCTTACTGGTGTGGTCTTGCAGACGCTGCTTGGACAGCAATCGGTCTTGCAATAGGCACATATTTGAACTGGCTTATCGTTTCTAAAAGACTTCGCAGGTACAGCATAAGAGCAAATAACTCAATTACTCTGCCTGACTTTTTTTCTAACAGATTCAGAGAGAGCAAAAAGGTTATCTGTTCTATTTCTGCACTTTTCATTCTTATTTTCTTTACAGTTTATGCTTCAAGCTGTTTTGTAACCTGTGGAAAGCTTTTCTCTACGCTTTTCGATGCACCGTATATCCCTATGATGATTATCGGCGCTCTGTTCGTTCTTCTGTACACAATTCTTGGAGGATTTCTTGCTGAAAGCGCTTCCGACTTTATGCAGGGCATCGTAATGTTCTTCGCACTTTCCGTCATTGTCGGTCTCGGCGTGTACAAGGCTGGAGGCGTATCCGAAATCGTTGATAATGCAAAGTCTATTCCGGGATTTTTTGAGTTCTTTGGAATTGCTAATCCTACCCTTGATGCAGAAGGCACACAGCAGGTCGTAAATGGTGCGCCCGCATTCTCTGAGGCTTCTGATTATAGCTTGCTGAAGATTTGTTCTATGCTCGCTTGGGGACTTGGATATTTCGGTATGCCGCAGGTACTCCTTAGATTTATGGCCATTCGTAAGGAAGAGGAGCTTAAACGCTCAAGAAGAATTGCGATGATATGGGTGCTTATTTCTCTTACCGTTGCTGTGTTCATCGGTATTACAGGCAGATACCTTATGCCTACTGAACATCTTACTGATTCATCAGCTGAGAATATATTCATTTCTTTTTCGACAAGCTATCTTCCGCCGTTTATTGCCGGTGTTGTTATGGCAGGCATTCTTGCTGCAACAATCAGCTCGTCTGACTCCTATCTTCTTATTGCGGCTTCAGCATTTGCTAAGAATATCTACCAGAGCGTCATGAAGAAAGATGCAAGCGACAAGCAGGTTATGAAGATATCAAGGATTACACTTCTCTCAATTGCGCTTATCGCAATCGTGATTGCTCTTGATAAGGACAGCGTTATCTTCAACATTGTATCATTTGCTTGGGCAGGCTTTGGAGCAACATTCGGACCTATAATGATCTTCTCTCTTTTCTGGAAGAGGACAACGAGAGAAGGCGCTATTGCCGGTATGGTAAGTGGTGCGTCAATGGTATTCATCTGGAAGCTCGCCATCAGCAAGATTGGTGGTGCATTTGCAATTTATGAGCTTCTCCCTGCATTCGTGTTCTCTGCAATTGTTATCGTTGCAGTATCTCTGCTTACAGAAAAGCCATCAGCCGAAATTGAAGCAGACTTTGATGCAGTTAAAGCGGGCGACGTCGCCGAGGGTTAATACATAGCAAATATATTTTTAGAAAGTAAAAGTCTGGAATTTGAGTTCCAGACTTTTTGTTATTCTGTAATAATTCCAAATACTTCGTTTGGGGTAGACGCAATGACCTTAGCGCCTGCTTTTGCAAGCTCGTCCCTGTGACGGAAGCCCCATGTTACAATAATATGATCAAGCCCCGAATTTCGGGCAGTCATTACGTCAACCTCTGAATCTCCTATGTACACGGCGTCGGATTTGTTTATATTAAGCTGTGAGAGTATATTGATAACTCCGTCAGGAGATGGCTTGCGGTTTACGCCCTGCTTTTCCCCTGCTACATAGTCAAACAGATTTGGAAAATACTCCTTACACAAATCCTGAGCCGCATAATCGGCTTTATTGGTGAGGACAGCCGTTTTCATACCGCACTCTCTGAGTCTTAAAACAAGCTCGTTTATGCCGTCATATGGGCGTGTTTTGTTTGAAGAATTGATTTTGTAATGTAAATTGAAATCAGTAAACACCTTGTCGGCGGCTTCGGTTGTGACTCCTTCAGGTAATGCCCTTTCTACAAGCTTTCTGATTCCGTTTCCTACAAATCTTCTTACTTCTTCAAGCGTTCTCTGGGGATATCCGCTTTTCTCAAGGGCATAGTTTACGCTGTCGTGGAGGTCGTCAAGAGTGTTGAGTATTGTCCCGTCGAGGTCAAAAATCGCTAATTTGTATTTCATATCAATCACTATCCTAAATGCGTTCCGGTTGCTGACACGGTTGCAATCATATTTCCGAGGTTGTCGGTAATTTCGATATTGAAGAAGCAAATTCTCTTTCCGTTCTTTACAAGCTTTGCTTCGCTGTAAAGTATATCTCCCTTAGGCGAGCTTAGATAGCTTATATTGCTCATTGTTGTGACTGTCGGCGTTCCGCCGAAATTTGACGCTACTGCAAATGTAAAATCCGCAAGGGTAAAAATTGCGCCGCCCATAATGTGACCTGTTGCGTTTGTATGGCTCTCGTTCACTTTAAGTGAACATTTTGCGTAATTTTCAGCGCAGTCTTCAATTACTATGCCCGTTGTTTCCACGGCATAGATATCCTTTGAGAAAAATTCTCTTGCTTCCTCTATACTGTTCATTATTCATTCTCCTTCAACTCTTTGAGTGCTTTGATTTCAGCTGACACTCTGTTCCTGTTGCTTACAATGCGGTGTATTAATCTATACGGATAGGCAAACGGCAGAAGAATTTTATACTTCTTTACTTTAGGGAAAATCATATACATAGTACTTACTGGAGGAAATGCTCTTGTAAGAAGATACCTAAGTTTTCCTAAGCAGTTATTTTTATCCCCGTTTTTTCTTATAGTGTTGGATACATAATTCTGTAAATTTCCGTATGTTCCTGAACTGAGGCAATACTCAATAAACTCGGTTTCTGCATTAGAATATTCTGCCGTATCGCCGCTATCAAACAGCTTCAGCGAAGCTTCTCTGGCAAGCCTTTCGAACTCATTAATGCCTGCTTTGTCACATTCTGCTTCGATATATTCAAAATCAAGACTTTCTCTGAATTTTTTCAGGCATATA
This sequence comes from Ruminococcus sp. Phil15, assembly GCA_001940995.1. GTDB lineage: Bacteria > Bacillota > Clostridia > Oscillospirales > Ruminococcaceae > UBA7477. The sequence continues at coordinate 315,682 of MSHC01000034.1, forward strand.
TAGATGTCGAGAATAAGCTTTATACCGATACCTGTATTAATAAAATGTTTATAGCCGTGAGAAACGGTATGAATGTACAGGTCGTTATCAGAAAAATGATATCTTATCTTTTTATCATCGTCTTGTATAAGCTTTTCCTTAACATTAGTGTAATACTCACAAAGCTGTTTTGTGGAATCGTTGTATAGTTTTGTATGCATTTCAAAGTTAAGAACAGGCTCTTTTTGGTAGGTATCGTGGTGGACACAATCATATGCCACTACGTTGTATCCTTCAGAAACGAAAAAATCACGAATCTTACTTTGGTAGTTCTTATCAAATAGGATATCGTTGTCAGCCATCTGCCGCATATATGGCTGCGGAAAGAGTGTGCTTAGGACGAGTCCCTTCAACGGAGCATACCATATTCCTTCTTTTTCCATAAAGGCATAGACCTTTTCTCTTTCAGCGTCAAACATAAGAACACGGTACAGACTATGGTTTATTTCTTTCTCCCAGCGCTTGTCATTCGTTTTACAGGCAACTAGCGAATGTCCGACAATAGCGGTAAGATTATGCTTTTTTGAAAGGTTAAAGATGGCGTTTGTATCCATCTTCGCTACTCTGTCCGAATCGGGTATAACTTCGTTCAAAGAGCAGTTTATAAGATAAATCATATCGAAAAATGCTTTATTCATAAGCTTTCTCTTTTCTTCCATAATTTCACCTGCCTTTACATTTGGCTAAAACAATTGCGGCAGATTTTCTCCGCCGCAAAGTTTCAGTTATTCGCTGATTTTACCGAATTCCTTTTTAACAGCTTCAAGTGCAGCAGCAATTACCTTATCCATATCGTAATACTTATACTCGCCAAGTCTGCCACCGAAGATAACCTTTTCTTCCTTGTCAGCAAGAGCCTTATATTTGAGGTACAGCTCGCTGTTCTTTTCATTGTTTACAGGATAGTAAGGCTCATCTCCAGGCTTCCATTCAGCAGAGTATTCCTTGGAGATAATTGTTGTTGGCTGTGTGCCGAATTCAAAGAACTTATGCTCGATAATTCTGGTGTATGGGTGGTCGTGGTCGTTGTAGTTAACGACCGCATTGCCCTGATAGTTATCCGTTGCAAGCTCCTCTGTTTCAAATCTTACGCTTCTGTACTCAAGATTTCCGTAGCAGAAATCAAAGTAAGCGTCAATAGGACCTGTGTATACAATTTTATCTGCGCAGGCGTTAAGCTCATCGCGGTTTGTAAGATAGTCCTTTTCGAGGATTACGTCAATGCCCTCTAACATATTTTCGATAAGCTTTGTGTAACCTCCCATAGGGATACCCTGATAACTGTCGTTGAAGTAGTTGTTATCGTAGGTAAATCTTACAGGCAGACGCTTTATAATAAATGCAGGAAGCTCCTTGCAGTCTCTTCCCCACTGCTTTTCGGTGTAGCACTTTACAAGCTTCTCGTAGATGTCACGGCCAACGAGAGAGATTGCCTGTTCTTCGAGGTTCTTTGGCTCGCCCTTGATCTCTTTTTTCTGCTCGTCTATAATAGCCTTAGCTTCTGCCGGAGTTGTGATCTTCCACATCTTTGAGAATGTGTTCATATTGAATGGCATATTGTAAAGCTCGCCCTTGTACTTAGCAACCGGTGAGTTTGTATACCTGTTAAACTCTGCAAATCTCTGGACATAGTTCCAGATGAACTTGTCGCTTGTGTGGAAAATATGTGCGCCGTAAACGTGGACATTGATATCGCTGCGCTTTTCCGTGTAGATATTTCCTGCGATATGGTTTCTCTTGTCTATAACAAGACAGCTTTTTCCGTTTTTCTTTGCTTCGTAAGCGAATACAGAACCGTAAAGTCCTGCGCCTACGATAAGGTAATCATAATGCTTAGACATTAAATTTATCCTCCAGTCTTTTGTCGTACACGCTGTATACACAGTTGGTATCAATTTTTTTTGGTGCAAACAGCGCATTTTTCAGCCAGTCTTTAGAACGTTTCTTTTCAACCTTGAGAATTTCGTTAACCTTTGTATAATCAATAGATTCCAACAGCTTTTCGTTGCCAACGATATCCTTAGGGTCGGTAACATATCTGTCGGTCAGCTCGAAAAGACCCAACAAAGACTCAAATCTAGAAATACCGCGTTTTATATTTGCAATACCGATAAACGGCTTTTCAAAGATAATACCGAAGCTTATTCCGTGACAGCTGTCGGTTACGAGAAATTCGCAGTTTTTGATATAATAAAGCCAGTCCTCAACCTGAACATTACTCGGGATCTCGCCCATGCCTTCCATTCTATTTGTGTTGTCATTAAGCGTCCAAGGCAAACCGTCCAGCAGATTTATAAGCTTCATGCCGAGCTTTTCAGATACCCATTTCAAAGCACTTTTCTTTTCGGAAGTAGGGTCAAGAATATAGGTAGCGATAAACTTCTCGTTTTTATCCTCACGATTATTTGCAGCAGACTTTTTGGTAAGTTCAATAAAAATTTCCTTGTCAGCAACAAATACCGGGTCGAGAACCTGTACAGCATTTACGCCGTAAGCCTCGTTTGCAATTCTAACGCCGTCCGCTTCACGCACCGATATAGCGTCAAATCGACCCATATATTCGGAAATAGTCGTTCTATCGTTGACATTGGCAAAATCCTTGGGATGTCCGAAAGATGCCGCATAAGAAAGCTTCTTTTTGCTCTTTTCGACGAAATCAAAGTAATAAGCCATACCGAAGTGTCTGCTTATTCCTCTGTTCCATACCTGGTCGCAGCCCATAACAAATGTATCAACATGGTCATTGAGGATTTTCAGCTCATTCAGGCGATACTTTCTGCTGATTTCATAATGCTCCATAGCAAAACGTCTGGAGTGAGTCATAAGATGCTCAGGGTCATTTTCCTTGATTAAAGGCTTGTCAATCATGATAACAGAAAGTCCGAAGCCTTTGATCAGCTCATGCAAAGCATAATAGGTTGCAACGCTACCGTAATTACAGCCATGCCACACGCCGAAAATACCAACATCAAACTTTCTCTTTGTTGCATACTCAAAAGCTTTGTCGAGGCTCATGCCAAGATTAATATTCCTGAAATACAGGTCATGTGCGGGGTTAGATTTAAAAGTATGATTAAACGGCTGACCGTGAGTGAGAATATACTCGATGTCCACCTGTTTATAGAGCTTTAGCTCAGGGATAATCTCATCCATAAGCTTTTGACCCTTTTCGCTATTTACTGTAACTATAGATGTTCCTTTTCCGTCGTCGTAATCAGTGTCAAGTGCCCTAACTCCCCAAAAATCCGCCAAAGTCAAATCGCCCTGTCTTGGGAGCTTGGCAGAATTACAAGTTCCGCAGGATTTTCTTACGGAAATACAAGGGAGAAACGCTTTGTAATATGGGTCGATACCTCTTGTTTTTCTGTAAACAGAGCCGTCTTTATATTTTACGTTCATTTCGGTTGACCAGCCAAAATACTCTTTGCTTCTAAAGCTGAGGCTTTTAATATTTTCGGGGCCGCCGTGAACTTCGTTAATATACTTCTCAAAAAGCTTAGGCGATGGGCTTCCGTGACACATAAGGTCGAGAGTAAACAACTGCTCGTCACTTATTTTCTTGGCGTCCAGATAGGCGTTAAGGCCTGCAACCTGACAACCGCAACCACAGAACAACACAGGCTTACCTTCTTTGAGCTTGTCGCCGATTTCTCTGTATACTGTGTTTGTATCGCTCTGAACGTATTTTGATTCTCTCAGCTTCTGCATATCCTCCTCAGAGGAAACAAGAGTATGTTTCAGCACGAAATTATCGTCATACGCCGCACCGCAGACATATCCGCCCTTGGCAAGAATTTTAGAGGAAACCAAAGAGAAGATAGCTCCTGACGAGCTTTTCATTCTGATTTCATCTCCGCCGAAAGCCGCATAGCACTTCGGACGAGCATCATTCTTGTAAACAGGATTATTTGCAGGGCATTTTTTAATGCAAAGACCGCATTTTACGCATTTTTCGTGGTCAACAACGGGAGCAAGAAAGCCCTCGCTGTTATACTGCATAGTAATAGCGTTCACAGGGCAAATGTTATAACAAGCGCCGCAGCCTGTGCAGAAATCCGCCTTCAAATGCTCGACAGTTACAGGATTGTCAGTGGTGAGAACACTTTCTTCCTGAACAGGATCCTCCGTCTGAGGAGCAGATAGTGAAACGGTATTTTTATTATCAAAAAAAGCGTTTCTGGCAGCCCTCAGAGTTCTGTAAATTCTACCCTGTTTATTCATATACCCAAATACTCCCTCCAGAATTCTTCAGACGTAAAGTTCTTGAATTCGTTTCTATATGCCTGTTCAATTTTTAGATGATTTTTCTTGTAGTTCTTCATAGTCTTGCGGTATCTCTTTATAAGCTTGAAGCATCTCTTTCTGCTCATTTCTCTGATACAAGCGGTGTTATCATTAGGATTGAGAGCGATAAGGCGCTTCCTTCTGAAGTTTTTGCCCGGAACAAAGAACCAGTCGAACGCAACAACCTCCGGCCATCTTCTGAGCATAAAGCCCGGAAGGAGGTGTCCGTTTATTGTGAGTACATATACAGCCTTCTTAAAGAGGTTAAGTCTTCTGTATGAATAGCAGTCGGCGTTTGCGAGGTTATATTCGCTTGGAAGCTCAGAGATAGGAACAAGCTTATCGTTTTTACCTGCGTGCTCCTTGAGGCAAAGCTCGCCTACCGTGTTCTTTAAGAAATCGGGGCCTTGCATAAAGTCGTCTATTGCGTCAAGAATCTGCTCTGCGTTATTATAAGCAAATCTTGTAAGCTCCTTCCAGAAAAGCGTGCGCATACGCTTTATGAAGTCTATGTCCTTGCAGATGTCGGATGCTGCCTGGATTACAAGGCTGTTTCTGTGAACCTGGTAAAGCTCCATTGCGGCGTTGAACTTGCCTGCAAAGCCGACGTGCCAAATTGCGATACCGTTGAGAGTAAGGAATTTAGCATTATTTCTGATGCTGAATTCAACGTCGTCGCCTCTTACGAATACAGGGAGCGGCAGACCGTTTTTGTCGATGAGCGTCATGGGAATACAGCAGAACCACCAACCCGCATAGCAATCGTTTTCTACACGTTTGCCCATTTCTTCGTTATCGAGAAGCGAAGAAATTCTACGCATATCAAGTCTGTTTTTAAGCGGACCATAAGATCCGTCAGCCTTGTGTACATATCCGACGTCCTCGTACTGAGTTTCTCTGAGGTCATAGTCAAACATAGCGCCGCTTACGAAGCATTCCTCGTACTCTGGCTTTACAATTCTGAGGAGGTAGAAAAGTCTGAAAAGGCTCTCGTGCATAACCATAACGTCGTCGTCCATAAGGAGAACGTGGGTAGGCTTCGCATCGAGGTGGATAGCTTCAATCATACCTCTTGTAAAACCGCCTGAACCGCCAACGTTAGGGTTAGGATAAACCTTTAAATCCTCGCAGTTGAATTCTTCGGGATTGAGAGTTCTTCCGTTGTCGATAACGTGGACAAAGATATTTCCCTTCATATCGCTGTCGTCAGAAAGAACGTGTTCCTTGATAAGCTTTATATTATTTTTGATAAAGGCTTCTTTTTTGAATGTGGTAGAAACCATAGAAATCTTTATTTTTCTGATGTTTTCTTCCTGAACCTCCGCCATATAGCAGGCATCATAGATTTTAAGCTCCTCGTGAGCACAGATATTAAAGCTAACGAGCGGCTTATCCGTTGCAGGGATATCAATAATAATTTGCGTCTTTTCTTCTGATTCAATAACCTTGCTGAGCATTATGGAGCAATTTACATTCTTGGAGTTTCTGAAAACCTCTATAAGCTCGATTACGCCCTTGCCGCTGAATGTAACGGCAAGCTTGAAATTATCAGCAAACGTGTGCTGTTTCCAGTTGCTTACCTGGAGACAGTTGAAATATGAAGTGAAATCTACCGTATCATATTTCTTGATAATATGGCATTTCTCCTCAGGATTATAGAGCAAATCAAGAGGTCTGCCCTCAAATGCTCCTCTATGCATAAGCTCGGAGTACTTTCTGAGGTTAGCGTCTGCATTATGCTGCATAACAATATTCTGAAGCTTAACTGTTTTAATTCCCATTAGAATTCACCTTTCTGTTTGATGTCATTATATCTTTGTTCCCGTATTTTTAGCCGGCTGTTTTTTTACTATCGGCTTTTTCCTTTGCTTTCTTTGCCTCGATTGTTTCGAGGTATTCATCGCAGACTTCCTTTGCGTCGCCCTGCTTTACGACCTTGCCCTTATTAAGCCATATTGCTTTATTGCACATTTCATAAATCTGGTTCATATTGTGCGATACGATGATTAGAGTTGTTCCGTCGTTACGCATCTGTTCCATCTTTTTCATACACTTTTTTCTGAACAGAACGTCGCCTACTGCAAGAACTTCGTCAACGATAAGGATATCAGGCTCGACCATTGTAGCTACTGCAAATCCCAGTCTTGATTTCATACCTGACGAGAAGTTCTTTACAGGAGAATCAAGAAAGTCCCAAAGCTCTGCGAATTCGACAATCTCGTCAAATTTTTCCTGAATGAATTTCTTGCTGTGTCCTAAAAGACAGCCGTTTAAATAGATATTCTCTCTTGCGGTAAGTCTTGGGTCAATACCTGCGCCAAGCTCGATAAGAGAGGCAACAGAGCCTCTGACCGTAACAGTACCCTTATACGGCTTTAAAATCTTGCTTATAGCTTTAAGGAGCGTTGATTTACCGCTTCCGTTTGTACCGATAATGCCCCACGCTTCTCCCCTTTTGATGTTAAGGGAAACGTTCTGGAGTGCTAAAAACTCCTGGAACATAAGCTGTCCCTTTATGAGTTTAACGAAATACTCCTTGAGGTCGTCTATCTTTTCTGTTGATTTATTAAATCTTATTGTAATGTCATTGACTTCGATAATATTTTCTTCTGTATTATTTAATTCAGAAGCTTTTTCAATAATCTCACTCATGGTGCTTCCTCCTTAAATATAAAGTATAAACTTGTCCTGGGAACGCTTGAAGAAAAATACTCCGACAATGAACATAATAATTGCATATCCAAAGCCGAGAATAAAATCCCACTGATTAATAGCTGCCCAGTACGGTATTTTTCCGTCGAGCGTCGGTATCCAGATAAAGTATCTGAACTGCTTGATATAGATGTAGATAGGATTGAGATTTTCAATAATCCACGCAAGGTATCTGGCAAAAGGGGTTTCACCTGCGGCGATCTGCGATTTTGCCTTATCGTAAAACATACCGATATCGTAGAATATGGCAGAACAGTATATAAGCATTGTGATGAATGCGTTGTAAATGTATCTTATATCTCTAAAGAAAACGTGGAGCTGTGCAAGGAAGAAGCCAAAGCCGAGCGTGAACACATAGGCTTCGATAACAACAATAATAATGCCCAAATTCTGGAATGAAAACAGCACCTTACCGTCCTTAATTGAGAAAAAGAGCATTACGATAACAAGCGCTCCTAAGCTGAACACGAAGTCAACCATAGCGGCTGTAATTTTTGACATAGGGAACATAAACTTTGAAACAAACGTCTTTTTGAGAAGCGCTTGGTTATCGGTTATCGAGGAGAGTGCTCTTTGCGACGATGTGTTTACGAACTCGAAGACTGCTCTGCCGGCGAGGAGATATATCGGGAAGTATGCGAGGTTTCTCTGGAAAAGGAACGAGAATACAACCGACATAATTGTCATAATAAGGAGCGGATTTAAGATGCTCCAAAGATAACCTAAGAAGCTTCTTCTGTATTTAAGCTTTATATCTCTTGATACAAGCTGCATCAGCAGGTCTTTGAACTTGAACACTTCAAGGAAAGAGCCTTCTTTAATCATCTTCTTTTCTTTGTTTACTGTCATTTTATTCCTCCGGATTTAGTTGAAATCGTGGTTGCCACGAAGTTTGTTATAAAGCTTGGAATTTAAAATTTTTGTACAGGTCTTTTTTGAGATATGAAGATAATTCATTGTAAGGAACACTTTGTACTGCTTCCTTGCAAGACTATAAGCGAGCGGAAGTTTATACTTTGCAAGCGACATAATCTCCTCAGCCATAGCTCTTCCCCTTTGTTTGTCTTTTTCGACTAAGAGAACGGTTGTGATATAGCTAAGCATAAGGCCTTGTGTTTTCATCGCATAGTAGCGTCTGCCACGGCATTTCTCAGGTAGTTTTAACGTCTGATACTCTGACATCAGCCTTTCTATGACTGCTTTAGTGTGGTGGCTTCTGCCAAGCTGATTTACGTCAGATACGCTCTGAGCAACATCGCCGATACGATAGTTATAGATAAATAAATCAACCGGTACAATTCTCTTTGCAAAACAGCAAGGAATAGTTGCGTATTCATGGTCCTCATAAAAAACGTGCTCGGAAAGCTGAATACAGTTTTCCTTATAGAATTCGGTGTTATATGTTATGCCGTGGAAAGTGAGGCTTCTGTCAAAGCTTTTCCAGTCGTTCATAATTTGCTTGAAATTGTATGCTTTTTCAAACTGCTCAGGATAGCTCATCCACTTCTTGATTTCTTTTGTTGTAATGTCTATTGTATAATGATGGGTCAGCACGACATCGGCATCAAGCTTTTCGAGCTTCTCCACAAAGGCAGACAAATTCTCTGTTGTTACCCAGTCGTCTGCGTCAATTACCTTTACGAACTTTCCTCCTGCGGCTGAAATACCCGTGTTAAGCGCACCGCCGTGACCCTTATTTTCCTGGGTTATTACCTCAATTGTTTCGGGATACGAATTCTGCAAAGAGAGAGCAATTTCCTCGGTGGAGTCTGTTGAGCCATCATTTACGATAATGATTTCCAGCTTGTCAAGAACTTCCTTACAAATCATAGAAGTGACAGCAGTTTTAAGGAACTTTTCGCAGTTGTATGATGGTATAACAAACGAAAGAATTTTATCCATAGATGAACCGTCCTTTAAGATTTCTGTTCAGATTATTGTTTGCTAAGCTTCGTGATCCTATTCTCAAATATCCCCTTGAAAACAGAAGTGAAAGCTTCAAGCGTTGAAATGTCGTTTTTATACATATTTCTCTTTTTCAAAACGTAGTATACTGCGTAAACAGACGCCAAAGGAAGTCCTAAAATATATCTTGTTGTGTTTCCTCTGTCTATAAAAAATTTTTTGCTAAAGCCGCTGAACCATGTAGAGCTTTCCTGAGCGACAGAGGCGATTACTGAGGGGACATAATATATTTTAAGGCCTTTTTTCTCACAATCAGTAAGTAATTTTAGCTCTTCTTCCGCACCGTTACCAGTGCCTGCGCCAAGAAGAGTATCAAATTTTATGTCATTACCAACAAGAGATTTACGCCGGAATGAAATCTGCCACGAGCTGACCTTGAGTGTTTTAGGAAATTTAAGCCTTATAACCCTGTCGGGAAAAGAAGGCTGCCTGTTTTTCATTTTGAACACAATAACGTCGGCATCTTTAATGTTAGTGTATGCAGAGCAGATTTTGCGTAAATAGTCAGGCTCAAAAACCTCGTCGTCGTCTGCGATAAGGCATATATCGGCATTGGACTTCTCAATTGCCATATTACGGCTTACGGTGAGTCCCCTGTCTGTTACGCTGTACATTTTTGCTATACCGTGCGGAGTTGCACATTCTTTGTAATTTTTCTCGTTGCACTGATTGATCACAACGGCATCTCCGAGGATATGCGACTTGGATACGATAGACATATCAGACTGATGCATACAGGATAAAAGTATATCGATATGTGGTTGTGCAGACCTATTATCCTTAAAACTACAGCTCATAATTTCACCTCAGAACCATGCGAAAAAACGCACCTATACGATTTAAATTATAACACAACAGCATATTTATGTCAAGCAAGCGAAAAACTTATGCTGTTAATTTATGAAATATTTCAGTAATTATTTTAATATCTCAAAATATTTAGGCAAAAGCGTTAAAATGCATAAATTTGTATTTCGAGCAAAAAGAATTGCGTATATCCGATTAAAACCGAATCTACGCAATTTCGAGAATATTATGTTACTTTTTTACGCCGAAAACTCCGAGGGGTATTTTCTCTGCCGGCACAATCAGCTTGTTTGAGTCAACAAGGCTCTCAATGATAAAAGCCGCAACGTCCATTCCATGATGGATTTTTGCTATATCGGCACATTCTCCTTTAAGAGCCTTTGGAACAGTTGTAGAGAGTAACGCCTCAGCTTTATTAGAAATGTCTATCATACAGTCGGCTACTGACTCGGCGTCGTCGTTTACAATTTTCAGTAGCTCGTTATACACGCTCTCGCTGAACACAGGGAAATTTGCGGACAGATTTCCGTTATCGGAAATAATAAATTTGTTTTCGATAAGCGATGTAAGCCTAGAATTATTGCAATCCGCCTTACCGTTTTCAATTGCTGAAATCATAGCGTCTGTCATTTCCCTAAAGCACGAATGGCTTAAATGGCTTGCCTGTTCAGCTACACGATAATTTACTGCAGCAAACCAAGAGCCATCGGTGCTAATACAGTTCTTTAAGGTAACGCCCAGGTAATGAATATTTTCATAGTTGTTGTCATATCCGAATACCCAGCCGTTGCAACCGAGTGCGAGCTTATGCGGCTCTCCGGCAGGAGCCTTATAGCTTGCTATTTCATATCCTCTGAAAAGTACGATACTCATAATGCACCATAGCAGGCGGTTGTCGTCATAGTCGTTGCCGACAAACTGCAAGTCCCTGATTTTAGGGAGCATATTCACGATGGAGTTATAGAGCTTCTCACCTATCTGGGGATAGACGCCTTTAGTTGCTTCTACAAACTTCTTTTCGTATTCATCTGTTATGATAACAATATCCGTTTCAACCTTTTTGCCGTTTTCTTTAAGCAAACCTGCCGCCGTAAGTATTTCTATTTCTTCTTCAAGATAAGGCATCGCGACTCCCAGTTCCACCGAAAGATCTTCGGGAGCAGACGGTCTGTTATATGCCGCCAAAAGTATAGCGCCCGGAAGCTTTTTGTCACAGATACTGTTGTAAAGGTTTCTGTCACCCCAGAAGTCGAGTCTTAATGTGCCGGGGTTATAACTCTTTTCACCCAATTTTCTTTCCATTTTCATTCCCTCTTTCAAGATTTTTCGTGCTTTGAAAAGGTGCTGCTTTACCATTTCAACGCTGATGCTAAATTCTTTTGCAATAGAGGAACAGCTTTTGTTGTGTACATAATAAGCTATACAGATGTTTCTGTGCAGTTTGCTCAATAAAGACAGTTCACGCCGCAAGCGGTATATCTGCTCGTCCTGTTCGATTTTCTCAAAAGAGACAGAGAAATCCAGCATCTCAGCATGGTTATCGGTATCCAGCGACATAGCCTTACTGATAAGCTCCTGCTTGCGTATAAACTTACGGAAAGTGTTCTCTGCAATTCTCCAGACAAATCCCCAAAACGAATTATCGTCTTTTAGGCTTTTGACAGAGCTTAAAACCTCGACGATTATCTCGGACGATAAATCCTCCGCCTTACTTTTATCATAGAGCTTGCCATAAGCATATCCGTATATTGCAGTCAGGTTATCTTCTATCAGTTTTACAGCCGTTTCCTGTTTCATAAGTGTTCCTCCGTTTGAAAGCTTTCAATTATATAGTACGAAAAATTGCCTTCGGTTAATGTTTTTTGTAAGGTAGTTTCTGAAAACAAAAAGGCAGCAGATTGTCTGTTAAGATAACCGCTGCCCAAGGATGAAAAATATTCGATTTTTGTATCATTTTCCCGTTATGATTTTTGTTTTTCATTGCAATTATAACTAAGTAATTTTATCTGCTCTAAGATGTCACAGGTTGATAATGTCATACCAAGGTTGCCGACAAGCTGCCTTGAAATTATTCTTATTCCGAATAAAAGTACAAAAAGCACTATTGCATGGTCGCCTGTTAAGATTTCGGTTCATAGGAACGAGGTTGTCAAGATTACCATCACCATTAAATATAGTAGCAATCAAGTGACCACCATCATCAGAATCCGTATCAGGGTGTGTTTTTGCTGTAATGCGGTCGTCACGTCCAACATGAGAGTGTGCATAAGAATTTCTTGTTCTGTCAAATCTTTCGAGTTTTCCGCTTTACTATTTTTCTGATTACCAATGTAACTGATATAATCATTATAATGCCTATAAAAACAAAAGCGATAATACCAAACGTATTATTCGGAGTATAGTAATCAATTTTTAAACTATTGCTGCTAACGTTATAGGTAATGCCCCCGGATAAATAGCCTTTATCTTTTTTTATTGTTCCGACATCGGAAACACCTATCACTTCTTTATCTTCATTCAGTATAGCTACTCTAATTTTAGGTGAATACTGCATTAACAAATCAAAGTTCTCATCATAATCAGGATAGTTAAACGGAATAAACTCAATATCCGCACGAATATCTTCCGAATAATCGCTTTTGTATTTGTCTATCTTCATATCATTATCAGCATTAATAAAATGTAATGAATAGCTTATGTAACCCTCGCTTTCATAGTTAACGTAGGAATCTCTTTCATCAAAACCATTTCTTACTGCATTTTCGCTGTTAAATGCAGTATATATTGCATCAGAATCTGCAATCTTCACGAGAAGATCAACATAATATGCATCATCTGTAAGCTGCGTTAGATGAATTGTTATTGTCCTTGCTTTGGGTTGTGAATCCGCATATGCTATGTTCTGTGAAGATAAAAGCATAGAAACAATCAATGCAATTATAACAACCGCCATGCTGTTCTTTTTCACCGCAATTCCCCCTTGTTATAAAAAGTGCACACCTTTAAGTTTTAGCGTACTTGGAATCAAAAGCCGTCTATAAACTCAAAGTCGTCAATTGTAGTGATACACTACCTCTTTAACATTCTTCTCAGCGTACTCAATTTCTTTTTACTGTTTTCCCAATATATTCATCAATATTTACAACATATATACCATCGCTCAAGTCAATTTATCTGAAATGAGCATTAGCAAATCGTAAAAGTTCCTCGTCTGTCGGCGCAGCATCTTCTTCACAATAAACACATTGCAGTATGTTATAACCTTTACCAATTTCAAGGTCATAAGCAATTTTTCTCATTTCTTTCTCAAATCGCATATTACCACAAATCGTATAGGTCTTCATCTAATCACCGTCACAAATACTGATTTATAGGACAAATAATGTCCAGCAATTCTTAGATAAAGAAAAATCGGACACCAAGCATAATACCCATTGTATCAAAACTGGCGTACGGTTATGGTCGAGGTGACGGGACTTGAACCCACGGCCTCTGCGTCCCGAACGCAGCGCTCTACCAAACTGAGCCACACCTCGATATATTCACAACAACATATATTATACAACTTAAAGGCAGAAATGTCAAGCAAATTTGACGAAATATTCTATGCCCGAATTAAACAAAGCCGTAAAAATGCAAAAATGAACGCCACGACAATTTCTGCCGTGGCGTTATACAATCTGAATTACTTAATAAATGTAAATGCTTCAAGTTCAAACACGCACTTATCGTTAAAATACTGTGCCGTCCATGTATCGTTATCAATATCCACCTTGAAAAATACGGAATGCCTGCCCGTTATCTTTTCGCACTTGATTCTATAAATGCCGTCTGATGTGCCGATTTCACCGCAGCCTATTTCTTTTCCGTTGTCATAACCGTCAACGAGGATATGTAGCTTACACCTGTTGCCCATTCCCCTGATTTTAAGACACAAAGTCATTTGCTTTGTAGAGTAGTCCTCGCCAAAATCGAAATATTTGTAGCCGATCACACACTTATCCTTTATGTTGGTAATAGGTCTTCTGAAGATATCTGTTTCTGTTATAAAACAGCCGCCCTTTAGAACACAGGCAATTTCAGCGGGTATTTCCTTATATGGGTCAAGGGAATCCTCAAATCCGAGAGAGGTCATTTCAACGGGCGGGATAGTGCCGTCCGGGAGAATTTCTATTTTCTCGACGCAGGCACGTCTTGAAAGAATAGTGTTGTTTGTCATTCGATGATAGAAAATATACCACTGTCCGTTTATCCGGCATACCGAGCCGTGGTCGTTTCCTCCGGGATAATCAACGCCGTTGTCGATAATATATCCCTTGTACTCATACGGACTCTGCGGCTTGTCTGAAACAGCGTATGCAAGTCTGCTGCCCTTTCGTGGAGAATAAATCATATAGTATCTGCCGTTAATTTTTCTCGGACTGCTTGCCTCGAAAAATCTCTGCTCATCGCACACGTTTTCTCTATCGTCAACGACGTGCTTTCTAAGCGAGCCGTCAATGATTTCAAACATATTATCAGGATTGATTTCGTTAGAAAACGATTTTTCAAAGCCATAGAACACATATACCCTGCCGTCGTCGTCTGCCAGAACGCCTGCATCGTTATAAATCCCGTCGTCGCCCTCGTTGCCTTCGTTATATTTATAACGAGAAAGAAGCTTAAACGGGCCCTCAGGTCTGTCGCTCACACCTACACAGCCTTTTGAACCTACTATGTATGCGTAGAGGTAATATTTGCCGTTTTTTTCTATTACGTCGGGGGCAAAAAGCTCGTTTGATGTCCATTCTGCTGTATCGGACGAATGGTCAGAGTCGGGTCTTGTGTGAAATGAATGTCCGTGACACACCCAGCTATTAAGGTCGTTTACAGGCGCAGACCATACCTTGAGCTTGAAGTCGCAGAATGCTGAGCCCGAAACTCTGTCGTGTGAGCCATAGAGATACACCCTGTCGCCAAATAGTCTGGGTTCACCGTCAGGGATATACTCCCATAGTGGTAAAATAGGATTCATATAAATTTACCTCGCATAATAAAGTAGTGGTTTTTTCTGTCCTTCTGCAAGGACTTTTTCCAGTCTGATTAAGATTATAGCTTATATTAAAAAATCTGTCAAGAAGTTCTGGTTTCCGTAGACTTCATAATTATACAATTCAGTTTATATTGTTTTTTCTTGACCTTAGTCATTTTATGTGATATAATTCAACTAATAGAAACTTATGAATATAATTCGGAGGTGCTTTATGAAATCACGAAAGCATTTTAGTCCTGTGCTTGCCTTACTTACGGCTATAATGCTGACATTTTCAGCTTGCGGCAGTGACGAGAAGACAAATGGAAAGTCAAGCTCTTCAGATGACGTTTCAAACGCCGCTTCAACTACTACAAGCATCACTGCTGCCCCTACGTTAACAACTACTACCACAACGACAACCACAGCCACGCCGCCCGCTGTTGACGTTTCCGAAGTTTTAGAGGCAACGGAATATGAGGGCGTATACAAGATTGACACCGCAGATTTTGGATTAGATACCGAAAAGTATTATATTGGAAGGATGGAACTGTACGACTCAAAAATCCTTATGATAATCAAAGACGGAGAATTAAACTCCTACCTTGCTCTTTATGATATTCTTTCACAAGTAATGCTTTTCAATATAAAAATGGAGAATGACGTAGACTGCTTTGGTTTTACATCTGACGGCGATATCTTCTACAAGGACTACACGGATAAGACGGACGCATCAACTCTTTGTTTCTACGACTATGACGGACAAGCAATCAAAGCATTTGACAAGCTGCCAAATTATACTGTAAGCTATTGCGACGATGATAACAACGTCTGGATATATTCAAACGTAAACGGCATTTATATGAAGCTGTCCTCCGACGGAAATAGAAAAGATTATACCATTGATAAGGTAAAGAACGGTCATACTAATCTCATTACGATAAAAGATGACGTTCTATATTTCGGAATAAGAACCGAGAGGTCAGAAATCTTTACATACGATACAAAGACCGGAACATATCGCACGGATTATGAGTATACAGGATATAACTTCACCAATGGGTCACTGTTTTTCTACAATTATCTTTCAGACGATGATAAATTTGAATTTTCAATAGACCTTGAAAACTTCTATACCGTTGAGTTTGATACTGATAAATATGTATATCACCAAGTTTCAGACGAATATGTCATCTTTGATTTCTCGAACTATATCAGATTTTTGAACACCGAAGATTCAACCTATTCTGACGTTCAGCTTATAAACGGTGCAGGCGAACTATGCTATTATGAAATGTCGTTTAGCGATGATGCTATGATACTCACAGTCAACTCGGATATTGACATGGATATTTACTATGTTGATTTTGACAGGCTCAAATGCGTAAATGCAGAAATGGCCAAAGTCCAGTTGAATCTTGATTCACAAACGCTGAAAAACATTGAACGTGCCGAAGAGATCTCTAAAAAGTACGGAGTAGCAATTAATCCTATACCGTATAAAAAGGGAGAAAATGTTGACTCCGCCGGCAGCTATGTTGCGAGAACCGACATAACGCCGGAGAGAATGAGTGAAATTCTCGACTATGTTGAAAAGGAGCTTGCAGATTATCCTGAAGAGCTTTTCTCGTCGATAACCAAGAATAATATTTGCGAGTTCAGATTTTGTTTTGCCGGCGGAATAATTTCATCGGGCACTGAAAACACAATATCTTCCGCAGGCGCTCTTACGCTTGACGGCGGAAATGTACTGTCAATTGTTTTTAACGAAACTATGCTCTTTTGCTTTGATAATACGCTGATGCACGAGTTCATGCACATAACTGAGTATGCAATAGAAGCAGACCATCCCGGCAGTGACCCGTTTGCCGATTGGTATACGCTTAATCCTTCCGATTTTACTTATGACATGCAATACTCTGACTCTTATTTCAACAACACAGAATACGTTTATGTATATGCTCCGATAGACGATACTTGGTTTGCAGAGGCTTACTCAACAACGCAGCCTATGGAGGACAGAGCTACCCTTTTCGAGGTTATGGTTTCGCCGGGCGAGCTTGATGTTTTTGACAGTCCGCACATTGTAAAAAAGGCAGAATTTCTGTCAAAAACACTTAAAGAATACTACCCTGAGTGGTATGATGACGGAGAGCCTATCTGGCACAACTATAAATATAACTAAGATGACAGCAGGTACTGATTTGGTTTCGGTATCTGCTGATTTTTTTCGGGAAAAGCTTGACATTCAAAAACACCTATGATATAATGGAAAATCACGAAAATTACAGCAACGAAAGGAAGTAATATTTATGAAATACACATCAGCAGAGGCTTCAAAGCTTTTAAGAAAGCTTAATGAGGACTATCATTCGCTTCTTGAGATGGAAAGACAGAGCAAAACTTTTATTGCAGCGCTCGAAGAGGATATTGAGTCTGTTCGCCCTGAGTATGACTATGCTGAGGTACAGGCACAGCTTGAGGGTATTGCATCAAAAATACGGAAAGTGAAGCACGCTATCAACGTGTTCAACACAACACACGTCATACCTGAAATGGGAATGACAATAGATATGGTTCTTGTGCTTATCCCTCAGCTTTCCGATAAAAAGATGAAACTTTACTCTATGAAGTCACAGCTTCCTAAGGTGCGTGAATCGTCGAGCAGCAGAAGCAATATCATAGATTATATATATGCTAACTATGACATAAAGGCTGTTGAAGCAGATTATGCTAAGGTGTCCGAGCTTCTCGCAAAAGCACAGACCTCCCTCGACTATATAAACAACACGGAAACTATGGAAATTGACCTTTAATAGCTTCCCGTCGGTCTTGAGCCTTGCACATTCGTGCGCTCTATGGATTTAAAATAAGGTTTAAAGTTTATCGTTATGAGTTATTCATCTATTTATTGATTATTATTTAATGTTTAGAGTTTAACTGATTACAATTATTTTATACTCAAGACCGAAAAAGCTTTTCCCCTCAGCGGCGGAAGCACGGTCATAAGTCGCTGAAAGTAAAAGCGGAACTTCTGAATTTCAGTTGTTCCGCTTTTTATTCGTCATAGTTATAATCGAGCATTCTGAGCGTTGCTCCGCTGTCGTCGATTTTCACAAGATCTATGTCACCGAAAAGATAATAGATCTCCCCTGTTTCTGAAACTGAAAAATATTCGCTTGTTATCGAGTAATCGCAGTTTTCTGAATATAAAGCTTCGAGAGAAATAGTTATTCTAATATCATCGGAAACTACAACGTCCATTTTATTGCCATCGCAGGAAATGTCCGCAAAGCTTGCGCCGTTACCGTAATAGCAATACAGCGACTTGGCGATAGCAAGCGCAGTTGTACTGTCTGCGAGGTCATAAAATTCTGATATCTTCGATATGCCTTTTGATTCCATAAGAGCGGGGACAGCTTCTGCAACAGCGCCGCTGCCACTCATATTCACAAGCACGTATTCCTTGCCCTGAGTTATAACAAGCATAGCGTCATCTCCATCACGCATGCTGTATATCCTTATTGTATCTGCAAGCAGGTAGCTGTTAAGATATGTTGCAAAAATAAAGCAGAGATAAGAAATGGCCGAAACGGATATTGTGAGAGCGTCCGATTTTCTTCGTATAATAATCACGGCAAATGCAATTGCAATACATATAATTCCTGCGAGCTTTACAGATTTGTAGCCTGTCGGAGCAGTTGCAAAAGGAAGCTTTGAAAGAAATTCTGCGCCGAGCATAAACAGCTTTACCGCAAGCGAAGATATATATAGTAAAGGTTTTGCAATAAGCGCCGTACCTCCTGTTAATGCTACAATGGCAGAAAGACAGAGCGGTAGAGTGCAAATAGGGAGTAAAAATGTATTAGAGATAAATGACACTATCGACACTTCGTCAAAGAACATAATGCTCAGCGGCAGTAATGTTGCGGAGAGAGTAAGCGACGCTATAAATGCAAATTTGAGCTTGTAGAATTTGTGTTTGAGATTCAAGGCCTTTACAACCTTAGGAGTAAGAGTGCCTATTGAAAAAGCGCCCATTGCAGAAAGAAGCAGCGACGAATCTCTGACAGCGAAAGGGTTAGCGATGGTAAATGAAACGACGCAAATAATTATTGCAGTAAGACTGTCATATCTCCGCCTGAGAAGAGGTGCGAGGTTTGCAAGCGTCATCATAACGGCAGCTCTTACAACAGGAACAGCGCCTCCTGCAAACATTACAAAAGCTAGTATAAATACCTCGCTTATTGCGAACTTTGCGTATCGGTTTAATCTCAAAAGCTTGAGAAGCTTTATTACAGCACTTACGATTATCACTAAGTGAAGTCCGGAAACGCTGAAAATGTGCGTCATACCGACACGGCGCACTGTAACTTCGTAGCTTTCTGAGAGAAGCGATTTATCACCGCATAGCATTGCCGCAATAAAGCCGCCATTGCCGTCGGGCAGAATTGTTGTGATAATCTCATTTAGATAATCTCTGTAAAGAAGCATTGATTTCTTTAACGAAAAGCCGCTTTTCTCGACGCTCTCAATTGTACAGTAACCGCCTAAGAACACGCCTCTCGGCTTATAGAATTCTTCGGCTGTAAAATATATGGTGTCGGAAATCTCCTCCGGAATTAACGATACTGTTACTGTATCGCAATACTGAAAGCTTTTGCCTGTATCGTTTGTTACAAGGCTCATAGTGGTATTATGCCCGTCAAGCTCGCCCACCAGGGTAAAGCTTACTCTGTCGCCCGAAAGATGCGAGAAGTCGGTTACCACTCCTGTAAAAGTAATTTGTTTTCCTGCGTAGGATATTATGTTTCGGTAGACATCAACAGTATAAACCAGAAAGATACCTATTGCAAGACAGAATGCCGCCGTGCAAAGTGCAATATGCTTGACTTTACCCGGAAATATGGCTACAAGAAAGAGCATACACAAAGCAGCAATCGGCATTAATATGAGCGCTGATTTTAATGATAAAAATGAAGCAATAAACAAGCCGCAAAGATATGAAAGACCGATAACGACCGTTTTGCGTTTCATTTCTATCCCCCGCTTTCTTGAAAAACACTAAAAAACACAGCACCTCAAAACGAAGTGCTGTGTTGGCGCGCCAGAAGGGACTCGAACCCCTGACCTTTTGGTTCGTAGCCAAACACTCTATCCAACTGAGCTACTGGCGCAAAGGTCTTTATTGATTTACTCAACAGTTATATATTATATCACTTTGGCAGTCGTTTGTCAAGCATTTGTCAAGCAAAATTATGAAATTTCGCTAACCCAATCTCATTCTGTTATCCATAAACACTATTCCAGACCTTTTTACCCATGCGATAAATAGCTCTGAATTATCAAGCTCCCATGGAAATGAGAGAACCTTTTTACCCTTTGAGTACACCTCTACACGCTGAAACCATTTGCTACATTTTACGTATTGAATTTCGTCGCTGGTTATGCACTTTGCACCATAGTATACGCTTTTGCTGGAAACTGAAATAGTTGGCTTGCTTTTCTCTCGAATTAACGACACTACAACGAGCATAGCTATCAGTCCTATAAAACACCAAAAAATGATGTCACCAATGGAAAGTGCCATATCAGAGCTACCGACAAAGTGTCTTAAAAGGATTCTTCATCCGAAGAAAAGTGCAAAAAGCACTATTGCTCCAAATATTTTTGCAGTATAGCTGTTCTTTCCTATCTCAAAATGAACGTCAGACATATCGTTTTTGCAGTTTTTAAAAGCAGTATTTTCTAACGCTAGTTTTTCAACTCCTTTGTTCACCAATTGATTTAGGTTAGTGTTCATATATGCCTCCCCAAAAATTATATATTTTGCAACCTTGTGAATTATAGCACATTTAATGCATTTTGTCAATTCTTTAAATTATGGTTATAGATTACTACAAAAATGCCATGGCACTTCTGAATTAAATCATAGTGCCATGGCGAAAAGTTCAATTACTTTTAAACAATCTTAGAGCTTTATTTCAACAGAAACGCAGTCTGTACCGGAAAGCTTACAGCTAAGCTCGTCAGGCTGATGCGTACCGCAGTAGAGAGTAAACTTGTCCCCTCTTACCGCTCTGACGCCGTTATCATCAACGCTTGTGAAGCATAGCGTATTCATCGGGATTGTAACTGTAAGCTTCTGACCTGCCGAGAGCTTTACTCTCTTAAATCCGCACAGGCTGTAATTTGTAACTGCGTCTGAACAGTAGTCCTTGATATAAAGCTGTAAAACATCTTCAGCGTCTATACCGCTCTTGTTCTCAACTGTTACAGTAGCCTTGAAATCAGAGTACGAAAGATCGCTGACCTCTGTTTTAGCATAGCTGAGTCCGTAGCCGAACGGATAGAGAATATTATCCGAGCAGTAGCGGTATGTTCTTCCTGACATAGAGTAATCTGTAAAGTCAGAAAGCTTGTCAGTATCGACATAGAATGTAACAGGGAGTTTTGCCGATGGTGAAACATCGCCAAAGAGTATTTCAGCAAGCGCCTTACCGCCCTCTGCACCCGGATACCATACATGGATAAGTGCGTCTACGTCGGCTTCTATATTTATTGCACTGCCTGCCGCGCAAACTACGATAACAGGCTTACCTGTTTTCTTGATTTCGGAAAGGAGAATCCTCTGACTTTCGGGAAGTCTGATATCCTTCTTGTCGCCTGATGAGAACTCGTTTCCTGTATCGCCCTCCTCACCCTCGATCGTGGAGTCAAGTCCGAGGCAAAGAACAGCTACATCGGAGCGCTTTGCTACTGCAACGGCTTCAGCAATCCTGTCGTTAGCCTGTGCGAGTCCAGAGCATCTGTCCTTATAGAGATGACAGCCTTCGGAGAACAATACCCTGCCGTCAAATCTGTCCTGTATACCGGTAAGGAATGTTGTATATCTGTCAGATGTTCCATTGTAGTTACCCTCGAGAGCAATCTTGCTGTCGCTGTTAGGGCCGATAACTGCGATCGTCTTGATATCCCTATTAAGCGGAAGAACGCCGTTATTTGCAAGGAGCACCATCGACTTTCTTGCTGCATCGAGAGAAACAGCCTTATGTTCGTCGCAGGCAACAATTTCATAAGGTATGCTGTCGTATTCAGTAACGTCGTCGAACATACCAAGTCTTATTCTCGTTCTCATTGCGTGAACGCAGGCGTTCCTGATGTCGTCCTCAGTGATAAGACCTTTATCAAGAGCTGTCATAATATGCTGATAGGTACAGCCGCAGTTTACGTCACAGCCAGCTTTTAGTGCAAGCGCCGTTGACTCAGCAGGACACTCGGTAAGGCCGTGATGCTCGTGGAAGTCTCTGACAGCCCAGCAGTCGGAAACGAAATAGCCGTTAAATCCCCATTCTTTAAGCTTTGACATAAAAAGGCTGTGAGCGCAGGAGGCTTCGCCGTTTACACGGTTGTATGCGCCCATTACGCTTTCTACCTTTGCGTCCTTGACGAGTGCTTCAAAAGCCGGGAAATATGTTTCTTCCATATCCTTTGGCGTTGCTACTGCATTAAACTCGTGTCTGAGGTTTTCAGGACCGCTGTGTACAGCCATGTGCTTAGCACAAGCGGCAGTCTTGAGAACTTCACCGTCACCCTGGAGTCCCTTAACGTAAGCCTTGCCGCACTCGGTCGTAAGATACGGGTCTTCACCGTAAGTTTCGTGGCCTCTGCCCCAGCGTGGGTCACGGAAGATATTGATATTAGGAGCCCATATCGTAAGACCCTTATAAATATCTGTATCGCCGTAAGCCTGATATACATTATATTTCGCTCTTGCTTCCGTTGCGGTAATATCGCCCGCTTTTTCTACAAGCTCTGTATCAAATGTAGCGGCAAGACCGATAGCCTGTGGAAACATTGTCGCAACGCCTGACCTTGCAAGTCCGTGAAGTCCCTCATTCCACCAGTTATAGGACGGGATACCAAGTCTTTCTATTGCAGGAGCATCATATCTGAGCTGTCCTGCCATTTCACTGACTGTCATTTCAGAAACAAGCGCTTCTGCTCTTTCCTGCGCAGAAAGAGATTTATCAAGATATTTCTTCATATAAAATTCCTTTCTGATTGCTAAGCAATCTAAAACGATTACATAGCCTATTATAGCACATAACTTTATAAAATTCAAGCTTGATTTTAGAAATACTTAATGCTACAATAGAAATATAAAATTGATACTTTGAGGTAGTGATAATACTGGAATGGATAAGGTTTTCCGAATTTGACAAAACACGCCGCTTGCACAAACGTGCTTACGACAATTATATAAGAAACGGGCAAATCGGCATAAAGACACAAACGTCCGATGACGTGCCGGAATGTGACTGTTTAAAAAGCAACTCGCCGCTTGCAGGCAGGTATTCCAGCGTTACAAAGCTGTGGGGAAGAAATATTCTGCGTGCTCAATACAGCGGAAACTTTCCTATTATGAAATTTGGAAGAGCCAGAATGTCTAAAACCTGCTGCGAAGTTATCGGAACATACAATGCGCTGAAGCTATGTGGTGCGTTTGACAATGACGCAGATTTTGACGGCTTTTTCAGGCTTGCCGCAGAATTTGAGGTCAATGCTCTGTTCCTACTAAAGACGGGACACTTTGGTTCTAACCCCTTTAAAATCCGCAGGTGTCTTGATGCCTACGACATAGCTTTTGATGAATACAGGAGCGTTGCTAAGCTTGACAGCAGGCTCACTGACGGAGATATTGCGATAGTCGGGTACAGGCATCACCTAGTTTGTATGCACGTTTTTTGCTGTGTGAAAGAACGCGAAAAGATCATTTCGATAAACAGAGGCAGCGGTTGTCTCTACAATTGGGAAAACGGCTCAGTTTCTCAGTGCCTTAAAAAAGGAAAATTCTTAGTAGGATACATACTGAAAAACGACAAGGAATAATACTTCCCTGTCGTTTTGTATTTATGGAGCTACACCGAAGAAATAGCTTTTTCCGTTTTGCGTTCTGCCGTTGTATGGCAGATTTGCAAGGCCGTCTTTATCTGACATCGTACAGCGGATGAGAGATTTTGTAAATTCTGCGACATCTTCACGGCTGAGCGCATCGTCAACATCCATCCACAGCATTATCCGATGTAGGAGTGCCTGAGATATATTTTGCCGAGAAAACCACATACCAGTCTTTGGCGTTAAACCTGATTCCGATAATTCTTTCAGGTTCTACCTCAACGCTGGTTTCTTCCATAAACTCACGTTTTACGGCATCGACCGGACTCTCTCCATACTCGACATATCCGCCCGGCGTTATAAGCAGACCCTTGCCGTTTCCGTATGTATGCCTTGCGAGCAGAACTTTTCCGTTCTTTATAACAACGCCTGCTACAGACTGACACCAGTTTGTATTGTTTTTCTCCATTGCATTTCACCTCAAAATTTTTAGTAGTTTTCGTTTCTAAGAGCGTCCATAATGTTCTGGGGCTTCATCTTACGAATTGAATAGATCATCGTTACAAACACGACCGAGAACACTACAAGCGCCGAGAACAGAATTGCGCCGATTGTTGCACCAGAAATGAAAAAGGCGTAAATGTCGGCTCCGTAGTGTATCAGAACAGAAATCAAAACAGAAATTGGAACACTTATGAGAAATGCCTTTGTTCCATACAGCATACACTCAAAATTGAGCAGTTTTCTTATATCAGAATCGGACATTCCGACAGATTTCAAAATTGCAAACTCACGACTTCGCAAAATGAAGCTTGTGGAAATAGTATTGAAGGCATTTGCAATTGATATGAGTGACATTATGATTATAAAGCCGTATGCTAATACCTTGATGATAATGATTAGATTAACGGTTTGTTGACCAATTGCGGCGTTATTATAAATATAGCCTTTTGGTAGTATTCCGTCTCCGAGATACTCATAGAGCGTTTTTTCGGTCATTTGGTTATCGGTTGAAGTTAATCGATATGTGCAGCTGTCAAAATGATATGAACTCTCAAGTACAGAATCTCTCAAGCTTAACGGTAAAATATATGCAAACCCTGAGATTTCATAGCTGTCCAAATAGAAAGGCAGGCTGTCAATAACGAAACCGACCTCAAGACTGATTGATTTTGATACTATTAGCAAATCGCCAATATACACGTCAAAGTTAACAAGTAACGTATCGGAGATATAGTTGATGACCATATTCTTAAATTTGTCTGCTATACCACTGCTTTTGTTATCGTCTTCATAAATAAAAGGCGGATAGTATTCATAGCTGACGGTAATTTTGCCTGCGTCTTCTTTAAGAATTTTATTTAATGACCCACTTTCCAAATCGTACATATCGTTATCATTGAAGAATATGGCTTTTATATTTTCCGTATCAAAGAACTCATCACGGTCAAGTTCGTTATCTTCAAGCATTTTTTTAAACCAAAAGTCATCAACGAATATTATTGTTGATGGAAATTTAATATTAATACCGTCTTCCGATATTTCATAGTCGTAATAGGTATCGTCACGGGGAAGATACTCCATAAGCATATCTTTTTGGAGTGTGGTTGATACCGCACTATCATATTGTATATACGCAACATCTGAAACAGTATCGATAGATTCAAAGATTTTTTTGGTATTCTTGATTTCTGCGTCAGAAAAGTCTGATTGATTGTTTCTAGATAACATATACGCAAAATCATAGGAGTTGTTAATAGTATCTGATTCTGTGTACGTTGCCACGTCGTCTATAAGGGTTGCCGAAGAAACAAACATAATAATGCTTGCAGAAAGGCTCAGTATCGTCGTAGTGTACTTTTTTCTGCTTCTTTTATAGTATTTATATCCGATAATCCCTGGCATCCCGAAAAGCTTTCCGACAAACCACGGCGCTTTTTTTATCTTTTTTGCAGGTTTCTTCCGCTTATGATGTCTTATGGCGTCAATGGCGGATTTTTTTGTAACGCTCTTTGCAGGGATATACGCTGAAATAAATACAGTCAGAACGGACACAACACATGGTACGATTACAGAGAATGGCGTTATATTAAGCAGCAATACCGTGTTGTTAATATCATAAGCAAAAATCGAAAACTTTTCGCCCAAAAGCTTCACGACAATAGCAATTGCAGAAAGTCCAAGAGCAAGACCCAGAGGTATGCATATCAAGCAAAGAAATAGTGCTTCATACATTACCATAGCACGGAGCTGACGTTTGGTAGAACCGACCGATAAAAGAATACCGAATTCTTTTGTTCTTTCGGAGGCGGACACTGAGATTGAAAACGTATTATAGATAAGAACTACAGATGAAATAACAACAAGAAGCACAAGAACTAATACAAATCCATCTAATCCTTCCCTGTATCCTTCACCTATTCCGAGAGCTGCCATCAGCTCATAGTTTACTTCTCTGTCAATATTATCAACATAATTTTCAGTCAAAAAGCTCAGGTAATCTTCCGGATTTGAAAGCTCAAAATATGCTTTGCAATCGGAAGCGTTCGTATTATTTTCATCAAACACTGTAAGAGCGTCATATCTAAAGAAAGACTCATAATCATAGCTGGCTCTTTCATAAAATCCGACAACTGTGTAGCTTTTGGTTTCAAAACCGTCAAGATATTCATTATCATAGACATAAGAAGAAAGCTGATTATCAATGGGAGCATCATTAAGGTATCTGCTTCCGACATCAAGACTGATGGTCTGCCCTAATGCATATGGAACATCGGAAAAATAATTAATTCTTAACGGGAGGATTATTTCCGATGAGTTTTCAGGCATTCTGCCGGCGTTCAGATCGACAGACAAAAGCTCGATGTAATTACCGCCCATACCGACAATCCCCAGATACGGATAGATCGATTCATCTTCAGCATAGCCGAGGCATTGAGAGAAGCCATAGCTTTTTATGTAACCATTCTCATCAAAAACAGAAAGCTCACTGATTTCATAATAATCGGAAATATGCCATGAGCCGCTTATATTCTTTGCATCTGCTTCCAGAAACTGCTGTAAACTTTCCGAAAATACCATAATCGCAGTTATCAGTGCAACCGAGAGGATAATGCCCAGCATGGTAATTATCGTTCTCGTCTTATTTCTTTTGAGAGTACTAAGGGTAACGTTACTCAGCACATTCATCGTCTGAGCACCTCGTCCCTTGCAATCTTACCGTCCTCAATAGCTATAATACGGTCAGCCTGCAAAGCAATTTTTTCGTCATGGGTAATTACCACAAGCGTCTGGTTGTATTTTTCGTTAGAATACTTCAAAAGCTCGACAATCTCCTGACTGTTCTTGCTGTCAAGGTTGCCGGTAGGCTCATCGGCTAGGATTACGGCAGGAGCATTGAGCAACGCTCTGCCTATTGAGACACGCTGTTGCTGTCCCCCGGAAAGCTGATTAGGGAAATTTTTTTCTTTGCCTGAAAGTCCGAGCATTCTTATAAGGTCGGACAGTCTTTCCTTATTTACGGTCTGTCCGTCAAGGAGAAGCGGTAATGTAATGTTTTCCGTTACATTAAGAACGGGAATCAGGTTATAAAACTGATAGATAATCCCTACCTGTCTGCGTCTGAACACAGCAAGCCTGTCGTCGTTCTGCTCATAGACATCGCATCCGTCCATATATACCTTGCCGTCTGTGGGCTTATCAACGCCGCCCAGAATGTGCAGAAGCGTAGATTTTCCTGAGCCTGACGGACCGATTATTGCAACGAACTCGCCTTTATTTATTGAAAAAGAAACATTATTTAGAGCGTAGACAGGGTTATCCCTATCACCGTATATCTTGCTTAGGTTTTCTACTCTTATAAGCTCCATTAGAATTCTCATGAGGATAATATTTGTATATCACAATTATAACTGCGAAGTATGACTTGCCGGTGACATTAAAGTGACTATACCGTCACCCAAAGCGTTACACGGCAGATTTGTAAAATCTTACGGTAAATTCAGCGCCGCAGATTGTCCTGTTTTCTGCCTTAATACTGCCGTTTTGCTCCTTTATAATCATTCTTGCGAGGGCAAGACCTATACCGAAGCTATTGTTATTGGACTTATCGCCCTTATAAAATCTTTCAAAGATGTGCGGCAGATCCTCCTTTGAGATACCGCAGCCTGTGTCGCTGATAATTATCTCGGAATAAAGCGGATTTTCAGATGCTTTTACAGAGAGAGTACCGCCTGACGGAGTATGCTCCATACAGTTTTTGAGGATATTTCCGACAGCCTCGAGCGTCCAGTCAATATCGCCGCAGAAGCTGCCGTCCGCCTCGATTTCAAGCGTTTGTTCACGAAGCTCAATCGGTACTAAAAGCGGAGAGCAGGCTTTTTTGATAAACTCGCTCATAGGTAGTTCCACCTTAGAGAATTCGACAGTTCCTGTGTCGAGCTTTGAGATCTTGAGAAGCGAGGTTATGAGCCAATCTATTCTTTTTAAAAGTTCTTTCAAATCCCTGCAATGCTTAATTCTCTGCTTTTCTGAGACATCAGGCTTAGAAAGCATTTCGACAATAAGGTTAATTGATGTTAATGGCGTTCTGATCTGGTGGGATATATCTGCGATTGAATCTGCGAGGTACATTTTATCGCATTGCAAATTCTGCTGCTGCTCACGAAGTCTTACTGTCATTTTGTAAATTTCACTTTGAAGTATTCCTATTTCGCCCTCAGAATAGTTGTCTATTAATATTTTATCGTTACCGTGGAGGATTTTGTCGATATCGGCTGAGAGCTTTGCTATCTTTCTATAGCGGACGGCAGCCGACGCAGCATGGAGCAATATAAACACAAAACATATTACGGCGGAAGCTATGACATAATCTCTGGCAAAGATATATGCCATAACTACGACTATAGTCGAAAACAGAATATGCAATATCATCGAGCGTTCAAATTCGGGATTTCTAAATAGCTTATTCATTGTCTACCTTATAACCTATTCCTCTGATTGTTTTAATTATAGTAGGGTTTTGGGGGTCATTTTCAATCTTCTCACGCAGTCTTTTTATGTAAACTGTAAGAGTGTTGTCATTAACAAAGTCTCCTGCTATGTCCCACAGCGATTCAAGAAGCTGATTTCTTGTAAGGACGGCTCCCCTGTTATTTATGAACATAAGCAGAAGTCTGTACTCAAGAGCAGAAAGATAGAGATCACGTCCGTTTTTGGTGGCTGTACCTTTGACGGTATCGACAGACACGTCCTCAAGCTTTACTACTGTTCCAACGCTTCCTGTGAGCCTTAATACATTCTTAATTCTCAGAACAAGCTCCCGTGGTCTGAAAGGCTTTGCTATATAATCGTTTGCTCCAAGCTCAAAGCCTGTTACTGTGCTGTATTCGTCACCGGACGCTGTAAGAAAAATAACGGGCGTGTTAAATCTTTTCTTTATAGCAGAGCAAACGGCAAAGCCGTTTCCGTCTGTTAACGATACATCAAGTAATGCAAGGTCAAAGCGTTCTGTTTCTATTAATTTAAGAGCATTAGCCTGTCCGTCGGCAGAAATTATTGAAAAGCCCTCAGCCGACAGAAATTCAGTTAGATTTTTGACTATGCTTTTATCATCATCTACAATCAGTATTCTTGTCATTATGTTTTCTCTCCTTTGTCTGTTTTGTTTGATTATATCACAAATTTTGACAAAATACAACATAAAAATACCGCCCGGTCATTTTGCCGAGCGATACTAATAATTATTCAGTTACGGCTTCTGATTCCTCTGATTTATCATTTGCCTTTTCAAGCTTTCCGAACAGCAGCGAAAGGACAAACGACACAGCCATTATCACAAATGACGCTATGGTTTTCGCATTGAGACCTATGGCACAGCTGTCATTAAGGACTCTTGGGATAATTGAGAGGAAAAATCCGAAGATTATTGAGAATGTAATTGTATAGCACTTTTCTATAAGCTTTGTTATGATAAACGACACTGCAAGAACGCCTATGAAAAGACCGATTGCGGCAGGAATAAGCACTGCAAAATTGAGGTCTGCGAGTGATGAAACCCAGATATCGTACATACCCAGCGCGGAGAGAATAGCGGCGCTGTCGATGCCCGGAACAACATATGAAGCGGCAACAACGATACCGAGGAGAATAGAATGCAGGAAATTTGGATTTGTAACTTCCGGGAAAAGGTCGCTGTTGAAGTAAAAAAGCAGTATGCCGAGTGCGAACGCTGCGGCGACTAATGCATAATACTTAGGCTTAAAGCCCTTTTTCTTAACCTCATTGTAAAACAGAGGTATCGAGCCTAAAATGAAGCCGAAGAAGGCAAATCTTGTCTGCATTTCATAATTGTCCAGCAGGAAGTCTACAAGCTTACTGAACAGAATAACGCCGAGAAGTATTCCGCATCCGAGAGGGATAAGGAATTTAAGATTCTTTACAAAATTCTTGAAGATTGTGCTTATTGCGGCGATAGTTTTCTGATAAAGTCCGAATATTACGAGAAGTACGCTTCCGCTGAGTCCGGGAGCTATTGCGCCGAGTCCGACGACAATGCCCTTTAAAAAGTTAGTCATATTATTTTGTGCCTCCGAATTTATATTGTCAAACAAGTAATAGTTTAGCACAATCAGAGCAATAAATCAAGCGAAATATGGAATTTGTGTACGAGAAAATATAACACCGCCGTATGTACTGCCGTTTACCCACAGCTTCATAAACTCCTGTTCTCCCAAGGAGAAGCGGAATTGAGTTTACCGCCTGTGGTAAGATACAGTAAGAATTGTCTCGTCCTCATAGTTCTGCTTTGCTTCCGCAACTGTTGTGCTGAAAGCTGTTACAGCAAAGACGAGAGATAACATTACCGAGCTTATGCGAGACAGTAAAGATTTTGTTTTTCTTTTTCTCAACTTAAATCATTCCTTTCTAAATTTTTCAGACTTTATATAAATTATGGCGTGAGAAACCATACAGTCCACCAATCTACTGTGCCTACCTTTTCACCGTGGCTATACTTTGTGTTATCTATACAGAAGTAGATTACCATTTCATCACCTTCCATATAATACTTATTCCACTCATAGTCAAGGACGAAGGAGCTAACCACTCTATACCATTGCATAACAGTTTCCTTGAAATTTAAGGGCATTGTAATAACGTTCCTCTGGAGTATCGTACTCACATCGGCAGGAATATGTGTGTCCGAGCTGTCCGCATTACCACAGGAGGTAAGCATAAGTGCAATAGTAACATACACGCTTTCCAAGGAAAAGGCAGGAGGTTTTTGAAGAAAAAATCTAAAGAACAGGTTTAAGAGAATATTTTTGGACATAAAAAAGATGCCCACGTTATGTGAGCATCTTTTTGTGCTATTCTTTATTCTCTTGAATACGGACATCGAGCTGATTATATGGAATCATGATGCCGTTTGATTCAAAAACTTCTCTCAAATCTTCAATAATATCATAATACACGTCCCAATAATTTTCGTTCTGACACCACGCACGCACTGTGAGATTAACTGCGCTGTCACCGTAACTGCGGACACGGACAAACGGTTCTGTATCATTGCCGTCCAGAATGAGAGGGTGCTTTTTTAGAGTATCCAGTGCAAGCAGTTTCGCTTTATGGACGTCAGCTTCGTAGGACACGGGAAACAGGATATCTACCCTGCGCTTATTTTCTATCGAATAATTTGTAATATGACTGTTCACGAGGACTCCGTTAGGAATACTAACCTGCTTAGAATCTGGCGTCTGGAGCGTTGTATGCAGAAGCTCAACCGAAATAACTATTCCTTCGTCGCCGCCTGTTGATATATAATCGCCTGTTGAGAAGCGAGGAGAAAACAGTAGCCACACACCGCCAGCGACGTTGCTGAGCGAGTCCTTTAACGCAACGCCTATTGCTACGACTGCTGCGGATGATGCGGCAACGATACCGCTTGTTGATACGCCTACTGCGTCAAATGCAGCCAGAATAACGAACACATGAAGTATTACATTGATTGCTTTGGCACAATAATTTGCAAGGGATTTATCAAGCTTAGACCTTTGAAACGCCTTTCTTATAAGCTTCATGATATATGTGATTGCGATATGTCCGATTAGCAGAATTAATGCCATTTTGACAAGTGGCTTTAGCATTTCTATTAATTGCTCTTTTGTAAACATAAAAGCACCTCTCACAAAGAAAATCAAATCACATAAATTATACAACAGAAATTTGAAAAGGTCAACATCCAAATGCCGTTATTTAACACACACAAGCTCACAATTAACAGATCCTATATTGACTTTAATCCCGCAAAATGCTATACTTTGTGTTGGTACTAATATGTGTTTTTCGTTTGTTGCATACAATAAAATATCATAAAGCGAGGTTCATCAAAATGAAGGTTATTGTTATTGGCGGGGTTGCCGCAGGTACAAAAGCTGCTGCTAAGTTATTGCGTGAGGATCGTTCTTCAGTCGTTGACATTTACACTAAGAGCATGGATATTTCCTATGCAGGCTGTGGTCTTCCATATTATGTAGGCGGCGACATTGAAACGCGAGAGGAGCTTATTGTAAACTCTCCGGAGAAATTCTCTTCTCTGACAGGTGCGTCAGTACACACAGGACAAGAGGCTATCAGGGTTGACGCTAACACAAAGACTGTAACCCTTCGTGATAATCTCAAGGGTACTGAATACACAGATACTTATGACAAACTGATTATCGCAAGTGGTGCAACTCCTATAATTCCTGATATTGATGGTGCAAATCTTGACGGTGTTTTCACTGTCCGTACACCTAATGACGCTATAGCAATTAGAGATTATATTCAGAAAAAAGGTTGCAAAAAGGCAGTCGTTGTAGGTGCAGGATTTATCGGTATGGAAATGGCTGAAAACCTTACAACACAGAAGCTGTCTGTCACAGTTGTTGATATGACATCACAGATACTCCCTAACATTCTTGACCCTGAAATGGCAGGCTATGTCGCTAAAGAACTTCGCAGGGGTGGAATTAAAATTATAACAGGTATTGCCGTTTCGTCTATAAAAGGCGACGACGCTGTAGCTTCCGTTGTTACGGCTCAAGGTGAGATACCTGCTGACATCGTTATACTCAGCATCGGAGTCCGTCCTGAAACTGCATTTCTAAATGACACAGGCATCGAAATGATGAGGGGTGCAATAGTTGTTGACGAATATCAGCAAACTAATCTTGAGGATATATACGCTGTTGGCGACTGTGCTGTAGTTAAAAACCGTATCACAGGCGAAGCACAGTGGTCTGCTATGGGCTCTACTGCCAACATTACTGCAAGATGTCTTGCCAAATCTCTCACAGGCAATTCTAGTCCTTATGGAGGATGTCTTGGCACAGGCGTTGTAAAACTGTCAAATGAACTCAATGCAGGTAGGACCGGTCTTTCCGAAAAACACGCTCTCAATGCGGGATATGATGTAGTAACAGTTGTTTGCGTTACTGACGACAAGGCTCACTACTATCCTGATTCATCCACATTCGTTACAAAGCTTATCGCCGACAGGAAAACCGAAAAGCTCCTTGGTATGCAGGTAATCGGCAAAGGAGCAGTTGACAAGATGACTGACATTGCTGTTGTTGGTATCTCAGCAGGACTAAAAATCGGTGATTTTGATACACTGGATATGGCTTATGCTCCGCCGTTTTCCACAGCAATTCACCCATTTGTACAGGCATGCTATGTTCTGAGCAACAAAATGAGTGGTGCATTTGAAACATTTACACCTGCTGAATACCTTGCAGGAAAGGCCGAAGGTTATCGCATTATTGACGTCCAGCCACAGCCGGCAATATATGGTGCAGAATGGATAGACCTTGGCAAGGTTAAGGGTGAAATAGACGGCATGGGCAAGGATGAAAAACTCTTACTCGTTTGTGCAAAGGGAAAGAGAGGATATTTCCTACAGAACAGACTCAAGCATTACGGCTACACAAACACTAAAGTGCTTGAAGGTGGTGCATTTTTTAATACTGTAAAGGTTGTGAATCCAATAGGCACTATATCCACTGCTGACATTAAGCGTGTCAAGGGGCTTGGTTGCTTGCAGGATAAGCGTTTTGCTGATGTTTTTAACGTTCGTGTAATTACAAAGAACGGAAAAATCACCGCAGCTGAGCAGCGTGTCATTGCACAAGCTGCTGAAAAATACGGCAGTGGCGAAGTAACAATGACTTCTCGACTTACTCTTGAAATTCAGGGCGTTCACTATACAGACATTGACGAGGTTATCGCATTCCTTAATGAAAATAACCTGCTAACAGGCGGAACAGGCTCACTTGTACGCCCGGTAGTATCCTGCAAGGGTACAACTTGTCAGTACGGTCTTATTGATACCTTCGGACTCAGCGAAAAGATACACGAGCGTTTCTATCTCGGTTATCACGATGTTACGCTTCCACACAAATTCAAGATTGCTGTTGGCGGCTGTCCGAATAACTGCGTTAAGCCTGACCTCAACGACCTTGGTATTGTTGGTCAGCGAGTGCCTGTTGTCAACATTGATAAGTGCAGAGGCTGTAAGATATGTCAAGTTGAGCAGAACTGCCCTATTAAGACAGTTCGCCTTTCTGACGGTAAGCTTGTTATAGGCGAAGACTGCAACAACTGTGGACGTTGCAAGAGTAAATGTCCATTTGGTGCTATTCCTGAATATACCGACGGCTATAAGATTTACATCGGCGGTAGATGGGGCAAAAAGTTTGCAAACGGCAGACCTCTTGAAAAGATATTCTCAACCGAAGAGGAGGTTATGGATATTATCGAAAGTGCTATACTCTTATTCCGTGACGAAGGCATTTCAGGCGAGCGTTTTGCCGATACTATCAGTAGACTTGGCTTTGAATATGTACAGGACAAGCTCCTTAACAACAAGATTGACAAGATTGAAGCGCTCAAGAAAACAGTAAAGGGCGGAGCTACTTGCTGATGAAAAGAACTATTATAGCTATACTTTTAACAGTCGTGACCCTGTGCGGCTGTTCTGCACGGGGTAATGACAGCATTTCTTCAATTGATAGTGAACACACCGTTACCTTTACGGATGCACTTGGCAGAGAAGTAACTGTTGAAAAATCTCCAAAGCGAACCGCAACACTTATCGGTAGCTTTGCTGATGTTTGGCAGCTTGCCGGTGGTACTGTCTGCGCAGCACCCGAAGATGCATGGGATGATTTCGAACTTGACCTCCCAGACGCTGTAAATCTTGGTGGTACACATTCTCCCAGTTTTGAATCACTGTTGTCGTCAAATCCCGATTTTGTCATAGCAAGCGCATCCACATCTGCCAATGTTGAGATGAAGGAACAGCTCGAGAAGGCTGGTATAACTGTCGCATATTTTGACGTTGACAACTTTGACGACTATCTTGAAATGCTGGATATATGCACTGATATAACAGGTAGAAAAGACCTTTATCAGCAAAACGGTCTTACGGTTAAGGATAGCATTGACAGAATCAAAACTGACTTTACATTAAAAAACATCCCGGAAGAGCATCGCACCGTACTTATGCTGCGTGCATCCTCTGGATTTGTTAAGGCGAAAGGCAGCGAAGGCACTGTGCTTGGTGAAATGCTTGCGGATTTAGGCTATATCAATATTGCTGACAGTGATGAGAGTCTGTTGGAAAATCTCAGCGTTGAAAGTATAATTCGCCGTGAACCATATCATATTTTTGTGGTAACAATGGGCGATGATACAGAGGCGGCTCTTGATAATCTTACACGAATGATGGAAGAAGACCCTGCATGGGGTTCACTTACAGCCGTCAAGGAAAATCGACTGCACATTATGGAAAGACGTCTTTTCAATATAAAACCAAATTCAGAATGGGCAACAGCTTATGAACAACTCAGCGAAATCTTATCAAAACAGGGTTAAACCTATGCTTGCGTTAGGCTTTATTCTGCTTATTGTTTCAGCAATACTTGGAATAATGCTTGGTAGCACTCCCCTAACCTTCAGTGAAATAATAAATGCGTTTTCAAACGGATTTGACAGCTCCGCAGGAGGCAGAATTTTTTTATATGTCCGATTACCACGCACTTTAGCATCAATAGTCTGTGGTGGAGCGCTTGCAATGTCAGGTGCTGTTATACAAGGTGTATTGGCAAACCGTCTTGCATCACCTAGCATAATTGGTGTAAATTCAGGTGCCGGATTTGCCGTAACCTTATGCACAGCGCTTGGAATATACGGCGGATGGCAGTTATCATTGTCAGCATTCACAGGTGCGTTCACAGTTGTAATTCTTGTCAGCTTGGGTGCAAGAAAATGGGGCGCATCCCGTGGCACTGTTATACTTATTGGTGTGGCTGTAAACAGTTTGCTTGGAGCGGTGTCAGATACTATCGTAACATTTTTTCCTGAAGTCGGTGTTATGAGCAACGACTTCAGGGTTGGTGAGTTCTCCGGTGTAACATACGAAAAACTGGTTCCTTCTTCTATACTAATACTTATTGCCACAGTATTACTCCTCACTCTAACCAATGAGCTTGACGTTCTCACATTAGGCGAAGACAGTGCAAAGGGACTTGGTATGAATACACCTCTTATGCAAACGATTTTTCTACTGCTGTCGGCACTTTTAGCCGGCTGTGCTGTAAGCCTTGCAGGGCTTTTATCCTTTGTTGGGCTTATGATACCCCACGCAGTAAGGCGTATTTCGGGTAGCAAATCCTCTCACCTCATTCCTTTATGCGGACTTTTCGGTGGATCATTCGTCTGCCTATGCGATACTGTTGCACGGACATTCTTTGCACCATACGAAATACCTGTCGGCATAATAATGTCATTTTTGGGTGCACCTTTCTTCGTGTTTATTCTCATCCAGGTAAAGGGAGGACACAGTCGTGATTGAAATACAAAATCTGACTGTCAGCTACGGTAAAACATTAGTATTGAGCGATTTGTTCTTCACCATGCCTAAAGGCTCACTTGTGTCAGTTATCGGTACAAATGGTTCAGGCAAAAGCACACTATTGAAAGCTACACTTGGCATCATAAAGCATCAGTCGGGAGACGTTTTAATTGATGATGTAAGCACAGCTACCCTCGCACAAGGAAATATTGCGAAGAGAATAGCTTACCTTGCACAGGGTAAAAGCGTGCCCGATATGACCGTTGGTCAAATGATACTGCATGGCAGATTCCCACACCTAGGCTACCCACGTAGATACAGCGGAAAAGATCGTAGAATCGCTGATGATGTACTAAAACGCACAGGCCTTGCAGAGTACAAAGATTTGCCTATGTCTTCCCTTTCAGGCGGTATGCGACAAAGTGCATATATCGCCATGGCTCTTGTGCAGGATACCGACTATATTTTTCTTGACGAGCCAACATCATATCTCGATATAACCCATCAGATTGGACTAATGCAAACACTCCGCTCCCTTTCAGACAGTGGTAAAGGCATTGTGGCAGTAACCCATGATTTACCCCTTGCTTTCAGCTTTTCAGACAAAATAGCCGTACTCAGTGATGGCAGGATAATCATCTGTGACACCCCTCAAAGTGTTTGCAGTAGCAGTATCATAAATGACATTTTCGGCGTAAATCTGAAATATGATGCAAATTCAAAAAACTATTGCTATAATTATAATACTTAAAATGATACCATGGTATTAGCGATTGACTGCTGTGGTACATTTTTATATGTACATCAATACTTTGAAAATTTCAATGATATCATTTTCGACTGTCGTTTTTGCACTTGTTCTGACGATAGGCAAATCAGATATTTACTATAAACCTGCGGTGCTTGTGCAGACTGACGGTTACAGCTTTCTTGAAAAGAATTACGGACCTTTGCATTTCCTCGACCCTATAATGATGCTTATGTACGCAGTAATAATGATGTATTTCATAGTGTACGCCATTAGGAACAGAGAGCGTTTGTCATTCAGTATAGTATAGTTTCTGCGATAAGTATTTCCTGATTTTCCATTATCATCATGTATATTATTGAAATGATATTAGGACTTAAAATCAGCCTTATGTCGGTTGGTATTATATTCGGATTGGTTGTACTGATAAAACAGTTTGAGCGTGTGAACATTTATGATATATCCTCAAATGTAGAGTTTATTGACAGGACTTTAGAAAGAAATTATTACAATGCAATTGAAGATTACCACAACGTCGTTGATATTATCTTGAGCCTTTATACTTTCGTTGACATCGTTGGTGGTGGTCATCATGTGATTTTCCCTCATCGCCTGCTGAACTATTTTTCTTTGCTCCATACTTGTAACAAGGCGGTTGTAAATGCGTAATGTCACTCCGTTTCTGTCAGCTAAGTGCGCTAAAATGGCTGTTTCTTCGGTATTTGGAGGGTACTACGTTACTGCCCAGCAGGACTTATAAAAGTTGCCGCAAATGTAGTGATCTGTGTAGAATTTTATCATTCCCGGCACGATCCTATCAAAATAATCTTTTGTTTCCACAGCCTCAATTTGTACCGCAGACAGTTCCTTTTTCTTAAACATTTTCAGATACCCCCAATTCAAAATTTTCAGAGCCTTCTATATCGGAAATTTCTTCTCCTGAAATACTTGTACCGAAGTACAGCGCAAGCATTCGCTTTATCTCAGGTTTTGTCATTCTTCTCGCCACAAATCTATGTTCTGTGATTGCTTTGTCAACACGGTTTATGGCGTTGAAAATCTGCTCATCCTTTTCACATCTGAAGCGTACCGCAAACATAAACTGCCTTGCGGAGGACATCTCAACTTGGATCTCGTCAAGAAAATCATAGTCCGCCTGCAGCAGTTTTCTTACCGCCTCGTTCTGCTCGGTCTGCAAACGCTTTTTGACATACACCTTGTTGCTGTCGAAACATTCGCAGGAGTCCAGAGCAATGATTTCAAGGTCCGGAACAGTACTTAAAAGGGTCATCAGATAGCGGATTTTCGTATCAATATTCGTCCCTGACAGCACGGAAATATTGGTGGGTTCTACGCTGAAAAAGGCTATCTCAGCCTTGTCGGTTTTCACTCCAAAACAAGTAAAGCGTTCAAAGCCGATAAGACTCTGAACGCTGTTTTTCTTCTTTGCCATATTTATTTTTCCCTCCAGTTAAACGTTTGCTGCGAAGTTACAAAAAACTTCACAGCGTTAAAAATGTTAATTGCAGTATCGTCAACCCTTAGGCTTAAGAATCCGTAGCAGACTGTAGCCGCAATAGGCAGCACGTTCCACAGGTTCACAAACACGATCACCGACAGAATTATTCCGCCGCAGATTATTATAAAATCCCTCACGTTCCAGAACCACAGCTTCACTGTAGCCCTCAGATTTTCGGGGTAGATATAGGTTTTCATTTTTATCACGCTCCATTTTATACAAAAAACAGCCAAGCTTTAGCTTGACTGTACTTACATAAATATTTTATTGTACTGTTAAGAAAACTGGAATTTAGCAGTCCTTTTTTTCAATCAAAATTTCTTTTCCCGGTGCATCTATTTCAAATTTATCGTGATCCACACGTATGATCGCCGTACCATAAGGCGCAGTGATAAATTCATTGAGTGCTTGATTATACATCAAAACAGATCCGATCTTCCAAAGTTCAAGATTACTTGCATCATTGACATAATCATCAGTTTCATTGCCCACACTAAAAAACCAGCCACTGTCACCTTCTCTTGTAGGTTTTCCACGCACTCCGTAACTGATCTTCCAGCCTTCCGCACGAACCTTTTTGGAGACGATTGCAGTCATTTCCCACAGCTTTTTGCGTTCGATCATAGGCATATAGTATTTTTTGGACTCAAGAAAGATTTTGACTGATTGATCATCAGGTATATCATCGCCGGTAAAATTTCTGATATCCGTATCCCATATCTTTTTCTCGTCAGCGTTTTCAGTAAGAGAAACAGCTAATCTCAAAAGCTGATCGGGATCTGTGTCAATAACGTAATTGATATCTTCGGGTTTTGCATGACCCTTGTCGCCGTACACATAAACGGATAATCTTCCGTCAGAATATAGAGTAGCCTTAACAGCACCAAGGTTTTCTTTGTCGTTGTAGAAAATAAAAAAGTATGGAAAATGATCGTTGACGTACCAGTCGAAAGCTGTTCCGTTTTTTCCGTTCATATAGAAAACAGCACCATTATCTTCTAAATCAGTTATATTGATTTGTGGAAGTTTGCTTTTCAGTGCTGCGTGCATATATTCATCTACTTGTACCAAAATCTTATTCATATTTCTTCACCACCAAATTCCGATTTGTCACTCTAACAAATTTTCTTCATTATACTACAAAATCTGCTGAATGTCAAACTGAAATCAAGCCTTTCCCTTGATCATACCAACAGCCTTTGCGACCATAGAAACAGTGTGGCTGACGGACATCATATTCACTCTCACGCTTGTGTTGAGTCCTAACATCTGAGCAATCCTTGGAACTTCCGTTGCCGACAAACAGATTCCCACGGTCAATAACGGATGCTGCGTATAACTTAGCAGTCTCAAATACAGTTTCGTTGTCTGCAAAAAAGCGGTCAGGCAAGTGGCTATAACTTGCTTGCACGGAGTTCCTGCGTAGTTGGAGCAAAGGAACGGAGGGAC
>MSHC01000035.1 GCA_001940995.1 Ruminococcus sp. Phil15
CGGAAGTGATTTCATTGTCGGGAACAGCAATACGTCACGGATCGCAGGGGAGTTTGTGAGGAGCATTACGAGTCTGTCTATGCCGTAGCCGATACCGCCCGTAGGTGGCATACCGATTTCGAGCGCCCTGAGGAAGTCCTCGTCTATGCGGTTTGCCTCGTCGTCGCCCTGCTTCAAAAGCTCCTCCTGTGCGATAAATCTCTCACGCTGGTCGATAGGGTCGTTAAGCTCCGAGTATGCGTTGCACATCTCCCATGTGTTGATGAAAAGCTCAAAACGCTCTACATACTCAGGGTCGTCGGGCTTCTTCTTTGTGAGAGGAGAAATCTCGATAGGGTGGTCTGTGATAAATGTCGGCTGAATGAGATGCTCTTCGACAAATTCTTCAAAGAACAGGCTTAATATATCGCCCTTCTTGTGCCGTGCCTCGAACTCAACGTGATGCTCCTTGGCAAGAGCCTTTGCCTCGTCGTCGGTCTTGACTGCCGCAAAATCAATTCCGGTGTACTTCTTTACAGCGTCTATCATGGTAAGTCTTTCAAAAGGCTTGCCAAGGTCGATGATATTGTCGCCGTAAGGAATCTCGTATGTTCCGCAGACCTCGATTGCGAGGGTCTTGAACAGATCCTCTGTGAGAGCCATCATACCCTCGTAGTCTGTGTATGCCTGATACAATTCCATAAGCGTAAATTCAGGGTTATGTCTTGCGTCAACGCCCTCGTTTCTGAACACTCTGCCTATCTCGTAAACCCTTTCAAGTCCGCCTACGATGAGCCTTTTTAAGTAAAGCTCAAGGGAAATTCTGAGCTTTACGTCCTCGTCAAGAGCGTTGTAGTGCGTTTCAAAAGGTCTTGCGGCGGCGCCGCCTGCGTTTGCAACGAGCATAGG
Source organism: Ruminococcus sp. Phil15 (assembly GCA_001940995.1). Taxonomy (GTDB): domain Bacteria; phylum Bacillota; class Clostridia; order Oscillospirales; family Ruminococcaceae; genus UBA7477. Next base: position 889 of record MSHC01000035.1, read on the forward strand.
AGTTTCGACCTCCATAAAGCCCTTGTTATCGAGGTAGCGGCGTATGCAGGAAATAATCTTTGAACGCTTTACGAATGTGTCACGAACATCCGGATTGCAGATAAGGTCTGTGTAACGCTGGCGGTATCTTGTGTCCTGGTCTTTTAAGCCGTGCCACTTTTCGGGAAGCGGAAGAAGCGACTTTGTAAGAAGCGTGATCTTCTTTGCGTGGAGAGAAATTTCTCCCCTTCTTGTTCTGAAAACAAAGCCCTCAACGCCGACTATATCTCCTATATCCCACTTTTTAAAGTCGGCAAACTGCTCCTCTCCGATGTCGTTCATTCTTACATAGACCTGGATTCTGTCGGAGGCGTCTCTGATGTCGATAAAGTTTGCCTTGCCCATATCTCTCCAGCTCATGATTCTGCCCGCCATACGGACAGTCTTGTAAGAGCTTTCGATTGCGGACTTGAAGCCCTCGTCGTCGCCCTCGTACTGAGCCTTTATGGCTGCTTCTGTCTTTTCATATTCAGCCTTTGCGTCCCTGCACTTTGCGGTAACGTCAAAGGTTGTGATTTCAAACGGGTTCTTGCCGTTTGCCTTCAGCTCGTCGAGCTTATCCATTCTTACCTTCTTGAGTATGTTAATGTCCTCTGCGGAAAGCTCTTCGATGTTTTCGTTTGAGATGACCTGTTCGCTCATCTTTATAATCAATCCTTTCTGTACGGGTAAGGGGTTATCTGGAAATTTCCATAACCTCAAATTCGATAAGTCCGCCAGGTGTTACAACGTCAAATATGTCACCGACTTTTTTCTTGAGAGCAGCCTTGCCGATAGGCGATTCGTCGGAAATAATTCCGTTCAGAGGGTCGGACTCCGTGGAGCTTCCTATCTGATACACCTCGACAGAGCTGTCGGATATGTCACGGAGCTTTACCGTACAGCCTACGCCTACCTCGTCGTGGGCGATGTCGTTTTCGTCAATGATAACTGCGTTGTCGAGGAGATGCTCGATTTTTGCAATTTCAGCCGCAACCGCCGCCTGCTCGTCCTTAGCTGCGTCATACTCTGCATTTTCGGAAAGGTCGCCGAAAGAACGAGCCTCTTTCAGCTTGTCTGCTACTTCACGCTCTCTTACTGTTTTAAGGTATTCGAGCTGCGCTCTCATCTTGTCGTAGGCTTCCTGTGTAAAGGTCTTTTTGTTAGCCATTTTAAATTACCTCCGGATTATAGTGTATTATAGGATCAGTTTTCTCTCTCGTAGCAAGGCTTCTTGTCCCTGATAACGGTCTGCGCAAAGCCCTCGCCGTAAGGCACGAACATAAGGTGCATACCCTGGAACTTCATAAAGCAGGAAGCAATCTTGTCGAACAGCTCTTTTCTTTCGCCGGCGTTTGCCAAATCGTCATGTTCTACAACGGCAACAAGGCTTCTTGCCTTTGTGGCTCTTTCCATAACGGCGAGCCAAACGTTCTTTACCCTGCCGTCCCCGTCAAGCTTCTCCTTGATTTCGTCAATAAAGCCGTCGGGATACTTGGCAAGACCGATAATCTTTACCTGCTCGTTCTGTTTCGGAACGTACATTTCCTTTGCGCCCATACTCATAACGAGATTTGTTGTGATAACAAAGCTCTTAGTGAACGGGTTGATAACTACGCCGTCTATCTGCTGACCGTTTGTCTTGGCAAGGAAAGCGTGAAGCTCGGGGATTCCCAAAATTGCAAAGTTCTGTGACGGAAGCTTTTCCGCACCCGACTGTGCATGGGCAGGATTTGTGAAAACAGCGATGAAGCGTTTTCCGTCATTGTTTGTGAGGGTGAAAAGGTTGATATCCTTTTTAGACTCTAATGAAACAGTTCCGTCGTCCTTTTCAACAGCCTCGGGGGTTTCCTTTAAAGATGCAGGACAGAAGAATTTTGCCGTCTGCGCAAGCTTTAAAACTGCGTTGAATTTTGTAGGGTGCATTTCCTCTCTGAACGAAGCGATTTCTGCTTCAAGCGCTGAGTTGTCGATGTTTGGTGCCTGTCTGGTTTCTGCCATAGTAGTTAATTCCTTTCGTTGCGGGGCTTTCGCCGCCCGTTATTTTATGTGATGATGGATTGCGTTTTGCGGTTAATAAGCCTTGCCCCAGAGTACCATGTGCTTTGCAGGCTTTCCGCAGCAGACGCATTTGTCCGAGAGGTGTTCGCCGTCTTGCGGGATACATCTTGAGCCTACGCCCGTAACTTCCTTGACCTTGTCCTCGCAGGCTTCGTCGCCGCACCACATTGCTCTTACAAAGCCGTCGCCCTTTTCGTCAAGAGCCTTTGTTATCTCGTCCATGCTTGTGCAGTCGTATGTCTTGGAAATTCTGTTTTGGAGTGCCTTTTCAAACATTCCCTGCGGAATTTTGTTTGAAAGCAGGTCTGAAACAACGTCCGAAAGCGTATCGAGAGCGATGACCGTCTTTTCGCCGTTGTAACGTGAAGCTACCACGCACTGACCGTTTTCGATGTCCTTAGGTCCGATTTCGACTCTTACCGGCACGCCTTTCATCTCGTACTCCGCAAATTTCCAGCCCGGAGAGTTGTCGCTGTCGTCAAGCTTAACTCTGACGCCGCTTGCCTTGAGCGTCCGGTAAAGCTCGTTTGCCTTTTCAAGCACGCCTTCCTTGTGCTGTGCGATAGGCACGATAACTACCTGAGTCGGAGCAACGGCAGGCGGCAGGACGAGTCCGTTGTCGTCGCCGTGCGTCATAATTATAGCGCCGATAAGTCTTGTCGTAACTCCCCACGAGGTCTGGTGCGGATATTCGAGCTTGTTGTCCTTGTTTGTGTACTGTATCTCAAATGCCTTTGCAAAGCCGTCGCCGAAGTAGTGCGAAGTTCCTGCCTGCAATGCCTTGCCGTCGTGCATAAGAGCCTCGATTGCGTAGGTTGAAACTGCTCCTGCAAACTTGTCGCTTTCGGTTTTCCTGCCCTTTACGACAGGCATACAAAGCGACTTCTCGCAGAACTCGGCGTAGCAGTTAAGCATCCTTTCCGTTTCAGCGATTGCCTCCTCTGCCGTTGCGTGGATAGTGTGTCCCTCCTGCCACAGGAATTCTCTTGAACGCAGGAACGGTCTTGTTGTCTTTTCCCATCTTACAACGGAAACCCACTGGTTATACAGCTTCGGCAAATCTCTGTAAGAATGTACTATATTTGCGTAATGCTCGCAGAAAAGCGTTTCCGAGGTAGGTCTTACGCACAGCCTTTCCTCCAGCGGCTCGCTTCCGCCGTGGGTTACCCAAGCGACCTCGGGCGCAAAGCCCTCGACGTGGTCCTTTTCCTTGTTGAGCAGGCTTTCCGGAATGAACATAGGCATACACACGTTCTCGTGTCCCAAGTCCTTGAACATTCCGTCAAGTATTTTCTGAATGTTTTCCCATATCGCATAGCCGTAAGGACGTATTACCATACAGCCCTTAACGCTTGTGTATTCGACAAGCTCGGCTTTTTTGCAGATGTCCGTGTACCACTTTGCAAAATCCTCGTCCATTGAGGTTATGGCGGATACCATCTTGTTATTATTGTTCTTTGCCATTTTTCTGAATATCCTCTCTGTCTTTGTTGTTGAAACCGTAAATGTCGGTGTTGTATATCTTGTAGTTAGGGTCAAAGCCGTCTATGCGGCTTCCCTCAAAAAGGCTCTGTACCTTGGGTTCGCTGTTTTTATCGTCATCTTCGGATTTTCCGTCGTCAGGATTTTCTTTATCCTTTTTCGGCATATCCCCCGTCGGCAGCTTCTTCTTGTCGATTTTCTTTGCGATATAGGGCGTTGCGACCGCCGCAAGAAAAATCAGTCCCGATATCAGGGCAAGCTTCCACGCAAAAGCGCCAACTACCGCAAGAGTTTCCTTTGCGGACGCTAAGGCTGCAGTACCCATTATTTTGTGATTTTGTCCTTGCCGCCCATGTACATTCTGAGAGGCTCAGGAATCTTTACGCTTCCGTCTGCGCAGAGGTTGTTTTCGAGGAATGCGATAAGCATTCTCGGCGGTGCGACTACGGTGTTGTTGAGGGTGTGTGCGAGATACTTTTCGCCGTTCTCGCCTCTTATTCTGATTGCAAGACGTCTTGCCTGTGCGTCGCCTAAATTGGAGCAGGAGCCTACCTCAAAGTATTTCTGCTGTCTTGGCGACCAAGCCTCTACGTCTAAGCTCTTGACCTTGAGGTCCGCAAGGTCGCCGGAACAGCATTCAAGCGTTCTTACAGGAATATCGAGCGAGCGGAAGAAGTCAACGGTGTTCTGCCAAAGCTTTTTGAACCACATCATACTGTCCTCGGGCTTGCAGACAACGATCATTTCCTGCTTTTCAAACTGGTGGATTCTGTAAACTCCTCTTTCCTCGATGCCGTGTGCGCCAACTTCCTTTCTGAAGCACGGCGAGTAGCTTGTGAGGCAGTAAGGGAGCTTTTCTTCGGGTGTGATAGAGTCGATAAATCTGCCTATCATAGAATGCTCGGACGTGCCGATGAGGTAGAGGTCCTCGCCCTCGATCTTGTACATCATATTTTCCATTTCAGCAAAGCTCATAACGCCGGTCACTACTTCGCTTCTGATCATATACGGCGGGATAAAGTAGGTAAATCCCCTGTCGATCATAAAATCTCTTGCGTAGGACAAAATTGCGGAGTGGAGTCTTGCTATGTCGCCCATAAGGTAGTAAAAGCCGTTGCCGCTTGTCCTTCTTGCGGCGTCAAGGTCGATGCCGTTGAGACTTTCCATAATGTCGACGTGGTAAGGAACTTCAAAATCGGGGACAACAGGCTCTCCGAAACGCTCCACCTCGACGTTTTCGCTGTCGTCCTTGCCGATAGGCACGCTGTCGTCGATGATGTTAGGGATAACCAGCATGATCTTTCTGATATCAGCTTCTAAAACTGTTTCTCTTTCCTCTAAGGAAGCAAGCTCCTCTGCGGCTGCCTTGACCTGCGCCTTGACCTTTTCTGCTTCTTCCTTCTGACCCTTCGCCATAAGTCCGCCGATCTGCTTTGAGAGGACGTTTCTCTGATTTCTCAGCTCGTCGCAGCGTGTCTTAGCGGCTCTGTACTCGGCGTCAAGTGCGATGACCTCGTCAACAAGGGGGAGCTTTGAGTCCTGGAACTTCTTTCTGATGTTTTCTTTTACGGTTTCCGGATTGCTTCTTAAAAATTTGATGTCTAACATATCTATCTGCCTTTCAAAAAATATTTGAATATATTATCGGGGAAGCTTATTCCTCGTTTTTTGCGAGCTGTGACGCAAGCTTTTTAAGCTCATCGACATTTTTGAAGTCGATTTTCAGCTGTACCCTGCCGTTTCTGCGTTCCGTAACGGAAACCTTTTGCGAGAAATACTCGCTCAGCGAAAGAGCGATTTCGTCGCAGTAGTGGTCTTTGTTTGCGACACGGGAAATTTTCTTGTCTATTATCTTCTGCGCATTTTCCTGCGGCATTGAAGAAAGCCTTTCGATCTCTCTTACCGACAGCTTTTCGGGGGCGATTCTCTTTGCAAGCTCTGCCGCATACTCACGGTTTTCCATTCCTGCGAGGACTTTAGCGTGACCTACCGATATTTCGCCGGTCGATAAAAGCTCAAGTATCTCGTTTTCGAGATTTAAAAGCCTCAGCGAATTTGCGATGACCGAGCGTGATTTTGAAACCTGCTTCGCAATCTGCTCCTGCGTCATTGAAAACTCATCGATAAGCCTTTTGTAGCCTTTTGCTTCTTCGACGGGGTTCAGGCTCTCTCTTTGCAGGTTCTCGATAAGCGCAAGCTGCGCCGCTTCAAGTTCTGTCATTTCCTTTATGATTACGGGAACTTCTTTCAGTCCCGCCCTCATTGCCGCACGCCATCTTCTCTCGCCTGCAACAATTCGGTAGGAGTCGCCGACCGGTCTTACTAAAATCGGCTGCAATATTCCATGCTCCGCAACCGACTGTGCAAGCTCCGAAATAGCCTCGTCGTCAAACTGCGTTCTTGGCTGTTTCCTGTCCGGCTCTATCGCAGAGGTACGGAGAGAGGATATCCCTCCCCTTGATTCGGGGCTTTCGGCATTATCGGGGCTTATGCTTTCGGGGGTTTCAGCTTGCTCTGCTTCGGCTTCCAAATCAAAGCCGTTTGATCCGAAAAGCACGTCCATTCCCTTGCCCATCTTTCTTTTTTTCATAGATTTTCCTTTCGTGTACTGCGTATATAGATTTATCTGCCCTTGTTTTTCTTGATGATTTCCTTTGCCAAGTCGTCGTAGGCTTTAGCACCCTTGGATTTCTTGTCGTAGTATATAGCAGGCTCTCCAAAGCTCGGGGCTTCGGAAAGTGCGATATTTCGAGGTATTACAGTGCCGAATACTTCCTTCTTGAAGTATTTTGAAACCTCTTTCGTGACCTGCTCGGTCAGCTTGTAGCGTGAAACATACATAGTGAAAAGTATGCCCTCTATTTCAAGCCTTGGGTTTGAGGATTTCTTTATCCTCTTTATCGTGTCAACAAGCTCCACAAGACCCTCAAGCGACAAAAATTCGCACTGTATCGGGATAAGCGCCGAGTCTGCCGCAGAAAGTGCGTTTATTGTTATTAAGTCGAGCGACGGCGGACAGTCGATGAATATGTAGTCGTACTCGTCCTGCACGCTCGAAAGCGCCTTTTTAAGTCTTACCGCCCTGTCGGAGTAGTCCACAAGCTCGATTGCCGCCCCTGCGAGGGACTTTGTTGCAGGAATTACGCTCATTCCACGGAACTGCGTCGCAACGATTGCTTCAAACACGGTACATTCATCGACGAGCATTTCGTACGAGGTAAAGCGTATGCTTTTTTTGGAAATGCCCAGCGAGGTTGTCGTGTTGCCTTGGGGGTCAAAGTCAACGATGAGGACCTTTTTTCCACGCATACCGAGCGCCGCAGAAAGATTTACAACGGTGGTTGTCTTTCCGACGCCGCCTTTCTGGTTTGAAACAGCGATAATTTTGCCCATAATCAGGCGGTCCTCCTCCCACAATGCACATTTTTACACAATGAGCCTATAATAAGGTTTATTATACCGCAAGATTGGAGATTTTGTGGTATAATCGTCCGATTTGCAGGGAGCAAATTTGTAATTTGCGGATCTGCAAGGACATAGCTGATATAATAAACGCTCAGCGTTTATTATACCATAAAAATTTGCGTTTGAAAAGGGTTTTTTTATATTTTTTATAGTATAATAAAGATTTTCATGCCGTTTTGCTGTGCGGCACGATTTATCGGCGTATTTTTACAGCCGTTCGGCGGCATGATAACCCTTGTTTGCTCCCTGCCCCATATCGTTTCGCACTACTCCGACGCCTTTCCACACGCCCGCTAATACGCTCCGAAGCCGCACCACTGCGCTTTTACACCCTGCAACCGCATTAAGCTACCTCACTATTCCCACCAAAACCGTGCCGCACCCCACAAACCCAACTGCACCGATTTAAAGCGGCGAACTGAGTGGAAATCAGCGGAAACACGTTCTTCCTATATGCACCCTCTCCCCACTGCCGCATTGGGTATTGAAAAGCCGTGAAAAATATGTTATAATATATCGAATATGCAAAAAATCAGAGGAGCTGTTTAAATGAGTACGATCTGCGCAATCTCTACTCCGCAGGGTGCGGGCGGAATTTCCGTCATAAGAATTTCGGGCGACGACGCAATTTCGGTTGCCGAGAGGGTTTTTGTTCCGTTCGGTAACAAAAAGGTCGCAGAAATGGCAGGCCACACCTGCGTGTACGGCAGAGTTGTCCACAACGGAAAGACAGTTGACGACGCATTGCTGACAGTTTTCCTTGCACCAAAAAGCTATACGGGTGAAAACACCGCAGAAATCTCCTGCCACGGCGGAATTTATGTCACAAAACAGGTGCTTCGAGCCTGCCTTGAAAACGGCGCACAGCTAGCTTGCGCAGGCGAATTCACCAAACGGGCATTCTTGAACGGCAAGCTTTCGCTCACGCAGGCGGAATCGGTCATCGAAACTATCACGGCAAGCGGCGAGCAGTCGCTTAAAAGTGCAAATCTGACCCGTGAGGGAAGGCTGTTTGAGCGGATAAAATCCGTTTCGGACGGGCTTGTTACCCTGCTTTCCGGGCTTGCCGCCTGGAACGATTACCCGGACGAGGACATTCCTGCCGTTGAGCAGTCCGCCATAAAAAACACCTTGGAATCGTCTGTTTCCGCACTTTCCGAGATACTAAAAAACTACGACAGGGGTAGGATTTTCCGCCACGGAATCGACACGGCGATTGTCGGAAAACCGAATGTCGGCAAGTCTACCCTTATGAATATGCTCCTCGGCTACAACCGCTCGATAGTTACCGACATAGCAGGAACAACGAGGGATATAGTCGAAGAAAGTGCGAATATTGGCGGTGTTACCCTAAGACTCTCGGATACGGCCGGTATCCATTCAACCGGCGACGAGGTCGAGTCTATCGGGGTTCAGCTTGCGAAGAACAAGCTTTACGGCTGCGATTTGGTGCTTGCGGTGTTTGACAGCGCATCTCCTCTCACAGACGACGACAGGGAGCTGATTTCATCGCTTCCGCAGGGCAAAACGGTCATAGTTCTCAATAAGTCCGACCTCTCCCCTGTTCTTTCGGCAGATGAATTTGAGGGCTTTTCCCATATCGTTGAAATTTCAGCGAAAAACTCCCTCGGAATGTCGAATATCGAAAACGCTCTGGAGGACATTTTCAGGCTTCACAGCTTTGACGAAAATGCGGTAATCTTCGCTAACGAGCGGCAGAAAGCCTGTGCGGAGTCGGCTCTCAGCTTCCTCACCCAGGCTATCGGTGCGCTTGAGCTTGGCGAAACTCTCGATGCGGTCACTATTATGATTGATAAAGCGTGCGACTATCTGCTTGAGCTGACAGGCGAAAAAGTCACCGAGACGGTTGTAGACAAGGTTTTCGCAAGCTTCTGCGTTGGAAAATAGCGGCTTTAGCGGCGGATAGCTTAATTGTTTCACGTGGAACAATTGTGTAAAATCGAGGCTTTGTTGACTGCGAATCTTCTTAAAAGCACCGAAAAATCGCCGTTTTGCTTCTTCCGCTATATGAACTTCTCATCCCGAAAGGATTGATAATATGCCTGAAATTGAAAATTTTGACGTTGCTGTCATAGGCGCAGGCCACGCCGGCTGTGAAGCGGCTCTTGCGGCGGCAAGGCTCGGTATGAAAACCGCTCTGTTCACTATTTCACTTGACTGCATAGCAAATATGCCCTGCAATCCGTCTATAGGCGGTACTGCAAAGGGTCACCTTGTCCGTGAAATAGACGCTCTCGGCGGCGAAATGGGCAAGGCTGCAGACGCAACGTTTCTGCAAAGCCGTATGCTGAACCTCGGCAGAGGCCCTGCTGTGCATAGTATCCGTGTGCAGTCGGACAGAGTAAAATATCACACCTATATGAAAAAGACGGTCGAGGCGCAGGAAAATCTCTATCTCAAACAGGCTGAGGTAACGGCTGTTTTGTTTGACGGCAACAAGGCGTCGGGGGTGCGGACTAAGCTTGGCACTATATATAGTGCCAAGGCCGTAATTGTTTCGACAGGTACATATTTGAACGGCGAGGTGCACGTCGGTACTGTTTCCTATCCCAGCGGACCCGACGCAGTATCCCCTGCAACAGAGCTTACGAAATCTCTGGTTGATGCCGGCATTGCAATCAGGCGTTTCAAGACGGGTACTCCGGCAAGAGTGCATCGCCGCTCAATTGATTTTGACAAGCTTGAGAGGCAGGACGGCGATGAAAATATCGTTCCGCTTTCCTTTTCAACCGACAGAAAGCTTGAAAACACGGTAAGCTGTTATGTCGCATACACAAACGAGGAAACTCACAGGGTAATCCTTGATAATATTGATAAATCTCCTATATATTCGGGCAGGATTCACGCAATCGGCCCCCGTTACTGCCCGTCTATCGAGGACAAGATTATGCGTTTCCGTGACAGAGAGAGGCATCAGCTCTTTATTGAGCCTATGGGTACGGACACCGACGAATTTTACTTGCAGGGTATGTCAAGCTCGCTCCCCGAGGACGTTCAGCTAAAATTTCTGCGCACAATTAAAGGTCTTGAGCGTGTCGAGATTATGCGAAACGCTTATGCGATAGAATACGATTGCTGCGACCCGACAGAGCTTTTGCCGACCCTAGAATTTAAGAAAATAGACGGTCTTTTCGGCGCAGGACAGTTCAACGGCACCAGCGGATACGAGGAAGCCGCCGCACAAGGCTTGGTCGCAGGCATAAACGCCGCACTAAAGCTAAAAGGCAGGCAGCAGCTTTTGCTCGACAGGGCTTCGTCATACATCGGAACGCTTATTGATGACCTAACTACAAAGGGCTGCTCCGACCCGTACAGAATGCTCACTTCACGAAGCGAGTATAGGCTCTTGCTCAGGCAGGACAACGCAGACATCAGGCTCACGCCGATAGGCTACGAAATCGGACTTGTTCCACGTGAAACATTCGACAAATTTTGCGAAAAACAGCGTCTTGTAAAGCAGGAAATCGAGCGTGTGAGAGCGGTAAACGTTCCGCCGAGCGAGGAGCTTGCAGAGTATTTCGAGCAGATGGGTACGGAAAAAATTACAACCGGCGCAAAGCTCGCACAGCTTATCAAGCGGCCGCAGCTTACTTATGACGGGCTGAAGCCTTTCGACAAGGACAGACCCGAACTGCCGTTTGCGGTGAGGGAGCAGGTCGAGCTTCAAATCAAGTATGAGGGGTACATTGCAATCCAGCTGGAGCAGGTCGAGGCAATGCGAAAGCTTGAGGTCAAGAAGCTTCCGCCCGATATCGACTACACCCAAATTAAGGGACTCAGGCTGGAGGCAATAGAAAAACTTGCGAAAATTCGTCCGTTATCGGTAGGACAGGCGAGCCGAATTTCGGGCGTAAACCCTGCGGATGTGGGCGTATTGCTGGTATGGCTTGAACAGAACAGGCGCAGAGAGGCAGGGAAGTCTGATGATTAATGTTAAAAGAATGAAAAATATGCTGCTCTCGGCAAATATTCAGGCGGACGACTCACAGCTTGCACGGCTCGACAGATACGCTCAATTGCTCTGCGAATGGAATGAAAAAATAAACCTCACTGCCATAACCGACAGCGAGGGGATTGAAGAAAAGCATTTTTTCGACAGCGTCGCACCTTTTTATATGGTGGATTTGCCGCTGGGCGCTACGGTTATAGATGTGGGAACAGGCGCAGGCTTTCCGTCCTGTCCGCTGAAAATAATGAGGTCTGATATAAAACTCACGCTTCTTGACAGCCTTAACAAGCGAATCAACTTCTTAAAGCTTTTGTCGGACGAGATTTCTTTGTCCGCCGACTGTATTCACGCAAGTGCGGAGGAGGCAGGTAGAAAGCCTGAGCTTCGTGAGAAATTTGACATTGCTACGGCTCGTGCTGTTGCGTCGCTTCCGCAGCTTTGCGAATACTGCCTGCCGTTTGTAAGAGTAGGCGGCGCATTTATCGCACTGAAAGGCTCGGGCGGCGAGGACGAGTTGAAGCTTTCAAAAAATGCTATATCGGTGCTTGGCGGAAAGGCAGAGGCGGTAATTTCCTATAATCTGCCGTCATCAGACAGCCGCACGCTTATTGTGATAAGGAAAATATCGCAGACTCCGACAAAATATCCTCGCAACCGAGGTCAGATGACGAAAAAGCCCCTGTGACGGTGGGATTTTTTATTAGCTGAATAATAAGAGTCTACCCCTTACTTTCGGAGAGCAATGCGGCAAATGTCCGAATTTATTTTTATATGAGAAGATCGGAAAACGGCTTTCGTGTCGCTGTGTCATTTCCGAGCAGATGGCTGACAGACAGCTAAGAACGCATATGTGTTTATTCCAAAACCGGGCATGAACGGGTTTTGGGGTCATTGGCGTACACCTGCCTGTGTTGTATAGTGAGCTAGCCCACAGCTTAAAAGGTGTGGGCGTTGCGGTATCTATTAGGCGGTTTGAAGTAGAAGTTCTCTTCTTTATTAAGCTTTCTTCTCTTACAAGAGAAGAAAGTCAAGAAAACATAGTCCGGCTTCTCGCTAAATGTCAAGGAATAGATATATGAATCTGATAATGAATCCCCGTGCCTGACCCAGCCGCACGCTTATTGTGATAAGGAAAATATCGCAGACTCCGACAAAATATCCTCGCAACCGAGGTCAGATGACGAAAAAGCCCCTGTAAAATCGGGGGTTTTATTTTTTTGCGAAAATTTATGTCGAAATGTTCTGCTGTTAAAATATGGAAATTTTCAAAGAAATGTGCTATTATTTATCTGCAAACAAAAAACGAAAGAGAGGAAACTAAAAATGAACATAGGAATGCAGAAAATCAGAGAAAAAGAAATCGGCACAGTAATCGAGGTCGAAATTTCCAGAATAAGGCAGGGGAGAACCCAGCCGAGAAAGTTTTTCGATAGGGAGGAGCTTGTAAAGCTTGCGAAAAGCGTTGCGCAGGACGGAATTTTGCAGCCGCTGTCTGTCCGCAGACTGTCGGACGGAAATTTTGAGCTTATAGCAGGCGAGCGGCGAATGAGGGCGGCAAAAATGGCGGGCTTTTCGGTTGTGCCGTGCATTGAGCTTGAAACAAGCGAGCAGAGCAGTGCGGTTTTGTCGCTTGTCGAGAACATTCAGCGTCAGTCGCTTCAGTTTTTTGAGGAGGCGCAGGCGATAGAACGGCTCATTTCCGACTACGGGCTGACGCAGGAAGCAGCCGCACAGAGACTTTCCGTATCTCAATCATATATTGCAAACAAGCTGAGAATTTTAAGGCTGTCGGACGAGGTCAAGGCGGAGATAGTGCGTCTGTCATTGACGGAACGCCACGCAAGGGCGATGCTGAAGCTGGAAAACGACAAGCAGAGGCTTTTCCTGCTGTCAAAAATTTCCGAGAGGGGACTGAATGTTGAAAAAACCGAACAGCTTATCGAGGCGTATCTTGAAAAGAAACAGCGTGAGGAAAGCATTAAGCGCCGAAGCGGTGTGTTCAAAGATATCAGACTGTTTTTCAACACGGTGAACAAGGCGCTGGAAATCATAAAGCTTGCAGGAGTAGACGCCCATGCGCAGAAATGCGAGAGGGAAGGGTGCATTGAATACACGATCACCATTCCGACTATCGGGTGCAGGGTGTAAAAAGCCGACCGCATCTAACTCTGTTTTTAAAAGCCACGGGAGGAACTATCTACGGCACGAGCCGATTTACCGAATTAAAGCGGTGCGGCAGCAGAGCATAGGGGCTTATACGCAAAAAAGACCACTCCGTTGTGGGGCGGTCTTTTGCTGTATTGAATGTTCTGTCTGCTTGGGAATCGTTTATACCCTTTAGCTGTACCTACTGCCATTATATAATGATATAATGCGGAGATCCGGAATTATCTGCGTGTCATACTGTTTGAAAAACAGCTTGATTATCCCCAGAGCGAGCTGTACCAGTCAGTGAACTCCTGGTCTGTCATAGCTGTGTAGCTCGATGGGAGAGAGAGCTTAGAAGAATCAGTCTTAGCGGAGACGAATGCAGATAAATACATATATGCGCCTATATTGTCCTCGTATGCGATAACGCCTGCAATGTTATCACCATCGAACATGAAGTAAACATCCTCGCCGTCGTCGTCCAGATAACGTTCTGTAACATAATCCTTGCCGTCAACAGTTGCTTTGCAGGTGCTGACGTATCTTACATCTTCATCTATAAAGTCTTCTATAAGCTCGTCGTATAGGTCATCGTCTTCGGACTTTGGAACTTCGTAGTACTTTTTGCCTTCGTTATCGAGGTAGTATGATTTATTTCCTGTTGTGAGCATTGTTATAGAAATACCCATGTTCATATCCAGGTAGTAAGAATTCTTGTTAGCTGTCACATATATAGATACAGTCATACCATCTTCGGTATGCGTCATATCCATTGTAAAATTGCCGGCGGCTAAATTGTTAACGAGTGTAGAATAGCGTCTTTCGGCAGTATCGTATGTGCTGCCAAATTCAATGCCGTCAATGGTAGGAAATGTGGTATTTCCAACGTCAGGCTTTGAGGAGTCCGCAGCAGAGCTGTCCACAATGGAACTGTCATCTACAGAGCTATCCTCTACAGAACTGTCCTCAACGGAACTGTCCTCAACGGAACTGTCATCTACAGAACTGTCCTCAACGGAGCTGTCGTCAGCAGAACTGTCGTCAACTACGGAAGAAGCGTCAGCCTTGGAGC
>MSHC01000036.1 GCA_001940995.1 Ruminococcus sp. Phil15
GCTCTACCAACTGAGCTACACCAGCTTAAACAACAAAATTTATTATATCACATAAACTTCGGTTTGTCAAGTGTTTTTTACTTTGAAATATTTGCTTAGCACAACCGCCATAAGCTAATGGTCGGGGCGACAGGACTTGAACCTGCGGCATCTTGGTCCCAAACCAAGCACTCTACCAAACTGAGTTACGCCCCGTTGCTGATGAACTTGCTATTCAACAGACAGCTTAATTATTATATCAGCAACCGAGCGTTTTGTCAATAGGTTTATTCCCAATTTGTCGGAATTTTCGACTTTTAACAGGATTAATTAGAAACTTTTGTGCAATTGTGCGTTACTTGGATACATTAGCCCTGAGCCTTGCCGCTTCATCGGCATCGGGAGTTACATACAGCGTTCTATTGTTTGTAAAAATCACCTTTCCCGGCTTTGCTCCGCCCGGCTTTTTCACAAACCTTATGAGGGTATAATCGACAGGCACCTGCGATGAATTCTTCGCCTTTGAATGGAACGCCGCAAGCCTTGCCGCCTGCTCGATTGTGGACATTGGCGGTTCTTTTCCCTCGCAGGAGATAACCGTATGAGAGCCTGCTATGTTATGTGTATGAAGCCATATATCCGATTTGTCGCTGTCCTTGGTAGTGAGCTTATCGTTCTGGCGGTTGTTCCTGCCCACAAGAATTTTAAACCCGTCGTCCGACAAAAATTCCAAAGGCTTGGGAGCTTTTGCCGTCTTTGCACTCTTGAGCCTTGAACGCTTGACATAGCCTTCGTCTGCAAGCTCCTCACGCAATGCGGCGATTTCGTCCTCGGTTTTTGCTCTGGTAAGCGAGTCGAACACGCTGTCTATATAGGCAAGCTCATCCTCGCCCTGCTTTACAAGCTCCGTGAGCATTTTCTCGGCTGTGTCAGCCTTTCTGTACTCGCTGTAATATTTCTGTGCATTCTGAGCCGGCGTGAGTCTTTTATCAAGCTTTATCTCAACGCACTCGCTGTCCTCGGAATAGAAATTCTCCAGCCTAGCCACGCTGTCGCCCTTTTCGATGCGGTAGAGGTTTGCCATTAATAGGTCGCCGTACATTTTATACTCGTCACGCTTCGCACAGTCGGATAATTCCTGCTTCTGGTTTGCGATACGTCTAGAGATACGCTCGGTCGTGCTGACAAGCATTTTAAACAGGTCGGAGGCTTTCTGTCTGAGCCTTGAATCCGAATCACGCTCGGAACAGAAATAATCGAGCAGCTCGCAGGCGGACCCGACCCTTTGCGTTACCATAAGGCTGCCGTACTGCCCGATATCGGTAAAGCAAAAGTCCTTCAAAGCTCCATCCTTGGTCTTGACTACCGTAAAGCACGGGGCTTCAGATTTTATGCCGTCAGCTGTCTTTTTAAGATAAAAGCACAACTTGTCGAAAATATCCTCTGTCATTTCACAACAAGGTATATCGCTTCTTGCACAGTAGGCTGAAGCCTCTCTTGCAAAAATCGGAGATATGCCCTCTATCACGCCGACAAGCGCCTTTGACAGCGGCTTTGCGCCTGACGCAGAGAGCTTGTGCTCCAGCGTTTCCTTTTCAAAATCAAAGAGCGACAGCTTGTCCTGCTTCGGAACAGGCTCGTACATCATACCGGGCAGCACAGGTCTTACGCTGGATACGTCGTAGCCTACCCTCTTTATGCAGTCGATGACCCTGCCCTCCTCTGAAACAAGAATAAGGTTAGAGCATCTGCCCATGATTTCCATTGCGACTGTGAGCCTGCACAGGTCGCCCATCTCGTTTACGCTCTCAAAATCGAAAAAGAGGACTCGCTCGCTTCCGTCCTGCCTTATGCCGCAAAGCTTACCCGATGACAGGTGCTTTCTCATAAGCATACAGAACATCGGCGGCGTTTTTGGGTTGTCGATTTCGGCTTTTGTTATATGAACCCTTGCGTTCATTGCAGAGGCGTTGAAAAGAAGCTTAAACGCTCCCTCTCTTGTCCTTATTGAGAACACTGTTTCCTCCCGTGACGGCTGGTAGATTTTATCCACCCTGCCGCCCACAAGACACATAAGCTCTTTTTTTACTAATGATAGAAAAATTCCGTCCAGTGCCATTTATGCTTCACCTTTATTATTTATAGCTTAGAATATCCCTGTTCGTTTCGGCAACCGAAAAGCTTACATCGGGAAATTTCTTCCGCAGGAGAGTCATAACGCCCTCGCAGAAGATGTTTTCTGTGTGGAAGTGTCCTGCGTCTATTACAGAAACGCCTGCGTTATAGCCGTCGATAAAGATATCGTGCTTTACGTCGCCCGTTATAAACGCTTCACAGTTATTCGCAATTGCGCAGGGCAGAAAATTTCCTCCGCTGCCGCCGCATACTGCTACACGGGTGACTGCCCTTTTACAATCGGTATATCTCAGAACGTTTTCGCCCAGCACGGATTTTACCCTGTCTGCGAGGTCGTCTACTGTAGTCGTATCGGTTGTGCAGACATAGCCTATCGGCACGCCTCCGTCAACGCAAAGCGGCTTTTCGATATCGAGAGATAATCTTTCGCAGAGCATATCGTTAAGCTGTGCGCTGTCGAAGCTTGTATGTGCCGAAATGACCGCAGTATCGGAAAGAATAAGCCTTCCTACTACAGATTCCGGGGCTATGTGTTTTAGTGCTTTAAAAATAACGGGGTGATGCGTCAGTAGCAGGTCAACTTCCTTTTGCTCTGCCTCGTTTGCGACATCTATCGTTGCGTCCAGAGCAATAAGCACGCTCTTTATCTCCTTTGTGCCGTTGCCCAGGATAAGTCCGCTGTTGTCGTAGCTTTCCTGTACGGAAAACGGCGCTATTTCATCTATGTAATTATAAATATCAATAAGCCTTGTCATACGCCTGTCCTTTCGCCTTGTTTTGCGTAATTTGTAATTTCGTCTGAGATGCTGAGATACCTGCGTGCTTCATCTGTATCGCCTGATTTTGCAAGCCCGTTGCCACGCTTTGAGAGCTTCTCCGCCTGCTTTAAAAGCCACCCACGCTCAATTTCGGTATTATTGCGCATTTTACCGGCATACAGCATAAAATCGCTGTACGGGGTGTTATTGCCGGTGTATTTAGCGAGGATTACCGTGTAGTAAAACTCGTCCTTTGCGGCGGACTCTCTTTCAATTTCAAAGCCGTTTTCAAACAGCCATTTACGCAGATGTTCGGCTTTTGTCATCGGCTGGAGGATAAAGCCTGCGCTATAGAAATCCTTGCCCTCTGAGATAATCTTAGCGATAAGCTCTCCGCCCATTCCTGCGATTATGACGTCTGTGACATTGCCGCTGTCGATCTCCTTTAGTCCGTCGGACAGGACGGCTTTTACCTTACCGGAAAGTCCATACTTTTCTATGTTTTTAACTGCGCGGTCAAGCGGCGCTGTATTAATATCGGCGGCTACCGCTTTTGGAGCTTTCCCCTCGCTGACCAAATAGCATGGCAGATAGCCGTGGTCCGTGCCGACATCTACCGCCGTTCCCTTACCGCTTACCATTTCTGCGCAGGCAGAAAGTCTGTTGTCAAGCATTATATGCACTCCTTAAATGGAACAAAAATTACGTCCGCCATAAAGAGCTTATCGGCGGACGGATTTCTTACTTTTCGATAGCGGCATTGAGCTTTGAAACAAGCTCGTCAGCGTTTACGCCGTGTACTGCGCACGCCTGAGCAACCGTTTCCGCTCTTGCAGACGGACAGCCGAGGCAATGCATTCCCATTTCGAGGAAGTAAGGTGCGAGGTTTCCGTTTTCGTCCAGGATATCCCCGATGACTGTATCCTTAGTGATAACCATTATAAACAATCCTTTCGTAATTTATGTTTATTCTATTATAACCGTTTTTTCACAAAAATGCAACCATATATACAAAAAACAGCCTACGAAAAATTCGCAGGCTGGAAAAAACTATTTTATTCTTCTCTCATCTTTGCAAAGCACTCACTGCAATATACAGGTCTGTCTTCTCTCGGTCTGAAAGGAACCTTAGCCTCTGCGCCGCAAGCAGCACAGGTAGCTGTGAACATTTCTCTTTCGCCCTTAGCAGCGTTCTTTCTTGCGTCTCTGCAAGTCTTGCATCTCTGAGGCTCGTTTACAAAGCCCTTTTCTGCATAGAACTCCTGCTCGCCTGCTGTGAATACAAATTCGTTTCCGCATTCCTTGCAAACTAATGTCTTGTCTTCGTACATGATTTTTCCCTCGCTTAAAGTAATAAATATTTTTGCCCAGTCGGACTTACACCGACACCTTTGATAAACAACGCTCTGAAATTAAGCTATTCGGCCATATTAGACGGCAAACGCCGCTTTTTACTGCTCATCTTGTTCTCAAAATCAATTTGAGTTTCCGCCTGACTCTTTGCATTGCATTATCAGTTGCCTTAACCGAGGTCTGAAGCTCAGATGCTATACGGCTGTAAGAAAATCCCCTCAAATATAATTGTAAAACATTCCACTCCGCATCGCTGAGCCTATCTGAAATTTTCTCGAAAATCAGACCCTCCTGCTCCTTTCTCACGAGGATATCCTCCGGACTTTCGCAGGTTATTTTGCTTTGCGGCAGGCTCTCGACATCCTCGACCGATACAGTTCTGCCTCTTTTTTCGAGGATCTTGAGCATTCTGTTTCGTACACAAACGTTAGAAAATGTTGCGAAGCCTGCGCCTCTGTCGGTGCGGAAGGCTTTTACAGCGTCTAAAAGTCCAATTACGCCCTCCTGAAAGAGGTCGTCGGCTTCAACTTCAGGCGGTTTACACATTGACCCTGCCTTTGCTTCGACAAATCCCTTATGCCTCAATACAAGTGCAAGCAGGGCATTTTTATCGTCCGCCGCAACGAGAGCAAGCTCGTCGTCCGAGAGCAGAGCATAGGTATTTTTATCGTGCTTCGAGGTCATAGTGTTTCTCCATAATGCCGAAATTGGACGAACATTATCGCAATAATTTGGTACTCTTTTATAATAGCACATTGAAGTACACTTTGTCAAGTAAAAAAATAATTTTATTTACAAAAACCAAGCGGCAGTGCAAAAAACTGCCGCTTTATTGTTTAAGTATTCAGTCAATTCGGGAAAACTGCGCTCTGCCATCCTTAAAAATATCTCCGCCCATACAGTCGTTGGCAACGACGAGGGGAAATTTGTCGAATGTAAGCTCTTTTACCGATTCACAGCCTAGGTCGTCAAACGCAATAACCTTACAGCCAGTGATACACTTGCTTGCTAGTGCGCCTGCTCCGCCGATTGCACAAAGGTAGACAGCTTTATTCCGACATATCGCCTCGCACACCTCCTGCGAGCGTTCGCCCTTACCTATCATTGCGCCAAGTCCCATATCGAGGAGCTTTGGAGCAAACTTATCCATTCTGCCCGAGGTCGTCGGGCCGCAGGAACCGATTGCCTTTCCCTCCGGAGCCGGCGTAGGACCTGCGTAATAGATAACGGCATTTTCCATATCATAAGGGAGCTTTTCGCCCTTTTCTATAAGTGCCATTATTCTTTTATGCGCCGCGTCTCTTGACGTATACACCACGCCTGAGAGAAGAATTTTATCCCCTGCTCTTAGCTGTGCGGCTTTTGCTTTAAGGTCCTTAGCATTGATTTCAAGTATATCAGACATTATTATACCCGTTTTCGTATTTATTTTTCCTTCCACGAGCTAAGGATATCATCGTCGCTCAGGTTAGTGATAGAATCGTCAGCCTGAGTCTGGATTTCCTTAGCCAAGGCAGCGAGCATATCCATATCTCTGGTATTTACGCCTGCGTTAGGTTTACTTCCGCCCATTCTCAGCTCGCTTGCACCCGATGACTTAGCGTGGGGCTGCGGCTGTGCCTTCCGGGGCTCTTCCACTACCTTTTCGGGCTTTTTCATAGAAAGTCCGAGTCCGCCTGTATGATGTACCGGTGCGGAAGCAGGCTCCTCCTTTGGAGCTTCCGCCTTAGGTGAAGCCATTGAGATCTTAGGCTCTGCCTTTGGTTCTTCCGTTTTAGGAGCTTCTGCCTTTGGCTGTTCCTTTGGCTTTTCAGCCTTTGTGGCTTCTGCCTTAGGAACTTCTATCTTAGGTTCTTCCTGCTTTGGGGCAGGAGTTTTAACCTTTACAGAGTCGGGGGCAGGGTCCGTAAACCTCAGCGACTGACCGAACAAAGACGGTCTTGCTGTCTGCTGTGGTTTTGGAGTAGTAGTTGTTGTAGTTGTCGTGTTAACGTTCTTAATATCGTTTACCTTGTTAACTTGCTGTGCATCACTTCCTTTCTGACTATAATTAAAATTTGAGTTACCGTCAACGAGCTGCAAACCATTTGCAACAAGTTCCTTTGCTGAATCAATCTTAACGATGCTGTCGCCGAAGAGGTCGTTAAGCACAGTAGAAAGCTTAGAGATATTTCCCTGAAGCTCTGTAAATTCTGTTCTTACGGAATCTCTGAGGCCCTTGGACTGTGCAGTAATCTTAGATTCCTGCTCTCTTGCATTTTTCATAAGAGCGTCTGCGTCAGCCTGAGCTGCTGCTGTAAGAGCTGCTGCGCTTGCCTGAGCGTTATCGGTTGTAACCTTAGCCTCAGCGTTAGCCGTTGTAACAATTCTTTCTGCCTGAGCGTTAGCGTCCTCAAGGATCTGATCCTGAAGGTCCTTAGCTTCCTGCTCCATCTTCTTAGCTGCCTTTCTTGCCTCTGCAACAACAGAGTCGGCAGACTTCTTAGCTTCGATAAAGAGAGCGCCCATATCGAATGCTGCGCTGTCTCCGCCGCCTGCCGCTGCATTTGCCTCAGCGTCGGCGAGCTTCTGCTTGAGCTCTTCAATTTCGTTCTTCATTGTGTCAATCTGAGCATCCTTTTCACCGGACTCGTTTTCGAGGTTTGTAAGCTGGAGCTTGAGACTGTCTGTTGAAGCCATAAGTTCAGAAATCTTGGAGTGGCTCTCCTCGATTTTCTTCTCAAGAATTTCCTTACCCTCGAAGTCGCCGGACGCATTTCCTGCTCCGCCTGCTTCTAAAGCCGCGATTGTGTCATTCTTTTCGCCCAACTGAGTTTCAAGATTGTAAATTTTGGTGTTAAGCTCGTCTACATAAGCGAGAACGTCCTTCTTATCGAAGCCACCAAAGTTTACGGTACGCAAATATCCATTGCCTGCCATAATTGACTTACCTCCTGTTTATGATACATATTTAGTTAGTTTTTAAACTGAACGCAATACGTTCTATACAATAATTTATTATACAATATTTTGATATTTTTTTCAAGTCTTTTTGAATATGAAACAACATTTTTATAGAACATATACAAAATCACTTTTTCTTTTTTAGCAATACTATTGAAACGACAAGTGTCAGAACTATTGCAACGAGTGATGCAAACCAAGTATACGGCAGCGGAAGATCCGTATTCATTCCGTAGAAGCTGAACACCATTGTAGGGATAGCCAAAATGATTGTAATAACGGTCAGCCGCCACATTACCATATTAAGGTTATTTGATATTACTGATGCGAATGCGTCCATCATACCGCTTAAAATTCCCGAATAGATGCTTGTCATCTCGATTGCCTGTTTCACGTCGATAAGAACGTCCTCAAGCAGGTCCTGGTCTTCTTCATACAGCTTAATTACTCTGCCACGGTTGATTTTTTCGAGCGTTACGTCGTTTGCTTTAAGCGAAGTCGAAAAATAAACGAGCGACTTTTCAAGTCCGAGAAGCTGAATAAGCTCCTGGTTTTTCAGCGCTCCCTGGAGCTGCTGTTCGAGGCTGTAAGAGAGCTTTTCTATCTGCTTTAAGCTCATGAGAAATTTTGCGGTAATTTTGAGCAGGCACTGCAAAACAAATCTTGTTTTCATATTTGTCTGCATATTCTTTACCGCTCCGCTTTCGATTTCGGTTATGGTGCTGTTCTCCTTTGACGAGATAGTAAACACATAGTCGTCCGTAAGGATAATGCCGATAGGAAGCGTATAGAAAAGAGAAGTATCCGACTTCTGCATATCCGAAACAGGTGCGTCAACGATTATGAGCGTCTGTTCGTCCTCAATTTCGACGTGGGAGCTTTCCTCCTCATCAAGCGACGAGCGCACAAAGCCTGCGTCGAGGTTAAACTGGGAAATGAGGAAATCAATTTCCTCCGGATCCGGTGCGGTGACGGAAATCCAGCAGCCTGCCGTAGCTTTTTCGAGAAGCTCGAGGCTGTTTCCTACTGTCTTATAGTATTTGATCATACCATGCCTTCTTTCCGTGAAGGCGTGGCGTCAGGTTTAGCTACACTATGCCCTCACAAAATATTCTGTCATATTCCCACTAGGGTCAGGGTTCATAATGTACCTCCTAACTAAAAAATATTACTCCTTAATTATAGCAGAAATTTTGCTTTATTGCAAGCAGAATTTCTGCATATCGGGATAAAAAAGCCTCCCCTTGCGGAGAGGCTCGTTAGCTTTGCTTTACGCCGATTACTTCTTGTTGAAGATGTTGAAGATATCGTCGTAGTACTCAGGATTGTCGCCTGCAGCCTTTGCAGCGCCTGTCTGTTCTGCCTTTGGAGCAGGAGCAACATACTCTGTAGTACCTGCGCTTGGAGAATCAGCGAAATCAGCGGCGATAACCGTGATAAAGATTTCGTCTGTGGAATCCTCCTTGTAGTCTGTACCGAAAATAATTGTTGCTTCAGGGTCAACTGCGTTTGTAATAATATTTGTAAGCTCGTCAACGTCGTCTGTGATGATATCATCGGACATAACGATATTGATAAGAAGTCTTCTTGCGCCGTTGATAGAGGTCTCGAGGAGCGGGCTGGAGATAACCTGCTTTGCAGCCTCCTGAGCCTTATCCTTGCCTTCGCCGTGACCGATAGCGATATGAGCATAGCCTGCGTCCTTGAGGATAGAGGTTACGTCGGCAAAGTCTACGTTTACAACGCCGTTTCTGAGAATGATATCAGCGATAGACATAACGCCTGTCTTTAAAATACCGTCAGAGAGGGAGAATGCCTGACGCATTGTAAGCTTCTGGTCGCCGCTGAGAAGCTTCTGGTTAGGGATAACGATGAGGGAGTCAACATTCTTGAGAAGCTCCTGGATACCTCTTTCGGCCTGAGCCATCTTTCTTGCACCCTCGAACATAAACGGCTTAGTTACGACCGCAATAGTAAGCTTGCCAAGCTCTCTGGAGATCTCGGCTACTACCGGAGCCGCACCTGTACCTGTGCCGCCGCCCATGCCGGCTGTTATAACAACCATATCGGCGTCCTTGAGGGCTTCTGCGATTTCTTCTTTATTTTCCTGAGCGGACGATTCACCAACCTCAGGCTTTCCGCCTGCGCCGAGACCGTGCGTCAGCTTAGTACCGATCTGAATTTTCTCTGTTGCCATTGACTTTTTGAGAGCCTGTATATCTGTGTTAACGGCTATGTAGTCAACGTTTCCGTAGTCGATTGAGCCTGTCGTAGCTTCTGCGGCTATACAATTAAGAGCATTTCCGCCGCCGCCACCGACGCCGATAACCTTAATCTTTGCACCAAATGCTTCTTCGGAATTTATTGCCCAACTCATTTTGACATCCTCCTACATTCATTCTATATTTTTATTTACATAACACTATTTTGCTACGCATTACTAGAGATATTATTATAGTACCACAAGTGAGCAAAAATATCAAGCGTTTTTTACAAATTTAATTGACTTTTTGGCTGAAAAAACATTTTTTTCTGTGTTTTTCAGTAAATTTGTTCAACAAATGCTCTTAAAATTAGAGCAAATCGTCATCATATATCTCCTGAAGCGGTCTGTCGTCATCGTCTTCATAAATTGAGTAATCCTTCGGGGCTTCGTTTTTGAGCCAGCCGGTAAGCTTATCGGCGGCGATTACCGAAACGCCGCTCGATTCATTATGGTAATAAATTACGCCGTTGAACTCCTTAGAAAGCTTTTCCTCTAAGATCACCTTAATTGCGCTGAGCTTATAGTCAAGGTCAAGGGAGCTTCCGAGAAGGATATTTGCACGGTTATCGAAATTTAGCTTTATATTCGTTCTGTCCTTGATATTTACCTCGACGATATTCTTTATTTCAAATCTTTCGACTGCATCAAGGATCGTATCCAGGATAGGCTCTTTGAGGGAGTCCTCCGACTTCATTCTGCCTTTCTCTATCTCTACAAGGTCAAAGCCCGTTATGATGATAAGTCCGCTCTTCGGTGCGTCGAGCGCTTCCTCCAGAATCTTTCCCGTTTCGCTTACCACATAGAACTTTCCATCATGCTCTATATTTGCGGCAGGAACCGCCTGAGTCACCTTGATTTTGATTTTACCCGGGAAGCTCCGCAGTACCTTTACATCCTCGACATAGGAAAGGTTTTCCATAATGCACTCCTCCGCCGTATCCGTATCAAGGCGGATAAGGTTATTGCCTACTGCGACGCCGCTTATTTTTGTCACCTGCTCTGCGGTATAGAGGTCGGTGCCCGTGACCTCGACCTCCGTTGCATTGAACAGGATTGTGACCGAGAGGATAGTCATTGTTATTACAACGACAAAAAAGGTGAACACATAATACGCAGACATATTTCTGCGGCGCTTTTTTCTTGCGACTCTTACACGCTCGCCGTTTATGATTTTATATTCGGAATTGTCGGTTCTTTTCTTTACAACGTCCCTCATGACTCTGCGGTTTTCCTTTCCTCAAAAATTAAACTCTCTTTATAGAAGCGCCTACTGACGAAAATGCGTTTTCGATGCTTTCGTAGCCTCTGTCTATATACTTTATGTCCGATACCTCGGTTGTGCCCTGAGCGCCAAGACCTGCTACAACGAGTGCGGCGCCGCCTCTTAGATCGGTTGCTCTCACTTTAGCGCCCGAAAGGAAATTAACGCCGTCTACGACAGCGACCTTTCCCTCCGCCTTTATGTCCGCTCCCATACGAAGAAGCTCGTCAACGTGACGGAATCTGTTTGAAAATATATTTTCTATAACTATGCTCGTTCCCTTAGCTTTAGTGAGCGCCGCCATAACGACTGCCTGTGCGTCTGTCGGAAATCCGGGGAAAGGCATTGTTCTTATTGTTTTTACAGCTTTAAGGCTGCGTTTTGCGCTGATATAAATTCTGTCGGAGTAGGGGCATACGATACAGCCCATCTGCTCGAAAACAGGGAGAATTGCTTCTACGTCGCTCACCCTTGAATTTAAAACGGTAAGCTCCGAGCCTGTTACGGCGGCTGCGCTTAGATATGTAGCGAGAACTATCCTGTCCGGCATTACCTCATAGTCACAGCCGGAAAGCTTTTCAACTCCCTCAATATATATTGAGTTTTCGCCGTAGCCCGAGATCCTTGCACCGCAGCTGTTGAGAAATCTTGAAAGGTCTGTGATTTCAGGTTCTCTGGCAGCGTTATGTATAACGGTCGAGCCTTTTGCGGTAACTGCTGCAAGAATGATATTCTCAGTCGCTCCTACCGACGGAAACGAAAGCACGATTTTTGCGCCGTGCAGTCCCTTTCCGACATCGCAGTCCAGAATACCGTGGTCCTCCTTTATCATAGCGCCCATCTGACGCAATGCCGAGATGTGCATATCAATAGGTCTTGGACCAAGCTCGCAGCCCCCCGGAAATGAGAGCCTGCATCTTCCTATTCTGCCGAGGATTGCTCCTAAGAACACAATAGATGAACGCATTTCTCTCATAAGCTCATCGGGGACGTTAAAATGTGAGAGCGAGTCGGTATTTACCGAAACGCTGTCGCCGTCCCTCACGCATTTACATCCGAGGCAGGTCAGTATTCTGCAGGCGGCGTAGACATCGCTCAGCCTGGGGCAGTTATGTAAGACCGTTTCTCCTCTTGCTAAAACGCACGCTGCCAGAAGCGGCAGGGCGCTGTTCTTAGCTCCGTGGACATAAAGCTCTCCGCTTAGTTTCTTTTCGCCGTCAATCACCAGCCTTTGCATAAAGCTTCTCTCCTTCTTGACAAATTCTGTTGCGTCCGCCGCCCTATAAACGGGGAACATCAACACTAAGGTTATATGCCATATTATGCAAAAGCGAGAAAAGCGGTGATATAAATTGCGTTTTAGAGTCCTTTGGATTCTGTTGCTTCTATGATAAGCTGGTATAGTGCGTTATAGATACGCTCGTCGGTATCCTTTATATAGAGTCTGTGAGCCGCCTGCGACAACTCCTCTATTCTTTCTTTATTATCGCACAGTCCGCTTACTGTGTCAATAAGCTTTTTAGGAGTAAGCTCTTTTTCCTCGATTACTATTCCTGCGCCTGCGTTATGCAGAACCATACCGTTATGGTACTGGTGATTTCCGGCTACGTTCGGCGACGGAATGAGGATAGACGCTCTGCCGAGCGCTTCAAGCTCTGTCAGTGCGTTTGCGCCGCATCTGCTGATAACGAGATCTGCGGCAGACATACACAGCGGCATATTGATATAGTCGCTTATCAAAAATCTGTTATAGCCGTCTACCGTAACTCCGCTGTCAGTAAGCTTTTTCACAAAGTCCTTGTTGCTTTCGTGCGTGCCGTAGGAATGGATATGGTTTATCTTTATACCGTTCTCCTGCTCCCACTTTAAAAGCTCTGCGATATTCTCGTTAAGGACGTATGAGCCGAGGCTTCCGCCCGTTGAGAGGATACATATTTCGTTCTCGTCAAAGCCGAGTTCTCTTTTCGCCTGCGCTCTGTCATGGCTGGCAAAGGCGGCTCTTACGGGAAGTCCTGTTACGGTATAGTCTATTCCGTCCTCCAGGTATTCCTTTGCCTCGATGACGGTAAGCATTACCTTATCGACAAGCTTTGAGAGCAGTCTTGTTGTGACCCCCGGATATGCATTCTGTTCGTGGATTGCGGTTTTGATTTTCATTTTAGCTGCTTTGCGGACAATCGGGCCGCTGACGTATCCGCCTGTTCCGATAACAAGGTCGGGCTTGAAGTCGTTAATAATTTTCTTTGCCCTCGAGCCTGAAAATGCTAGGCACTTGAGCGCCACTGCATTTCTCTTTATATTCCCAAGCGACAATGAACGCTGAAAGCCGTGGACGTCGATCTCCTCAAAGCGGTAGCCCAAATCTCTTACTATCTTAGCCTCGATGCCTGTGGGTGTTCCTGCGAAGCAGAACTCTGCATCGGGGTGATTTTTCTTTATTATCTCCGCAATTGCAACGGCGGGATTAATGTGTCCCGATGTTCCGCCGCCTGCGAGCAATACTCTTAGCATACGCTTTCCTCCGATTTATTCCTTTGTCGTTGATTGCCTTGAAATACTCAGAAGTATTCCCATTTCGGCAAGCTGAATGAGAAGTGCTGTTCCTCCGTAGCTGAAGAACGGAAGGCTGATACCTGTATTCGGAAATGCGTTGCAGGCAACTCCGATGTTCAAAAATGCCTGAATACCTATCTGAATAGTAATACCTGCGGCAAGGAGCATACCGAAGCGGTCGGGCGCATTGGAAGCGATGTAGAAGCCTCTGAACACGAAAAGTGCGAACAGAAGAATTACTGCAACTGCGCCAACAAAGCCCATTTCTTCACAGACTACCGCAAAGACGAAGTCGTTCTGCGCTTCAGGCAGCCAGAGGTGCTTTTGTCTTGATTCACCGAAGCCAAGTCCGAAAATTCCGCCCGAGCCGATTGCCAGCATAGACTGATAGGTCTGGAGCGTTGAGCCCAGAATATCGCTCGTAGGATCTTTCCATGACTGTATTCTTTCCGATATGTAGCCAAAGCCGCCGCTTGTTACTATCTTATAACCGAGCAATACTCCTACGCCTGCTACGCCTACTACGCAGAGTATGACAAAGTGTTTCATAGGTACGCCTGAAACGAAAATCATTGCTATACCGATTGCGCCGAAGATGAGAACGCCGGAGAGGTGTCGCTGAAGCACCAAGACTCCGCAGCACAGAGCCAGTACCAAAAGATACGGAGCCATCGAGTATTTAATGCTCTTAAATTTCGGATAATTAAGCGCCCCTAAGTATGCAAAGATAATGATAAACGCAACCTTTAACAGCTCTGACGGCTGAAAGTTTATAGGGCCGATAACGATCCACCTTCTTGCCCCTGCGACGGCGGTGCCGATAAACGATGTCACAAACGTAAGCCCGTAGACTATTATAAATGCGAGGTAGGCAAGCTTTGTGTTCTGATAGTTATGGTAATCTATAAACGACAGGGTAAACATAAACGCAAGACCGATAAATATGGAAACGCACTGTTTTTGAAGGTAATAATATCCGTTGTTATGCTCCTGTAATCCCCAGACGTAGCTTGCAGAGAACATCATAAATGTTCCGAAAACAAGGAGTATCATGACTATAAAAAGGAACGGCTTATCGTAATCGCTGCCTATAAGGCGGAAATGGAATTGATTCCTTGCCTGGGCAACTTCCCTTTTCTTAGGCTTTTGATGTTCTATTTTTGTTGTAGCTCTTGTCGCCAAGCGTGACTACCTCCTTAATGTTTTTCACTTACAGTCTATTCCGTGACCGACTTATAAATTCCGTCAAGCTTCATTCCGTGGCTGCCCTTAAACAGCACAAGGTCGCCGGCTGAAAGCTCCGCTCTGAGGAACGAAACAAGCTTCTCTCTGTCTTTGAATGTAAAAATACCGCTTTCGGAGAAGCCTTTTTTTCTTGCTCCCTCTGCATAATATTCCGCTTCCTCGCCGTAGCAGATAAGCATATCTGCGCCCGTTTTCGCAAAAGCCTCGCCCACCGACTTATGGCACGGCTTTGACATATCTCCCAATTCCAGCATATCGGCAAGCAGGGCGATTTTTCTGCCCTCAGGCTTTGCGTTTTTGAGTACGCCCAGTGCGGACTTCATGGCCTCGGGGCTTGCGTTATAGCAGTCGAGCATATATGTAACGCCGTTATGAGTTTCCTTATTCTGCCTCATACCGTCTGCCGCAAATTCTGCGATTGCCTTCACCATAAGCTCAGGGCTGATACCGTAGTTAAGTCCCACTGTAAATGCGCAGAGAGCGTTTAAGACATTATGGTCGCCCGGAACGTTCACTCTTGCCTTATAGCGGTTTCCGTTATTGTTTATCGTAAAATCTGTGCCGTTTTCGTCTCTTTCTATATCCGAGGCATAGACCTGCGCCGTTTTCTTTGTGAGAGAATATGTAAGCTTTTCGCCGCTGCGAAGCACGACCTCGGACAAAAGCTTGTCGTCAATGTTTGTTACAAGCGGTGCGCCGTAGCTTGCTCCGTCGAAAATCTCAAGCTTTGCTTTCAGTATATTCTCCTGACTGCCCAGATTTCCGATATGAGCAGTGCCGATGTTTGTGATGACGCACACCTCGGGCTTTGCGATAGTTGACAGTCTTGAAATTTCGCCGAAGTGGTTCATTCCCATTTCTATAACTGCCGCCTCCGTATCGCTTGTGAGGTTGAAAATCGTCTGCGGCAGACCGATTTCATTATTTAAGTTGCCGATAGTTTTGAGTGTTTTAAACTTCTTTGAAAGGACGAGATAAATCATTTCCTTTGTCGAGGTTTTTCCCACCGAGCCTGTCACTCCGACAACCTTTAAATTCTTAAATCTGTTCCTGTAAAATGCGGCGATACGTCCCAGCGCACGGAAGCTTGAATCGACAATAATGCACCTTACGTCCTTTATAGGTCTTTCGGACACGACCGCAACAGCTCCGTTTTCGACAGCCTTTTTTGCGAAATCGTGGCCGTCAAATCGCTCGCCCTTTATGCAGACAAACACCGAGCCGTCTTTTATCGTTCTTGTGTCGGTTGAGATGTTGTCGATGTCGATATCTGCGTTATAGCCGTAGCTTCCCGATACCGCCTCGACTATTTCATAAAGCTTTACTTTTTCCATTCGCTTCTCCTAAAGTCTAAAGTTGTGAAAGCGCCTGCGCTACTATCTCTCTTTCGTCAAAATGGATTTTAACATTGCCGGCTAAAATCTGATAGTCCTCGTGACCCTTTCCGCACAGCACGATAACGTCGTCCTTCTGTGCATTTTTGACAGACCAGAAGATCGCTTCCTTTCTGTCGGCAATCGTTACATACGGGGTAGCGCTTCCCTCTATGCCCTTCAGCACGTCTGAAATGATTGCGTCGGGGTCTTCATTTCTCGGATTATCCGAGGTCACTATTACAAAATCCGCATATTCGGCGGCCGCCTTTGCCATAAGAGGACGCTTTTTTGCATCTCTGTTTCCGCCGCAGCCGAACAGACAGACTACTCTGCCCTTTGCTGAGGATCTGATTGCGGAAAGTATGTTTTCGATTGCGTCGGGCGTGTGGGCATAGTCGCATATTACAGTGAAATCCCTGCCTGTTTCGATTACCTCTGCCCTGCCCCTTACGCCGCCAAAGCCTGCTAATAGCTCTGCCGTTTTCCTGCCGTCAAAGCCAAGCGACTCCATTGCCGAGATAACGCCGAGGGAGTTTGAAACGTTAAAATCTCCCGGCATAGCAAAGCTTACGTCGAAGCTGTCCTTTCCGTCATTGCACAGATAGCTGACGCCGTTTGACGAAATCGTTATGCCGCTTGCCTTGATATCTGCGTCTGACCTTTCGCCAAAGGAAATCTTATCGCAGGTAATTTCGTCAAAATATCTCTTTCCGTAGTCAGTATCGGTATTGATAACAGCCTTTTTACAGAGCGAGAAAAGTATCTTTTTTGCCTGATAGTAGTTTTCCATAGTGCCGTGTACGTCAAGGTGATCCTGAGTGAGGTTTGTAAAGACTGCCGTTTCAAATGTGCAGCCCTCGACTCTGCCCTGCTCCAAGCCCTGCGAGGATACCTCCATAACGCAGTAGTCGCAGCCCTTGTCTGCCATATTTCTGAAAAGCTCAAAGAGGTCGTAAGCCTCCGGCGTCGTTCTTTCGGTATGGATAATTTCGTCGCCGATTTCATTCTGGCAGGTACCGATAAGTCCTACTTTGTATCCTAATTTTGTAAGGAGATATTTAAGAACCGTCGTAGTTGTCGTCTTTCCGTTTGTACCCGTTGCGCCGACTAGCTTCAGTTCTCTTTCGGGATGCTCAAACCATGCAGAGCAAAGCCTTGTAAAAAATCTTCTGCTGTCAGGAACGATAATCTGCCTGTCGAGTCCTAAATCCCTTTCGGTAACCACTACCGCCGCGCCGTTTTCGAGCATTTTTTCTGCACTGTCGTGTCCGTCAAAGGTATTGCCCTTAATGCAGACAAACATTCCGCCCTCTTTAAGCTGTTTTCTTGTGTCTGATGAGATATCGGTGATCTCAACATCGGGAAGATTTGTTTCCGCTATATTTTCTATAAGCTTATAAAGCCTCATAAATACACCTCTTAATCTTGATATTTACTGCGAAGAAACCGAGCTTGGATAGAACGTTACCGAAACTACCGTGCCCTTTAGCACTACCGTTCCTGCGGCTACGCTCTGGTCATAGCCTGCCAAAGCGCCTTTCGTGTAAGCGGCAGAGCCTGACGGCAACAGGTTCAGTCCTGCTTCTTCAAGCTTTGTCTGGGCCTGTTCAAGCGTAAGACCGGCTATGCTGGGGACGCTTGTTGTTTCCTGCACTGCATTATTTTCCGTGTAGAGGATAACCGTGCTTCCTCTCTTTGTCTGACCGCTTGACGGAACCTGCGCAACGACGCTGTCGCCGTCGCCTATCACCGTGACTTTAAGTCCGAGAGCTTCAAGTGTCGCCTTGGCGTCGTCCACGTCTGCGAACTCTGTGTTCTTGATATTTACTGCGATTTCCTCAAGCTGTTCTGCCGTATATTCCGGATAAATTCCGAGGTACGGCAAAATTGCTTCAAGAACTTCTGTTGCATAAGGTGCGGCAACCTGGCTTCCGTAGAACTGACCGTTCTGCGGGTCGTCAACTGCTATGAGCAGAATTACCTGCGGGTCGTTGGCAGGGGCAAATGCACAGTAAGAACCTACATAGGTATGTCCCGACGGGTCCTCATCAATCTTCTGAGATGTGCCGGACTTTCCGCCTATACGATAGCCGCTTATGTAAGCGTTTCCGCCTTTGGCGTTTTCTACTACATATTCCAGAATTTCTCTCATCTGTGCAGATGTATCCTCCGAGATAACCTGTCTTTTGATAACAGGCTCGATATCCTTGACAACATTTCCGTTCGAGTCGATTATCTTGTCTACGATCTGCGGCGTTACGAGGTAGCCGCCGTTTACTACTGCGGAATATGCGGTGATCATTTCGATTGCGGTTACCTTATTTGTCTGACCGAAGGAGCTTGAAGCAAGCTCTACGGGTCCCATTCTGTTTTCGCTTACATACAAGCTTGAAACCTCGCTCGGAAGGTCGATGCCTGTTGCTTCGGTAAAGCCGTATGCCGAGTAATACTTGCAGAAAAGCGCAGGCTGAAGCGTTTCACCTATTCTGATAAACGCAGGGTTGCAGGAGTTCATCATTGCGTCGTAGAGGGTCTGTGCGCCGTGATCATAGGTTGACCAGCAATGGAAAGGCGTATCTGCAACTCTATACTCAATTCCGCAGCCGAAATGCTGACTTGCGGTAATTGTCTGTTCCTCGAGTGCAGAGGAGGCTGTGATTACCTTGAAAACCGAACCTGGGAAGTAAATTTCCGAAATAGCCTTGTTCTTCCACTGGGTTGCCCATGCCTTACTCTTAGCCTGCGTTTTTTCATCGCCGTCCGGCATAGCGTTAATCTGTGTGGCTGTGATAGGATTTGTGATTTCGGCAGGATTATTGAGGTCATAGCCGTAGGTTGACGCCATAGCATACACGGCTCCCGTATTCGGATTCATTACGATGCCCGTTGCTCGGCAGAGTGGGGCATGTTTTTCTACGCAATCGAGCAGCGCGTTTTCAAGCGCCGACTGGATTGTGATATCAAGGTTTAAAACAAGCGAATCGCCAGGCTGAGCCTCGTAATACTGCTTGTAGTCATAAGGGATCTCGTTGCCCTTATTGTCGGTTGCTATCAGCGTTTTTCCGTCTGTTCCCGATAGGTAGTCGTCATAGTACGCCTCTAAGCCGTATATTCCATAGCCGTCGTAATGGAGATGTCCGATTACCGATGCGGCAAGGGAATTTTCCGGGTAAAACCTCTTGGAGGACTCCGTTGCAATAAGAGCGCTCAGCTTATTTTCTCTTGCGTATTCTCTTATGACATCGGCTTTCGCCTTTTCAACATTCTTTTTAAGCTCCTGGTAACGGTTGTCCTTAAGACATTTACCCTCAATTTCTCCTGCGTCCATTTCGAGCGTATCCGCAAGCGTTGATACTACGTCGGAAAGCTCCAGCTCACATTCTTCTTCATTTAAATTTCTTGTAAGCAGAACGGGGTCAACTGCGATAGTATATACAGTTGCGCTCTGTGCCAAGATCTGCATATTCGAGTCATAAATCGTACCTCTCGAGGCGGTTATCGTCGTGCTTTTAAGCTGCTGAGAGCTTGCAAGCTCCTGCCACTTTGAAGCGTCAATGATCGACAGCCTTATCATCGTGTACAGCAGGTACACAACGACCACGAGCAATATTGCATACACGACTCCGCTGAGTCGCCTTTTCATTGATGAGGTTGGTTTATCAGACATCTTTTCTCCCTTCTGTCACCAAAAAACGTGACATTTCAGCCTGTATTTTCCTTTTATGAGAACAAGAAAGCTAAGTTTAATCTTCACAGGTGATTTTAGATTAAGCTTAACTTTCTGTAATTATCTTATTCATTCAATGCCG
This sequence comes from Ruminococcus sp. Phil15, assembly GCA_001940995.1. Classification (GTDB taxonomy): domain Bacteria; phylum Bacillota; class Clostridia; order Oscillospirales; family Ruminococcaceae; genus UBA7477. The sequence continues at coordinate 19,680 of MSHC01000036.1, forward strand.
AGATATTCCTTCAAACCCTCTGCCCAGTTCTTGATGGAGGCAAATAAGCCCTCCTCTTCATTTTCAATAACCTCTGTTACAGTAGGGACAGGTATTTCGACAAATTCTACTTGTGCCTTATCCAGTTTTGTAAGACCGAGCGTATTCTCCGCATAATCCTCTACGGCGGTTATGCCCGTCTGAGAAGCTAAAAGCGCTTCTAAATTTGTGCACTCTCTCCGAAGCTGTGAAAGCTCTGTTTTAAGCTCTGACTGTTCTCTTGTAAGCTTACTTTCCTCAATCTGGTTAAAGACCATCGAGAAGAGGATTATAGATGTCACGGCTACAAGCGTAAGGAGTGCGAACATTGTACTGCCGGAGGCTTTTCTTTTTGTATTCTGCTGATATTTAATCTTAGGCTCTCTCGCAGTCTCAAGCTCTTCACGCTCGTCGTACTCGTAAGCCAGATTATTGTTAAGCCTTGCCACCGGCCATCACCTCTTTTGTATGTTGCTTTTGTTCTACGTTTTAATAATTTTCTTTGTTCTTTTATTTTTTACTTTTGTTTTACACATTTTTTCTTTTACTCAGATTTTCTCTATAATTCTGAGCTTTGCGCTTCGGCTCCTGTTATTTATCTGAAGCTCCTGCTCTGTTGCCGTAATCGGCCTTTTGTTGATTAGCCTTCCTCTTGGTTTCTTACCGCACACGCACACGGGAAAATCCGGCGGACACTCACAGCCCTTGCAGTATGTAGCGAAGCGCTGTTTAACTAATCTGTCTTCTAATGAGTGGAAAGTTATGATGCATAGTCTGCCATTAGAATTCAAGGCGTCAAACGCCTTATCGAGAGCTATCGACAAATGCTCAAGCTCGTCGTTCACGGCAATTCTTATTGCCTGAAATGTTTTTTTGCAAGGATTTTTTTCTCTTCTTGCTTTTGCGGGGACTGCGCTTTTTATTATCTCTGCAAGTTCACCCGTGGTGTATATTGTCTTTTGTTCTCTACACTTGACGATTTGCGACGCTATGCTTCTTGCGAATTTCTCCTCGCCATACTCAAAGATTATTCGTGCGAGTTCTTTTTCCGGCCACTCATTCACGATATCCTTGGCTGAAATTCCTTCCTGACCCATTCTCATATCAAGAACTGCGTCCGCATGATATGAAAAGCCTCTTTCGGAATTGTCAAGCTGATGTGAGGATACTCCAAGGTCAAGAAGTATTCCGTCCACTCCGTCTACTCCCAGGCTCTCTAAAACGGTATCGAGCTGCGAGTAATTCTCCTTTATAACGGTTGCCGGCAGTCCGCATAGCCGCTCCGTTGCGACCTCGACTGCTGTTGGGTCACGGTCTATTGCGATAAGTCTGCCTGTTGTGAGCCTTTTCGCAATTTCCCTTGAGTGTCCTGCTCCGCCTACGGTACCGTCCACATAAATGCCTTCCGGATTAATGTTCAGTCCCTCTATACATTCGGGGAGCATTACCGAGATGTGGTGAAAATCCAACTAAAAATCAAGTCCTTCCATCTGTTCCATAATGTCTTGCTCATCGATATTGTTGTTGAATTCATCCCAACGTGCTTTGTCCCATATTTCCGCACGGTTTGCTACGCCCGTTACTATTATATCTTTACTGAGTGTTGCAAACTCACGGAGGTTCTGAGGTACGAGTATTCTTCCCTGCTTGTCCGCTTCGACCTCGCTTGCCCACGAGAGGAAAAATCTCTGCATTGTAAGGCCCTTGGACATCGGCACTGCTCTTATCGCCTCAGACATCTTCTGAAAGTCCTCAAGAGAGTACGCAAACAGGCATCCGCTCAGTCCTCTTGTGATGACGAAACGCTCGCCGATTATTTCTCTAAGCTTTACAGGAAAACTCATTCTGCCTTTTACGTCCATAGACTGGGAAAATGAACCCATTAAGTTTGACAAGCTCGTCACCTCCTTGAAAATTGAGCGTTTTAGGCACTCGTTACCACAAATTTGCACCTTTTACCGCTATGAACTAATTATACACCACGTTTTTTCTAATTGCAAGTTATTAGCGATTTTTAAGGCACTGGCATTTTCAACGATTTTAGGGGGTGCTTTTTTGTATATCATGCATAACACCCCCGTTTTTTGGGGATTTTAGGCGTAAAATCCCCCGAGATACGCCGAATTCCTACCGTTTTTGTAATTGTAAACTTTTTGTGAACGGGAACATCTGTTCTCTGTGCTTTCCTATATTTTCCACTTAAGGCGCAAAAAAGACGCTCAACACAAATTGAACGTCTTTTACTAAACTGTCTTGATATTAAATTTCGTTACGGTTTTCGAGCGCCTTAAAGAGAGTGACCTCGTCGGCATACTCTAAAACTGCGCCTACCGGCAGACCGAACGCAAGCCTTGTTACCTTAACGCCGAGCGGCTTTAAGATACGGGAGATATACATTGCGGTAGCCTCTCCCTCGACCGTGGGATTTGTTGCCATAATGACCTCTTTGACATTACCGTCTTTAAGTCTTGCCAGAAGCTCCTTGATTCTTAGGCTGTCCGGCATAACGTTATCAATCGGGGAAATGAGACCGTGGAGGACGTGGTATACGCCCTTGTACTCCTTGGTTCTTTCAAATGCTGTAACGTCCTTAGGGCCTTCCACAACGCAGATAACCGATGTATCTCTCCTGCTGTCGGAACAGATAGGACAGTTCTCCTTATCGGTAAGGTTGCAGCATATTTTGCACTCATGCACGGTTTCGTGAGCCGTAACAATTGCGTCCGCAAACGCCTTAGCCTCTGCGTCAGACATCGACATCACAAAATAGGCAAGCCGCTGTGCGGTTTTCATACCGATGCCGGGAAGCTTTGCGAAATTCTCCGCCAATACGACAAGCGGAAGTGCGTTTGACTCAGCCATTATCTATTAATAAAGGCCCGGGATAGAAACGCCGCCAGTTACCTTCTGCATTTCAGCGTCGGATTCCTCGTCGAGAACTCTGATAGCCTCATTGAATGCGCTCATAACGAGGTCCTGGAGTGTTTCGATATCTTCTGGGTCAACTACCTCAGGCTTGATTTTGAGGTCGAGGACATTTCTCTTACCGTTAATCTTGATTTCAACAGCTCCTCCGCCTACGGAAGCGGAAAACTCTCTCTGCTCCAAATCAGCCTGAAGAGCGGTGATTTCCTCCTGCATCTTCTGAGCCTGTCTGAGCATCTGGTTTACATTGTTTGATGGGCCTTTACCCATACCCTGTGGAAGTCTTGCTTTCATAGAAATTTCTCCTTAATTTTAAGTTTATTTACTTTTTATGTCCACTGCAATTTCCGAGTCTCTGGCACGTTGCAGTAATTTGTTTACGGGATTTTCCGCATCATTGGGTACAACGTTCTTCGCAGACTTTACTCTTATTGCAAATGATTTACTGAATACGTCTTTCATAACCTGTGCAATGACCTTTCCGCAGGAGGTCTCCTTGAACATCTTCAGGAAAAAGTCGTTGTGTACGATTATGAGAAGTATATTTTCATATACGAACGCATTTGAGCCGTCGAGGAAACCTGCCATAGATGCGTCGATATCGGCGATCCTGTCTATAATTTCCTGCCAGCAGTCTAGCGGCATAAAGTCGCTTGGCGAGAGCTTCGACATATCGACGACCTTAGGCTCCGGAAGCGGCGACTGGTTGGGGTCGATAAGCGGCTCATACTTAGGCTTTTTCGGCTTTGCGGAGGGGCTTGCGGAAACTGCGCCGTTTTCGATTGCGCTCTCAATCCTTACGATCCTGTCCGTGAGGGCGGAAAGCTCTGCGCTGTCTGCCGCTTTGCCTGCCGACTGTATTTTAGCGTTACCCGGTTTAGCGGTAAGCTTTATCATACACATTTCAATTTCGATTCGCTTTGCGGAAACTCTGGGAAGTCTTTCTGAACAGTCCTGCAGGATTCTGAGCATATCGAGGATTTCTGAAAGCTCAAGTCCGTCAGCGACAGACTTTATCCTTTCTATCTCGCTTGGAAGGCAGGCAAACACGCTTTCGTCCCTGACGCTCTTTGAGAGCATCACGTTTCGCATCTGTGAGATAAGCTCGTCTACAAGCCTTTGCATATCCTTTGAGTCGTCGTAGAGCTTCCCAATAATTTCGATAGCTCTTGCGCCGTTTTTATCCTTAAAGCAGTCAAGCAATTCAAAAAGGTAGTCACGGCCCGCTATGCCTGCTGCGGCAGAAACGGTATCCAAATCTACGTCCTTAGAGTATGCTATGCACTGGTCGAGGAGCGACAGCGCATCTCTCATACCGCCGTCTGCAAGCTTTGCGATAAGCGATGCGGCTTCCTCCGTGAGCGTAAAATCCTCCTGAGAGGCTATATACAAAAGTCTTTTCTCGATGTCCTCCGGGAGAATTCTGCGGAAGTTAAAGACCTGACATCTTGAAAGGATCGTGACAGGCACCTTATGAAGCTCTGTTGTTGCGAATATAAACTTGACGTGCGGCGGCGGCTCTTCGAGAATTTTAAGCAATGCGTTGAATGCATTGACCGAGAGCATATGCACCTCGTCGATTATATATACTTTATACTTGCAGATTTCGGGCGTATAGTTTGTCGATTCTCTCAGTTCTCTCATATCGTCAACGCCCGTATTCGATGCGGCGTCGATTTCTATAATATCGCTGAGCGTCTGGCTGTCCATTCTCTTGCAGATATCGCACTCCAGGCAGGGCGCTCCGTTATGGGAATGCTCGCAGTTTATTGCCTTTGCAAAAATTCTTGCACAGGTTGTCTTACCTGTTCCCCTAGAGCCTGTAAAGAGGTAAGCGTGGGCTATCTTTCCGCTTTCGATCTGATTACGCAGGGTAGTAGTAATATGCGGCTGAGAAACGACATCGTCAAAGGTCATAGGACGCCATTTCCTGTATAATGCCTGATACATACTTCCACTCCCCTTCATAAAAAAATTCCGACGCATAGGTGTGCAGGCGTTACTGTGACACACAAAACAAACCGTTTAATGCTGCTCGGTTCCCCGCCTGACATGGTTCACAGCGTTTCATTGCACAGGACCTGCACACCTATGAATCGGAAAACGGTTCCGAAAGCGACTTACCTGTTACACAAATTAGATTACTGAAATAGTATATCATATTCACGCAAAAAATGCAAGCACTTTTTGATATTTTGTAGCATTACATTCAGCCTCGCTCACGAAATCCGGTCGGCGTCATACCAGTTCTTTTGCGGAACTGCCTCATAAAATGCACGCCGTTTTCAAAGCCGCAGAGTGCGGATATCTCGTTTACCGTAAAGTCGGTATTCAGGAGGTAATACTTGGCAAGCTCCGATTTTGCGTGCAGAACGTCCTCATAGCAGGAGATGCCGAACTCCCTGCGGTAAATATGCTGGAAATAGGACGGACTCAGACTGAGCTTTTGTGCGAGCATTACGACGGAAAATTTTTCTGACGCCGAAGAATATATCTCGGCACGGAGCTTTCTTAGCGACTCGCTGTGCGCCGTTCTTTCGTGCCTTGAGCTTTCGGAGCAAAGCTTTGAGATAAGAAGCCTCAGGAGCAGATCCGCCCTTTCCTCGTTTCCGTCGGACAGCGTTTCAATGCTGAGCATACCGAGAATTTTCTCAGTTCCCGTGATATCCCCGACTGGCAGAATTTTACCGAAAGCAAAGTCCGGACGGTCAAAAAAGCTGTCGCTTTCGTCGCACTCAAAATGCACCCAGTGGTTTACATACTTTTCATCTTTTGCGCCGTAAATCTGCGGCTTACCCTTTGGGTATACTATTGCACTGCAAGACGGAACCTCAATCCGCTTCCCGTCAAGCTCAACAAAAGAATTGCTGAGGAAAATCAGCAGGAGATTGTCCCCCGAACCGCAGGGCCTGTTTATGCAGAATTTATCGTTGTGGACAAAGCCTATTCCCATTGCGTGAACTTTCATAATCCGTCCCTCCTAAAAAGCAGGATACATCAGTATATAAGTATTATATATCATTGCATTATCGCAGTCAAGCTGTTATAATAAAATAAATAAAATCAGCAAGGGAGCGTTAGATTATGAAAAAAATCAGAATGTCGGTCAATGCGCTTGACAAAAAATCACACATAAACCCCGAAATATACGGACATTTTTCCGAGCATCTCGGCAGATGTATTTACAACGGAATTTTTGTCGGAGAGGACTCCCCTATCCCTAACACGGACGGAATAAGAAACGACATCATCGAGGCATTCAGGCAGATTAAGATGCCGGTGCTTCGCTGGCCGGGCGGCTGCTTTGCTGACGAATACCACTGGAAAGACGGCATTGGCGACAAGGCTTCACGCAAGAAAATGATTAACACAAACTGGGGCGCCGTTTCGGAGGACAACTCATTCGGCACTCACGAGTTTATGAGGCTGTGCGAGCTGGTCGGCTGTGAGCCTTACATTTCGGGAAATGTAGGAAGCGGCACGGTGCAGGAACTGTCGGAATGGGTCGAATATATGACCCTCGAGGGCGGCTCGCCTATGTCGGAACTTAGAAAGGCAAACGGCAGAGAAAAGCCTTGGAAATTGAAATACCTTGGTATCGGCAACGAAAACTGGGGCTGTGGAGGAAATATGCGTGCGGAATACTATGTTGACGAGTACCGCCGTTACCAGAGCTTCTGCAAGAACTGTTCGGGAAATCAGCTTTACAAGGTCGCCTGCGGTCCGAGCGCCGACGACTACAACTGGACGGAGTACCTTATGAAAAATCTAAACAGTTGGCAGACAAACGCAATTTCAATGCACTACTACACAATACCGACAGGCGATTGGGGAAGAAAAGGAAGCTCGACAATGTTCAGCGACGAGGAATATTACTCCACTATATCAAGCACGCTTCACATCGACGAAATAATCACACGCCATTCGGAAATCATGAACAGGTACAATCCCGAAAACAGCATAGGACTTATCGTTGACGAATGGGGCTGCTGGTACGATGTAGAGCCGGGCACTAACCCCGGATTTTTATATCAGCAGAACACGATGCGTGACGCGATAGTTGCGGCGCTCAATCTCAACATCTTTAACGCTCATTCCGACAGGGTCGTGATGGCAAATCTTGCGCAGGTCGTAAACGTTTTGCAGTCGGTAATTCTCACAGAGGGCGAGAAGCTTATAAAAACGCCTACATTCCACGTTTTCGATATGTATAAGACGCATCAGGACGGCGAGTTTTGTTACAGCTGGACAGAAGAGGAAAGAAACACAAACGGCACTCCCGCAATTTCGCAGAGCGTATCCATCAAGGACAACGAGATGACGATCACTCTTGCGAACACTTCTCTTGAGAACGACTACGAGCTTGACTGCGAGCTGTACGGCTTTAACGCTTCATCGGCAGAGGCAAGAATTCTGACCGCCGAGGTACACGCATACAACGATTTTGACAGTGCCGACAACGTTTCCGTAAAGCCATACGAAGCGGAAGCGTCAGGCTCTAAGCTTACGGTGAAGCTTCCTAAATGCTCGATTGTAAGCGTGGTGCTGAAGTGAACAAGATTTGCAGGAAATGCCTGATAGCGGATATGGCGGCTGACGAAAAGTACAGGGATTTAGAGAAGTTCATTGCAGCCGTTCCGGAAGATAAAAGGTCGTCAGACGAGATATACAGGGCAAGGCTTAAAATTTGCAAAAGCTGTGACAATCTTGCCTATGGGACTTGCCTTAAATCTGGCTGCTACGCAGAGATGAGGGCAATAAAAAGGGATTCACATTGTCCCGATGACTTTGACAGGTGGGCAGAAATAAAATAGGCGTAAAAAGACCTCGTTATACAGCTTGTATAACGAGGTCTTGATTATTTTGCGGTTGTGCTGTTAAGCTATAATCTTACGATTATTCAGCAGCAAGTGTATCGTAGGTAACGTATGTTGTTTCGTCGATAGCAGCCATTGCTGTGTCAACAGGCTCTACATATTCAGGGTCTGCGCCCTCTTCCCACCATTCAACCTTAACATTGGATATTGTGATGTTACCGCTGTCGATTACGCCGCCGTTTTCATCCTTTGGAAGAAGTCCTTCAACAGCGGCAAGCTCGTAGATATCTACGCAGAATACCGTTGTTCCCCAAGCAGAGCCGGGATATCCTTCTTCGTCTGTACCCATATTTGACTCAGCGTAGTTAGGGTTGAGTGAAGAACAGATGTCCTTAGAAAGGTATACTGTGTATGTTCCGTCGCCCTTGATCTTTGTAGAACCGATGTTGTTGTCGTTGATGTTCCAGCTGCCCCATGCCCAAGAAGAGTCCGTGAACATAAGGTACGCATCATATTCTCTTTCTTGATCAGCCATGCCTGCAATGTCAAACGTTACAGAGATACCGCCTGTAAAGTCGATTTCTTCAATATCAAAGCCCGCGTCCTTTGCAGTGTCGCCGTACTGGTTGTAAAGCTCGATACGGTACTTACCGTTGTGCTCGATATCGCCGCAGATAAGCTTTGTGTCGTCAAATGCGGAGAATGTTGCAGGAGCGGCAGGCTCAACAGGTGCTTCGGAAGATGTTTCTTCGGAAGAAGCCTCCTCGGAAGAAGCAGGCTCACTTGAATCAGCAACTTCAGAAGAATCATCAGCAACGGAGCTGTCCGGTGCTGAAGAGCTGTCCTTTGCAGAAGATGAAGAAGAATCGTCTCCGCCGCAAGCAGCAAGCATTGAAACTGACATTGTAAGTGCCATAACCATAGCAGCAAGTTTTTTCATTGTCATAATAGAAAACCTCCATTAAAATTTTGATACTTTTATTTTACTTGATTATGCGAATTATATCAATTTATTTATTGCACAAATTTATTTTCCGCAACTTGTGCGATTTCACACATTTGCATAATAATCATAATATGTTGTTTCAAAATTTTATAATTAAAGCCACCGAGGTTAATTCGGTGGCTTTAGTGTCAATATAAGTATTGATTACTTATTCTTCTTTGTAGCAACTACTGCTGCGCCTGCAAGAGCGATTGCAGCGAGTGCAAGACCAGCGGAAGCGCCTGTGCCTGCGTTGTCGTCGCTAGGCTCGTCAGTTGGCTCGTCTGTTGGTTCGTCTGTAGGTTCATCTGTTGGCTCGTCTGCCGGAGCTTCACCGAAGTTGTAAGTGATGGACTCGATGTTTGTAGCTGTTCCGTCAACCTTGAATGTGATGGATGAGCCGCCGTCACCGTAGAGGCCACAACCGTCGCCTTCAAAAACTACGTCAGCCTTGCCAAGGTCGTTCCAGATGTTTGGAAGACCTGCGCTGCCCTCAACTTCAGGAAGAATGAGGTCTCTGCCAACAGGAATTTCATACTGTCCGTTTACGGTCATAGAAACGAGGTAGAGAGAAATCTCAGCTGTATCGCCCTCTTCATCGTAAGCGATGTAGCCGGGGTTAACGATAGAAGCCTGAGCTGTTTCCCAAGTAACCGTTACGGATGTATCATCCTGCTTGATTGGAGATGTAGCATCTGACCAGTCAGAACCTGTTGCCTTTAATGTGAATGTACCTGCAGCTGATGCTGAAACAGCGAGCATTGCGCCTACTGCAAGAGCAGCTACTGCAGAAAGGATTCTCTTGATTTTCATGGAAATTACTCCCTTTCATATAATTTTATAATATAATTATACTTCTCGAACGCACAAATTACAAGTAGCTAATTTACCGAAATTAGAAGTCCATTATTGTTTGTTTTACACAACTGAATAGAGAAATTTTCGAAAAGTTATAAGTATATTATTCAATTTTTACAAATCCTCAATATTATTTAATTTAATTTCATATTTTGATATTTAGATATTACCGAAAGGGTAAGCTTTGCCGGCACGAGCTTTGACGCCTTGCAGGCCGCCTTCATAATACCCGGCGGAATGATGGTCGTTTTGCCGCTAAGCATTTCCATAACTGCATACTCTGCGCATTCCTTCGGCGTTATTCCCTTCATTCCGACGCCTGCTCCTGCAACGGAATTGAACTCGGTATCGACAGGGCCGGGGCAGAGAGAGCTTACACTAACGCCGCTTTTCTGCTCACGAAGCTCTGCGGATATCGACTCCGTAAGGCTGCAAACATAGGCTTTCGTTGCGTAATAGGTCGCCATAAGCGGGCCGCCCGGCAGGAGTCCGGCGCAGGAGGAAACGTTCATAATATAGCCGCTGTCCCGCTCTTTAAATCTGCGCAGAAACAGCTTTGTAAGGATATGCACAGCCCTGATGTTCACGTCTATCATAGAAAGCTCGTTTTCTAGGGAAAGCTCTGCAAATTCACCGACAGCGCCGAAGCCTGCACAGTTTATAAGCACCTGCACGTTCATTTTTTCCGTTTGCTCGGACACTCTTGCGCAGTCGTTTTCCTTTGACAGGTCGGCGCAGATTATCTCCGACTTGTTTTTCATTCGTCCCTTCAGCTCACGAAGTCTTTCCTCCCTCCTCGCAACCAGAACGGTATTATATCCTATCCCGTCAAGGACGAGGGCTATTTCTCTGCCTATGCCTGAGCTTGCGCCCGTTATTACAGCATATTCGCCGTTGTTTACTTTTTTCATACTTACAGTCATTCCTTTCATAAAGCAATAGCGTGAAAATCATCTGTTTTCACGCTATGCAAAAATTCTTATGTATTAAAGTCCCTTGGCGTCTGAGAGCGTTATGCCGTTGTCGCCGAGAGGAATTGCGTGGTCAAGACCTACGAACTTTCCGTTTTCCTGCCACAGCACTTCCTTGACGAAGCTGTACTTTTCCTCGTCCCACGTTGTGAAGTCATCGAGGACAAGTCCGCCCGTGTCGCCCGAGTTTGCATTAAAGCACCAGAATGTGTGGTGGAGATTATACTTCTTAATAAGCTGACGCATATATGTCATCCAGGTGAGGTTCGGCTCTTTCATAAATCCGCCCCATTCGCCTATAAGGAGAGGCGCTGTTTTATCTTCATAGATATAGAACCAATTATCTCCCCAACAGTCCTCCATAAGGCTGTCGTAGTCGTAGCTACCCTCGAACCAAGGCTGAGCGTAAACGCTCGGGCCGTAGTCGTGCGGCGAATAAACAAGCTTGTTCTGATACTTTCCTAGGTCGATAGGATAGTCCTTTACGCCTCTCAGGTTTCCGCCCCACCAGTTGAAGTAGTAATCCTCGCTGTCTGTAGAGGAGAAGTCGCCGTTTGTTTTAATGTCGATAGGATATATCTCCGTGCCTTCTACCATAATGAGGACGTTAGGATTTTTAGCAAGCACTCTTTTTGCGGCTGTTTCAGCTACATACTTCCAGTTGTTAGGCTCCTTTGAGCCGTTCCATATTGCAGCGGCGCTGCCCTCAAACGGCTTGCCGTGCGGTTCGTTCTTCAAATCGTATGCTACGATGGTGTCGTTATCCTTATATCTCTCCGCCATCCATTCAAGCGCAGAATAATATTCCTCCACGGTGAAGTTATCGGTGCACCAAAGGTTTATGACGTGACCCGAGGCATTGGTTTCCGCACTGTGAATATCAATCATGATCTTCATACCGTTTTCCTCGCAGAGCTTTACGACATAATCAAAAATCTGGAGGCTGTTCATTGAATTGAGAGTGGAGTTATATGCCTGGTTATAATTTGCCTGCGGATACTCGCCTGCCGCCCACTGGTTTATAAGCTCGGCTGAGAAAGGTATTCTGATAAGGTTAAAGCCGTGGTCTGCTATAGCTTCAACAGACGAAACAAGCTCGCTTCCCCAAAGTCCGTCGAAAATATTTGTTCCTGTGTTATAGCCAAACCAGTTAACGCCTGTAATCCAAACCTCTTTGCCGTTTTTATCGACGATCTTATTGTCCTTTACAAACAGCCAGTCGTCGCCCTGTACTGCGTCCTCGCTTCTCTCCAGCAATGCGTCCACATCGACAGGCTCGTTCTGATTGCCGTTCTGATTGCCGTTCTGGTTTCCGTTATTATTCTCGGCAATCTTTCCTATAATGACAACACATTCCTCGCCGTTAAGCCAGACCTTTGACACATTAAGCTCCGTACCGTTGATGCCTAAATTACAGCCTATACTGGCACTCTGCTTTGAACCGATTGTTCCGTTGTGGTCGTCGTTAGTTATGACAAGCTTGTTTCCCTCGATTTTGTATGTTCCGTTCCAGCCCGTTACGTCGGCAGGATTTTCAAGCTCTATTTCAACCTTCCAGCCGTCGATCTGCTTATCGTCATAGTTATTCTTGATTGTCATTTCAAGACCGTACATTGTCTTTCCGCCGTCATTCCAGCAATTGCCGGCTGAATAAGCAAAGATATATGCAGGAGTGTCGGGTATTTCAGGCTGCGAGTTAGTCGAATTACTATCCGAATTGCTATCGGAATTGCCATTTGAACTATCCCCGGAATTTACATCGGAGCTGACCTCCGAGCTGTCGGCAGGATCCAGCACAGACACAACGGGAGCCGAAACATCGGGAACTGAGCTTGCAGCCGTCGAACTTGACGATGAACTGCTGTTTTCCTTGTCCTCTTTGACTGAATTTACCATAAATGTAATTACAACCGCCAAGACCGCTACAACGAGAACGATTAAGATAGCGAGTCCTGTTCTGATTTCGTTATAACGCTTCTTCGACATATTGTCATTTGCAAAGGTATCGTTAAACCACTTTTTAAGCTTATTCATTTTAAGCACCTCAATTTACTGATACAGACGGGGTAAACTCTCCGCCGGCTATTACTATAATTCCTATGTTGTCCTCGATTTTCTGTCCCGGAGCAAGAGTTTTTGTGTAGTCGGCAGGCTTTATAATAAGCTTGCTTCCGCTGACTGTCGCCTCGCAGCCCCATGCCTGGTCAACCTTTGAGCCGTCGGGTACTGCTATGCTTATCGTCCAGCCGTCAATTTCAGACGACGTTTTATTTTCAATCGTAACGGAAATCTGTGCGTGATATCCCTCGTCGCTCTCCCACGAATTTGCGACCGACGCACTTGCCGTAAGCTTGCCGTTGCCGACAGGCTTTTGAGTAGTTGTAGTGGTGGTTGTGGTTTCGGGCTTCTTTGTTGTTGCGGTGGTATTCTGCTTCTTTGTTGTAGTAGTGGTTTCCTGCTCTTTAGTTGTAGTTGTTCCTGTCGATGCGGCAGTAGTGGTCGTGGTAGTTGTTGCATCGTCGGAAACAGAGCTTGTCTGCAAGGTCGTTGTGTCGCCTGAAAGAGCAGATGTGGCGGCAGTTGTTGTCGTAGTTGTCGTAGTCGTGACGCTCTCAGCGACAGACGAATCGGCAGGACTAGATGCTTTGATATCGTCCTCTCCCCCGAAAATTCCCGTGAGGCAAAGTCCGACTGTGACAACGCCGATTATCGCAAGTCCGATGATATTCTGCTTTTTCTCTGTAGACATTGACTCTTTGCTGCCGTCCGCAAGAATTGCTTCGGTATTTTTCGCTTTGTTTTCAGCCATTAACGCTTCAGTCCTTTTGTAAGAATTGCTTATCTTATTCATTATATAACAATCTGATAAAAATTTCAATAGCCATTCAAAACAAAAAGAGCCGTGTTGCGCGGCTCTTTATCTTCAAATAAATGTTAATCAAAGTAAATTGCGTCTTTTTCCGTTCCATGGGAGCTTCTGATCGTATCCATGATCTTGGCGTAGAGGTCGCTGTATCTGAAATGCTCATCGGTGTAAACAGTTGCCCCTGCGTGAAGTGAAACAGGAATATCCTTGCCGTAGCAGGAAATCGCACTTCCGTTCTGCGAGAGAATGGAATTTGCAAGCTCCAGAACCTTGTTCTTGTCGGTATAGCCTGTCACTATGACAAACTCATCTCCGCCTATTCTGAATGCCGTCATATCGTCGCCTGCCGCCTTGTCAATTCTTCTGAACGCCTCTAAAATCACCTTGTCTCCTGCGCTCCTGCCGATATTTTCATTGATCGGCATAAGTCCGACTATATCCAGACAGAGGACGTAAGTGCCTGCCTTAGATTTAAGCTCGTCATAAAGCTCGGAAATATTTACTCTTTTACCCATATAATTACCTCCATTAAACGTTATTTCAGGGCCCAGCTTGGGATAGATGCCCGTAAACCGCCACTCCGACTTGAACTTTGACGGCGGCACTCCCCACAGCTTTGTGAATGCACGAGAGAAAACCTCGGGAGAATTATACTGATACTTCATCGCAATTTCTGTTATGCTGAGCTTCGAGCGTGCAATCTCCTCTGCGCACTTTGTCAGCCTGCGTTTTGAGATGTACTCTTTTAGGCTTGAATGTGTGCAGTATCTCCATAGCTTCTGGAGAGATGACAGAGAACAGAAGCAGGCGCTTGCTATATCCTCCTGAGTAATATGCGAGCAGAGATTCTGTTCGATGTACTCAAGTGCGCTGACGAATGTCCGAAAATTCTTCACAAGGTTTCCCTCCTTCTTGAAATTTGTAACGTTACATTTCAGTAAAGAGTAAGGCCGGTCTTTTTTTACTGTGATTTCATTATAGCATTAAAAAATCCTCTTGTCTTGATTTTTTGAGCAATATTTGCATTTGGCATGGTTTTTCGGAATTTTCCGCAAATAAAAAAGAGCCTGAAAAGTTCAGACTCTTTGATGTGTCGGCGATACCAATTTTCC
>MSHC01000037.1 GCA_001940995.1 Ruminococcus sp. Phil15
AACTTTTTGGGGTCAATTAATTTAAGGTCGGCTTAAATTATTGTGCGTTTCGGATCTATACCTTGGCAACTGGTACCCATATTTCGCAGTAATTGTCCATCGGATTTTCCTTAGGCGGAGTGAGGTAGACCTCTAGGTTGTAGTTTCCTGCGAGCTTGTAGTCCCTGAGGTTAGGGAGCCACTCTGACCATATCTGCGTGTTTACAGACTGAAGCGACTCAACGATAGGTCCTCTGCAGGGGAACACCGCCCATGTTCCGGCAGGAATAACCTTTGCCACATACCCTTCGGGGATTTCCTTGTACGGCAGATAGTTGCAGCCGATATAGTATTCAAATTCCTTCCCGTCGCCGTCCCAGCAAAGCCCGTACATTCCCGGAACGATATCATGACCGCCGGACTGTGCGTATTCGTCCCAGAATTTCGGGATCTCCTCGTACGACGTGTCCGTGTTGAACTTCCTCATTTTTCCGATTACCGCAAACGATAGCTTTTCTTCAATTTTGTACTCCAGCATATTAGCGCCCTCCAATGTAAGTTTGATTTTAAGAGGTGCAAAAGCCCTTAAACTTGCGCCCCTCTCTCGTGCCGCCGACGGAGATATTTTGTGAAACTTAGTAAACGCACGGGTGAAGCTGTCGTGAGAGTCGTAGCCGTATTTTACCGCAATGTCTACGATCCTGCAATCAGAGCAGGAAAGCTCCTGCGCCGCTAGGGTAAGCCTGCGGCTGCGGATATATTCGCTGACAGTAAATCCGCAAAGTACGCAGAAAATCTTCTGGAAGTAAAACGGCGAAACGTATGCCTTTGCCGCTATGTCCTCAATTTTAAGCTCTTGAGTCAGATTGTCCTCAATGTATTCGATTGCCGACTGAATACCCTCCGCCCATCCGTTCATAGTTTTTTATCCTTTCTCCTCGGTGTGATTACATTATAACACTTTCAGGAAAATCCCGCCCGACTTTTTGTGTTATGCTGTGCCAATAAGCGCAAAAAGACCGCACAATCATAAAGGAAAAAATGTGCGGTCTGAAAAATTATCTCATAACAGCCTCCAGCCTGTAAATAGGGAAGCCTTGACTTGCAAATTTCTGCTCGTATTCCGTGACAATATTGCCATCAAAATCGCTCTTGTGCAGGTCGAGTGAAACATTCTTTATAAGACAGCCGAACTCTGAAAACTGCTCGATTGAGAATTCAAAGAGATTTCTGTTGTCGGTTTTCTGATGTATCTCAGCGCCATCCTTTAAAAGCTTCTTGTAGATTTTAAGAAAGTTTATGTGCGTAAGCCTGTGCGAAGCGTAGCTCTTTTTTGGATACGGACAGCTGAAATTAAGGTAAAGCCTGCCGATAGAGCCTTGCGGTATGTAGCATTCAAGATACTCCGCACCGCCCCTCATAAAAATGAGATTGGGGATTTCCGCCTCGATTGCCTTTTCGCAAGCCTCGACAATAACATTGCTGCTCTTTTCAACAGCAAGAATATTGATGTCGGGGTTTTGCTTTGCAATCTCGCAGGCAAACTGTCCCTTTCCGCAGCCGATTTCCATATATACGGGTCTGTCGTTGCCGAAAAGCTCGGACAGATTTAAAACCTCGGAGGTGTCGATAGCATTAAAGCTCCTGTCCTCTCTGTCCATATAAATAATCTTGTTTCCGCAGTCGGCGAGCCTCTGCTCAAGATTTTTCTTTCTTCTCATTCGCATTTTGTTATTCCGCCTTTATAGATATTTTATAAGAGAAGCCTCGTCTGCGCAAACGTTTCTCCATTTGCTTGCCGCACCATTCAGTACGTTGTCATAAGGATATACGGTGAGCATTACCTCTCCGTCGTTTTTTCCGTCATAGTAGGGGATAAAGGAGAAGTGAAGCTGTCTTTTAAGCTTCTGCTCAAAACGCTTTTCCTCGTCTTTGTCAAGCTCTAAGCCGCTCTGGATTTTTATACCCTGGAATTTTGCCTGAAGTATTATTTTTCCGTCCTTCTTTGTCACAAGGTTGAGCTTTTTCTTTATGGTAGTCTGCCTGCCGCCGATAATTCCCGAAAGAGTGATCTCCTTTGCGCCGAAATCTCCGGACGACACAATATCTCCCGATATCGCAACGCAGAGTCCCTTGTCGGACGATATGCCTTTGTTGTCAATGTCAAATTTGAAAGGAAGCCCGTTTATCATAGCCGCCCCAAGGCTTACAAACGACAGGGAAACCTCATTGCCCTGTCCGTATTGCCTGTCGAACTCAGCCTTTACTTTTTTGAAAAAACTATTCATCAAGCAAAACCTCTGTGCCGCCAACGCTTCTTATCGAAAGCACATAACAGCTTCCATCGCCGAACAGCCCGTTCATAGCGTTTGAGAACTCTGCAAGCTTTGAAGCGGGGACAAATGCCTGTATAGTTCCTGCAAAGCCTCCGCCATGCACCCTGCAAGCGCCTGTGTCACGGAGTATGCTTTTTGCAGTGTAAAGAGCAAGAGAAAGTCCCTGATTTTGCGGCGCAGAAGTTGCGAAAATGTTCTGTAAGTAGCAGTATGAGCTGTTGCCCGACTCGTTTACAAGAGCGAGAAAAGCGTCAAAGTCGCCGTTTTTCAGCGCCTCCGCCTCAGCCTTGACCCTCTTGTTGTCATCAAAATAGTGAAGCGCACGAAGCACAGCTCTGTCGCCGCAGCTTGTCCTCACATCGTCTATATTTTCAAGGAGCTGAGTCTTTGTAATCTCACGAAGCACCTTTTTGCCGAAAAACTGCGCAACGGATTTCATCTCCTCAGGAATAGATGCGTATTCAGGCGTAAGGTCTGCGTGACTGCCCTTTGTGTCAACAATGCACAGAGAGTGTCCGCTCTTGTCAAAGTCAAAGTCGATAGCCTCTATAACGGGATTTTTCGTGTCCTTGAAGTCAATGGTGATGAAGCTTCCGACAGACGAAGCCATCTGGTCCATAAGTCCCGAGGGCTTGCCGAAATACTGGTTTTCTGCAAACTGGGCAATCTGGGCGATCTTTACGTCAGACACCTCTCCGCCGTTGTACAGTCCGTTCAGAATAGAGCCGATAAGCACCTCAAATGCCGCAGAGGAAGAAAGTCCTGAGCCTTTGAGCACGCTTGACGTGGTGTATGCCTTAAAGCCGCCAATTTTGTATCCGTTCTTCACAAAACCTGCGGCAACGCCCCTGATAAGCGATGCAGATGTGTTCTTCTCGTTCTCGTCAGGACTTAAATCAGCAAGACTTACGTTATCAGCCTCAAAGCCCTCTGATTTAACAAGAATAATGTCATCGTCAGTCGGCACAACGACCGCTATAACGTCAAGAGAAACTCCTGCCGCCATAACCCTGCCGTTGTTGTGGTCGGTGTGGTTCCCGCAAACCTCGCTTCTGCCGGGAGCTGAGAAGAATCGGTATTTGTCCTCCTCGCCGAAAATAGCTTTGAAGTTTTGTGTAGCACTGCGGTAACGCTTTCCCTGCATCTGTGCCTGATTTTTGTATATCTCGCTTAGTGTGTGTAAAGCCATAACAATTCTCCTAAAAAGCTACCGCCTCTGCGATAGTTATTCTAATTCTGCATAGTAAGATAATAAACGTTCTGCGTTTATTATACCATAAAATCGAAGATTTTTGGTATAATAGTCCGATACGCAGGGAGCAAATTTTTAATTTGCGTATCTGCGAGGACATAAGAATATAATAAACGCTCTGCGTTTATTATACCATAGTTTACGTCAACTTGCAAGCGTGACTGCAACAAAAATCCCCCGACAGAATTCAGTCGGTGCTTATAAACAAATTAAGCCCCTGAGCCGCTGTGAATAGCGGCTTAGGGGTCTGTTGCACATATTCGGCTATGCACCATAATCTGTCGGGCCGCTCCACCCCGATGCCTTAGTTTAGAAAATCTGTCCCGGCAATTTTATCTTCTCTTTATATGGAAACGACCCGTCAAATTCTTCGGTATCTTTTTCATCGACAAAATATCCCTGCGGCGTTTCATACACTCCGGCGACACAGTCAAGATATCCCGAAATCAGTTCTTTGCACAAAAAGAACGATGCGTCCTTGCAGTCTGGCAATCCGTGGTAACGAATGCCGAACCTGCTCGCATAATTAAATCCGCTTTTCCCGTAGAAGTCAATGTTTCTCTCAAGACATACCGCACCGCAGTCAAGCTCTTTTGCCTTTTTCAAAGAGAAATCTAGTAGGATTTTGCCGTACCCCATTCTTTTGAGTTTAGGAGTAATGCAAATCGGTCCCATTGTCATAATCGGAATATTCCTGCCGTCGTCTGCTCGGATATTTGCCCTTACAAAAGCAATTTGCCCGATAAGCTCACCGTTTTGCTCCATTACAAAATCCAGCTCAGGCACAAAGTTATCGTCGCTTCTGAGCCTGTGCAGTATATAATTCTCTGAGCAACCGGGGCGGTAAACATTCCAGAATGATTCTCTGACAAGATTTTCAACCTTGCGGTAGTCCTCTTTTCTTTCTAAACGTATGGTGTAGTTGATGTAGTCATTTTTATTCATTGTTTTTCCTCCTGATGATTGTTGACTGCAATTTGGGGAGGCTTGTTTTCAATTGTCGGCAACCCTCCCGGTCAGCCTGCAATCTCCAAGGTGTTGTTTTTCTTCAAACAGCAATCTCCTTAAAATAAAATAATTAGCCGATTGTAAAACGCCGAA
>MSHC01000038.1 GCA_001940995.1 Ruminococcus sp. Phil15
CGAGAAGAAGGACGCTGAAATCCTGAAAGTCCTTCGCACCAACAATCTGTCCCCTGAAACCGACATGGCGGCTCTGGTGAAGGAAGCGGAAGTCCTGAAAAGCAAGCTGGACGCTCACGCCGCTGAGGTCGCTGAGGACGAGAAGCGGTACAAGGTCGTGACCGATATGCTGAAAAAGCTCGCCATTGCTCAGTTCCGTGACGGGGACAAGAAGGTGTCTATCGCCGGTTCCTCCTACACATGGGAGGTCAGCAGAGCTACGGTCAGCAAAATCGACAAGGAAGCCATGAAAGCGGACGGTGTGCTGGATAAGTACACTTCTACCGAGTATGGCTACAAACTTATGCCGAAAGTCATCAAGGAGGGTTAATTCATGAAGTTCAAGAAATTCGTCAAGTCTCTGGCTTCCAGCGGCATTATCTACAAGCGTGGTTTTGACCGCTGGCTGGCTTCCCCGTCTGCGTTCATGCTCATTCCCTGTACCGTCCAGAGTGTCACCGCTGCCGCCATTCAGGATATGCCTGAACCCATTGACCGCATGATCTCTCAGGTCGGTTGCACCGAGTATGCAAAGCTGACCCAAGCAATCATGCCGTACCCTGACGGCAAGATCAAGGACTGTGTGCGGGTCTTCTCTACGGAGAGCAAGGACATTTCTATCGCAATCAGTAACGATGACTGGTCGCTGATCGAAAAGTCCGATTTCTGCGAAATCCTGTACGCTTACGACATTGACAGCGGCAAGGCCGAAGCGAAAGCCCTGCTGGTCAAGCAGTACCCGCAAATGCCGGACGATGATGATCTGTTGGTAGGTGTCATCTTCCCCGTTGAATACGAAAATTAAGGAGGAACAAACAATGGCTAAAATCGGACTCACCGAGGGTTTTTCCCTCATTCCCGAAGGAACTCATGTCTTCAAGATCACCGATGTGAAGTACAAGGAGGAATTCGGCAAGCTGGAAGTCACCATGCAGACGCAGGGCGGCTCCAAGCACATCGAACGGTTCTCTCTGCTGAAAACCGATGGCTCCCCCAATGAGGGTGCCTACAACGCTTTCAGCTACTTCGCCAAGACCGCTCTGAAAGATTTCGAGCTGACCGAGATCGACCACACTGACCTGATTGGTCACTTCATCGAGTGTGACATTGAGCATGATGTTCAGCCCAACAAGAACAAGCCTGGTCAGACCGTAACCTTCGTCCGTCTGGCTGATAAGCGGCCTTCTGACGGTTGGGAGGAAACGGGTGACTCTACTCCTGCCCCTGCCAAGAAAACCGCTCCTGCGGCTTCTCGGGCACCGAAACAGGCCGGTAAGAAGCCCTCTATGGATTTGGCATCTCTCCTTGGATAAGACCGTGAGAGAGGGAGGGCTATTTTGATAGGCTCTCCCTCTCCAATGGTTTGTTGAAAACTATGTGGAAAGTGAGGATAAGATACAATGGCTGAGCTTAACAGCAAGGTTCAAATGCACCTAAATATCTGCAATGAAATCAATCGGCTCTATGCCAGGAAAAATCATGACTACGGCGACAGCTTCCACCAGACCTTTGTTGAAGAAGGTATGGCTATGGCTCGTATTCGGCTCGGTGACAAATTCAACCGTTTCAAGACCCTCTCCCGTGGTGGAGATCAGAAGGTCAATGACGAGTCTATCCGGGACACTCTGATTGACCTCGCCAATTACGCAATCATGACGGTTTTGGAAATGGAGGTAGCCGAGCATGACGCTGAATGATTATCAGAAAGCCGCAGAGCGCACTTCCGGCAACCTGACTTCGTGGGACAAAATTCGCAATGGCTGTTATGGCTTGAACGGTGAAGCCGGTGAGTGTATCGACATTCTGAAAAAGGTCGAGTTTCAGGGTCATACATTTGACCCGAACAAGCTGCTGGACGAGCTTGGAGATGTTCTGTGGTATGTGGCGCAGACCGCTACCGGCCTTGGTGTGACCCTCGAATATGTGGCACAGCACAATGTTGATAAGCTGATGAAGCGTTACCCGGACGGCTTTGACTCCGAGAGGAGCGTCCATCGTCCTGAGTATGAGGGAGGTGCCGTGAATGGCTGACTGCTTCTCTAAGTCTGAGCTGGACGATTTTCTGAACCTTATGAAGCTGCCTAATGGTGCTCCTCTGGTTCCTGCCGATATGATTGACTACCTTGTGAGCTATGGTTTCTTCACGGCTCCTGCTTCCACGAAGTACCACGGCGCATACGAAGGTGGTCTGTACCAGCACTCCGTAGCTGTCACGAAGTTCCTTCTGCGTCTCACCGAGGATAACAAACTGATCTGGCGCAATGAGCGTTCTCCCTACATCGTGGGTATGTTCCACGATCTCTGCAAGATTGACCAGTACCGCCATTCTGAAAGTGGTTTGTTCGCAGATGGAATATCTTTGCCTGACCCGTCTAAATGGGAATACAATCCGCACACTCTCTTGAAAGGTCACGGTGAGAAGTCGGTCATGCTTCTCTCTCAGTTCTACGCTCTGACAGAGGAAGAAATCTGCTGTATTCGCTACCACATGGGAGCGTTTACACCGAAGGAAGAATGGAATGACTACACCGGCGCAATCCACTCATACCCGAATGTGCTGTGGACGCACCACGCCGATATGCTGGCAAGCCATGTAGCGGGTATTTAACATGGGCTATCGCAAAGTCGGGTATTTGGAGCAATGCTGGTACATTCTTCGGTACTGGTTTAAGAACATCGTTACCAGAAAGGATAAACACCATGAAAATCATTGAACCCAAGGTGGAGCTTATCAATGCTCCCGATTACGCAACCCTTCTCTCCACCGTGGAACAGGCCGGACGCACCTGTTACAAATCCGAGGATAAGATCACGGACGGCAGCGCAGAGAAGTTCGTCCGCAATATTCTGAAACGGGGTCATGAAGCCGTGATTGAACACGTTTCCTTGACCGTCCGCTTTACCTGTGACCGTGGTGTGAGCCATGAGATCGTCCGTCATCGGCTGGCGGCTTACTGTCAGGAGTCCACCCGCTATTGCAATTACTCAAAAGATGGTTTCGGCGGTGAGATCACGGTCATCAAGCCTATGAGTTTCGATTGTAGTGACTCTCCTTACCGCATTTGGAAGCGGTCTTGTGAGAACGCTGAGACAGCGTATTTTGATCTTCTAAACGAAGGTTGCACCCCGCAGGAAGCCCGGTCTGTGCTTCCCAACAGCTTGAAGACCGAAGTGGTTATGACGGCTGACATGAGAGAGTGGCGACACTTCATTCGTCTGCGCTGCGCTCCCGCCGCTCACCCGGACATGAGAGTGGTCGCAGGATTGCTATATGATCTGCTGAAATCCACCTATCCCGTATTCTTCGAGGACATTGAGGTGGGCTGATGAATTTCAAGAGAGTGGGGAGTAAACCCTTCGGTGTTCAGCTCAACAAAGCCGAACAAAAGGTGCTGAATGAAGCTATCAATCAGCAGATTTTGGAGAACGATCTTCAATTTCAGATGGACAACGACTCAGCCATTCTCGAAATGCTCCATGTTCACTTCGGTTTTGGAAAGAAGCGGCTGAAAAAGGCGTGGAAGCTCTTTTATGCCGAACACAAGAAGCTCCGGGAGCATTACGAAATGAACCCGGAAGACGGTGGTTGGCTGTGCCGTCAGCGGCTTTCCGCAATCGGTGTGGACTTGGAGCAATGGTACAAGGAAGAACAGGAGGAAGAAAATGCAGTTCAAAGTGAATGACGGCAAGGTGCCGTATATCATGGTCGCCGGTTCTGACTATGTGTCCGGGGAAATGTCCGTGGAAACGGCAGAGAGCATTTATGCCGCCGGTGAGCCGAAGTCCAATGACCAGTTCAAGGGTTATCCCGTCTGCGTGGATAACAAATACTTCTTTGCTTGTCAGCCCTCGACCAAGACCAGCAAGCGGAAAAAGTCTTGCGGAAGCTGATTTCCGTTCTCTGTCTTTCCGCTATCATCTGCCTGTTGGCAAGCCCTTTCATGAAGCCTACGGCTGAGGTCGTTCATACCTCTCCCGCAGTCGAGGTGGTAGAGGTTCCGACTCCGGTTATCTTTGAACCTGTCGAGACACCTAAGCCGTGGACTCATGAGGAAGTGGCAGCTATGGCAAAGATGTTGTGGGGAGAAGCGAGAGGGGTTCCATCTAAAACAGAACAGGCCGCTTGTGTGTGGTGTGTTCTGAACCGGGTAGATCAGGGTTACGGCTCCATTCTTGAAGTCGTAACCGCTCCCTCTCAGTTTGTCGGCTACCGGGAGAACAACCCGATAGACGAGAAACTATGGCTTCTCAGTGAAGATGTTTTGACCAGATGGCAGAGAGAGAAGGACGGAGAAACCGAGGTTGGTAGAGTACTGCCGCCTGATTATCTGTGGTTTTCAGGTGACGGCTACCACAATTATTTCCGCAACGCTTACCGTGGAGGAAACACTTGGGGTTGGGAATATGAGTCCCCGTATGAAAGCTGAGGTACACCTATGAGTTATGTGAATATCCCTGCCGAATTGAGACAGGAAAAGGCATGGGTGAATGTGTGGAACAATTCAAAAATCCCTATGCAGTCTACGGTTCGCAAGGCGGCTTCTTCTACGCTGCCGGACACATGGTCTGATTACATTGACGCTGAGAAGAATGTCCAGCATGGCTACTATGATGGCCTTGGGTATGTGTTCCACGATACCGGCCTTGTCGGTATCGACATTGACGCTGGATTTGATGACGGGTTTCTCTCCCCGTTGGCGGCTGACATTATCTCTCATTGCGAGTCCTACACGGAGAAAAGCAGAAGCGGCAGGGGTGTTCACATTCTGGTGAGAGGTTCCCTTCCATTCAAGGGAAAAAACAACCGCAACGGCGTTGAGATTTATAAGAGCAGTCGGTATTTCATCATGACGGGAAATGTACTTATCTTCCCTGAGATCATCGAAAATCAGGCAGGGATTGATTATGTCGTTGAAAAGTATTTCCATGACGCTCCAAAGGAAAGCTCCGGCAGCTCTGCACCTCAGCGTATCTATTCTCCGATCTATCACAAGCCTGAGAACGGAAAACTCACCCTGAAACCGGAGTACCCGCCGATTACATCTGGCAGCAGAAACCTCAGTCTGACTTCTCTTGCTGGTCAGCTTCACAATCAGGGTTACAGCAAGGCCGATATTTTCAAAGAGCTGTTGTATGCGAATTCTGTGGCCTGTAAGCCACCGCTTGACCGCTCCGAAGTGGAGCTGATCGTCAACAGCGTTACAAGATACAGGAGGTAAACGAAATGAAACCTTATCAGCGTGGAGATGTGGTACTCATTGATGTGCCTATCCCTTCTTCCGGTCATGTTCAGGGCGGCAAACGCCCTTGGGTCATCGTTCAGAACAACATGGGAAATCAGTTCTCTCCCACCAGCATTGTTGTTCCTCTGACCACCAAGCTCAAAAGGCTGGAAATGCCTACCCATGTGGCTATCACTTGGGGTGATCTGCAACCGAGCATGGTGGAGTGCGAACAGGTACGGGTCATTGATGTGACCGATGACTGGAAGTACCTGTGTACTCTCCCGGTTGAGATCATGCGTCATGTTGATACCGCTCTGAGAAACGCTTTCTTCTATGGGGGGGGGTGTAAACGGTGGCGAATGAACCGAAGAAGTATTGTCCGCTGAACGCCAGTACGGACGAAGTTCTCACTTGCTGTCAAGAGCGGTGTGCATGGTGGGACGAAGACGCTCAGGCTTGTGCGCTACTGGTGATGGCAAAAGCCTTGAAGAAAAGGAAGTGATTGACCATGCTCTATAACTTCAATGGAACCCTTATCAATGTGGCTGACATTGTTTCTGTTCAGTCTACAAAGGGACAGAGGTCGGACTATCCTTTCGTTCTCACCGTAGCGTTGAAAAACGGTCAGCAGTTCGCAGTAAGCTACGCCACCGAACCTTCCCGCCGAGCAGAAGTCAATCGCATTGCTCAGGCTTATGAGAGGTCAGTTCCTACCCCCGTCACCCGTTATGAGGTCGAACAGATCATTTCGACCTACACCAACAAGGTCAGAAACGACCTTCGTGCAATCAAGAGAATGTTGAAAGAAGGTGCTGAGAATGGCTGATGAAGTGTTCACCACTTCCGAAGATCAAGAGCTGTTTCAGCTTTCCAATGGTCGATACATCATGGACGAAGACCAGTCCCGGAAGATGTTTTACATCAAGGAAGCGCAGCCGGAACGCAGTCACCAAGCAAGCGGCACCGGATATTCGTGGGACGAGTCCGGCATGGCAGAATTGTTTTCCGAGTGCTACCAGAATGACACTCGGTATTGCCCCGAAGCGAAATGCTGGTTCACTTACTCTGAGGGAGCTTGGAGAAAGGATATTGGTTCTCTGCTGGTGGCTGAGAAGATCAAGGAGTTCTGCCGCCTGATGGCCTTGTATTGCGGAGAAATCGGAAACGAAGACCGCCGCAGGGAGTACATGAAGTTCATCGTGAAGATGGGAGATCGCCGTTTCCGTGACCGGCTCATGAAGGACGCTGCGAGTGTCATGCCGATTACCGCTCAGGAATTCGACTCCAACCCCTATCTCATTAACTGTCTAAACGGCACCTATGATCTCGAAAAGATGGAATTTCGGGAGCATGACTGGCACGACTTTCTCACCATGCAGACCAATTTCAAGTACACCCTGCAAGACTCTCGGTGTGAACGGTGGGAGAAGTTTATTTCTGAGGTCACTTGTGGTGACGCAGACAAGGCCGAGTATTTGCAGAAAGCCCTTGGCTACTCTATGCTCGGCATGGCAAATGAGGAATGTATGTTCATTCTTCACGGCAAGACCACCCGCAACGGAAAGTCTACCATGTTGAGTGCCATTCACCACCTTCTCGGTGACTATGCGTCCGTGTCTCCCGTGTCGATCATCTGCAAGTCTGAGCGGAGCAAGAACGCAGAAGCCGCCAACCCCATGCTTGCGTCCCTGAAAGGTAAGCGGTTTGTCACGATGGCTGAGAGCAATCAGTATGGCAAACTGGACGAGGAAACGATCAAGCAGCTCACCGGTGGTGAGGAAATCAAAGCCCGAAACCTCTATGAGACTGCCACGACTTTTCTCCCTCAGTTCACTCTTTGGCTCTCCTGCAATGACCTTCCCTCTATCAACGACAAGTCCCTGTTCGCTTCTGACCGTGTGCGGGTGATCGAGTTCAACCGCCATTTCAAGGAAGAAGAACAGGACAAGAACCTGAAAAATGAGTTCCAGACACAGGAAGCTATGCAGGGCATCTTCTCTTGGCTGGTTGCCGGGTACTTCAAGTACAAGCGGTTTGGGCTGAAAATGTCCGATGACATGAAGAAGGTCGTTCGGCAGTATGAGAAGGACAACGATCTGGTATTGCAGTTCCTTGAAGAAAAGTGCGAGAGTGCTGACGGCGCAATCACCAGAGCGAAGTCCCTCTATGACGCTTATAAAATTTGGTGCAAGTCCAACGGCTATTTCGTGTGCAGCGCAAAGCGGTTTAATGCCGACATGGAAGCTCACCCGGAATGGCATGAGGGCAAGTCCACCTACAACGGCTACCCTTCCTACAAGGGTCTGCGTCTGAAAGGAGCGGTATGAGTTTGAAAAAGAATGAGATCATCGAACAGGTTGAATTTTGTGTCAACCTGACCAACCGGCTCAAAGAAGCTGTGGTGGTTCACGAAAGCCACAGAGCTTCTAAGAAGGAGTGGAATAGTCACTCCTATGTCGCTGAGTGGGGCAGCGGGATTGTGGAAAAGGGTGCTTCCAAGACTCAGATCATGGCAAGCATTGTCCAGCTTCGGCGTGAGCTGAACACCCTCAGCCGTATGTTCGAGGATTGAGGTGAGGGCTATGAGCAAGAAATGCGTATGTGGTCGTGAAATGACCCTGCGGGATTGGAGTCACGAATGGGTATGTCCTCGCTGTGGCAGGAAAAAGCCGATTGTGGAAAGCCCCATGTTTACGGTCTTCTCTTGCAGGAAGTGTGAACACCTTCTGTTCGTAGAAGAAGACTCTGATTTCCCTCAAAAGCTGGCAAAGGTGGCGGGTATGTCTTGCCCCAACTGCGGAGAACGAGAGGAAGGTCTTTGGCGGCTTCTCGGCAGAGCTGATGAATTCGAGGGAACGATTTTCGTGGAGGAACCGGACGATGAATAATGACGCTGTGAAAGAGCTGCTGAACGCCGTTGGCGCTTTGGCTGAAATGTCTCTGAATTTTTATAGAGCGGCAATCAATTCAGGTGCCACCAGAGAGGAAGCCTGTGTTCTGGTGCAGTCTCTTATCTCTGCCTGTATCTATGGAAAGAGGGAGGACGGTCATGAGGACTGACAAGAAGAACCTTCGCCGTATCTCCGTCGTTGTCACGGCACAGACCAAGAGCAACCTTGAACGGCTGGCGGCGGTGTCCGGCTACAAGGAGCTTGGTCGTGTGGTCGATAAGCTCACCCGTGAGAAGATGATCTCGCTTCATGTAAAGGAGAATGACCATGACTGATCTGAAAAATTGGACAGAGGTCACTAAAGGACTTTATCGCTATGTGTTGGCGGCAAATGCCGCTTATGAAATACACATTCTCTACCACCTTTCTGATACGGACATTTTGGTGGCAAAAGCAAGCCTGTTTGTCGTTGGCGACTGGTATTCCAATGGCAACAATTTCTTTGAAAGAGAATGTTTGCTGTCCGAGCAACCCGTGTTTGAGTGCTTGAAAGCTGCTGATGAAGATAACCGAGAGAACAACTGCTAAGGTTTCTGACGAGTGTGAGCAAGAAGTAGAGCGTTAGTGACTTTAGTGATAAAAGTGAGTGTTGTTGCGGAAAGTATTTTCAAATTGAGAGGTTTTTGAGTTTTTATTTTTCACTATTTAGTGAGGTTAGTGACCTATTTTCGATTTTTACTATAAATCCTCTATATAGAGCGTCCTATAAGAGAGTTTATACGAATTTTCAGAAATGAGTCACTAAACTCACTGAGAAAGGAGATTTTTATGGCAGAGGAAATGCAAGTGAAAAAGCGTACCCGGCCTGACCGGAAAGAAGCCCTGAGTGTTCAGTCTGAGCCGGGAGACAATCGGAAATATTTGGAACACTCTATGGCTATGTTGGATTGGCCTGATGTGAGTATGAGGGAACCGGAACAGGTCAAGGCAAGAATTGGTCAGTATTTCCAGTTGTGTGCTGATGATGATATGAAACCGAGTGTTGCAGGAATGGCTTTGGCCTTTGGTGTGGATAGAACGACTTTATGGAAATGGGCGAATGGGGTGGATAGTGCCTATGTTCCCACCGAAAGTCGCAACCTCATTAAAAAGGCGTATCAAGTTTTGAACGCACAGATGGAAAACTATATGCAGAACGGTAAGATCAACCCCGTTGCCGGTATCTTCCTCATGAAGAACAACATGGGCTATGTGGACAAGCAGGAGATGGTGCTTACGCCCAATCAGCAGCTTGGAGATCAGGTGTCCCCGGAAGACTTGCAAAGGAAGTATCTGGAAGACACGGCTGGCGACTATGAGTCTTCTGACTCTGACGAGTGAGCGACTTTGGCTGGCGACTTTCCAGCGACTTTCGACTTTCCGACTATGACCAGCGACTTTCCCGCTCGGAGGTCAGCGACTTTGGCTGGCGACTTTCCGACTATGACAGACCGCCGAGCTTCCGAGTGGAGGTTCGGCGGTTTTCTGATCTGCTGACCGGCTGGCGGGTGCCGGTGGTGGTCGTTGCCGGGGCTGGCTGATCTGGCGGCGGCTGGCTTGATTGTGTCCCGCTGCCGGGAATGTGCGGAAATTCAAGAGAAAAAGCACACATTGAAACAGCTCAGAAAAATCTGAAATTTTCACGGAAAACCCTTTGACAAACTCAGATATATCTGATATACTTGAGCAAAGTTCAGAAATAACTGAATATTGACAGGCCGCAAGCCGGAAAGGAACATCAATATGAAAATGAACGCCATCGAGAGAACAGAACTCCGTGAGCAGATCAAGACAACGAGATCTAATCTTAAAATTGTGGTGGAGGTCTTCGGATCCACCAGAGAAAAACCCGTAGACACCGTTGCGGAGCTGGTGAACCGGCTCGGCTATGAAACCGCACGGGAAGCCGTTGCGGAGCTGGTGAACACTGTCGGAGCGTGGGACGGTCGCATTTATGAGTATGTCCGGGAATGGGCGCAGAGCGTGGAAACCGCCGCCACCCGTGACGAGCTGGAAGCCCACGGGATTTATCAGCCGGGAGACATTCACCCCGCCCACATTAACCAGATCGGGGAAGCCATGCGGGAATATACCCCCGCCGAAGAAATCCCCGCAGAGGAACCCGCAGACCCCGCCGCCGAGGTTTTCCCGGAGCTGGTCAAGGCAGTAAATGCCGAAGCAGAGCTTCGTAAGGACGGAAAGCGGTTCTACATCGAAAACGGCTTTTGCCGCACTTGGGCGGCAGAGCACCGCACAGACCTCGACAGGGGCTTGAAGGAGTGGAGCACCCCGAAGAAGTGGGAAGCATATCAGGCCGGAACCCTGCCCCGTGAGAAGGCCGTGGAGATCGCACAGAAGCGAGCCGCCGCCGATGTGGAAAAGTGGCGGGAAAAGCAGCTTTCCAAGCTCCGCACCGCTGCCGCCGCTCCCGCTCTCTCTTTCCTCTCTGTTTCTGTGGAGTGGAAGCGGAGTAGCACATGGGGACATAACCCCACCGCCACCGCTCGAACCGATGACGGCACTTTCTCCGGCTACGCTTCCGGGTGCGGTTATGACAAGGAAAGCGCAGCCGTTGGCGAAGCCCTGAACAAGTCCCCCGCCGTTATGCGGGTGCTGTATCAGGCCGCAGAACAGGCCATGAAGAACGGCGAGAGCTTCAAGACCCTTTCGAGCGGGTGCGTTTCGTGGGGCGATGTGCTCGGCTATGGCTCCGGCTATGCCATTCTCCCATATTTCGAGGGTGGCGTGGGTGTGTCCTGCTTCTGGTCTATCCTGCAAAAGTGCGGCTTTGTGTGCCGGTGCTCCGGCTCTGGTCGGTGGTTCGATACCTACACCGCCGAGAGAAAGGGGGCGTAAATATGACCCCTTGGGACGGTGTGTGCGGTCAGTTCCATTATCTGCACTCTGACGGGCTTCTGATTGACGGTAAAGGCTCGATCTTCTATATGAACGCCGAGGGCGTTCCCGCTCTCTGGTGCGCCGCTGATAGGCTCAGACGGCACTTGCACAGGCTGTGGAATGTTACCCACGGGGAAGCCGTGGAAAATGCTTCCTACATTGCCGCCACGGGTCGGAATTGGTGAAGGAGGTGAAGCCGGTGTATGTGGTTCTGTTCTTCCTCCTGCTGCCGTTCATGGTTCTGTCGGAGTGCGTGAAGAAAAACAAGTGAAGCGAAGGTTTGAAGCCGTCCCGGTTCTGCCGGGGCGGTTCTTTTTCGCCCTTTTTCGGGTCGGTTTTCGGCCTGATCTGGTGGTTTTCCGTGGTCGGGGCGGGGGGGGGATATGAGAGCGGCAGCGAGGGCGGGGTGAGTGCCGAAAATACCGCAAAAAATAAAAAGCCCTTTTAACTCAGATATATCTTGACAACTCAGATATTTCTTGCTATACTCGTATCAACAAGGAGGAATGAACATGATCGCTATGGAAGCTCTGAAAGAGGTTATGAAAATCCGTGAAATCCGTCCTGCTGTTCTCTGTGATCGGCTTGGTATCAAGTCCAATGTCCTGAGTGAGCGGTTTAAGCAGAAGAATGTCAGCGTTACCAAGCTGAACGAAATGCTCCGTCTGATGGACTACAAAATCGTGGTTGTTCCCCGTGACAGCCGAGTGCCGGAAGGTGGGTTCGAGATCGAATGAGATACGGATATGGTCGAGTCAGCTCCAAAGGTCAAAGGCTCTACGGTATGTCCCTTGAAGACCAGATGGAACAGCTTAAAGCTCAGGGCATTGCCGAGGAAAATATCAAACTGGACACTTGCACCGGCACGAAGATGGACAGACCGATGTTCAATGAAATCCTGTCCATGCTGAAATCCGGTGACGAGCTGGTGGTTTGTAAGCTCGACAGATTTGCCAGAACCGCTCCCGAAGGAGCCATGGTGGTTCGTGATCTGGTGGAGCGTGGTGTGAAGGTCAATATCCTGAACATGGGTGTTGCTGACAACACTCCGATGGGAAAAGTCATGGTGACGGTCATGCTGGCCTTTGCCGAATACGAGCGGGACATGATCGTGGAGCGCACTTCAATGGGAAAGGCACATAAGCGTGAGCATGACCCTGATTGGAAAGAGGGTCGCAAGAGTAAGGAAATCGACCCCGTGGCGTTTGAAAAATTCGCCCAAAAACAAAAAGACGGCGAAATGACCGTGGACGATTGCTGCCGGGAGCTTGGTATCAGCCGTTCTACATGGTATGATAGGATAAGAAAGGCGGGTTGAGCATGAAGAAGGAAGTCAGTCCTCAGAAAAAGAGGGTCGTTTATCTCCTATGCGGTATCATCATTGCCATTACTGTTTTCATCTGCGCTGTCGTTCTGGTGTCAGCTCTCATGAACCCTTCCCCTTCCGAGTCGGAACCTCAGACTACCGAGGAAACCTCTGAAGTTGGTACTGCCACCTTCGATGAAATCTACTATGCTTACAAAGAAAATGAGCTGGTGGCAGATGATTTGTACCAGTACAACCGCTACCGTGTGACAGCGAAGATCAACGGCATGACCAATGACGGACTGTTCAACATGACCGGCGGCGCAATGCTCACGATGGAGACAAAGGTGGACAATACCATCGTCTTCTTCTATGCTGAATTTGAAAAAGAGCAGGAAGAAAATTTGAAATCCGTCAAGGTCGGAGATACCATTACTTTTGAGGGTAAGTGCCTTGACGCTGGAAACTGGAAAGAATGTGAGCTGATTATGGAATGAAATTCTTTCTCTGGTGTGTCGGAGTCATGTTCTGGATAATCGTTGGACTGTTGGCTCTGGCCTACATCATTCCAAAAATTCTATAAGGCTCTCGTAAGGGCGAGAGTAACAGCCAAGGGGCTATCGGGAAACCGGTAGTCCCTTTTAGTTTTGCGTAGTTTGGAGGTAAGTTTCATGAAGCTATTTCGGAAAGTGGACATTCTCGGAACAAGATACTCGGTCTATCGGGTGGCTTCCGGGGAGAATGAGTACATGGAGAAACTTCACTATGGCGGTCTTTGCACCACGATTGACCACAGGATTTACATTCTCGATCTCTCCACGACTGAGGAATGGGGTGGTGAGACGGAAGAAGTCAGAAAGAGCATGGAAGCCTGTACTCTACGCCATGAGGTGATACACGCTTTTCTGAACGAGTCCGGTCTACAATGGAACAGCTTTGCTCCCGAAAATGCGTGGGCGAAAAACGAAGAAATGGTGGACTGGATTGCAATTCAGGCACCGAAAATCTTCAAAGTCTATCAGGAATTGGGGTGTGTTGGGTGAATTACGATAAGATTGCCCTGTCCATCAAGGCCGCTATTGACCGTAGACCGGCTGATAAGAGCGCATACGATGACCTGTTTTCCCTTTGTAGGGGGTGGGAAGCCGAGGATTTTGCGGCAGCTCACGCTCTGAATAAAGAGCTGATCGGTATGTGCGCCGCTCAGATCAGGAACGGCGGCAAGGAAGCAGCTCATTTCTATGAGATTTGGAGAAA
>MSHC01000039.1 GCA_001940995.1 Ruminococcus sp. Phil15
CCCTAAACCCCTACTACAGTTTACGTCAAGAATGATAATCTCAGGGTGATGCGCAAGGGTAAGAGCAAGCATAGCCTTTGTTTTCATACCCTTCGAGTAGGTCTGGAACTTCTTTTTCGGCGGAAGCTTCCATGCCTTGGCATACTTCTCAAAAAGCTCCTGGTCCCAGTCCTTGTAAACGTGTGCGTATACCTTTGCATATCTTTTGATGTTAGCTGAAACGAGAAGATAGTCCTCGTCGGCAACATAGCCGATTTTCTCCTTGCATTCGATTTCGTTCTCGGAAACCTCCTTGTCGAAAATCTTAATGCTGCCGTTGTTTTTCTCAATAGCGTTTAAAATAAGCTTGATTATTGTGGTCTTGCCTGCGCCGTTTTCACCGACAAGTCCCATTACCATGCCCTTTTCAAGACTGAAAGAAACATCCTGAAGCCTAAAGTCCTGATATTCCTTTACAAGATTATTTACCTCGAGAGCCAAATTACTCATAATATTTAATTCCTTTCATATAATCCTTCATATATAAATTATTTGTCGAATAGGTCGTCAAGTATTTCTCCAAGCGCAGGCTTTAATATACCGATCTGCTTACATTCTGCCGCCGTGCCCTTGAACTTTTCAAGAAGCTCTTCCTTACGGTTTTTCTGAAGCTCCGAAAGCTTGTCCAGCCGCACGAATGTGCCTTTTCCCGAAATCGTGTAAACAAGCCCCTCGTGTTCCAAGTCGATATAAGCTCGCTTCGTAGTTATAGCGCTGACGTTTAAATCCTTTGCAAGCTGTCTTACGCTCGGAAGCAGCTCGTTGTTTTGCAGTACGCCGTCGTAAATCGCTTTTTTGATGCCGTCCTCAATCTGTTCGTACATCGGCTTCTCGTTCGTGTAGCTTATAGTAATGTTCAAATAATCTTCTCCTTCCGCATTAGTATCCACATACTGTGTATATGATGTATATACAGTATAACATTTGCGTGTATATTTGTCAAGCTTTTTTGAAAAATTTTTAAGATTTTTTTGAAACGTGTAAAAGCTTGACATATACCGTGATTGATAGTATAATATACAGTGACTTAAATAATACTGCCACCGGGTAGTGGATGACTTTGCATCCGTATGTGCTTCGTTAGGTCTTAGAAGAAGCGCAGGCGGGTGTTTTTATTTTGGAGTGATACAGTGATACATTGTAATATGAAAAGCACAAAGAGAACAAGCTTACCCGAATTTAATAAAACCGACAAATTCATATGGTTCGGGTCTTTGTTATTTATAGCGTTGTCGTTTATACTTTGCGGAGAATTTAATGTTGCAGTCCTCTGCGCCTGTCTAGTCGGTTCGACAGCCCTTATATTCATTGCAAAGGGCAATCTCATAGGACAGCTCCTTACAGTGCTGTTTTCGGTACTGTACGGCTTTGTATCGCTCAAATGCAGGTACTACGGCGAAATGATAACCTACCTAGGAATGACCGCACCAATGGCTCTCGCCGCCGCAGTAAGCTGGTACAGGAACCCGTTCGACGATGGCAAAAGCGAGGTCAAGGTCCGTCCGCTCAAAAAATCCGACCTAGTGATTCTCTCAGCCTGCGCAGTCCTTGCAACTGCGGTTTTCGGTACGCTGCTTGCATATTTTAACACGCCCAATCTCGTACTCAGCACAATTTCCGTCACAACCAGCTTCCTCGCAGTCGGACTTACATTCCTGCGCAGCAGCTACTACGCAGCAGCATATGCCGCAAACGATGTGATACTCATCGCACTTTGGGTGCTTGCAACAATCGGGGACAGGAGCTTCTTGCCCATGATAGGCTGCTTTGCGATTTTTCTTGTTAACGATATATATGGATTTTTGAGTTGGCGTGAAATGAAAAAGCGTCAGAGCAATGTCCCTGACGCAAAGTGAGCTGTCCGGCATAGCTTTTTCCCGAAGAACCCGTGCCTTTCAGCGTTTGTTTTAAATATGGAATAATCGTAAACGTTTGTCAAGATATTTTGCACAAATCGTAATAGCTCCCGTTGACAATGCGTGTTTTAGGTGTTATAATGCAGTTGAAACGCAGCTTTTGTATGGCTGTGATTTTTTATTAAAAGGAGATGCAGAGAAGTGGCAAGCAAAAAGACGATAGATATGTGTAACGGTCCGCTTCTTAAAAATATAATAGTATATACTATTCCTATAATACTGACAGGTATTTTACAGCTCCTCTTTAATGCCGCAGATCTGGCAGTAGTCGGCAGATTCGGAGGAGATTACTCTGTCGGCGCAGTAGGCTCGACAGGAGCAATCATAAACCTTATCGTAAACCTGTTCATCGGACTTTCTGTCGGCGCAGGCGTAACGGCAGCCCACGCAATGGGCGCAGGCAGAGATGACGACGTGCATAAGATAGTCCACACCGCAATCCCTACCGCAATAGTTAGCGGTCTGTTCCTGACCGTTGTCGGCGTCTGCTTTTCCGAAACATTCCTGAAGCTTATGTCAACGCCCGGCAATATCATAGACCTTTCGTCGATCTATATGAAAATATACTTCTGCGGAATTACCTCAAGCATGGTATATAACTTCGGCTCTGCAATACTGCGTGTCGCAGGCGATACAAAGGGTCCGCTGTGTTATCTAACAATCGCAGGCGTTATAAACGTCCTGCTGAATCTCGTTTTCGTAATCTGCTTTAAAATGGACGTCGCAGGAGTCGCACTCGCAACAGCCATTTCCCAGACGGTTTCCGCGGTCCTCGTTGTCCGTGCGCTAATGAAAAGAGAGGACAGCTGTAAGCTGTGCCTGCGTAAAATGAAGATATACAAAAACCAGCTTATGCGAATGATTAGAATAGGCGTTCCTGCCGGAATCCAAGGCTCGCTCTTTTCAATCTCAAACGTAATCATTCAGTCGTCGGTAAACTCGTTCGGAGAGGTAGTGGTGTCCGGAAATGCCGCAGCGCAGAATCTAGAGGGCTTTGTGTATACCACAATGAACTCTTTCCACCAGACCGCCCTCAATTTTACGGGAAAGAATTACGGCGCAAGAAATTACGACAGAATAGGGAAGATTACAAGGATATGTCTAGGGCTCGTGTTTATTGCAGGCGCAGTGCTAGGCAACTTTATGCACCTTTTCGGCACACAGTTCCTTTCGTTCTATCTCCCTAAAGCGCCCGATGCGACAGCCTACGGACTAATAAGACTGAAGTATATCTGTGTGCCGTATTTCGTCTGCGGACTTATGGACGTAATATCAGGCGTAATAAGGGGACTTGGCTCGTCGATAGCCCCTATGATAATTACGGTACTAGGCGTCTGCGGACTTAGAATTGCCTGGATTTATACCGTATTTACAATGGATAAATTTCATACCTTGGAAAGCCTTTACCTGTCCTATATAATCTCATGGACAGTAGCGTTCTTAGCAGAACTCATAGCATATTTCATTATCTCAAAAAGAATACGAAAAAAGTACGAAACAAAATATAAGGAGAAAACTGTCGTATGACGACACTACTACTCGCAATAATTTATCTATCGTTTATAAGCCTCGGACTGCCCGATTCGCTTTTGGGTGCAGCGTGGCCAACAATGCATCTGGATATAGGAGTACCCCTCTCATGGGCAGGACTCCTGTCTATGATTATCGCATTCAGTACAATAATATCAAGTCTTATGTCCGATTTTCTGACAAGAAAGCTAGGCACGGGAGTATTGACCGCCGTAAGCGTCTTTGTCACGGCTCTTGCGCTGATAGGCTTTGCAACAGTCGATAGCTTTGCACTACTCTGCGTTATAGCCGTTCCTTACGGCATTGGCGCAGGTTCGATAGATGCGGCGCTCAATAACTATGTAGCGCTCCATTTTGCGGCAAGACACATGAGCTGGCTGCATTGCTTCTGGGGAGTCGGCGCATCGGTAAGCCCGTATATTATGAGCTGGTGTATAAGCTCAGGAAAAGGCTGGGAGGGCGGTTATTTCAGCGTTTCTGTAATACAAATAGTCCTTACGGTGATAATCTTCATAAGTCTGCCGCTCTGGAAAAGGAAGTCTGCCGAAAAGCAGGACGAGCCGGCAAATCCGTTAGGCATTATCGGCGCAATTAAAATTAAAGGCGTGCCGTTTATTCTGCTTACATTTTTCTGCTATTGTGCGCTTGAATCAACAGCAGGACTTTGGGCGGCAAGCTATCTCGTTAATGCTAAGGGGATAGACGCAGAAACCGCCGCACGCTTCGCGTCGCTTTTTTATTTGGGAATTACAGGCGGCAGATTTATCTGCGGCTTTATCTCCGAAAAGCTGGGCGACAGAAAGCTAATTCGTCTTGGTTCTGCAATAGCGTTGACAGGAATTGCCCTTATAGCGCTTCCTCTCGGCGTAAGAGAATTACCGCTCGCAGGACTTGTAGTAACGGGCTTCGGCTGTGCGCCCATATACCCGTCGATAATCCATTCAACGCCATTCTCGTTCGGAAAGGAAAATTCACAGGCAATCATTGGCATACAAATGGCAAGCGCCTACACAGGAACAACCTTTATGCCGCCCGTTTTCGGTCTGCTCGCAGAGAAAATAACGGCGGATATCTTCCCGTTTTTTCTGCTTTGCTTCGCTGTCGCAATGGTGCTGTCCCATGAAATCACCGTAAGAAAAACCACGAAAGCGTGAATTCCGGATTATACTAAGGGCTTGCATATTCCATGCAAGCCCTTTTATGCCTATACCCCTTGACAAAGCCGCACCAAAGTATTATAATTTATATATATGTGAAAAAGCAATGCTGAGGAATTATCCGAATTAAACTTTATCAGAGAGAAAGCGGTCGGTGCGAGCTTTCAAAGGCGTTTCGGTGGCTGCCCTTGTGCGCTGTGCGGAAAACCGCAACGTATGCCTGCGTTAAAGGCTTCAAGCGACCGTGTATGAGATTTACACGGTAATTTGGGTGGTACCACGGAAAGCTTCGTCCCATTTGTCGGGCGGAGCATTTTTATTTTTGCAAATTTTTTCAAAAGGAGATTTTTCTATGAAATGGACAGGACTTAACGAACTGAGAGACTCTTACCTCAGGTTTTTTGAGAGCAAGGGTGCGCTCAGACACAAGAGCTATTCGCTTATTCCGCATAACGACAACAGCCTTCTGCTTATAGTCGCAGGTATGGCGCCTCTGAAGCCTTACTTCACAGGTCAGGAAGTGCCGCCCAGAACAAGAATGACTACCTGTCAGAAATGTATCAGAACGGGCGATATCGAAAACGTCGGCAAGACCGCAAGACACGGCACTTTCTTTGAAATGCTCGGTAACTTTTCATTCGGCGATTACTTCAAAGAGGAAGCAATAGAGTGGGCGTGGGAGTATTGCACAAAGGTGCTGGAGCTTCCTGTCGATAGGCTCTTTGTTTCCGTGTATGAGAATGACGACGAGGCGGAAAAAATCTGGCACGAGAAAATCGGACTCCCGCTTGAAAAGATTTTCCGTATGGGCAAGGAGGATAACTTCTGGGAAGCAGGAACGGACGGCCCGTGCGGTCCTTGCTCGGAAATCTATTTTGACAGAGGCGAGGAGTACGGCTGCGGCAAGCCCGACTGCAAGGTAGGCTGCGACTGCGACAGATATATGGAATTCTGGAACCTCGTGTTCACACAGTTTGAAAGACACGAGGACGGAACATATACGCCGCTTGCCCAGAAGAATATCGACACGGGTATGGGTCTTGAAAGACTCGCAACAATCATGCAGAACGTAGACTCAATCTTCGACGTTGACACTATCAAGGCAATCAGAGATAAGGTCTGCGAAATCGCAGGCTGCGAGTACGGCAAGGAGTACAAAAAGGACGTTTCTATCAGAGTTATCACCGACCATATTAGGTCTGTAACATTCCTCGCATCCGACGGCGTACTTCCTTCAAACGAGGGCAGAGGCTATGTAATGAGAAGACTTCTCAGAAGAGCGGTCCGCCACGGAAAGCTCCTCGGTATCAACGGCTTGTTCCTCAAAGATATTGTAAAAACAGTAGTGGACAACTCTAAGAGCGAATATAACGAGCTTGAAGAAAAGTACGACTATATCGTAAAGCTTCTTACAACAGAGGAAAAGAACTTTAACGAAACAATCGACAGAGGTCTTAATATCCTCAGCGGCTATATCAGCGATATGCAGGCAAACGGCGAAACAGTCCTTGACGGCGTTAAGTGCTTCACACTCAGCGATACATACGGCTTTCCAATCGACCTCACAAGAGAAATTTTGGAGGAAAAGGGTCTTTCCTGCGACGAGGAGGGATATGCCGCCGCTATGGAGGAACAGAGAGAAACCGCCCGTAAGGCAAGAGGCGGCTCTAAGTATATGGGCGCTGACGAAACTGTTTTCCATAAGATTGATAAGAGCTTTACAACAAAGTTTGTAGGCTATGAAACGCTTACAAATAATGCCGAAATCGCATTTATTGCAAACGATGACGAGCTTATCGAAAATGCCGGAGTGGGCGACGAGGTTTATATCGTTTCTTCTGTTACACCTTTCTATGCAGAAAGCGGCGGACAGGCAGGCGATAAGGGTACAATAAAGACGGCAAGCGGCGTGTGCGAGGTTATTGACACGCAGAAGGTTGTAGCAGGCAAGTTTGCACACAAGGTGAAAGTTGTCGAGGGCGCTGTGTCGGTAGGTCAGACGGCAGAATTTACTGTCGATAAGGAAAGCCGTCAGAACGTTATGAGAAACCACTCTTGCGCACATCTTCTCCAGGCGGCACTCAGAAAGGTATTAGGCGACCACGTCCACCAGGCAGGTCAGCTCGTTACTGACGACAGACTCCGTTTTGACTTCTCCCACTTTGAGGCTGTAACACCGCAGCAGCTTTCGGAAATTGAGGACCTCGTAAACGGATATATCCTTTCCGCTATGGATATAAAGGTAGAGGAAATGCCTATCGACGAGGCTAAAAAGCTGGGCGCTATGGCTCTTTTCTCTGAAAAGTACGGCGAAACTGTAAGAGTCGTAACAATGGGCGATGCATCTATAGAATTTTGCGGCGGTACGCACCTCGATAATACCTCCAAGGCAGGACTTTTCAAAATCGTTTCCGAAAGCTCTGTGGCATCAGGAGTAAGACGTATCGAAGCCGTAACGGGCAACGGAGTATTAAAACTCATCAAGGAGCAGGCGGACATTATAACTGCGTCTGCACAGACGCTCAAAATCGGCAATACGTCAGAGCTTGCCAACAGATGCGCAGGCGTGATGGGCGAGATTAAGACGCTCGAAAAGGAGATAGAATCCCTCAGAGGCGAAATTTCAAATATGAAGACAAAGTCGCTCTTTGATAACGTGCAGAATGTTGGCGGCGTGGACGTAATCTCCGCAAGGCTTGACGGAGTAGGCACTGAAATGCTCAGAAAAATGTGCGACGAAATCAAGGCTGATAGACCGGACGCTGTCGCAGTCCTCGCAGGCGTCGATAACGGCAAGGCAAATCTCGCTTGTGCGGCAGGCAAGAACGCAGTGGCGAAGGGTGCGCACGCCGGCAAGATTGTCGGCAAGGTTGCCGCAGTTACAGGCGGTAAGGGCGGCGGACGTCCCGACAGCGCTATGGCAGGCGTTGCAGATATGTCCAAGCTCTCCGAGGCTCTTGACGCAGCGGCAGGCATAGTTGCCGAGTTTGTAAAGTAAATTTTGAAAGGAAGCGTTTAAAATGTCAGATTGTCTGTTTTGTAAAATTATAAAGGGTGAAATCCCATCAACAAAGGTCTACGAGGACGAAAAGGTTTATGCGTTCAAGGATATCAACCCTATCGCACCCGTACATATTCTCATTATCCCTAAGGAGCATATTTCAAAGCTTGAAGACGTAAACGAAACTAACAGCGCAGTAATCTCGCATATTTTTGAGGTTGCCGCAAAGATTGCAAGGGATATGAATCTCACAAACGGATACAGAGTAGTATCAAACTGCGGCGATGACGCAGGACAGACTGTTTTCCATATCCATTTTCACCTTCTCGCCGGCAGAAAGCTTGGCTGGGAGGAGCAGTAAACTACTACAAGAATGAGGCGATTTTTCCGCCTCATTTTTTGAAACAGGTTAAAGTAAGGAGGTAATAACTATGGCTCTTATGAACGACGCCGAGCTTGCAAAGGCTATCCGTGGCGGCGAGGTAAAAAGCGTCTACTATTTTTACGGCAAGGACGTCGCCGCACTTGAATCGTTCACGAAAAGGCTCGTCACAAAGCTTGCGGGAAAGGAAGAGGATAGCCTGAACCTCCATAAGCTCGACGGCAGAAAGCTTCGTATGAGCGAGCTGTGGGACTGCTGTAATATGCTCCCTTGCTTTGCGGACAGAGTGGTAGTCACAGTAAACGACCTCAATGCCGAACAGCTTGCAAAGGACGACTTCGATTACCTCCTTTCTATTGTGGAGGGACTGTCGGACAGCACAACGCTTATATTCTATGCAACAGGTGTGGATCTCTATAAGACGAAGAAAAGCCTCTCGGACAAAAATGAGAAGCTGAATAAGCTGTGCCAGAAGATAGGACACTCCTGCGAGTTTTCGTTCAGGACTCCTAACGACCTCGCAAAAACGATTGCCGCAAAAATGCAGAAGCTCGGGAGCGACATAAGCCGTGACGATGCCGCATATCTGGCACAAATGTGCCTCTGCGAGCAGGCTGTAATAAATAACGAGATTGAAAAGCTGTCTGCATTCGCACAGGGCAGGGCAGTCGCAAAGCGGGACATAGACGCTCTGTGTATCCGCAGGCTTGACGCAGATACATTTAAGCTGTCGGGCTTTATCTTGAAGCGCAATGCCTCCGCCGCATTTTCTCTGCTGTCGGAGCTTTACGATATGCAGATCTCAACGATTTCTATAATCGGCGCTATGACAAATTCATTCTGCGACATTTACAGGGCGAGGGCGGGTCTGTCAAAGGGCAGGACCTCCGCCGACATTGCAAACGACTTTGCATATCCTAAAAACCGTGAGTTTGCGATAAAGTATGCAATAAACGACTGCCGTAACGTCAGCGATTCACGGATAAGGCGCTGTATCAAAGCACTCTATGAAGCGGACAGCGAAGCCAAGTTTTCAAGAGTCGACGACAGAATTATATTAGAGCGTGCCGTTACGGTAATGCTCCGGAAGTAAACAATATGGAAAGAGAAAAGCTTTTTGTAAAACAGGCGATCGTTGTCGAGGGCAAGTATGATAAAATCCATCTTTCACAGTTTGTAGACGCTGTAATAATCGTCACAAACGGATTTCAGATCTATAAAAATCCCGATACGGCGGAGCTTATAAGGCATTACGCAAAAAAGGACGGAATAATTATCCTCACCGACTCCGACAGCGCAGGAAACCAAATCAGAGGACGAATTAAAAGCATAGTCCCCGATGGAAAAATATATAACGCCTATGCACCGGAAATTTTCGGTAAGGAAAAACGCAAGGCTCAGTTCTCGAGCGAGGGAAAGCTGGGCGTAGAGGGTACTGACCCTACGCTTATTATAGAAGCGATAAAGCGCAGCGGCGCAGTATCCGAGCCTGACACAAGACCTCAGGGCGAGCGTATCACTATGCAGGACTTGATTAATGACGGGATTTCAGGCGGCAGCCAAAGCCGTGAAAAACGAAAGAAAATCCTTTCTGAGCTTTTCCTGCCCACAAACGTTTCAACCAAAGCCGCTTTAGAGCTTCTTAACTCCGTGCTTGCAAAGGACGGGTATAGAAAGCTTGTTGAAAGACTTTTTTAGGAAGATATTACAATATTATGAAAGGTTGCCGTTTGCCCTTGCAAAAGCCGGCTGAACGTGCTAAAATAATTAGTGGTGAGTTTTCATCGGAAGGAATGATAAAAATGCTAGGCTCCAAATTTATCAATCTTATTGACCTTAGCGACTATCCCAAAATTTGGTGGGAGGATATAGTCGTTTTGGCACACGAAATAAAGCAGAATCCCGATAATTATAAAAGCCGTTGCAGAGGCAAGCTTATGGCGACACTTTTTTATGAGCCGTCCACAAGAACGCAGATGTCTTTTCAGGCAGCAATGCTAAGACTCGGCGGCGGAATTATCGGCTTTGATAATCCGGCAACATCATCTGTTGCAAAGGGCGAGAATCTTAAAGATACAACAAAGGTCGTTTCCTCTTACGGCGATATAGTAGTAATGCGTCACCCCCTGCCCGGCGCAGTCAAGGCGGCGGCGCTTACCGCAGATTGCCCCGTCGTAAACGCAGGCGACGGCGGACACCTCCACCCGACTCAGACGCTTACCGACCTTCTGACCCTCTATGAAGAAAAGGGCAGACTTGATAACCTAACGATCGGTCTTTGCGGCGACCTTAAAAACGGCAGAACGGTACATTCCCTCCTGAAAGCTATGAGCTGTTACAAGAGTAACAGGTTTGTGCTCATCTCCACAAAGGAGCTTGAGCTTCCGGACTACATAAAGCAGGAGCTTACTTTAAAGGGCGTTGAATTCAAGGAGGTTTTCAGACTTGAAGACGCAATAAGCGAGCTTGACGTCCTCTATATGACAAGGATTCAGCGTGAACGCTTTGCTTCCGAGCAGCAGTATCTGGAGCAGAAAAATGTCTATGTCCTCGATGAAGAAAAGATGAAAAAGGCAAAGAGCGATCTTGCTGTGCTTCATCCGCTTCCAAGAGTTGATGAAATTGCAATCAGCGTTGACGACGACCCCAGAGCCAAGTATTTCAAGCAGGCAAACTACGGAATGTATGTCAGAATGGCTCTCATTCTCTTAATACTGGAAAAGAGCCTTACTCCCGCACCGCTTATGCACGGCGAGGTAAGAAACGATATATGCTGTAAAAACCCTAAGTGCATTACTAACCACGAAAGCTACCTGCCGCATTACTTTAAGGTAAACGGCAATAAGGCTGTCTGTGAGTATTGCGACGAAACGACAGAGCTTTAGCAGAGGAAGAAAGATGGAAAGAAAGACAACAGTAAATAAGAAAAAATATAAAATCTTATGGGGCAGAGTTATTGTAGCGCTCGTTATCCTTATCGCAGTAATTGTCGGCATAGTTATGCTCCTAAAAGCGGTGATAGGAGGCATAGCAGGACTTTTCTCGGACGATGACAGTTCAAAGGCAAAGGAAACGGGTGCGTCTGTTTCTTCAACTCTTATAACGCAGAGCAGTTCCCAAAAGCCTGACAGCAGTTCAGAGCCGGATAACACCCCAAAGGTCAAGGTCGTAATTGATGCCGGACACGGCGGCGGCGACGCAGGAGCGTTAGACCCCACCGAAACAAGGTATGAAAAGGACGACGTCCTTAAAGTCGCACTGCTCGTTAAGGAGTATCTTACCGAAATGGGCGCTGAAGTTGTAATGACAAGAGATACGGATGTGTTCGTTACCCTTGACGACAGATGTACAATAGCTAACGAGTCAAAGGCTGACCTTTTTGTTTCCATACACAGAAATCTCTATGAGGGAGAAGCAAGAGGCGTAGAGATCTGGGTGACAAATAAGCGTTATGAAATTGATACGGCGCTGGGTCAGAATATTATGGATAAGCTTGAGGCTGTCGGCATCTCCAAAAATAGGGGAGTAAACTTCGGGTTTATCGGGAATCCTCACGTTAACTATCAGGTGAACCGAGAAACGGATATGCCGTCATGTCTTATAGAGCTTGGCTTTATGCAGGACGAAGAGGACAACAGACTGTTTGACGAACACTATGATGAATATGCAAAAGCAATCGCAGAGGGCGTTATGAAAACCGCAGAAGATTTCAGCCTTCCGAATGCTTCCCCGGATCAGGATACCGGAACAAACCAATAAATCTATAAATAAAAGCCGACCTTAAATGAACTTCTCCCCTTTTGTTAGAC
>MSHC01000040.1 GCA_001940995.1 Ruminococcus sp. Phil15
AAGCTGCCCTTCGATACTCTGGTCCGTCTGCCGTGGACCGGCAGAATATCGGGCGTATATTACAGCCTTCATATCTACCTCCTGAAAATTTCGTCGTTGTGGTACTCCAGA
Organism: Ruminococcus sp. Phil15; assembly: GCA_001940995.1. Classification (GTDB taxonomy): domain Bacteria; phylum Bacillota; class Clostridia; order Oscillospirales; family Ruminococcaceae; genus UBA7477. The sequence goes on from MSHC01000040.1 coordinate 112, forward strand.
TACTCCCTACGAGGCGGAAATCGGGGGGGGGGGGGGGGGGGGGGTAAAATCATTCCCTCGAGATTAAGCAGCCAGAAGGCCGTAAAATCGTCGTTAGAGAGGGTCTTAACGATTGGAGAAATATGAACTTTCATGGAAGGAGTGATTGTCATGAGGCCGGAATCAAAGGCCTTGTCATAAAAGGTATTTAGGCAGATTCCATTTTCGGGATTTACCCTGTCGGCTTCGCTTCGGCATTTAGAGTATGGCTTAATATGACTTGCAACAAGCATTTGCGGCAATGCACAGCCGGAAACATAGCAGCGGTCATCATATGTAGACAAAACAGCTTTCTTGAAAAATACTCTCTCCCTTGTAACACGGCGCTTGTCCGTTAGTGACGATAACGGCTTAGCTCCATGCAAAGGTGTAGAGTCAAATAAATCAAGACCTGTTAGAGTTTCGGCTTCAATGCTTAAAGCTCCCCAATCGTGCTTAAACTCTTCATATATTATTTTATCGGCCTTAGCTACATGGCCGAGCCCCGAGCTGATATTCGGGTCAATATATCGAAAGTTTTTCATGCGCATTACTATTGAAGCGACTGAGTGAGGTATAATCTCGGACACCTGCTGAATGACTTCGTTACGTGGATTGATTTGGTTAAGAGGCGTAACGCAGTACAGAGCATAGGCGATTATAATATCCTCGCGACTCCACGCGTTCATTTAGATTCGTCCTCCAGCTCGTATGCCATATTCATCAGCTTAATACGGCTTTTGACATCAAGGCTGCCAAAAATCCTGAGGAGTTCCTGTTCCTCTTTGGAAAGCTCGACGCCGTTGTTAATGTGAATCTCGCCGGAGTTTTGACCGATAACTCCATTATTAGAATTAACAGTCTCTATATTGATACTGTTGTCGGTCGTTCCTAAAAGGTAGGTCGGTGTAGTGCCGAGCGCTTGAGCAAGCTTATGTACTTTATCGATTCGCAGCGATTTTATATAGCCTGTTTCCCATTTGCGAACGGTGCTTGCACCAACGCCTACCTTATCCCCGAGCTCTTGGAGTGTGAATCCGCGCTCAGTTCTGAGTGTATGTATTTTCGTTCCAATCTCCATTTTAGCACCTCCAATGACTATATTATAACACACTTTTGTCAAAAAAGAAATAGTTTTTCCTAAAATTCAAAAAAATTTTCCAAAAAGCTATTTACAAATCCAAAAAAGCGTGATATAATATTTTTGTCCTAAAAGACAAAATGTAGTGTGCACTATAGCGAAATCAGTAGAAAGGAGACAATATATCGTATGATTAACACTCGATTGCTTTTGGCTCAAATGACGCTAAAAGCTAAGACTACGAAGGACCTTGCGGACGCGCAGGGCTGGAGTATGAGCACGGCGTACAGGAAAATTAACGGTAAAGCTGCTTGGTTTGTCCCTGAGGTCCAGAGGTGCACTGACTTTCTGGAGTTGACGGAAAACCTTGTCAACGAAATTTTTTTTGCCGCTGATTTGTCCTAAAAGACAAAAGTGCGCCAAATTACCCATGAGAGCGCTCAAGTAAAAGAGCAACTAATGCTTGACCGACTTTGCGCTGCGGTCAAAGTATTTTATGAAAACCCGAAAAACTTAAAAGCCTATGAGGCTTGGAAAAATCAAGGAGGCAAACATTATGGCACAAATAACTGTAACGCTGGAAATGACACCGGAGAATCTTGAACTCTTGAAAAGTCTTTGCCCGGCAACTACAACAATAACACCTACAACGGACGGCAAGCCCGTTAAAAAGAATAAGAAAACAACTACCGCTGCCGATGAGGCACCCGCAGCAAATGCGAACGCAGCCGACGCAGATGCGCCGGAAACAGACGACACACCTGCAAAGGTTACCTTAACAGATGTAAGAGCCGTTGCTCTGGCCCTGTCGAAAGCCGGCAAGCAGGACTTCTTAAAGGCTGCTTTTGAAAAGTTCGGAGGCAAAAAGCTTTCTGATATTAAAGAGGCTGATTATCCCGCGCTTTTGAAGGAGCTTAACGGAGGTGCTGAATAATGCCTGACGTTCATGCTCTATTGTCAGCGAGTGGCTCACACCGTTGGCTTGAGTGTACGCCAAGCGCACGTTTAGAGGAAGGTTTTCCAAGTACAACCTCTGACTATGCGGCCGAAGGTACACTCGCCCACTTGCTTGCTGAAGCTACGGCCCTTTACTGGACCGACCAAATCACCGAGACCGAATACGAGGAGCGCCTTGCTGAAATTAAAAAAGATAAGTGGTACACAGAGGATATGCTCGAGGACTGTATCTCTTATGCAAAGCTGATTCTCGAAAAATGGAATGCACTTAAAGAAAAGTGCCCCGACGCTATTGTAATGCTTGAGGCTCAAATCAAGTATGACGCATGGGCGCCTGAAGGCTTTGGAACAGCTGACTGCTTAATTCTTGCAGACGGTTTTATGGAAGTCATTGACTTTAAGTACGGCAAAGGTAAGCGTGTAGACGCGCTCGGCAATCCTCAAATGCGTTTATACACACTTGGCGCCTATAACACTTACGGTCTTGTATATCAGGTTGAGCAAATTACAATGACTATTTTTCAGCCCCGCCTCTCTGGCGTAATAAGTTCTGACGACATCACAATTTCAGAGCTTTTAGACTGGGGTGAAAATTACGTTAAACCGAGAGCCCAGCTTGCTTTTGAAGGCAAAGGCGATTTTTGCCCGTCAAGTGAGACGTGTAAGTTTTGCAAAGCAAAGCAGGTATGTCGAGCTCGAACAAATGAGAACTTAAAGCTTTTTGATGAAGCTCCTGACGTTCTATTGATTACTCCCGAGGAAGCGGGCCAGCTTCTTGAAAGAGCAGCTGATATTTCTGCATGGCTTGCAGACCTTGAGAATCTTGTTCAGAGTACACTGCTTGAAGGTACTCCGGTCACTGGCTGGAAAATTGTTGAAGGCCGCAGCAACCGTAAATTTGCAGACCCTGTAAAAGTTGCAGACGCCTTAAAAACCGCTGGCTATGACGAGGCTGTTATCTATAAGCCCCGTGAGCTTATTACCTTAACGCAAATGGAAAAAGACTTTGGTAAAAAGAATGTGGCAACACTTCTCGGCGAACTTATTGTTAAGCCCGCCGGAAAGCCTACACTTGCGCCTGAGTCTGACAAGCGTCCTGAATATAAGCCCGCTGAGCAAATCATAGCAGCTTTTGACGAGGAGGCCTGACGTATGAAATCCTGTCGTGAACTGTTAATTAAATGCCGAAAGGCCTTGCTTATATCCTTAGCGCTTAACTTGGTCCTTTTGATTGCATTGATTGTGTCATTAGCGATTCCGTCAAAGGCGGTTACAGAACAAAACTCACAGTCGAGCTTTGTTCCTGATGTCACTATTCAATCTCCATTCATTCCTACTGTAACACCTTGCTCATCTGAGACAGTTGTTGAGTATGAAAGCTTAGGAGAGTTTAAGGTTACAGCCTATTGTCCTTGCGTTAAATGCTGCGGCATTTGGAGCGCAGACCACCCGTCGAGAATCGGTACAGACTACATACAAAAAACAGCAAGCGGCACGATTCCTAAAGCGGGTCATACCGTCGCGGCCGATATTTCGGTCTTGCCTTATGGCACAGTAATTATTATAGACGGTCATGAGTACACCGTCGAGGACCGCGGTGGAGCGGTTGACGGCAACTCTATTGACATTTTCTTTGAATCTCATCAAGACGCCTTAAACTGGGGCGTACAATACAAAACTATTTATATTAAAGGAGACAAATAACTATGGCTACTACTACTCAAATCACTACTGGAAAGGTACGTTTTTCGTACTGCAATCTTTTCACTCCCCGCGCTGTTCAGGAAGGCGCGCAGGCAAAATACAGCGTTACGCTGTTGATTCCTAAGTCTGACAAGGCTACGGTCGCAAAAATCAAAGCTGCGATTGAGGCTGCTAAGACTAATTACCTTGCAAAGAACAGCGGCAAGAAGCTGCCGGCAAATCTCAAGACTACGCTCCATGACGGTGACGGTGAGCGCCCTAACGGCGGCGAGTTTGGTGAGGAATGCAAGGGCTGCTACGTAATGACCGTAAGCTCGAATAATCCTCCCGTTATCGTTGACGCACAGAAGGTGCCGATTACTGATGAGCGTGAGCTCTATTCCGGTTGCTACGGCCGCGCAATCATCAACTTCTATGTCTATGACACTCAGGGCAATAAGGGTATCTCTGCCGGCCTTAATGGTATCATGAAGCTTTACGACGGCGAGCCTCTCGGTGGCGGTGTTATTACTGACTCTGACTGGGACGACGGCTGGGAGGATGAGGACGACGATGACCTTCTCGGCTAAGTTCGAGATTGTTCATCTCCTGCAAAATCGGCGACGAGGTAAGGCATAAGGTTTTACCTCGTCGCAAGAAGGGAGACCATAAGTGAGAACACTTAGTATTGATATAGAAACCTACAGTCCTGTGGACTTGAAAACACACGGTGTTTATGCTTATGCCGCGCACCCTGAATTTGAGATACTCCTATTCGGATATGCCTTTGATGATGACCCGGTTATAGAGATTGACTTGGCTTGCGGCGAAAAGCTGCCTGAGGAGGTCCAGAACGCGTTATATGACCCCGAAATACTTAAGACAGCATTCAATGCGTCTTTTGAAAGAACTTGTATAAGCGCGTATATGGGCTCCATAACGCCGCCTGAACAATGGAGCTGTACAGCAGTTTGGGCCAGAGAGCTTGGACTGCCCGCGACTTTGGAATCAGTTGGCATTGTTCTCGGCTTGCCTGAGGACAAGCAAAAGCTTAAAACCGGTAAAGCCTTAATTCGTTACTTCTCAATACCGTGTAAGCCTACAAAAGCTAATGGAATGAGAACACGCAATTTGCCTGAGCATGACCCCGAGCGCTGGGCTCTTTATAAAGAGTACAATGTCGGAGACGTTGTGACGGAGCGCGAAGTGCGTCGTAAATTATCTCGCTTTCCTATGTTCCCGACCGAGCAGCCTTTGTGGGTGCATGACCAGCATATCAATGACCGCGGCGTTGGCGTAGACCTTGTATTTGCCGAGCAAGCGGTTAGGATTGACGCTATTATCAAAGCACGATTATTAGATGAAGCGAAAGACTTAACCGGGCTTGCGAATCCGAAAAGTACGGCCCAGCTTAAAGGCTGGATTGAGGACACGGCAGGCATTGAGGTTGAGAGCCTTAATAAAAAATCAATTCCCGGTGTACGCGCTAACGCAGACCATGAGGACGTTGATAAAATGCTCGATATTCGTGCAGGGCTTGCAAAAACCTCTACCGGTAAATACGACGCCATGCTCCGCACTGCTTGTGAGGACCATAGAATACGAGGCTTGACTCAGTTCTACGGCGCCAGCCGTACAGGTCGTTGGGCCGGACGATTAGTGCAAATGCAGAATTTGCCTCAAAACAAAATGCCTGACCGCGACCTTGATATTGCTCGACAGTTGGTGCGTGCCGGTGACCTTGAGACAATGGAGTTGCTTTTTGATGATATTTCAGGAACGCTGTCGCAGTTAATACGTACGGCGTTTGTACCTCGAAAGGGCTGCCGTTTCATTGTTGCCGACTTTTCCGCCATTGAAGCCCGCGTACTTGCTTGGCTTGCAGGTGAGACTTGGCGAATGGACGTTTTTAATACACACGGCAAAATTTATGAGGCGTCTGCCGAGCAGATGTTTCACTTGCCCGCCGGTAGTGTTAAGAAGGGCGACCCTATGAGACAAAAAGGAAAAATCGCAGAGCTTGCTCTCGGTTACGGCGGCAGCGTCGGTGCCTTGAAGTCAATGGGAGCTCTTGATATGGGTCTTGTTGAATCTGAACTTAAGCCGCTTGTTAATAGCTGGCGTGCTGCAAATCCCGCTATTACAAAGTTTTGGTGGGACACTGATTCAATGGCTCGGCGTACTATTCAAACAAAGGCGCCTACTTCATTACCATACGGCATGGGCTTTCATAAGCAAGGGCCACTCTTAAAGCTTCGTTTACCAAATGGCCGAGAGCTAAGTTATGTTAAGCCCGCTGTTGTTGATGACAATATCACCTATGAGGGCAATATTCAGTCGTCAGGTGCATGGGGCCGCATTGAATCCTATGGCCCGAAGCTCGTGGAGAATATCGTTCAGGCTACAGCGCGTGACTGTTTGGCAGAAGCAATTACAAGACTTGAAAACAATGGCTTTCCTGTTGTGTTTCATGTTCACGATGAAGTTATATGCGAAGTTCCCGAAGGCGTGAGCTCGGCTAAAGAGCTTGGTGAACTTATGGCAGAGCCTATCGCTTGGGCGACTGGCTTACCGCTTAGAGCGGACGCCTACGAATGTGAATACTATAGAAAGGATTAAAGCTATGAAAATTGATGTTTTTAATAAAGTCGTCAAGGAGCAGCTTGCATACTGCGAAAAGCTTCTCACCCATAAGGGCGAGGAATACGCACTTAATGCGGATATTGACCGCTTGGCGCATTTTAAGAAGGCTGCCGTTATTATGGACGGTACCCCGAAAGAAGCCTTGCTCGGTATGCTGACAAAGCACCTTGTATCAATTTCGGATATGTGCACTGACGGTCGTACATATTCAAAAGAACGCTGGGCCGAGAAAATTACAGACAGTATTAACTACCTGCTTTTGCTCTTGGCTCTTGTAGAGGAGGAAAGCACTAATGAATAGAATAGAAGTTAATGTGCTCAATCCTGAAGTAGTTACTGAGTCTGAAAAGATGATGGTCTGCGCTGCGCGTCTTACTCAGCGCGGTCATAAGATTAAAGACATGGCAGACTTTATGGCTCTTTACAATAAAGAGTATACCCCTGAAACAGTTTCCGCTATGGCAAGCTTGCCGCACCCTACTATTCAAAAGTTTGGTGTTATTAACGTTGCTATTGTGGGCGCGTCTCGCAGATTCCTTGCGCAGATTACCCGACATCAAAACGAGGTCAAGTTTATGTCTGCATCATTGCAGTATAGCGATTATTCCGGCGAGGCTGACTTTGTTGTACCCTACGAACTGCTTGACAGTCAAATGCGTTTTGGCTACCTCTCGCAATGTCAGGAGGCAATGCGCAAATACAAAATGTTGGTAGATTATGATGTCGGCAATGACGCCGCCGGCTACTTAGCGCCGCAAGGCTTGAGAAATATTCTCATAATCAGTGCTACACCGTATCAATGGAAGCACATGATTAGCCAGCGTGTTTGCCGTCGCAACACTGACGAGACCCGTTATGTATTGCTCAAAATCTGGGAGCTACTGTATAAGCTTTCTCCGCAGATGTTTGGCAATGCCGGACCCTTCTGCGTGACTGGTAAATGTAAAGAGGGTAAAATGACATGCGGTAAGGCTATTGACCCGAAGTTTACGCTTACTGAAATCTTGCAGGCTGATTTTCCTGCGATTGCAGGAGGTGAACTTGATGAAAATTAAGTTAATTGACTTCGGTGCTCCGAAAGAGCGTTTGCCTTTACGAGCTCATGATAACGACGCCGGTGCAGATGTATTTTCACCGTGGCAGCGTACAATTTATCCCGGCCAAGTCTTAAAGATTCCTTTGGGCTTTGGTGTGGAAATTCCTGACGGCTATGTAGGCTACATATTTCCGCGTAGTAGCTTAAGCGCAAGAGGTATTATATGTCAGTTGCCGCCGATTGATTCAGGGTATCGCGGAGAGATTCATGCCGTTGTCTCTAATGTAGGACTTGACGGCTACGACATAAAAATCGGTGACCGCATTGGGCAGCTTGTAATATTGCCCGTTGTCATTGCTGATTTTGTAACAGAAAAAGACGAAAGAGGCTGCGGAGCATTCGGAAGCAGCGGAAAGTGAGGACCTATGAGAATTGATAAAGATAATTACTATTTGAATATAGCCGAGGTCGTCGCTTCCCGTTCCACTTGTCTCCGCAGACAATATGGTGCCGTTATTGTCAACAACGATGAAATTATCGCGACTGGCTATAACGGCGCTCCGCGCGGAGAGGCTAATTGCTGCGATACTGGTCACTGTTATCGAGCAGAACACCCTGAGCCTATTGACGAGCTTGCTGCAAAGCACGGGAATCAGTACGGCTCTTGCGTAGCTGTTCATGCTGAGCAAAATGCGATTATCAGCGCCGCAAGAAAAGACATGCGAGGAGCTACCTTATATCTCGCATGCCTTGACAAAGATATTAACCCGACACCTTGTAATATGTGTGACCGCATGATTAAAAATGCCGGTATTACGAGGATAGTCACAAGGGCAGGTACTTTTTAATGCCTGTAAGAACGCTTGCAAATGACGGCGTTGTAACGATTGCGGTAGGTAGCTCGCGACGTTGCACGCAATGGCAAAACAAAGAAATGCTTTGGTCTGAGCTTGCGAGCCGTCTTGCTATACCGACTAAGACGCAAGAGTCCGTTGTTGAGTACAAGCGTATGCCTAAGGCAAAAAGAGACGATATAAAAGACGTCGGCGGTTTTGTTGGCGGTACTTTGAGAGGCGGTCGCCGTAAGGCTGACGCTATTATTCAAAGACGCTTGCTGACTCTTGATATTGACTCTGTGCCTGTCGGTGAGGACGTTTGGCCCGCTTTTGAGCTTGTGCTTGGCTGTGCTGCTGTTCTTTACAGTACGCATTCACACACTGCACGCGACCAGCGTCTCCGTTTGGTAATTCCGCTCTCTCGACCTGTTTCGCCTGATGAATACGCAGCAGTTGCGCGCCGTATTGCCGGCGACATCGGTATTGACATGTGCGACGACACAACCTTTGAGCCGCATAGACTTATGTACTGGCCCAGCACTTCTATTGACGCGCCTTTTAGGTATGAAATGATAGACGAGCCGTGGCTGGACGTTGACGAGCAGCTCAAGCGCTATACTGATTGGCGAGACCCGACCGAGTGGCCTGTTTCAAGCCGTAAGACTGACCTCATGACCCGCCTTGTTAAAAAGCAGGGTGACCCGTATGAGAAGCCCGGCATTGTCGGCGCTTTCTGTCGTGTTTATCCTATTGAGGAAGCGATTGAGCAGTTTTTGCCGGCTACATATACCCGTTGTGAAAACGGTCGTTACACCTACGCCGGAGGCTCTACCTCAGGCGGTTTGGTGATTTATGAGAGTGGTAAGTTTGCCTACTCTCATCACGGCACCGACCCCATAAGCGGAAAGCTTTGCAACTCTTTTGACTTGGTACGCCTTCACATGTTCGGCGACCGCGATGACGATATTACTCCGGGTACGCCTGTTAATAGATTGCCTTCATATATCGCTATGTCAGAGTTTGCGATTGAGGATTCCTCTGTTGTTGAGGACCTTAATATGCACAAGCTGGCTGATATTGTTAGCGCACTTGATGAGGAAGGCGACGCCGATAGTGCAGAATGGGTCAAGACATTAGAGGTATCTCTTAAAGGCGCTATTCTGCCGACGATTGATAATGCACTCATCATATTAAGAAATGACCCGAATATTAAGGGGCAGTATTACTATGACGCTTTTCGTGAAAGACCTATCATTTGCGGCAATTTGCCGTGGCAGGATTTTGACAAGCGACAAAGCGACTGCTGGTCTGACGCAGACGACGCAGGTCTTAGACGTCACCTTGAAAAGTTCTATAAGATTGAAAGCGCCGTTAAAATCCGTGACGCCGTTGAGCTCGCAATGCTTGAGCATACGCGCCACCCTGTCAGAGAATACCTTAACAGCTTAGTCTGGGACGGCGTAAAAAGAGCTGACACACTCTTTATTGACTATCTCGGTGCGGAGGATTCCGTATACGTAAGAGAGGTTACTCGTAAAGCCTTAATCGGTGCCGCTGCTCGTATTCTCTCGCCCGGCTGTAAGCATGACCACGTTCTTGTTTTGGTAGGACCTCAGGGCTGTCGAAAGTCTACGACTCTCGCAAAGCTCGGTAAAAACTGGTTTTCGGATTCACTCTATACCATGACCGGCAAAGACGCCTACGAACAATTACAAGGTTATTGGATTATAGAAATGGGTGAAATGGCCGCCACTAAAAAAGCGGACCTCGAACAAATCAAGCAGTTTGTCTCTAAACAGACGGACAGCTACCGTGCAGCGTATGCTCGCCGCACACAAGAGCACCCGAGGCAATGTGCATTTTTCGGTACTACTAATGACGACGAGTTTTTAAGAGACGCAACAGGTGGCCGTCGCTTCTGGCCGGTTACTGTTACAAATGCGGGTAAAGCCCACGGCGACGCCTTGACTCCTGAAATCGTAGACCAGATATGGGCCGAGATTGTTGTCCGCTATAATGCCGGTGAGGTGTGGTATCTTTCAGACGAGGTTGAGGCTATGGCTAAGGAGGTACAGGAAAAGCATACTGAGATGAACGGTAAGCAAGGCTTGATTGAAAACTTCCTTGACATGCTTTTGCCTGATGACTGGGACGACCGAGACCTCGACCAGCGTATGCTCTTTTTGAGCGGTGGCTTCGGCGGCGAAGCAGAGGCCGGAACAATGCAGCGTACAAAAGTATGTGCACTTGAAATATGGCAAGAACTGTTTCACGGCGACCCGAAAAGCTTCACCCCGTTGCAAGCCCGCGAGATTAACAACATGCTGCGACGCGTTCAAGGTTGGACTGCTTGCAGTAGTGCGCCTTGCGGTAAGCTATATGGCCGGCAAAGATGTTTTGTAAGACAGGTATAAGCGCCATTGCTTTCAGCAGAGTTTTCAGCAGTTTTTTCAGCTGCTGAAAACTTGAGCGCTTTTGCTTTCAGCAGTTTCAGCGGTTTTCAGCAGTTAGCCGCTGACTGAAAAAGGCTTTGTTTACAAGGCTTTAGGAGGCTTTTCAGCAGTTTCAGCAGGTTTTACCTTAATTAGATATAAAAATACGTTTAGAGAATTTTACTATACACTATTGCTTAAATGATTTTCTCAAAACGCACTTATAAAAATATATAGGAAAAAACTGCTGATTCTGCTGCAACTGCTGAAGGAGGTTTTTTATGTTAGAAAGTAGCTTGGAGCAATCGCTCCGAAAGTATGTCGCCCGGTGCGGCGGCAAGGCCTATAAGTGGGTAAGCCCCGGCAATCCGGGTGTGCCGGACCGCATTTGTCTCTTTCCCGGTGCAAGAATAATTTTTGTAGAATTAAAGCGGCCGGGACTTAAAGACGGCAGGAGTCCGCAGCAGAAAAAAGTTGGTATGTTTTTAAGAAAGCTGGGCTTTACGGTTTGGCTGATAAATGACCGAGATGAGTTTATAAGAAAATTGGCAGACTTGGGGGTGAGTCCTATTGATATATGAGCCGTATAATTATCAGGTTTTTACGAAGCAGTTTATGCTTGATAACGCGGAAGCAGGCATTCTCTTAGATATGGGAATGGGTAAAACATCTACTACCTTAACCGCTGTTAACGAGCTTATGTATGATTATTTTGCGGTACGCAAGACTTTGGTTATTGCCCCGCTGGAGCCGGCGAAAAACACATGGCCGGCAGAAATAAAGAAGTGGGACCACTTACAGCATTTAACCTATAGTATGATTCTCGGCAGTCAGGACAAACGTCTTGCAGCACTTGACACCGAGGCAGATATTTATATCATCAATCGGGAAAATGTCCCGTGGCTTGTTGAGCATTATAAAAAGAAATGGCCGTTTGATATGGTCGTTATAGATGAGCTTTCCAGCTTTAAGTCAAATAAGGCTCAAAGATTCAGAGAGCTTAAAAAGGTCAGACCTTACATAAAAAGAATAGTAGGCTTGACAGGTACGCCGTCGCCTAACGGACTTTTGGACTTATGGGCCCAGATGTATTTACTTGACGGCGGCAAAGCACTCGGCAAGACTTTGACGAGTTATCGAGATACCTTTTTTGTACCGGACAAGCGTAATGCGCAGGTCATATATTCTTGGAAGTTAAAACCGGGTGCAGAGGCTGAGATATACGATAGGCTTAAAGGCTTATGTATTAGTTTGGATTCTGCTGACTGGCTTGACCTTCCTGAGCGTAAGTATATTAGACATGAGTTTGATTTATCGCCGAAAGCGAAAAAACTTTATAAGACTTTAGAACGCGACACTTTATTGCCTTTTGCCGACGGAGATATTGACGGTACGACCGCAGCTGTTTTAAGAGCAAAGCTTTTACAGTTGGCCGGCGGTGCTGTCTATGATGAAAACGGAAAAGTTAAGATTTTTCACGAGGACAAGTTTGCTATATTCGATAATCTCATTGAGGAAGCAAACGGTCAGCCGGTTTTAGTTTTTTACAGCTATAAGCATGAGTATGACAGAATTATGCAGCGATACCCTGAGGCTGTATCAGTCAAAGAGGAAAACGCGGTTGAGCGCTGGAATCGAGGGGAAATTCCGATTTTATTAGCGCACCCCGCAAGTGCAGGCCACGGCCTTAACCTTCAAGACGGAGGGCATATCATAATATGGTTTGGTCCCACTGATAATTTGGAGTATTACCTACAAGCAAATAAGCGACTGCACAGGCCCGGTCAAAAGCATATTGTTTTGATTCATCATATTCTTGCAAATGATACGTGGGACCCGGTTGTCATGGATTCCACTTTACTGCCGAAAGATGAGCAGCAAAACGCATTACTAAACGCCTTGAAGGCAAGAATTAAGGAGGTGGCTTCATGATACCCGTTGAACACTTGGAGTGGATAGCTAAAGACCCTAAAGGCTATCTTAACCGTAATTATAAAATAGAGATGAGGATTAAAGCAAAGTATGATAGGATTGAACATTTACATAATATTTGTAACACTACCACGCAAACGCTTAAACCGGTTGTCGTGTATACGGGTCCGTCAAAGAAGCTTGAAAATTGTATCTGCGAAGCCATTGACCTCGAGTCAGAAATTCGGCGAGATATTGTCGAGTTGGAACAGATACAGCGTGAAACAGCCGAGGCAATTAACACTTTACTTGATGATACCATACTTAAAACCCTTTTGGAGATGAGGTGGCTATCTGGTAAGCGTATGGAAGAAATTGCTATTGATATGAATTACGCGTTTAGGTGGGTCCAGCGTCTACATGCTAAGGCATTACGGCAAATGCAACGTAATGCAGCAGCCCGGCAGGAATAAGCCGCGTACTTTACGTAAAACTTGTGGTATAATAGGTATAATGGATTCCCGGGGTAAATAAAGGAATCTGTTATATGTAATGCGGATTTTCAGTCAACGACTGTCTTTCCGGCGAAGCTCTGTGCGGCCTCCGGCACAGGGCTTCGCTTATTTTATATCAGGAGGTTAGCATGTAGACAAGCGAGGTGGTAATGTGGCGAAGCTAACCGACAAGCAACGTAAAAAGATAATTGCGGAATCGGTTGAAGGCTCAAGCACAAGAGCTTTAGCTGCTAAATACCATGTATCTCAAACAACGATTCGCCGAGTCCTACAAAGCGATTCAGAGCTGGCTCAAAAAGTCTCGCAAAAAAAGGAGGAGAACACGCAAAGCGTTCTCGCTCACATGGAGTCTAAGAAAAATGATGTCTGTGCTCTAATCGATAAAATGCTCGTAGCCATGAATGACGACGCAAAAATCAAGGCTACACCTCTTAGCCAGATAGCAACTGCAATGGGTATTGTGATTGATAAGTATACCGCTCATGAATCCGCTACTCCACAGAATGAAAAGGCCACAAACTTCTTTGAGGCTTTGCATAATGCTGGGAAGGAGGTTGACCTGAGTGCAATTCCAGAAATTCAGTCTGCGGCAGCAAGCGACGCTGATATGGTGGACGCAGCCGGCCCTAAAGAATAAAGACGGTATTATCTGTGACGGCTCAATCCGTTCCGGCAAGACTGTCTCAATGGCGATTGGCTTTGTGCATTGGAGCATGTCAACCTTTTCAAACATGAATTTTGCTATTTGCGGCCGTACTATTGAATCTCTCCGGCGTAACGTTATTACGCAAATGCCTACTTGGCTTGAGGGAATGTATGAGGTCATTGAGAAGCGAGCAGAAAACAAGCTTATTATCTCTATAGGTGATAAGACTAATACTTACTACCTATTTGGCGGCCGTGATGAATCCAGCTACACGTTGATTCAAGGTATCACGCTCGCCGGTGTATTGTTTGATGAGGTTGCCCTTATGCCTCGCTCTTTTGTAGAGCAAGCAATGGCCCGTTGCTCTATTGCCGGGTCAAAGTTTTGGTTTAACTGCAATCCTGAATCCCCCGGGCATTGGTTTTATAAAGAATGGATATGTAAGCAAAAAGAAAAGAATGTTTTATATCTCCATTTTACAATGGACGACAATTTGAGCTTGTCCCCGGCAATTAAAGCGAGATACGAGGGACTTTATTCGGGTGTATTCTACGAGCGCTATATAAGAGGACTTTGGGTAGTTGCCGAAGGTCTTATATACAGCATGTTTAATCCCGATTTTCATATTGTGCCGAGTGTAGCAAGGCCTTATGAAAGATATTATATATCCTGCGACTACGGCACTATAAATCCGACGTCTATGGGCCTTTGGGGTCTGGCAAACGGAAAATGGTATCGTATTAAAGAATATTACTTTGACAGCAGGAAGGTGCAACGGCAGAGGACAGACGAGGAACATTATGCGGCTCTTGTAGAATTAGCCGGAGACCTACCTGTCTTTAAGGTTATCGTTGACCCCTCTGCCGCAAGCTTTATCGAGTGTATACGCAGACACGGTAAATATTCAGTTGAGCCTGCCTCTAACCGCGTAATTGACGGCATACGTGATGTCGCTACGCAGTTGAGAGCAGGCAATATCTTTGTTTGTGACTGTTGCGCCGACTGTATCAGAGAGTTTGGCTTATACCGTTGGGACGAAAAAGCTCCCGAGGATAAGCCCCTTAAAACAGACGACCACTCAATGGACGATTTAAGGTATTTTGTACGTGCCGCATTTGCGCCGGCACGATTTAGTTTTTAAGTGAGGTGAGAAAAAATGCCTTTGTTTAGAAAGAATATAGAACAGCAGCTTATAAACAGAAAGCTGAAAGCTGGTAAGCCTATAACAGAGCTGCAATTTTTCGCGCTTGAGCTTACTGAGTGGGAGACCTCAGACGTAAGGCGTGAAATGCTTGACGGCGTGAGGTATTATCAGGGCGACCATGATATATTAAGGCGTAAGCGTTTGGCAATCGGTAAAGACGGTAAGCTTGTAGAAATAAAGCATTTGCCGAATAATCGCATTGTCGATAATCAGTACGCGAAGCATGTAGACCAAAAGAGAAATTATTTGCTCGGTAAGCCTCTTACCTTTGAAAGCGACAAAGCCCTTTATGTTGAAGCTGTGAAAAAGATTCTCGGCAAGAAGTTCATGAGGACTTTGAAAAATGCAGGGCTTGACGCGCTTAATAATGGTATTGCTTGGCTCTATCCCTACTACAATGACGCCGGCGAGCTTGTGTTTAAGTATTTCCCCGGGTATGAGGTATTGCCTTTTTGGAAAGATACAGCCCATACTGAGCTTGACTGTGCTTGCCGGCTTTATACTGTTGAAATGTATGTAGGCTCTGAAAAGAAAAAGGTCAAAAAGGTAAATATTTTCAAGGCTAACGGCCTATATACTTACATTTTTGAGAATGGCGTACTAACGCCGGACCCTGACGGCCCTAAAGCTAATTACATTACGGTGACAAAGCCCGACGGTAAAGCAGATGAATACAACTGGGAGCGCTTGCCGCTTATTCCTATTAAGTATAATGCGCAAGAGATTCCCTTAATTCGTCGCTGCCGCTCTTTGCAAGACGCGATTAACTTGCTCCGTTCCGACTTTGTAAATAATATGGCCGAGGACGTTCATACAACGATTCTTGTGCTTAAGAATTATGAAGGGCAGGACCTCGGAGAGTTTAGACAAAACCTCGCAACCTACGGCGCTGTTAAAGTCCGTGCTGTAGAAGGTGTGCAAGGTGGAGTTGATTCCCTTGAGATTGAAGTTAATAGCGAAAATTATAAAATCGTGCTTGAAATGCTAAAAAGTGCCCTCATTGAAAATATGAGAAGCTTTGACGGTAAAGATGAGCGCCTTAAAGGCTCACCGAATCAGATGAACATTCAAAGTCTTTATATGGATATTGACCTTGACGCAAATGACACTGAAACAGAGCTGCAAGCCGCTTTTGAGGAAATCTTTTGGTTTATAACTCAGCACCTTGCTAATACGGGAGCCGGTGATTTTGAAGGTACTGAAATAAATGTTATTTTCAATCGTGACACGCTTGTTAACGAGTCTGAGGTTATTGAAAATTGTAGTAAGTCTGCCGGAGTTATTTCTCAGGAGACAATTATAGCTCAGCATCCGTGGGTCGTTGACCCCCAGAAAGAGCTTGAAAAATTAAAGGCCGAGCAAGAGGACGATATGTCAACTGACCCCTATCAAGCTACTTTTACAAACAGTAAAAAGGAGGCTCCAGATGATGAGGAATAATCGTTGTGTA
Source organism: Ruminococcus sp. Phil15 (assembly GCA_001940995.1). GTDB lineage: Bacteria > Bacillota > Clostridia > Oscillospirales > Ruminococcaceae > UBA7477. The sequence continues at coordinate 16,524 of MSHC01000040.1, forward strand.
TGTTGTGGCGACATAATTCCCAAAGGTCGTCAGGTATGCGCTGGCTGCGAGTACAGAGAAAAGCAGCGTCTCGGTTATAAGCCTATATCATACTGGAAGCAAATCCTTTATATCATTAAGGCAAAGCTGCTCGGGAGGTAAGATATGAGGAATAGTACGTACTGGGCTGGCCGCATGAGGATTCTCGAGGAGGCTCTACTTGATACAGGCTATGAGTACGTACAAAACCTCGAGGCTCAATATGAGGCGGCAATTCGTGAAATCGATAAAAAATTGTCGGTTTGGTATCGACGTTTTGCAAAAAACAATGAAATCTCTCTTGCAGAAGCCCGTAGGCTGCTTAATTCTGATGAGCTTAAAGAGTTCCGCTGGACTGTTCAAGAGTATATCAAGAACGGCGAAGCAAATGCTTTAAGCAGTGAATGGATTAAGCAGCTTGAAAACGCGTCCGCACGAGTCCATATTTCACGTCTGGACAGCTTAAAGCTCCAGCTAAGGCAAGAAGCCGAGGTTTTACATTCGGCTCAATTACGGAGCTCTGAGAGCCTTCTGGGTGAGATATATCGAGAGGGCTATTACCACACCGCTTTTGAAATTCAAAAAGGCTTAGGTGTAGGCTGGTCTTTGCAAAGCCTAAATGCAGACACGATTAAAAAGGTACTGGCAAGGCCATGGACGACCGACGACCAGACTTTCCGTGACCGTGTATGGACTAATAAGCAAGCCCTTGTAAATAGCGTTAATAGGAATCTGACTCAGATGATTATGCGAGGCGAAGCTCCTGACCGAGCAATTAAGGCTATTGCTAAAGAGTTCAATGTATCTAAAAGCAAAGCCGGACGCTTGGTAATGACCGAAAGTGCTGCGTTTTCCTCTGCGGCACAGCGAGACTGCTTTAACGCTCTTGACGTTGAGCAATATCAAATTGTCGAGACTCTTGACAATGAGACCTGCGAGCTCTGCGGAGCGCTTGACGGCAAGGTTTATAAAATGAGTGAATTTGAGGTTGGCGTTACGGCGCCGCCTTTTCACCCGTGGTGCCGTGGCTGCACTGCTCCCTATTTTGCCGATATGGACGGCGGCTATCGTGTAGCAAGAGATGAGGACGGCAAGGTTTATGAGGTGCCCGCTGATATGAAATATAGCGAATGGGCTAAGAAAAGTATCATAAATCCGGGCAGCTCTAACGAAAACGCTAAAGCCCCGTTTACAAATAGCCAAAGTCGTGGTATAATAGATAATAGAAAGATGGCAATGGGCTTACGTCAGCCCGCTTCTCGCGTATTAACTGACGACGAAATCGCAAGTATTAAAGCTGACGCAAAGGCTTTAGGTATTGATGAGTCAATTTTACAGTTCAATACCGGGTCGGCAACAGGTTTTTCTGACTTACGCGGCGTTATTAGTATTCGCGGCGATATATTGCCGGATACTACTTCTAAAATTGCAAGAGACTGTATGTCTCAAAGAGCAGTTTTAGCACATGAGTATTACGGTCATTATTTACATCACCCGTCAGAGTATGCTATTGGCGATTGGCAAGATGAATTTAGAGCAAGCTACGAGGCCGCTGTTAAAGCGCCGAATCTTTCTGACGCTGATAGAGCGTACTTAATGATTGACGCATACGACCGCGCCCACGAGGCAGGCCAGATTCTTAATTATGATGAAACAGCAAGGAGGATTATTTATGGCTTCTAAGTATAATGAAAAAGAGATTAAAGCTATTGAAGCAAAAGAGCTACACCCGGAGAGCAAAGTAATTTGTCCCCGTTGTGGAAAAGAGCTTTCTTATAGAGCTGTAGGTAATTCTTACGAAATCAAATGCCCTACGCCAAATTGTTTGGAAGCTACTTTTAGAGGACTTTAAGGCCATACCTCTATTATACCAGCTCGCCGAAGTAATTTACGCGGCGTAATTACAACTTAATGATTAAAGCACTACTCACCTTGATGTGAGTGGTGCTTTTTTCATATAAAAATTACCCCGTGAGCACGGGGAAAACAAATATGCTCCGTACAAAACTGGGACTGGCCAGATAAAAAGGATAGTACGAGAAAGGACCACGTTATGTTAGACTGGCTCAAAGCAATCCTTGGAGAAGCCTATACTGAGGAGATTGACAAAAAGGTCTCCGCAGAAATCGGCAAAAACTTTGTTGCAAAGGCAGACTTTAACACAACTAACGAAGCCAAAAAGCAGGCAGAGGCGACAGTTGCTGAACGCGACAGACAGCTTGAGACCCTTCGTGCAAGTACCGGCGACGTTAATGCGTTGAAGGAGCAAATCGCGACTTTGCAGACACAGAACACCGAACAGGCCAAAGAACACGCCAAAGCAATCAAGCAGCTTAGACTCGACAGCGCAATCGAGGCCGCTCTTGTAGGCGCTAAGGCAAAGAATGTTAAGGCTGTAAAGGCTCTCTTGGAACTCGACAAAGCAGAGCTCAACGAGGACGGCACGGTTAAAGGCCTCGCCGAACAGCTTAAAGCTCTTGCTGAGAGTCCCGACACCGGTTTTCTGTTTGATGTAGAACAGAAAAAAGGAGGCTCATTTAAGGGCGCAAATCCCGCTGAAGGCGGCGACGGTGCACCCAGCGGCAGCAAAGAGCCGAAAGATATGGACTATGAGGAACTCTGTGCGTATCTTGCTGCAAATCCCGACGCTCAGCTTTAAGCTGAGTCAGTATCAAAAATAAACTTGAAAGGAACATTAGATTATGCCTAACACAAAATTCGATTCTAAGAGCTTTAACCCGGAAGCTTTTAGATATATGGTAGGCCGTGTGCCTAACCTGAAAATGAATGAGCTCAAGAAATCCAGAGCTCTTGCGGGTAATCCTGACATTAAGGCCGTATTCTCGGCCCAGAACGGCACCGCGTATGCTCGTATTGCTATGCGTGGCCTCATCGACGGTGACGCCGTAAACTATGACGGCCAGACCGACATCACCGCTACTTCCACTAAGACCTTCGAGCAGGGCGTTGTGGTTGTAGGTCGTGCAAAAGCTTGGACTGAGAAAGACTTCTCTTATGACATTACCGGCGGCGTTGACTTCATGCAGAATATCAGCCAGCAGGTTGCTGAATATAAGGACGGTCTTGACCAGAACACTATTCTTGCTGTGCTCAAGGGTATTTTCGCTATGACCGGCGCAAAGAATTTGGAATTTGTTAACGGCCATACCACTACTGTTGACGGTGCTATGAGTGCTACTACTCTTAACTCCGCAACTAACAAGGCTTGCGGCGCTAACAAGAAAAAGTTCACTCTCGTCTTTATGCACTCTGATGTATCTACCGGTCTTGAGAATCTCAACCTCATTGAGCGCTTGAAGTACACCGACAAAGACGGTATTCAGCGCGAGCTTGAGCTCGGCACTTGGAATGGTAAGCTTGTTGTTGTTGACGACGATATGCCTACTGAGGAAGGCTATTTTGCCGCTGCTTCCGGCGACGCTGGTGCGCTTAAGGTTGTAGCTAACTCTGCTACTCCTGCTGCCGGTGAAATCAAAGCGCAGGACGTAACTCCTTACTTTGGTGAAGGCTCTGCTGCTACCGGCTCGTTTGTTGTTCCCGGCACTCGCTACACTACTTACGCTCTTGGTAACGGCTCTATTTCTCATGAGGACATCGGCGCGAAGGTACCCTTTGCAATGTCTCGTGATGAAAAGACCAACGGCGGCGAGGACACTCTCTACATGCGTCAGCGTAAAGTTTTCAGCCCCTTCGGTATTTCCTATGAAAAGACCGCGCAGGCTTCTCTTTCTCCCACTGACGCCGAGCTTGCTAACGGTGCAAACTGGGCTCTTGTTCATACCGGCGAAACTTCTGAGGGCGACCGCTCTTATATCAATCACAAGGCTATCGCCATTGCGCGTATTATTTCGAGAGGCTAAGGAGGCATAGACCATGGCGAACAGTATTCAGGAACGCATTGAGCAATTTGTTCAAACAGCTTTGAATATGTCCAGCCTTGGCGCCGCATTCCTTTATAACGTCGGCAAGCTGCTGACAAGTCTCGGATATACTATGCAGGACGGAGACGACTGGCTTTTAGGCTTTTCGGTGCAGACTGTAGAAGCCAGAATCAAGAATGACTGCAACATTCCCTATATACCTCCTGACCTTTTTGAACTCGCAGCCCGCATGTCGGTCGGTGAGTTTTTTAATTCTAAGAGAGGTATGGGTCAGTTGCAAGGCTTTGACCTTGATTTTGAAGCCGCTATCAAGCAAATTAAGGAAGGCGATACGACCGTACAATTTGACGGCGAAGCGTCGGACGAGCAAAAGCTTAATTCCTTAATTTCATGGCTCCTAACTGCTGACGAGAGACAGCTCTCGAGATTCAGGAGGCTTGTATGGTAAAGGCAAAGTATCAGAACGCTCTTAAAAAGCTCTGGGACGGCCTCTGTGACGTTTTCGTGCTAACGGCTGATACGAATAAGGCTAATGGCAGAACGGTCCAGAAAGAGACCAGAATGCTCCATAATGAGCCGTGCCGTATTTCCTACAGCAGCATAGCAAGTACGACCTCTCAGAATGACGCCGCAGAGGTGCGGCAAGTGATTAAGTTATTTATCTCAAAAAACATTGATATTCCCGAAGGAGCAAAGCTTGTAGTCACGCAAGAAGGCCGAACAGAATGTTATAAGCGCTCTGGTAAGCCTGCGGTCTATAGTTCTCATCAAGAAGTAATTCTTGAGCTCTTTAAGGAGTACGCTTAATGGCTTCTTGGGGTAGTGCTGATTATAAGCAGCTCAAAAAATTACGGGATAGATTAAATCAGCTTAATAGCGCCGAATTTGATAAATTTTGCGAAGCGTGCTGCAAAGAACTTGCCGCTCGTTTGCTTGCCTTAGTTATTCCTAAGACCCCGGTCGGTAAATACCCTCCCGGCTCTGGTAAAAAAGGCGGAACACTTCGCAGAGGCTGGGGCGCTAAAAGCGCCAAAGAAGCAAGCTCATACGCGCAGAGTCTGCATGTCTCAAAGCACGGAAACTCTTACACGGTAGAGATAATAAATCCGATTGAGTACGCTTCTTATGTTGAATACGGTCACCGCACACGAGGCGGTGCAGGCTGGGTGCCCGGACGCTATATGCTGACTATATCTGAGGAAAAACTTTCTCAGATGACTCCCGCAATATTAGAGCAAAAACTACAGGCTAAGCTTAAGGAGGTATTCAATGTCTGAGATAAATACAAACAAGATTCTTGACGGCATCTCGCTGGCGATTCGCGGCGAATGGCCGGACAGGCAAATTTTTAGTGATGAAGTACAGCAAGGTCTTAAGCCCGGTGACTTCAATATCATTCTTATAACGTCCTCTCAAAAGCAAATCGTCGGAGAGCGGTATCAAAGGACACCGCTTTTCGACGTTTTATATTACCCTAAAAAGGGTCGTGAGGAATGCTACGAGGTAGCTGATATATTGAGCTTACTGCTTAATGTCATATCGCTGCCTACTGGCGACTTGATAAGAGGAACGGGCCTTGATTTTGAAGTCATTGACAATGTACTTCATTTCTATGTCCGCTATACGCATTATGTGCGTAGAACGGACCCGGGTGACCCTATGGAAACCCTCGAAATAAAACAAGGAGGTTAATTCCTATGGCAAAGGACAATATTGCCGTTGAGGCGGCAACCTTCTCTAAGGAGCAGCTTTTAAGGTCTGCTAAATACGCGAAGCGTAGAGACCTCCTGAGTGTTCTCTTAGAGGACAATAAAGCGTACACCTTCGACGAAGTTGACGCTTGTATCGAAAAATATATGAAAGGTCAGGTGAAATAATATGGCACTTGGTGGAGGTATTTTCACCGCGCAGAACAAAGTTTTGCCCGGTTATTATGTCAATTTCTCCAGCGCTTCCCGTGCGGCGTCGGCTCTTTCCGAGCGCGGTACGGTAGCGATTCCTCTTGTGCTTAACTGGGGTCCTACGGGCTCGGTATTTACCGTAACAAATGCGGACTTCCAGAAAAGCTGTCAGAAAATTTTCGGCTACGCATACGACGCACCGGAAATGCTGGCCGTTCGCGAGCTCTTTAAGAACGCGAGCAAGCTGCATGTATACCGTCTTACTAACGGCGGAACGGCAGCAACTAACACCTATGCTACCGCAAAGTACGTAGGTACTCGTGGTAACGATATTAAAATCGTTATCGCAAAGAATGTAGACGACAATGCTCTTTTTGATGTCTCTACCTATCTCGGCACTGCTTTGGTAGACCGTCAGACTGTTGCGAATGCTGCAGCTCTCGTGGCAAATGATTTTGTAGAGTTTAAGACCTCTGCAACTCTGAACGCAACCGCAGGCACTCCGCTTGCTGGCGGCGCAAACGGTGCTGAAGTATCTGGCACTCAGTATCAGGACTTCCTTGATAAGATTGAGGCTTATAGCTTCCATGCTCTCGGCTGCCCCGCTTCTGACGCTGCAACTATTGGCGTGTTTGTCGCATTCACAAAGCGCCTCCGTGATGAAGTCGGCGCAAAGTTTAAGACTATCGTCTATAAAACTGCCGGCGATTATGAAGGCGTTATCAATGTTGAGAACGCATGCAGCGGCTATCCCGCTAATGCTCTTGGCATGGGTGACTTCGGTCTCATTTACTGGGTAACCGGTGCAGAGGCTGGCTGTGAGGTTAACAAGTCTAATACTAATAAGCAGTATGACGGTGAGCTTACTGTGGACGTAGATTATACTCAGGCTGAGCTTGAAGCAGGCATTAAGGCCGGCAAGTTTATGTTCCACAATGTAAACGGCGAAGTACGTGTGCTTGAGGATATTAACTCCCTCACAACCTTGTCTGATGAAAAGGGTGCAGACTTTCAGTCTAATCAGACTATCCGCGTTTGCGACCAGATTGCAAATGACGTCGCTATCATGTTTGCGACCAGATACCTCGGCACTGTACCTAATGACGCGGCCGGTCGTGTAAGCTTGTGGAATGACATTTGCAAGCTTCATCAGGACCTCGAAAAAATCCGCGCTATTGAAAACTTCGACACCGACACCGTTGAAGTTGAAGCAGGCGACAGCAAGAAGGCGGTTGTATGTAATATCTCCGGTCTGAATGTTATCAACGCCATGAGTCAGCTTTATATGAGTGTTGTTGTGGCATAAGGAGGTAAAGTATGAATCAGGCAATTATGAACGCTATGGACGCCGTTGCCGGCTCTCAGGCTTCGGCGTTTATTACTATGGCTGACGGTAACCGCTACTGCTTCATGCAGCTTTACAACTTTGAGTCCAGCATTGAAGTCAATGTTGTAGAGGTGCCGATTCTCGGTAAAACCGGTAAGGGCAACAAGCCCGCTGGCTGGACCGGCTCTTGGAGTGGTACCGCTCACTACAATCAGTCCATTTTCAGAAAAATGTGGCTCGAATATAAGAAAACCGGTATTATGCCGCTCTTTGATATTCAGGTCACTAATGAGGACCCGACCGCTTCTGTCGGTCGTCAGACTATCATCTTGAAAAACTGTCTCTCTAAAGGCGGTATTCTTGCGAAGTTTGACGCTGACGCTGATACTCTTGATGAGGACATTGAGGGTACATTCGACGATTGGGAAATGCCCGAGGAATTTACCATGCTTAACGGCATGAGATAAATCACAAATTACAGGAGGAAAATATTATGGCTAAATCTCTCAGCGCATTCTTTGCGCAAAACGCAAAAAAGGTTGACAATCAGTTTGTTGTGGCTTCGCCCCGCTTCGTAGGTGAGGACGGCAAGCCCATGCCGTGGGAAATCTGCTGCATTACTGCCGCAGAAAACTCTCAGCTCCGCAAGAGCTGTATGAAAAGCATTCCCGTTCCCGGCAGACGTGGACAGTATACGCAGGAGTTTGACGCTGCAGCCTATCAGGCTAAAGTATCTGCTCGCTGTACTGTTTACCCGAATCTCAATGACGCAGAATTGCAGGCAAGCTATGGCGTTATGGGTGCAGAGCAGCTCATTACTACTATGTTGACTGCCGGTGAATTTGAGGACTTTTCTGCAAAGATTCTCGAGCTTAACGGCTTTACCACAACTGACGAGCTGATTGATGAAGCAAAAAACTAATCACCGGAGGCGACCCGGAAGCTAATTACGCTTACTATTGCCTCCACAAATTTCGCTGGAAGCCCCATGAGTTTTTTGAGCTTGACCCATACGAGCAAGCCTACATAATTGCAGCGATTGACGTTAGAGTCGAGAATGAAAAGAAGGAGGCGCAGAAAGCGAAAAGCAAATCACGACGGAAACGCTAACGCAGGCCCGGTCCCTCGGGCTTGCGTTATTTGTCTGTCGAAAGGAAGGTGTTTATGGCTTCTATTAAGTCACAACTTGTGCTTCGCGACGGCATGACGCCGGCCCTGCGAAACATTACCAAAGCCCTCAATATGACATTGAGTAGCTTTGAAGCTGTGCAAAGGGCGTCAGGCAGAGCTGTTAACACCGCCAGCATAAATGCTGCTCGTGCTGAACTGGGACGCGCAAATACTGCGCTTGACCAAGTTGAGCAAAATCTGCGAGACTGCGGCAATGAGCAGGACAAATTCAATAAGAAGTTGTCAACCGGTACCTCAAATGCAAGCGGCTTAATGAGTAAAATTAAAGGCATTGCTGCAACCTATCTCGGCATGCAAGCTGTAAAAGGTGTAGTTAATTTGTCTGATGAACTTGTAAGCTCAGAAGCAAGATTGAAATTACTTGTTGACGACGAAGGTAGCGTTAAAGCCTTGCAAGAGCAGATTTACGCGTCTGCGCAATCCGCGCGAGCAAGCTACACTGATACAATGGCTACAGTCGCTAAGTTGGGCTTAGTAGCAGGAAAAGCTTTTGAGGACGCAACCGGCAATGTAAAAACTAATGAGCTCATTATGTTTACTGAGCTCTTAAGTAAAAACTTTGTTGTCGGCGGCGCTTCTGCGCAAGAGCAAGCTGCCGCAATGTACCAGCTTACACAGGCTATGGGCTCTGGGCGTCTACAGGGTGATGAATATCGCTCAATCATCGAGAATGCGCCTCTACTTGCAAAAAGTATTGAGGATTATATGCGAAACGTTAAAGGCGCTCAAGGCAGTATGAAAGAATGGGCCTCCGAAGGCTTATTGACGGCCGATGTAATTAAAGCAGCTGTTTTTCAATCTGCGACAGAAGTTGAGCAGCGCTTTAATGAAATGCCTATGACTTGGTCGCAAATTTGGACAGGCATGAAAAATCAGGCGGTTGTTGCGCTTGACCCTTTGCTTGTTAAAATTAGCGAGCTCGCACGTAGTCCAGAAGTACAGACGTTTATACAAGGCTTAATGAGTGGCTTTGCTGCAATAACTGTGGTAGCTGCCGAGCTATTCAATGTAATAGCAAAAATCGGCAGCTTTATGATAACGAACTGGAGCCGAATCGGGCCAATAGTTTACGGAATCGCCGCCGCTTTTGTTGCTTACAATGCCGCTTTGCTTGTTCATAAAGCTATCTTAGCCGCTCAGCTTGTAATTGAAAAGATTCAAGCTATTCAAGCCTACGCGAAAGCTAAGGGAATCCTCTCGCAAGCCGCCGCGCATGGAATTAACACAAAAGCAGTTATTGCCGAAGCTACGGCACACGGCGTAAATGCAGCAGCTCTAACAGGCGAAGCTGCAGCGGCAGGACTTGCCGCTGCCGGTTTAACTGCGGAGCAAGTCGCGACTGCTGGTGCTACTGTTGCGCAGACCGGCTTTAATACTGCCTTGTGGGCGTGCCCTTTGACTTGGATTATTGCCTTGGTTATCGTGCTTATTGTTCTTGTCGCAATTTTCTTTGAATACGTAACCGGCGCACTTTGGTGGCTCGGCGCGTTATTTAAGAATATCGGTTTGTGGATAGCAAATGTCGGTATAGCAATTTGGAATACGATTAAAAATGTCGGTCTCTGGTTTGCTAATCTCGGACTTTCAATTTGGACGGTCATAAAAAATATAGGCTTATGGTTTGCTAACCTCGGCCTTGCTATTTGGGCCGTAATCAAAAATGTGGGTCTTTTCTTTGCAAATCTCGGCATGGGTGTTTGGGAAGTCATGAAGGCATGTGCAAGTAATATCGCAACTGCTTTCAAAAATGGCTGGATAAATATTCAAATCGGATTCTGGAGCATGGTAGACGCTATTATGCAGGGCCTCAAAGCCGTTGCAGAAAAAGCGAATAAGTATCTCGGCTGGATGGGCGTCGATATTGACACCTCCGGGCTTGATTTTGCCTCGAAAAAGATTGACGAGCTTAACAGCAAAAAGGACGAATACAAAGACATCGGCGAAGCTTGGGCTGACGGCTTTAGCACCTTCCAATATGAAAGTGTGGGCGACGCTTTCGGTACGTATGACTACGGCAGCGTATCAGACGCGTGGAACACAAACGATATTGACTGGGCTGGCGGTTGGAATGACGGCATGAGCACCTTTGACACGTTCCAAAGCGGCTGGGGCTCTGAGGCGTTTAATAACGGTAAAGAAGTAGGTCTTGGCGTTAAGAGTGCGCTCGGCGATATGCTGTCCTTTGATAGCATTACAGATGAGTTTGGCTTAAACGGCGAGGACTACAGCAGTGTACTTGATGATATTTCCGGTGATACCGGAAGCATTGCAGGTGCGACTAAAAATTCTGATGAGGACCTTGCGTATTTGAGAGACCTTGCTGAAATGGAAGCAATAAATCGCTTTACTACAGCAGAGGTAAAAATCGATATGACAGGTATGACAAATAAGATTGATTCTAATATGGACCTTGACGGAGTGCTTACCGTCTTAACTGACGGCTTCGCTGAGGCTCTTGAAATCGCAGCAGAGGGGGTGCATAGCTGATGTATTCAGTATTTCTTGACGGCTGGCAATTTCCCATAACGCCACCGAAGTTGCAAGTCTCGATTAAGGGCAAAAACAAAACTCTAACTTTAGTAAATGACGGCGAAATCAATTTTTTGAAAACGCCCGGGCTTACTGAGGTTGATAGCTTTGACGCTGTTTTACCGACACTTGCGGCTTACCCTTTTGCCGCGTACCCCGACGGCTTCCACGGGCCTCAATGGTATCTTGATAAACTTGAAAACCTGATGAAGTCAAAAAAGCCCGCTCAATTTATTGTCAGCCGTGTATCTCCCGCAGGCAAGCTACTTTTTAGCACTAACCTCACCGTGAGTGTTGAGGAGTACGCAATAAAAGAGTCTGCGACCGACGGCCTCGACGTAACCGTCTCTATTAAGCTAAAGCAGTATAAGGCCTTTGCTACTAAAACCGTAAATATTACGATTAAAAAGCAGCCCGTTGCTCAAGCTACGCCTACTCAATCGACCGCTAAACCTGCGGCCTCGAGTAATACCACGCTAAAGGTTGGCGATATTGTCGATTTTACCGGCTCAAAGCATTATACAAGCTCGACCGGAAATACCAGCTATTCTTGTAAGCCGGGTAAGGCAACAATTACCAAAATTAACGCTGGCGCAAAGCACCCGTATCACCTTATAAAAGTTGCGGGCAAAGGCTCAACCGTTTACGGCTGGGTAAATGCCTCAGACATAAAAGGTGCAGCGAGTGCGTCAACAGCAACAAAAACTACTGCAACTACTTCAACGGCGCGACCCGCAACGAGTGCGCCGAAAGCAAAAACATATACCGTCAAAAAGGGGGATTCTCTTTGGGCCATTACTAAGAAATACACTGGTAACGGCGCAAGGTATAAGGAGCTCTATAATGCAAATACGAGCAAAATTAAGAATCCCAACTTAATTTATACAGGACAAGTACTTACACTGCCGTGGTAGCTCAGCTTTTAATTCAACACGGCAGTAAAGTTTACTATCCTGCTGTTGAGGAGGGAATCTCCCTCACTTGGACCCGCTCTGGTAGCCCGGGCAAGTTGAAGTTTAACGTTGTAAAAGACGATATTATCAACTTTACCGAAGGCGACCCCGTAAAACTGACCGTTGACGGTACGGATATGTTTTACGGCTTTGTTTTCTCAAAAGGCAGGTCCAGCTCTACGCCGTATCTCATTGAGGTCACTGCGTATGACCAGCTCAGGTATTTTAAGAATAAGGAAACCTACAACTTTGTGAATAAGACCGCTACGCAAATCATTCAAATGATTGCAAACGACTTCAAGCTAAGGACAGGAAAACTTGAAAATACCGGTTATACAATAGCCTCTCTCCCTGAGGACAATGCGGCGCTTTTCGATATTGTAGGAGACGCACTTGACGAGACCTTGCAAGCGCGTACTCAACTTTATGTTCTCTATGATAAAGTCGGCGAGTTAACGCTGCAAAACATTGAAAACATGAAGCTTAATTTGCTTATTGACGCAGACGTAACGGGAAGCTATTCCTATACGAGCTCAATCGATACGCAGACCTACAATCAGGTCAAAATCACATACGAGGACAGCAACTCCGGCAAGCGTAGTGTTTACATTGCAAAAGACTCCTCTCATATAAACGAGTGGGGCTTATTGCAATATACCGATACTGTAGAGCAGCCGGGCAGCGGAGCGGCAAAAGCTGAGGCGCTGCTAAAGCTCTACAATACAAAAACACGAAAGCTCTCCCTCTCTGATGTGCTGGGTGACGTAAGAGTACGCGCCGGTTGCTCTGTCGTATGTAAACTTAATCTTGGCGACATTGATGTGCAAAGCTTTCTTATGGTTGAGGAAGTAACTCACACCTTCAAAGACAGCGAGCATACCATGAGCCTAAAATTGCGAGGTGGTACATTTGTCACTTAATTTAGAAGGATTCCTTGCAGACGTAAAGCGCGCTGCCTTGGAAGCTGTTGCGGCCTCAAAGCCGTTTGCTCTTACCTTCGGCACAGTGGTAAGTGCCTCGCCGCTGAAAATATCTGTAGACCAAAAGCTCACGCTTTATAAAGAGCAGTTGCTCTTAACTAATGCCGTGCGCGACTACACCGTGAATATGACTGTTGAGCATGAGACTGAATCCGCTTTGACGGATGTAAATCTCGCGCACAAACACAGCTACTCCGGTAGTGCTGGCCCGTATTCGTATTCGGGAAATACACAAACAGCCGGAGCAGTTGATTTAGGTCATAAGCACAGCTATAAGGGCAAGAAAAAATATACGGTGCACCTTGCGTTGAAAACGGGCGAGAAAGTTATTCTCTTGCGTGTTAACGGCGGTCAGCAGTATATCGTTCTTGACAGAGTGGAGGTGCCTAAAGCATGATACCTGTTAATAACGAGCTTGCTCTTGTAGATGTAGAAATGGAAACTCAGCCGAGCCTTACATACGCCTTTGATATTGAGGCTGACCGAATCCGCGGCACTACAGACGAGCAAGAAGCAATGAGGCAAGCTATTTATTTAATGCTTAATACTGAACGTTATCAGTATTCTATTTTTTCATGGAATTACGGCATTGAGCTTGAGCATTTAATAGGCCAACCTATTGCTCTTGTATTACCCGAAATTGAGCGCTGTATCACTGAGGCGCTTTTACAGGACGACCGCATTACCGGCGTTGATGAGTTCGACTTTGAGACAGAAGGAAAAACGGTCCACTGCACATTCAGGGTAACTACCATATTCGGTGAAATCAAAGCAGAAAAGGAGGTTAACGTCTAATGTACGAGGACCAAACCTATGAGGCGATAATGGAGCGTGTATTATCACGTGTAAGCGATTCCTTTGACAAACGCGAAGGGTCGCTTATTTTTGACGCTACTGGGCCTTTAAGCGCAGAACTCTCTCTATTGTATATCGCCCTTGACTATATGCTTAATTGCATGTACGTCGATACTGCGCCGAGAGAAAACTTAATTTTGCTCGGTCATGAACGTGGTATTTTACCGTCAGAGGCAAGCACAGCGGTGGGAATCGGTGAGTTTAACATTGATGTAGAGCTCGGCGCCAGATTTTCGCTGGAGCAATACAACTACATTGTAACGGCTAAAGTCGATACACATAAGTTTGAGCTTACCTGCGAAACACCCGGCAGCGAGCCTAACAATACACTCGGTACGCTAATTCCTATTGAGTATATTGAAGGCTTAGAGACTGCGGAGCTTACCTCTATCATTATTCCCGGTGTTGACGAGGAGGACACAGAGGTATATAGAGCTCGCTTAATTGAGAGCTTTACATATCAGCACTTCGGCGGCAACAAAATTGAATACAAGCAAAAGATTCTCGACCTTGACGGCGTAGGTGCTGTAAAAATCTATCCTACTTGGAATGAGGATATTGCTCCGGCAAGTCTGATTCCCCCTGAGGGAACTGACACTTGGATTGCTGGCCTTACCGGTATTTCTGAGGAGCTTAAAGCTTGGCTGCTCGCTGTATGTACGGCCGGCATGGCAAAGCAACTCACAACCGGAGGAGCAGTAAAAGCAATTATTCTTGACGGAGATTTTAACGTACCGAGCGCCGAGCTTATTGCCGCTGTACAGACCGCTATGGACCCGGCTGAAAATGCTGGTGAAGGCGTCGGCCTTGCGCCGATAGGACATATCGTGAATATTATGGGCCCGCAAACGCAGACCGTAAATATTCACTTCGGCTCTATCGACTATGCAGAAGGCTTTGACTGGAACAGCGTAAAACCGTATGCCGAGGAAATCATTGACAGCTACTTGCTTGACCTTAAAGAAGCGTGGCAAGATTCGGAAAATATCGTTATTCGATTAAGCCGAATTGAAGCTTTAATGCTGTCATGCACAGGCGTCATTGACATAGGCGGTGCTATGATTAACGGCGAGGCTGAAAATCTGAGCTTGTCGTCTGAAACAATTCCTATTCGTGGCTCAGTAAGCGTGGAGGTGTAAAAGCATGGACAGAAAGCTATATGATTATTTGCCGATGTTTTTACACACCGTGCAAGAGCTTATGGCTCTGATGAATGCTCAACAGCCCGAAGCTGACGCCCTTTGGCAAGCAACTGACGACGTAATGAATGAGCGCTATGTTGATTCATCTACGGAGTACGGCGTAAAACGCTGGGAAAGTATTTTGCAGATAACGCCAAAGGCTATTGAGACCATGACTGAGCGAAAGAATCGCATTAAGCAGCGTATAGGATTGATTTTACCCTACACGCTGCCTTGGCTTAGAACAAGCCTTGCTTCGCAGTATGGAGCGGATAACTTTTCGGCATATCTTGAAAAATATGTTTTATACCTTGCTGTAAATCCTTCTGACGAGGATAGTACACGCACACTTGACGCTCTGCTTGAGTCTTTACAAGAAATCAAGCCGACAAATGTCATTTTGCGTGCTGCTTTTCGTTTTGTTCACGGTATAGCTTTGGGAAAAGTATTTTCTCACTATATGACCGAAGCTCCCCTCTGCGGAACGCTCTTTTGCGGAACTTTCCCCGATATTTCCTCTATCGGCGAGTCATTTATCAATGCTCTTGCTGTTGACGCAGAGCTAAGCGGCTACCCGAGCGACGCGGCTTTCTGTGATGAGCACCTAAGCGGTGTATATCCGGAGACTGCTGCTATTGGCGAGGCCTTTACTCACGCGGCGACGATTGCCGCAAAACTTAATAACTATCCTGCTACGGCGGCCTTCTGCGGTGCTGCTTACTGCGGGGAGTAATAAATAAGGGAGGTAACTCTTATGGCATTTTGGACTTCAACGTACTTGGCAAAATTGAGAGAGCGCGTGCGCCGCTCGATTGCAAAAGTACAATGCAAAGTCGGCTCTACTTGGTATGACGCGACAATTAACAAGCTTAATGTCAGCGGAAATCAGGTACAGCTCTTTGTCAGCGTTCCCAGCAACGGAAGCGCTCAGACAATTACCGGAGTAAGAATCTATGACTCCGGCGGCGACCTCGCAGGAGAGCAGACCTGCAGTATTACCCGCACGGGTACTCAAAACCTTCTGCTCAAATTTGAATTTCCGTTGACGGAGGTGTAAGCGAATGTATAACAGAACATTTTGGCTGGACCATATTGTGAACTCACAGGGTGCTGTGATTCAGCAGGGCACGGCCATGAATCAGGAGCATTTCAACAATATCGAAATCGGCGTGTTTGAAGCTCAGGTTGCGCAGGACCTTAATGCTATCATGCAGCGCCTTAACGCCGACGAGGCAAAGAATGCTCGCCCTTATATCATTAAGGGAAAAGCACTTACTGCCGGCGTAAATACAGTAGACTTGCCTACGGCTGAAAGTCGTAACGTTGCGACCTATTGCGTGCAGCCGGTGCTTCAGGCAGCAAGTACAGCAACAGTAGCGGTAACAGCTACACAGAAAAACGGTTTTACCGTTAATGCGTCTGCCGCTTGCACGGTAACATTCATCATCACAGGAGGTATGCTGTAATGGCTAATATCCATATTAAGTCTGATGAGCGTAAAGCTCATGAGGCCCAGATTCTTAAGTCCTTCGGGACTTCTCCCGAAAGAGCAACAGCTGAACAGCGTGAATGCGCTGCTCAGATTGCTCACGACACCCAGAAATATGTTAAGAATGGAGGAAACAAGTAATGAAGGTTATTGAAGTAAATGAAGGCACGAAGGTGGCCTATGAGGTCAGCGGCACAAAAATCTTTTTCGGCGACGACGAGCTTATGCTCAACTTGAAAAAGTATGAGCGTGACAGCGAGGTCGTTATCAATGTATGCTCCGACCATGACATGCTGCTTACTTCTGACTTGTCAGAAAACTTTGTAGCAAATATCGTCATTCCTGCCCGCAAGTATACTGAGGGCGAGAATCCCGAGCCCGTACCGTTTAGCATGGACAACGTTGAGCTTCATTTGTGGGCTCTCGTAGAAAGTGAGGTGGCGTAATGGCTATGACAGATTTAGAGGTTGCCGTTCAGCTTTTGGGCGGTCCTACAAATAAAGTCATCTATGACGACGCCGGGCTTCCGAGTATTATGGTCCGCTTTGATAAAGGTAATATCGGCGACGTTATTACCGGCGGCTCTGAACTCACTCACCCTGCCTTCAATGTAAACGGCGTAGAGATTCCGCACTTCTGGTATTCTAAGTATCAGAACGTTATCATTAACGGCCGTGCGTACTCCTTGCCTATGCAGGACCCGAAGCATACAATCAATTTTGATAATGCTGTAAAGGCTTGTACCGACAAGGGCGCAGGCTGGCACCTCGGCACAAATGCTGAGTGGGCTTGGATTGCTTTGCAGTGCCGCAATAACGGCTTTATGCCTCGCGGTAATAACAGCTATGGCAAAGATTATGCTCGTACTGATGAGAAGGGTATAGTAGTTCATACCTACGAATCTAACGGCACAATGTATAACGGACGTGTAGCTACCGGCTCTGGTCCTAAGTCTTGGGCTCACAATAACGACGCAAGCGGCATTTGGGACCTCAACGGCAATGTATATGAGTGGGTCGGCGGTTATCGTTTGGTAGACGGCGAAATCCAGATTTTGCCCTACAATAATGCAGCTGACGCAGCAAATTCTCAGGCAGCCGGCAGCACTCTTTGGAAGGCTATTATGCCTGACGGCTCTCTCGTAACTCCCGGCACAAGCGGCACGCTTAAGTTTGACTATGTAAGCGGAACTCCTGCAAGCGGTACCAGCTCTTACGGATTCCAGCTCAATACCACTCTTGCAAATCCGCTTAATAATGACTCCGGATATGGCACTAAGGGCTTTGCAAGTATGGCCTGCTCGAGCGGCGTGACTTGCCCTGAGATTCTCAAGGCTTTAGCTATTATGCCTGCGGACAGCGGAGACCACGGTAGCGATAATATCTATATGAGAAATCGCGGCGAGCGTCTTGTTTACCGTGGCGGCTACTGCCACAACACGTCCCTTGCTGGCGTGTTCAACTTCAACGCCCTCTACCCGCGCTCTTACGCTATCAACTTCATCGGCTTTCGCTCCGCTTTTTGCGAAACTGATAACTGATTGCTGGAAACTGATGGCCGCGCGATAGCGCGGCCTAAAGGAGGTTAACATGGATAACGAAACGCCTCGCTCGGAGTTTATCTTAAAGCAGAAAATTGAGGACATGATGAAATACGGAAATCCTACAGTAATGCAATTTGATAAACCCTACCGAGCCTTTGCTACCGAGTTAAAGCTTTCTATGATGAGGCTCCACCGCCTTGCGACTGCCGTTGAATATAAATATTATAAAAAGACGACCTTGCAAGAACTTGACATGGAGCTTGCTGAATTAAGGTTTTTAATTCGTATGGCAAAAGACAAGGCGTACTTCGGACCTAAATATCCGCCTCCTTTGGCAAAGTCTAAATATGAATACTGGGCTCGTCTGCTTGACGAAATCGGCCGTATTCTCGGCGGATATATGAAGTACGTTCAGAAATAATTTTATGGGGAGTCGGCCTGTTATATGTTTACCGTGGCGGCAACTGGAACAACACGTCCAATGCTGGCGTGTTCAACTTCAACGCCAACAACCCGCGCTCTAACGCTAACAACAACATCGGCTTTCGCTCCGCTCTGCTGCTATACCGAGTAGGCTGCGTATGCTCTACGGACTTACGCCAGAGTATAGCACCAAAGGGGTCGGCTTCCCTCCCGTAAGGGAAAAGATTATTTTGCCGCGAAGGCGGAAACGTCACGCGCGGCCCTCTTAGGAGGAAATCTATGCCTACTGCTCTTGTAGATGTCTTTGACAATATGTGTTCTTTTGAATCGCTCTGCGACGCTTACGACAATGCGAGGAAAAAGAAAAATTACCGGCTTGAGATTATGGCCTATACGGCAAATCTTGAGCCGAATCTTTTTGCACTGCAAAGAGACTTGTTTGCGGAAACTTACAACGTGGGCGAATACAGAATATTTTTCATTTACGACCCTAAGCTCCGCATGGTAATGGCTGTTTGCTTCAGAGACCGTATCGTGCAATGGACTGTGTACGAAACTCTATACGCGTTTTATGACAAAACCTTTATAGAGGATAGCTACGCATGCCGACGCGGTAAAGGAACTCATAAAGCAGCTGACAGGCTTCAATACTGGCTACGGCAGGTTGATAGAAAGCCTGAGCCGTGGTATTACCTCAAGCTTGATATAAGTAAATACTTTTATCGTATCTCTCACGAGATTTTACTTGATATACTTTCTCGGCGTGTTCACGACGAGCGGCTCTTGCGTCTGCTTGCTCGTATTATCAGCTCTAACGGTATGCACTTCGGTATTCCCGTCGGTCTTGACCCGGGAATGTGTACGGAGGATATGCGGCTTGAGGACTGCGGAATCCCTATCGGGAATCTGACGAGTCAATTATTCGCGAATATCTATCTCAACGAACTGGACCAATATTGCAAGCATGCTCTCAAGCTTCATTACTATGTCCGATATATGGACGACGTAATTATATTGTCTAATGATAAAGCACATCTACATGACATCAAGAATAGAATCGAGCTTTTTCTTACCGAGCACTTACAGTTAAACCTTAATAAGAAAACGACCATAAGGCCTATAACCTGCGGCGTGGACTTTGTAGGCTATCAAATATGGCCCGGCTATAGAAAACTCAAGAAGCAATCGGCGAGACGGATTCTCAGAAAAATTACTTGGCTCTGTAAGCAATATGTTGAGGGTAAGGTAACTGAGGAGGACGTGATTCGCCGTATCGCTTCTTATAACGGAATCTTAGAACACTGCAACAGCTTTGGCTTGCGGCAAAAGATTGACGCTATATTTATTGAATATACCGGTAATCCTGCGCCTTGGCCTATTAAGAAAAATAAGGAGAAAACCTAATGGACCTAACCGCAGTAACAACTCTTATTGCTGAAATCGGAGTGCTTGTAGGTGTTATCGTGCCTGTGATTATTGCAATACGTAAAATCTCAGACGGCACGAAATGTCAGTTGCGTAGTGAAATGCTCCGCATTTACTACCACAACCGCGAGACCGAAGTTATCAGACAATATGAGTATGAAAACTTTGTGCTTCTCTACGAAGCATATAAAGCCCTCAAAGGCAACTCATTTATTGACAAAATTTATTCCGAGGTTAAAACTTGGGAAATTATTACCTAACAGAAAGGAAAAGTATTATGGCTTATACAAACAGTCCTCTTGCAACCGTCAAGGTGCTTAGCCCGAATCACTCAGGGCAGCGTACTCACGCAATCGACACAATTACAATTCACTGTGTTGTCGGGCAGTGCTCGGCAAAGCGAATCGGTGAAATCTTTTTGCCTACAAAGAGACAAGCCTCCTCTAATTACGGTATCGGCTATGACGGCCAAATCGGTCTATACGTAGAGGAGAAAAATCGCTCGTGGTGTACTTCCTCTAATAGCAACGACCAGCGAGCTATTACGATTGAGGTCGCAAGTGATACTACTCACCCCTATGCTGTCACTGATAAGGCTTACACAGCATTGCTTGACCTTGTGACTGACATTTGCAAGCGCAACAACATTAAAAAGCTTGTTTGGTCCAACAATAAGAGCGACCGCGTAAATCATGTAAACGGCTGCAATATGACCGTACACAGAGACTACGCAGACAAGTCATGCCCCGGTGAGTATCTCTATTCTCGCCATGCTGCTATTGCAGCTGAGGTAAACAAGCGCTTGAATCCTGCTCCCGTTGTAGCTACTAAGCTTTACTATGTGCAGACGGGCGCGTATGGCGTAAAAGCAAATGCTATTAAGCAGCTTAACGCTGTGAAGGCTGCCGGCTTTGACGCGATTCTCAAAAAGTCGGGCTTGCTTTATAAGGTGCAGGTCGGCGCGTATTCCGTAAAGGCAAACGCCACCGCTATGGCTGCTAAGCTGAAAGCCGCAGGCTTTGCTACATACGTAACTACCTCCGGTGGCACGGTGGTAGCTGTAGAAGGCTCCACAACTGCCTCTGATGTAATTAAGGTCGGCGATAAGGTAAAATGCAGGCCGGGAGTGACGACTTACTCTAACGGCGTTAAAATGCCGACTTGGGTACAGAAGTCTACCCTTTATGTCAGACAAATCGAGTCCAATGGCACAATTTACCTTGTAAGCACTTTGGCAACCGGCAATTCTTACACGGGACGCGTTAAGGCTTCCGATATGTATAAAATCTAAGGGAGGATTCTACTATGGAATTTATTACTACTTTTTTAAGTGAATACGGCACCGCTATTTTCTACGCCATTCTTACCGCTCTTGCCGGTATTCTCGGCGGCTGGGCTAAACAGCTCTACACGAGATACGTCAACGACAAGACAAAGGAAGCTGTTGTTAAGGTCTGCGTTAAGGCCGTTGAACAGCTTTATAAGGATTTACACGGCGAGGAAAAATATCACGAAGTCGTGGAATCTGCGACCGCTATGCTGAATGAGAAAGGCATTACTATTACTGAGCTTGAGCTTAAAATGCTGATTGAAGCGGCGGTCTGCGAGTTTAATAAAGCCTTTGAAAAAGAAGGTCTGAACGAGCCTATTGATTATACAAATGATTTAAGCGACAATACGGACTCCGTGGAGGACCTTAAACCTGAAGGCGAGTAAGTAATAGCCCTTGAGATAAAAACTCAAATATGGAGGTTTTAGGAGCCTCTGGGACTGAATTAGAAAGCCCCGAGCAGCATTTACGCTGTTCGGGGCCTATTCTTTTACCGTTATCTAAGCGTTATTGTTAGGAACTTACGAGAAAAAGCCCGAAAGTCCGTCTGTTTTGTCGGCATACGAAATCAAGCAAATACGCTATAATTATATATGTCAGGTGGTTAATAACTTGACAAATGAAAAGGAGCCCCGCAGTTGCGCCTGCAAAGCTCCAGAAAGGAGACAAGCTATGGACGGTTATTACACCTCTTACGGCTTCATGGGCTTGGTAAACGGCGAGTACATGCTGTTCGCGACCGATACCGAGTACTATGAGTACGTAACCGACAGCTAAGCCTGTCACCCTAAGCGCGGCGGTCCGTAAGGGCCGCTGCGTGATTAGGTACATATATTATAACGCATAAAACACAATTTGTAAATAGCTTAGGAGGAAATAAGATGAAAAAGTTCTGGTGTGTGAATCAAAAATATTTTGATAGTGGCAAAGTAAAGGTACTTGTGTATTCCGTTGAAGCTGATGAAAAACCGGCGAATGGGTACCGAGAAAATATGATGTGTGATGAATATCATGACTATTTTGATACACAGGCTGAGGCTCGTGCCTTCGCTGCAAAAGCAGAAAAAGCATAAACCGTTTAATACCGGCAGAAGCGCATAGCGAAATTGCTAAAAGTCTGGCTGTTTCGTCGGCATACAAACTCAAGCGATTACGCTATAATATTAAATGTAAGGTGCATGACACCTTGAACAAACGGAGGTACTTATTATGGCAGTTATGGCTGGTATTTATGGTGAGACTCAACCTTCTTATATTGGTTGCGTTATTAACACTTATGAGCGAAATGGTTATGACGATTCTGACTTTTACGCTGTTTGCTGGGACGAAGCTGCACAAGCTGTTGTTGAAATTGAGTACGATACAACTCGGTGTGGCAGTAGTGGGTACGCAGAAATTGATGCGTCTACGGAAGTGCTACGGAAAGCTTTTCGTTATTATTATAACTGCGCTCGTGCTGAATTTGATAAGAAATGGAACGCCATTCAAGCTAAGCAAGTTAAAGTTGGTGATACTCTTAATGTTGTTCGCGGCCGAAAGATTAAGCCCGGTAGTCAAGGCACTTGCTTCTGGATTGGTACGCGTCGTAATTTTTACACCTACCGAGATGAAACACGCGTAGGCATAGAAATTGACGGGGAAAAACACTTTTTGCCCATTGAATATGTAGAAGTGATTGGCTGGGAAGCTCGCCTGATTAAAGGTAAAGAGCGACACCGCAGAATCCGTGCAGAGGCAGTCAGAAATTTTCCATATAGTTATCGCTATGTATTTGAAAAAGCATATTGTAGAGGCAAATATTATTTTTAAGGAGGCAAAAGATGAGTAAATACAACGGTACACCTGAGGACAAGCCTTTTCTCACAATATTCAAAGAGCTTACATATCGTTGGACCCCGTGGGAAGTCTGGAAAGACTTTGTTGTGATGTTTGCGTGTGCTTTGTCAAATCCTGTTGACAAAAGCCACTATAACGAGAGAGAGGCTTTATACCTCAAAACAATACAAAAATATAATAAGCAGGAGCAACAGCTTTTTCCTCAGCTTGCTGCGGAGACCATTATGGCCTTTGAGAAAAATCCCGAGCAAGACTATTTAGGGAAAATCTTTATGGCATTGAATCTCGGCAACGACGCCGGCGGTCAATTCTTTACGCCGTATCATGTATGCGAGCTTATGGCAAAAGTCTCAATCGGCAATTTAGTGTCGCAAATAAAAGAGCGCGGCTACATATCAATTAACGACTGCGCTTGCGGTGCAGGAGCAACGTTAATCGCCGGAATCCATGAGGCCCGAAAGCAACTTGAAAAAGAAGGCCTGAACTATCAAAATCATGTTCTTGTTGTTGCGCAAGACATTGATTATACTACAGCTCTTATGTGCTATATTCAATTATCGCTTTTAGGAGTTGCAGCTTACATTAAAATAGGTAATTCATTAACCGAGCCTATGAGCTCAAAAGACACGCTGGAGAATTATTGGTTTACACCGATGTATTTCTCCAGCGTGTGGGCTGTCAGGAGATTTTTACACGGAGGACCCCTTCTATGAAGCGTTACACTCTTTATTTGAAGTACGGCAAATATTTCGCGGCAAGTATAAAACCGCCGCAAGCTGAGGTCTGTAAAGCGATTAAAAGCTTTTACGTTCCTGAGCCCTATTTACTAAACGCTGCAGCGTATGCTCGCGTTTATTCCGCTTTGGTAAAGCTCGGGTATACTAAGCCCGATTTTACAATAGCTCGTATCGCACCGAATCGCTACCGAGTTGACGTCATCGGTGAGTATTTCGGCGTATTCGATACAAGCAAAAATACATTTGTTGATTAAGGAGGAAAATCACATGAAAATCAATCACGACCACATGACACGCATTCCCAAGTTTAAGCTCTCAGACGTTATTCCCGGAGCAAGTGACAAGGTACACCCGGCCTTTATCGTAAACGGTAAAGAGGTAGACGCAATTTATATTTCTCAGTATGAGAATGTAATTATTGACGGTCACGCCTACAGCTTGCCCTACCAGCAGCCCGCAACAAACATTACTTTTGAGCAGGCCCAGAAGGCTTGCGAGCGTAAAGGCAAAGGCTGGCACCTTATGACTAACGCCGAATGGGCAGCTATTGCTCTTTGGTGTAAGGCTAACGGCAAAATCCCGCACGGTAATACGAATCACGGACGCTACTACCATGACATGAGCGAGCAGGGCCTTTGCTATGACGGCTACTGTACACTTACAGGCTCCGGACCTGATACTTGGTCTCATGACCATACTCCCGAAGGTATTTTTGACCTTGTAGGCAATGTATGGGAATTTGTTGCCGGTATTCGCGTCGCTGACGGACACCTGCAGGTGATTAAAGACAATGACGCCGCAGCTGGTGCAGACATGTCAGCAAACAGCCTCGCATGGCAGGACCTTGACTACGGATTCCGCTTTGATAAGGGTGACCTGTACTTAACTAAGAGCAAGAATATTACTAAGGACTGGGGAGGCTGTCGTTTCAAAGACCTTAAAACTGACGTAAAAGTACCTGAGGAGCTTATTGCTCTGGGGCTTTACCCGGTAGACACCGATATGGGTGACGACTATTTCTGGATTGACAACGAGGAAAAAGAGCGTCTTGTTTACCGTGGCGGCAGCTGGCTCTACACGTCCCTTGCTGGCGTGTTCAGCTTCCACGCCAACTACCCGCGCTCTAGCGCTTCCTACTACATCGGCTTTCGCTCCGCTTTTTGCGAAACTGATAACTGATTGCTGGAAACTGTGGGCCGCGCGATAGCGCGGCCGTAAAGAGAGGAGGTAAAAGCTATGCCTGAAATATTGCATTTTGTTGTCACAGGCGACTGGGTAACAACTATGTCGCGTGACATGTTTTGGCTTGAAAAACGTACATATAAAGAAGTGGAACATTTTTTACTAAACTGTATGCACGGCACCGAATTACCAAAAAGCACATTGCAGAATTACGCAAAAGATGTACTACTTGGAAAGCGTAAGTTTATAGGTAATACTGGAGATGATTCATACACGCTTGTTGACGATAACACAAATATAGCGGCTCTTTATAAAAGCGGCCCACGTTTATTGGATTTGCCTCTGGTAGAGGAAGTATTCAATAGCGTTATAAGACAAGAGGCACAACTTGAATCCTTAAATGCCGCAGAGTCCGCATTTCAGATTGACTATGGCTGGCTCGCACCGTCCGGACAATTTATTCCTGTAGAATGGGCTGACCATTCACGCTGGGCCTTAGAGTATGTAGAAAACAACATGCTTGAAGCCTTCATTGAATATCGAACAAAAACGCCGCGTGACTTACGTATACAAATGGCTGGCGATTTTCTGGTTTACGAAAAAGGCTGGATTCTATTACATAGCCCTATGCAGGGCCCTGCTTTTGAGACGCGAGATTTATCACGTAGGCGAACTAAAGCACAAATAGAGTTTTTGTTTGACTATTATATGCTACGAAAAAGAACTCAAGAAGCTAATAATTTATATAAGGAGAGTGATTCTATATGAGCTTAAAAGAGGAACGCAAAAAGAAGGGCTTAACCCTTCATGAGCTCGCCGATAAAAGCGGCGTGCACTATATGAAAATACATCAGATTGAAGTCGGAACAATTAAGCCAGAAAATATGGCTTTGAAAAATGGCTTGAAGCTTTCTGACGCTTTGGACTGTCACCCGAGAGACTTACTTGACAAATGGCCTCTTGATGAAGTGCCTCCTAAGCAAAACCGTTAGAAGTGCATAGCAAAATTGCTTAAACTCCGTTAGTTACGTCGGCATACAAATTCAAGCAATTACGCTATAATATTAAATGTAAGGTACATGAGACCAAAACAAACGGAGGTACATAAAAATGAAAAGATTCCAACATGTAACAAAAGGCACACTCGCAACTATGGTAGAGAATAATGTTCTCGTAATTGACGAGACCAACGAAAGACTTGAGGTCAGTGACATCACGCTGCGCCGCTGGTGGAAAGAAGTTGAGGACAAGCCTACTGGCGAGCCTATGAAAATGAGCGAGACCATTACAGCTCTTGAGACTCTCTTTGACAAGCTTAACGGTATCTATTTTGAGGGCAAGCTTCCTCGTCCTGTTATCACAGTACAGTCTACGCCTAAGGCTTACGGCCACTGCACGACAAAGCAGATTTGGACTTCTGAGGATTCTGCTATGTACGAGATTAACCTCGGTGCTGAGTTTATCAATAGACCTATGGCTCAAACTGCGGCGACTGTCTGCCACGAAATGGTACATTTGTATTGCCTCGTGAATGAGATTCAGGACACCTGCCAAAAAGGTCGCTACCACAACAAAACCTTTAAGGCAGAGGCAGAAGCTCGCGACCTTAAAATCGATTATGACCGCGCAATCGGCTATTCGATTACCAGCCCGACTGACGCTTTTATTGAAAAGCTTAACGCAAGCGGCTTTGATATGAATATCCGCTTTGCAAGAGTTACACCGACCAAAAAAGCCAGCTCGGACCGTGAAAAGCCCCATAAGTATATTTGCCCTTGCTGTGGACAAGAGGTCAAAAGTACGGCAGACCTTAAGCTTATTTGTGGCGTCTGTGAAGTGCCTATGGAAAAGGAAAACTAATCATACAGCAGTTTTTGCAGCACTTAGCAACTTTGCTTTCAGCAGTTTCAGCAGCTATCAGCAGGTAGCTGCTGACTGAAAAACTCTTTGTTTATAAGGCTTTGAGAAGCTTTTCAGCAGTTTCAGCAGTTTTTTCTTATAAAAATAAAATAGCAATGATTTGAGAGTAAAAGGTATATAAAAATTCTCAAAACAAGCCTACAATAATTATATAAGGATTTTCTGCTGCAACTGCTGAAAGCAAAAGCCCGCCATTACAGCGGGCTTGATACCAGCACGAACCCGTAAGACAATACGACAAGTGTTGTCTCTGGTGTTCGACCAGTGATTGATTTGGTGGAG
>MSHC01000041.1 GCA_001940995.1 Ruminococcus sp. Phil15
TCCCAGCTGAGCTATGCTCCCATTCGACATTTGCAACGTTATATATTATACCCTCTTTTACTAAAAATGTCAAGCCGTTTTTGAAATAAATTTTATCTTCGGCAATATGCCCAAAAGTTTCGCCAAAAATTCTCCGAGGTTGTTTTTTATCGCATTATGTCGAAGCTGTGCAGAACTGCTGTGCAGAACTGCTTTGGAGAAGCCGCTTTTCCACAAAAAGTCCGCAGGGGCTACCTACGGACTTTAGTTCAATATTTACTTATCGCTCACTGACTTGCGGAGCTTTTCGTGCTCGCTGTCAATCATTCTCATAAGGTCGTCAAGCGACGCATTGCCGAGCGACGATGACGCACTGCTTGTCCTTGGCTTATATGCTTGCGGCTTTGACGCAGGTGCGGCGGCGACAGCCACCGGCTCTGCTGCTTCCGGCTTAGCGGTTACCGTCGGCTCCGCTTCAGATGCCGCAGGCTTTTCCTGCTCTGATGTCTTTATGACCTGCTCCAGCTCCGCTTTGATTTCTTCTCTTGCGGCAGCTTCAATTGCGGCTGTCTTTTCAAGTCTTGCTTTCTTTTCCCTAGCCTGCTTTTCGGCCGCCTGACGGACTCTGAGTCTGCTTTCTTCACCGATGTTGACTACGCCTTCATCTATAACTTCAGATGTTACGTTGTTGACCTCAGGGCGCTCGATAACCTTGGTTCTTTCCTCGACTGCTTGCTTTGGCTTATCCATAATTCTTGTATGGTCGTCTGCTTTTACGGGTTCTTCGCCGCCGTTAAGCAGTCGGTTGGGGAGCTCACCCTTTTTATGTCTATGTATATTCTTGAGGCGTTTATCCTCCTCGGCAAACTCCCTAACGTTCTTTGAATGTGTTCTGCGCTGTTTTGTGCTATGCTCCTTTGCCTGTTCCTCTCTTACACGCTGACGCTTTTTCTGAAGCTCACGCTTTTTCATTTCCTTAACAAAGCCGAGTATAAGCTCGATAATTGCGAGAATAAGCGCTGGGAATATAACGCAAACTACGACGCCGATTTTTGATGTTATAAACGTGATAAGCTTGCCTAACGTATGGTAGGAATACTTACACTCGCCTATTACGACGTCTGCCGAAACGGTCACCTTAGAGTTAGGTTCGTCGTCGAAGCACATATTATACATAAGGGTTTCGTTTGTCGCTTCTACGCCTGTAAGTCTGAAAATTGAAGTGCCGAAGCCCTCGACGTTTTCACAGAGCATTACGCATCCAACATGGCTTGAATCTACCGTACAGTTCTTAGTCACGACAAGCGAACCTTTTTCGACTGCGCTATCCATATCCTTTTCGTCCGAGATATAGAAACTGTATCCTAAAAGACTTGGGGTCGAATCCGCATTCTTGAATGATATTGTAAGTGCAAAGACCGTCAAAACTATAATCAGCTCAATAATAAGCATAACTATCAGGACTGTTTTTGCGGCGGACTTGTTATATTTTTCGCTCATAAATATTTTCCTTTCTCATTCTGTGATTTTCGTTTTGTTGTTCTATATATTTATTGTAATAATCGCTCAATATACATTATAACACAGCTTTATAAGAAATTCAAATACTTTTTGTCTGTTTTTGAAAATATCTGCAATAATTTTATTTTGCATCTAGCTCTTGACAATATCCGATATTTGAGGTATAATATTTAAGTTGAAATTAGCTGGAATAGCTCAGTTGGTAGAGCAGCGCATTCGTAATGCGCAGGTCGCGTGTTCGAGTCACGTTTCCAGCTCCAAGGCAAAAGCCTCTCAGAGTAATATGCACAAGTCCGGTAAGAACGGACATAGAAAAAGCTGCCCTCCTATGGTAAAATGTAAATACCATAGGAGGGCATTTTTATGCCAAGAGAATACAAACATATTGTTTTTTCTAATTCTCGGGAGCGGGCTGCTCCTTTTCTATCGGCAGACTGACTACCCTGCTTCCATAGTTTTTCAGCTCTTCGTCGTGCGTTACCATAATAACGGTTTTACGTTGCTGCTCATTGAGCGATTTTAGTATCTCCATAACCTCTAACGCATTCGCCTTATCCAAAGAGCCTGTCGGCTCGTCAGCTAAAATTATATCGCATTTTTTCACCATTAACCTTGCAAGCGCAACACGCTGCTGCTCTCCGCCTGAAAGCGTATACACCATTGCGTCCGCTTTATCCGGAATGCCCACTCTTTCAAGCGCCTTTTCTATTGTAATATCACTGCGGGTATCTTTTCTTACAAATTCAAGATTTTCCCTCACCGTTTTATTCTCGACAAGTGCGAAGTTCTGGAACAGAAAGCCCACTTTGCTACGGTAATACTCCACAAGACCTTTTTTCTTGGAAATATCCACCCCGTCAACCGTTATACTACCGCTGCTGGGCGGTTCGAGTCCGCCTATTATATTCAGCATCGTAGTTTTACCACAGCCGCTTGCCCCGGAAAATACCACAAACTCTCCGTCGCCTATCTCAAAGCTAACATCCTTGAACAGCACATGATCTCCGAACTGCTTTGACACATTATCAAGCTTTATCATTACAAAGCGCCTCCTTTAAGTATCTTCTGTATGTTGGCTTTTTCAAGCTTCACCGCATTATACATGATTATTACAAACTCTGCAACAAGCAGTATCACACTGGTTATAACGGATACCTTAAGCGGCGAGATGGTTGTAATATCAAGCTTACTCATCGCAAACACGCTTAACACGCAGCATATAAATGAGGTTGCCAGAGTCTCGGCTATTATCTCGCCGTATCTTGCCATCAGCGTATAGCCAAGAACCTTTTTTACGCACAGCTCAATTTTATTCATATCGAATTGCAGCCTTACCACAAACGACAGGATGGTCACTTCGAGGATTATAAGAATTATGGAAAACACTCCGCAGTATATCAGTCCTATCCTTGCCTTGTATGCCTCATGGTCGTACTGCTCCTTACAGTTTGTAATGACAAATCTTGTATAATGATATTTATCCATCAGCTCTTCCTTGAGGGAATCGTCTATTTTGAGCATATAGAAATTATTACTTCCCATGCTCTCTAAATTCCAATCCATTTTATTCTCAGGAACAGTACATATTACAACGATTTCGTTTCTATATGTTCCAAAGTTACTACCGCTCGACGACCCATCCATTGCAAATACCGTATAGCTTTTCTTTGTCTTAACTATTTGAATATCTTCCCTGCTGTAACGAGGCGGCGCATCCCAACCGTATTTATTATTGATGTCGCTTTCGAGAATTTCGTTTATTTTCTTCTCGGTAACAAGCTCTTCGGGACCGATTATAACATAATCGGCAGTAATCTCCACATCCTTAAAATCACTGATGCTTTCTCTGAAGTAGTCAATGGCATTTGAATTTGCAAATATATAAAATCCATTTGCAAACTCATCATTCTGAGAGCTGCCTGAATATCCGTCTCCCGATGAATATACGGGGAAAGCTACACGCTTTATGAGCAAAGGCTCGGTGCGGTCATAATAATCCCTTGCTATCAGATTGTTATGATCCAACCGCAATTCTTCCGGCGATACATCATGCAGACTCTGATGCTGCCATATGTTGCAGAAAGAATGCTCGCTGTGCTGTTCAAACAGTTCGGCAGACTGTATAAAGCCCAAAGAATCTTTCAGAGCGGCCACAAACAGCGTTACAACGCAAACAATGAGAACCGACAGGGCGGTTTTCAATACTCTGTTTGCATTGAGTACAGCCTTTATGCCGTCTCCGCCCTTGAGTACATCAACCGGCGAAGAAGACACCATAGGAATATAGCAAAGCAAAGAAATCACGAATATACCAAGCGTAAAAATCACTATGTAACCCATGCAGTCCAACAGAGAATTTATGCGTGATATTACAAGCGACGCAATCGCCGTTACACAGCCGTATACCAAAACGTCCGCAAGCCAATATTTCCCTATCAACTTTACCCGGCTTTCTCCGTAAACATATTTTATAGTAAATTCCTTTTTCATCGTCTTTGCCGCCGTAGAGTTAAACAGCAATATCAGCACCAGAGCTGCCCCGAAGCAGCCAAGCTGTATATTCAGGTACATATTGCCTCCGGAGACAGCGGGAACTATACTCACGTCTTGAAAAACCTCAAATTCGGACAACGCACCCTTTAACTTGTACGACGCCGCATTTATAGCCGGCTTATCGCCGCAAATTCGTATAGTAACCGACAGCTGGAGCTTTTGCAAATCGTCTATGGAGCGTATGTCATAGCTTTCGCTGCCTACGAGCACGCTTTTGTATTCATATGTGCCTCCAAGCTCCTTTTCAAGATACTCTGCGGCATTTCCGACGCAGTACATATGCGACACGGTTTCAAAATCGCTGACGTATTCCTGACAGTTGACAATTATGCCTATGTTTTCGCCGTCGGCGGCTGATTTGACGGCTTGTTTAAATTTTCGAAGCTCATCCGGAGTATCTTCACTTGTAATGACGTACTCCAGGTAGCAGGAAATGCCCTCATACTGAGCGCCCGTATTCCAGTTTACAACCATCATCTGCAATTCGCCTGTAAGGAACAGACACATCACAATGAGCATAGTTGAAAGCATATATTTGGTCTTTTGCATGGTATCACCATCCCAATAATGTAATCGTTATGCCCGCAATTTCTTGCGGACATAACTATGCTGATTAACTACCTGAACGCATCCTCTCCAAGCGCTCCGATTACCTCATCAAAAAGTATTTTCAGCTCGTCGTAATGCTCTTGGTACATTATCTTATCGCCCGATATATAATTCATGTCCTTGTCAACATAGATATAATAGTGTTCAACCGGTCCCGACTCCGAAGGCGATCCGTTCGAATAGGTTACTACAACCTTTGAGTAATCGTCAACTCTGAAATAGTATTCACCGTCGCCGAACAATTTTGGTCTATATGAAAAACAATACGCATAATCTCCGAGCCTTTCGGCTGTTTCTTTCTCGGTGTCGATAGCTATAACCACACCCGTTATCGACTGCATTTCACAGTAGAACCTCAAAAACTTAGGAAAGATGATGTCTATTCCCACATCATCCTTATCACTGTTGTATGTATAACTTTCTTCTCTCGCATCATTGCCTTCGCCGTGAGACCAAAGCTCATATTTATCGTTGCTTTTGAGGTTCTCCATGCCCTCCATAAGAGGCTTTACCTTTGTTTGATAATACCACAGCCATGTAACGGAAACGATAATAAATGCCGCTAACGCTAAAATTGAAAGCACTATTGCTCTTTTCAGCCATTTTGACTTGATTTTTTAAGCATATCGGACAAGCTCCTTAGTTAAGATAATAACCTTCGTCAAAATTCTCTCAGCCAATTCTTCTACTACAATAATTGTATCACGACGTATAGTATTTGTCAACAATTTCCGCTCTCAAAGCTGTGTCCATCGACACTCTGTAAATGATTCGTACATTCAAACAAAATCCAAGACAATATAACGTCGCTTTATAAACAGCACACAGTCGCATGTTCGAGTCACGTTTCCGACTCCAATAAAGCACCACGGGCGATATTTTGAATAGTTCAAACACTAGAACAATTTCTTACAAATAAAAGGAAGACGATATTATGAAAAAGTCGAAACATATTACCTCCTTTGCAATAAGCATCGTAGTTTTTCTCCTAGCATTTTTCTATCTTTGGAATAACATCGGCAGGGTTAGCCTCTCACTTTTAGAACACATATTTGAATATGCGACTTTGATTACTGTATAATAGATATTAATGTGTTAACCTTAACGATCCGTACTACAGAGATCCTGAAAAATATTACTGTTCATTTTGAAAAGGGCAGCATACACGGACTTATCGGCAGAAACGGAAGCGGAAAGACAATGATGATGAAGTGTATATGCGGATTTGTACGGCCCACATCGGGAACAATACTTGTTGACGGAAAACAGGTCGGCAAGGATACAGACTTCCCGAAAAGCATCGGCATCATTATTGAAAACCCCGGATTTATACCATATTATTCAGGATATAAAAATCTGAAATTGCTTGCTGACCTGAACAAGAAAATCAGCAAAGAGAAGATTAAAGATATCATGCGGCAGGTGGGTCTAGACCCTGAAATGAAACGCCATGTGAGAAAGTATTCTCTCGGTATGCGCCAACGTCTTGGACTTGCACAGGCGATTATGGAAAGCCCCGATTTGCTTATCCTCGACGAGCCGATGAACGGACTTGACAAGGACGGCGTAGCGGATATGAGAAAGCACCTCTTAAATCTCAAAGAGCAGGGGAAAACTATTCTTATCGCCTCACATTCCGCAGAGGATATTGAGGTCCTGTGCGATACGGTTTGCGAGATGGATAAGGGTACGCTAACCAAACTACGTGGATGGTAATATATGTATTTTCTGTTCATTTGTAAGCAAATCTGATAATATTTACATAAAGACCGCCTTCCAAAGCGATACGCTTTGGAAGGCGGTTTGCATAACCAAAAGAAGCTCTCACATAATAATCACGAGGTGATTAAATTGGAAAAAAAACGCCCGGAAAACATTATACGGCACAAAAAGGAAAAGCCTATTTCAGACGCATACCCTGTTATTGACAACGACCTTGCGAGAGATAATCTTGAAAACGACGAAACCTTTGCAGACCTTCAAGATTTATAAGATATGAAACTATATTTGTAATAATGGTGATAATATGAAATCAATATGGCAAATTGACACCATACTGCCTGAGTATAATGCTCTCAAGGGCGACATAAGCACGGACGTTCTGGTTATCGGCGGCGGAATTGCGGGTCTGCTCACTGCCTACCTGCTAAAGCAAAACGGAATTGATTGTATTGTTGCGGAAAAGCGCAGAATATGCAGCGGTACTACGGGACGCACTACCGCAAAAATCACTGCGCAACACGGGTTATGCTACAACAAGCTTTTAAAAAGATTCGGACTTGAGGCAACTCGAAAATACCTGCTGGCAAATACAAATGCTCTGGACAGATACGCAGAGCTTTGCAAAGACATTGAATGCGGTTTTGAATACAAAGACAACTATGTTTATTCGGTCGATGACGCAGAATTGCTCTATAAGGAAATGGAAGCTTTTAACAATCTGGGTTACGGTGCAAAGCTATGTGACAGTCTTGCATTGCCTTTCGATACAGCTGGGGCGGTTATGTTTCAAAATCAGGCTCAGTTTCACCCTCTTAAATTCCTCTCGTCTATCGTCCGGAGCTTAACAATATACGAGGACACCTTTGTACGGGAGATATACAATGGCACAGCAATTACCGACAGGGGAAAAATCTCCGCTAAGGCAATCGTAGTTACTACGCACTTCCCTTTTATCAACAAGCACGGCAGCTATTTTTTGAAACTTTATCAGCACCGCTCTTATGTGATGGCGCTGAAAAACGCCTGTGATGTTGGGGGTATGTATGTTGATGAGTGCGACACGGGGATGTCATTCAGAAATTACAAGGACTTTCTTCTTCTGGGCGGCGGCGGTCACAGAACAGGCAAGAAAGGCGGAGGCTGGGCAGAACTGCAAGATTTTGCAGACAGATACTATCCGGGTTCTGTCGAGGTATGCAGATGGGCGGCGCAGGACTGTATGAGTCTTGACGAAATACCGTACATCGGGCAATACTCAGAAAAAACGGCACAGCTTTTTACTGCGACGGGCTTTAACAAATGGGGAATGACGGGGGCAATGGTTTCCGCCGTTATTCTTTCTGATCTGATAGCAGATAGAGATAACGATTACGCAGACGTATTTAATCCGTCAAGGAGTATTCTAACGCCTCAGCTGTTAATAAACAGCTTTGAATCGGCTGCAAATCTTTTATCATTCGGAAGAAAAAGGTGTCCGCACTTAGGCTGTGCATTGCATTGGAATTCGGCGGAACATTCGTGGGACTGTGCCTGTCACGGGTCAAGACTATCGGAGGACGGCACGGTGCTTGATAACCCGGCAAACGGAAAATAATCTATAACGAAAAACAAGTCCGACGGATCAGTATATCCGCAGGGCTTGTTTTTGAACGGTCATAAATCGGATTATTTTTCTAATCTTATGCTCTTGATTGAAAGGTTCTCACCAAACGAGAGCGTTAGGTCATGATTGCCTGAGATGTTTATCGGCGCTTTGTATTCTGTGAAATCGGTATAGCCGTCCGATGATAGGATATCAATTTCACATAGAAATTCTCCGTCAACATAGGCGTTGAGCTTCTTGCTTTCGATTACTGCACAGGCGGTCAGCACGACTTTCCTTGCGCCGTCAAAATCTACATTCCGGTAAGTAAGAGAGTTGTTCCATTTCAAGCCGATAACGTGACTTTCAGCGTTTGTTGGGCTGACGAAAATCTCGGTGTTTTCTTCGCTGTCGTACATTTCGGCTTTTGTTTCCTTAAAGAAATCTCTCGGCGGAACGGTTTCGCCCGATATGCTCACCGTCTTTGTATCACGGATATCGGCGGAGCTTGCACCTATCATAAATTCATATTCGCCTGCTTCAAGACAGAATTTTTCTTTTGACACGTCGAAAAACTCAAGCTCTGTGAGCGGCACTACTATTTCCACGGCAACGCTATCCCCTGCTTTTACGTTCACTCGCTTGAATCCGCAGAGTTTTTTATTCGGACGTTTTACACGGCCGGACAGAGGCTTATAGTAGACCTGAACTACCTCGGCGCC
This sequence comes from Ruminococcus sp. Phil15, assembly GCA_001940995.1. Lineage (GTDB taxonomy): Bacteria > Bacillota > Clostridia > Oscillospirales > Ruminococcaceae > UBA7477. The sequence goes on from MSHC01000041.1 coordinate 8,689, forward strand.
GTCGCAAGAGCCTGTGTTTTTCACGTTCAGCAAAACCGTCACTTCGTTATCCGCTCTTACGCTCACATTGGAATACTCAAAGCTTGTATAGCTGAGTCCGTGACCGAACGGGTAAAGAGGCTCTCCCTCAAACCAGAGGTAAGTCATCTTGTTCTTCATTATATCATAGTCCTTGATATCTGCCAGATCCTCGTCGCAGTTATACCATGTAACAGGCGTTCTGCCTGCCGGATTATTGACGCCAAAGAGGGTTTTATACATAGCGTTTCCAAGCTCCGGACCTGCGTGGCTTGTCCAGAGAATCGCCCCCGGTCGGCCGGTTGCAAACGGCATTGAATATGTATAACTCGAAACTACGACGAAAACAAAATCGGGTCTTGTTTCCGCAAGCTTCATGACTGCGTTTTTCTGCACCTGCGGCAGCTCAATCGTTTTTCTGTCGTAGCATTCTCTTGCTACCTGCTCAGGGTCATTGCCGCCGCAGTACACTACCCTGTCGGCAGCCTTTGCAATTTCTGCAATTCTGTCAGTGCCGCTGCTGACAGTTTCAATTTCAAACATTACGCTTTCGTCAGGGCGTGATTTTGGTCGGAGAGTAAGGCGGCCGCTATCGTCCAGCACAAACTGCTTCTTATGAAGGTAGTCGGAGATAATCTGCTTACCAGTTTTGCTATGGGTATGCACCTGCAAGGTTTCAGAGGTGAACCAGCCATAAACGGTCGTTTTCCCGTAGGTAGGATATTTTCCATCCGGAAAATGAATAATTCTCAAATCCTTTATACTCTGTAGGTTCACCCATTCGTAGTCGTTATCGTGGACGCAGTAATAAAATTCCTCTGCGTTTTTCTCGTCTGCGTCCGCATAGAAGCCGTCGTCTTTAAATCTGAGATATCTGCCGTTCGGCGCTTTTACTTTAACGATATCCCAGCCGGTATCGCAAACAAGCTTACAGCCGTTTGCTTCCAGTCCTTGTTTTATGGATATGTTATATAAGGTTGTGCCTGTATACCAGTCCATAAGGTTGCAGTCGATATTCGGGCCTAAGAGGGCAATTGTTTCCCCGTCATTTTTCGGCAAAGGAAGCGAGCCGTTATTTTCAAGCAGCGTAATGCCCTCGCAGGCTACACGGAGATTCAAAGCTCTGTCGGCAGCAGTATTCACGTCCGTTAACGTCAAATCGTCAAAAGGTGTTTCAGGGTCAAACTGACCGAGATACATTCTTGCAAGGAGCGTATTGCCTACCGCTTTGTCTATATCGGCCTCTGTTAAAATGCCCTTTTTCAAAGCCGTCTTTGCGGCATTTGTCACGAAGTCCGCCTCATCGGTCATGCAGTCCGTACCTGCGGCGATATTTGCCTTTAATGCTTCTGCGTGGGAGGAAAACAGCTTATGCCCGGTTACGTTCTGAGAGAAGTCGCCGCCGTCCGTTACAACAAAGGTAAGTCCCCAAATCTTTTTAAGTACGTTATCGAGGTCGTGGTTCATTGTTGCAGGGGTATGGCAAAGCTCGTTATACGAAGCCATTACGCTCATTGCGCCGCCCCTTACGACAGACGGCTTGAAGGACGCATAGTAATACTCATGCCTGAGTCTGGGATTGATGTTTGCGTTGTCGCTGACTCTGCCCTCCTCGTGATTGTTTGCGCAGAAATGCTTGAGGGTCGGAATCGTACAGGCGATTTTACCGTCGCCACGGAGTCCCTTTGTGTACATAGCGGACATTTCTCCTGTGAGAAACGGATCCTCGCCGTAGCACTCCTCGTTTCTGCCCCATCTTGGGTCACGGGCAGGGTCTACTGTAGGGCCCCACACCATAAGTCCGCCTTTCTTATTTTCGTTGTGATATGCTCTCGCTTCTCTGCCTGCTGTTTCGCCTATTTTCTTCATCATATCGGGGTCGAAGGTCGCAGACATTCCAATAGGCTGCGGAAAAACGGTTGTGGGCTTATCATCGTCACGGTTTACAAGACCTCTTGCTATCTCGCATCCCACAAACCACTCGCCTATTCCGAGTCTTTCGACGGGTAGATTGTGCGTAGTAAGTAAGCCGATTTTTTCATCAATTGTAAGTCTTGATAAAAGATCTTTTACACGCTTCTCATAGCTAAGCTGAGGGTTTCTGAAAGGCAGCATTTTATCATAACCTCGCATTCGTTATATACTGAAATTTTGTATCCTTTTGATATATTATAATTTGAAAATCCAAAAAGGTCAAGCAAAATCTGCAAAATCCGTGAGGGTTTTTGCAAAGTTCTTGACCTTGTTTTGAAAAAGGATTATAATATGGGTACACTAATAAAAAAACAATGTAAGGGGACACGATTATGTGCACTGCTATAACCTACAAGACAAAAGACAGCTACTTCGGCAGAAATCTTGACCTTGAATATTCATACAACGAGTCCGTAACGGTTACTCCGAGAAACTACAGGTTCAGATTCAGAATGGCAAATGAAATTATAAGTCACTACGCAATGATCGGAATGGCTTATGTGGTTGGAGATTATCCTCTCTACTATGATGCGATGAACGAGCGTGGGCTTTCGATTGCGGGGCTTAACTTTCCTGACAATGCGGTATACTACGAGCCTTGCGGCGGCAAGGACAACATAACGCCGTTCGAGCTGATTCCGTGGCTGTTATCCGACTGCGCAACGATTTCCGATGTAAAAGCAAAGCTGTCGAAGATAAATATTGTGAACATACCCTTCAGCGAAAAGCTTCCGCTTTCTCCGCTTCACTGGATAATTTCAGACAAGGAAGCGTCTATTGTCGTTGAAGCTATGACGGACGGAATGAAAATATATGACAATCCCGTTGGAGTTATGACAAACAATCCGCCTTTTGATTTTATGCTTTATTACCTCGCAGGCTTTCGTGATTTATCTGCTGACAGGTCAGAAAACAGGTTTTGCGGTTTAGAGCTTCCTGCATACTGCAAGGGGCTTGCCGCAATGGGACTTCCCGGAGATTACTCGTCTGCATCGAGATTCGTAAGGGCGTCATTTATAAAGCACAACTCCGCTTCATCTGACGATGAGCTTTCTAGCGTGTCGCAGTTTTTCCACATACTGAGCGGCGTAGAAATGCCGAGGGGCTGCGTAAGGCTTGGCGACGGCATGAATGAAATTACCGTATACACCTCCTGCTGTAATCAGGACAGGGGAATTTACTACTACACGACCTACGACAACAGACAAATTTCGGCTGTTGATATGTACAGAGAGAACCTCGACGGCAGCACGCTTGTATCGTATCCGCTTATCGAAAAGCAGAGCATATTTATCCAGAACTGAAACGCAAGCCGCATTCCGAACGAGGGATAGCAATAAAGAAGTAAAGCCTGAGAAGATTTCATTTCTTCTCAGGCTTTTTTGTGTATCGTGCAGATAAACCGGAATTTTGCAAATATTATTTTGCATTTCTATATGAAATTACAATATGACTTGGTGCAAACAATACCGATGCAATAATCAATAATACTGACCTACCCATAATCCCACTGAATAAGAACAAAATTGAGGGAATAACAGAAAGTGCCAATGCTCTGAAAACGCTGCTTTTCTTGAAACATATAATCCAAATTATACAATAAAGCATTACCAATATAGCATCTACTATTAGATATATTGCAAATGCCTCGTCAGACAACCACCCGAACCAAGTTCCGGGAATATTGATTATCCTAAATCCGAAACACCCAAATCTTCCCACTTGTTCTGTGACCTCAACATATTTATTGCTCCATTTATTATCAAAGCCGTCTTTGCACTTAATCGCAAATACGATATTAGGTATCATAATAACTGCAACAAAAATCAGCCCAAAAACATTAAACCATTCCATATTATTTGTGCCTCCACAAACACTGATTTGTCGGTCGGCAAATTATAACACTGCTGACGCAAAAAGTCAACGGCGCACATAGGCTGTTCGTCAGGCGGTCATATTAAGGCATTGCTCCAATATCAGAAGCAGTGCGAGCATTGAGAAATTGATTGCCGAGAAGCAGAGCATATACTTTCCTGATTTTGCGTTATCCTGCTTGCGATAGAACTGGAATGAGATCAAGCTTGCGAGCGATGCGATTATTGTGCCGAGTCCGCCTAAGTTTACTCCAAGGAGAAGCGCCCTGCCGTTTTCGGTAAAGCCTGCGAGCATAACGGAGGCAGGCACATTTGAGATAACCTGCGACAGTAGCGCTGAGGCTATGACCTCCCTGCCCTGCAAAAGTCCGTTTACGGCATCTCTGACGGCGTCAATTCTCGAAACATTGCCTACAAACACAAAGAAGCACACGAATGTAAACAGCAGAGAATAATCTACCTTGAGAAGAATTTTCCTGCCTACGATAAGCGCTGTTGCAAGGGAAACCGCAAGCAAGGCAATGTCAGGCACTACTCTTACTACCGAAAGTATGCAAACCGCAAAGAGTGCAGAATAGCAGACTGCCAAAAGCTTATTTATTTGTGCGGTTTTGGTTTCATCTGCGGAAAAGCTCTCTTTCGGGATAAGAAATGTAAGCAGTATCAGTATTGCAAGGCTGACGGAGCCGCTTGGCAGCAATGTTTTCAAAAATTCTGCGGCGGTAAGATTAAACTCGTCATAGAGAAACAAATTTTGAGGATTTCCGATGGGCGTGAGCATAGAACCCGTATTTGCCGCAACGGTTTCCAAAACGACAGTTAGTATCGTTGCTTTGTCAGTCTGCATTTTGGAAAGGGCTATAAGGCTGAGAGGAACAAAGGTCAGAAGTGCCACGTCGTTTGTGACGAGCATTGACGTAAAAAAGCACAGAAGCACAAACATAAGCGAGAGTCTTCGGCAATTGCCTGCTTTTTTCATAAGAAAGGCTGTCATCTTCTCGAAAATTCCTGCACTGCGGAGTCCCGACACTGCGAGCATAAGTGAAAACAGCTGTATTAAAACGGCTCTGTTAATATATCCTGTATACTGCTTATCGGGCGGAACTATAAACATTGTAGCGGCGGCAAGCAGAAACGCTGTGCACATTACAGGCTGTGACTTGAATATGGCTTTTATTTTCTTTTGCACTATAATTCTTCCTTTTTCGTTTATTACAGATACAGTATAGCACAATTTTTCAAATTTGGAAACAGAAACGCCGAAAAAGTTTCGCTCTTTTGTCGTTTTTCTGCTCTTGACAATTACGCTCGATTAGTGTATAATTGAAAATAGTATATTTCAGGGAGGAACGATTTCAAAGATGGACGACGGTAGCAGTACACCTAACCGAAGTAGCATGGAAATTCCGTTATATATTATTGAATAAATAATGGCATGGCTTTTACGAGGATTCGTAGGGGTCGTGCCTTTTGCATTTAAAATTCGGTTATAACAATATATTTTTCTAAATTTTCAGGAAGGATTATCATGGACATACTTTTACTTTTATTACTTCAGGTTTTTCTTATTTTCTTAAATGCGATTTTCGCCTGTGCGGAGATTGCAGTATTGTCAATCAACGAAGCAAAGCTTGAACGAATGAGCGAGGAGGGCAACAAGAAGGCCAAGAAGCTTTTCAAGCTCACCCGTGAGCCTGCGAAGTTCTTAGCTACAATCCAGGTCGCTATCACGCTTTCCGGCTTCTTAGGCTCGGCTTTTGCGGCAGACAACTTCTCCGAGCCGCTCGTAGACCTTATTTTGAAGCTTGGCGTTCCGCTTTCAAGGGGCACGCTTGACACGCTCGCTGTCATTCTCATTACTCTTATTCTCTCCTACTTCACGCTCATATTCGGCGAGCTTGTTCCTAAGCGACTTGCTATGCAGAAATCCGAGAGCATTGCGATGGGTATTTCGGGACTTATCAGCGGTATTTCAGTTATTTTCAAGCCGATTGTTTATTTCTTATCAATATCCACAAACCTTATTTTGAAGCTTCTCGGCATTGACCCTAACCAGACTGAGGACGATGTTGACGAGGAAGAAATCAAAATGCTTGTTGACGTCGGCAGCGAAAAAGGCACTATCGACTACCAGGAAAAAGAATTCATTCAAAATGTATTTGAATTCAACGACATAACCGCAGGCGAAATTGCAACGCACAGAACAGATGTCACAATACTGTGGCTTGAGGATACTAAAGAAATATGGGAAGAAGAAATCCACAACAGCCGTCACACGCTCTACCCTGTCTGCGAAGGCACTACTGACAAAATTGTCGGCGTACTCAATGCAAAGGATTACTTCAGATATGCTGACGAGGCCAGAGAAACAATTCTAAGGGAGGCTGTTCACCCTGCATATTTTGTTCCCGAAACGACAAAGGGCGACGTTCTTTTCAGAAACATGAAGGCTTCGGGCAACTCGCTTGCTGTTGTCCTTGACGAGCACGGCGGACTTGAGGGTATTGTTACGCTTTACGACCTCATTGAGGAGCTTGTCGGAAAGCTGAGCAACGAAAGTGACGATATGTACAATCCTGCGCCTACCATTGAGAAAATTTCGGACGACACCTGGAAAATAAGCGGAAACATTGAACTCTCCGAGCTTGAAAGGGAAACGGAGCTTGAGCTTGCTACCGAGGACTACGACACAATTACGGGTCTTGTATTCAGCGCGCTTGACGTTATCCCACAGGACGGAACAAAGCAGATCGACATTTCTCTGCCTACGATTGATGTTACAGTAACAAAGATACTTTCGCATCAGGTTGAGGAGGCTACCGTTAAAGTAAAGCCGCCTGTTAAACCTGAGGTCGAGGAGGACTAAAAAACTTTTATGAGCCAAGCTTAACCGCTTGGCTCTTTTCATGCATAAAATATAAAAAAGTCTTGATATTTTTGACCCATACTGATATAATATACGCAAAGCATCTATAGTGCTTTGATAATATGTACATACGGGCAATTATTTCGATTATACGGAGGAATTTATAATGAAAAGACCTGACTGGCTGTATAATGCAATTTTTTACGAGGTTTATCCTCAGTCGTTCTTAGACACGGACGCTGACGGAATAGGAAACATAAACGGAATTACGGAAAAGCTATCCTACATAAAGGAACTTGGCTGTAACGCTGTATGGCTGAACCCCTGCTTCAAGTCACCTTTCGGAGATGCGGGATACGATGTTGAGGATTATCTGACAGTAGCTCCGAGATACGGAACAAACGATGATTTAATACGTCTTTTCGATGAGGCGCACAAAAAGGGTATGAGGGTAATACTCGATTTGGTTCCTGGTCACACGGCTGTTACGCACGAATGGTTCAAGGCGTCTGCTAAGGCGGAGAGAAACGAATACACAGACAGGTACATCTGGACCGACAGTATCTGGGAAGAACCCCAGGGACTTGGCTGCATAAGGGGAATCTCGGACAGGGACGGCTCTTGTGCGGTAAACTTCTTCTCTCATCAGCCTGCGCTCAATTACGGATATTACAAGCCCGACAGACCTTGGCAGCAGCCTATGGACGCAGAAGGACCTATTGCTACGAGAGAGGCAATGAAGGACGTTATGCGCTTCTGGCTGTCGAGGGGCTGCGACGGCTTCAGAGTCGATATGGCAGGCTCGCTTGTAAAGCTTGACGATGACTATAAGGGTACTATCTCTTTATGGCAGAACATAAGGGCATTTCTTGACGAGGAATTTCCGCAGGCTGCTATAATCTCCGAATGGGGCGAGCCTGACAAGTCGCTGCTCGGCGGATTTCACATGGACTTCTTACTGCACTTCGGCCCGTCGCACTACAACGACCTTTTCAGATGCGAAGAACCGTGGTTTTCCTCCCGTGGCAATGGTAACATAGCAGAGTTTATAAAGGCATACAAAAACAGCTACGGAAAATCCAACGGCGGACTTATTTGTATTCCGTCGGGAAATCACGATATGGACAGACTTGCTAGAAACCTAAATCCGGAGGAGCAAAAGCTTGCGTTTGCTTTTTTACTCTCTATGCCGGGTGCGCCGTTTATTTACTACGGCGACGAGATAGGAATGAGATTTGTTGAAAATCTGACCTCTGTCGAGGGCGGCTATGGCAGGACAGGCTCACGCTCGCCTATGCAATGGAACAACGGCAAGAACGCAGGCTTCTCGGACGCTCCGTCTGACAGGCTGTACATTCCTATTGACCCTGATTGCAACAGACCTACCGTCAAAGCACAGATTGCTGACAAAAAATCGCTTTACAGCGAGGTAAAAAAGCTTATTTCCATAAGGCAGGAAACTCCTGCGCTTCAAAACGAAGGTAAGATCGAATTTCTAACCGAGGGCGGATATCCTCTGGCTTATATAAGGAGTATGGACGGAGAGAGGATACTTGTTGTTATAAATCCGTCCGATAAGGAACAGGAATTTGCTTTCATCGATGAGATAAAGGGCGAGATTTACTCGATCGGCGGAGGATATGACGGAAAAAACATAAAGCCATGCTCTGCCGGATTTTACAAAATCTAGGCGTTGGAATGCTCCGGGCTGCAAAAAACGGAAAAGTAAATGGCGGCTGACGTGTCCGACTTCGTGAACAATAAAAAACAAGACCGCACGGGTGCAGAAAAAACTGCATTCGGCGGTCTTTTTATTACAGATTTTCTTCGATAAAGCTTTTCAGACTGTCTATTGCTTTTCGCTCGTCGCTTCCGACTGCGGAAACTGTAACTCTGTCCCCTTTTCTTACGCCCATACCCATTAATGCCATAAGCTTTTTGAGGGAAACAGTTTTGCTTTCTTTTGTGATAGTAAGCTCGCTGTCGAAGTCTTTTGCTATTTTCGCAAGCTGACCTGCGGGTCTTGCGTGGATACCGTGTTCGTCCTGTATTTCATATTCAAAGGACTGCATTATTTAAAGTCATCTCCATTCCTGTATTATCTTCCGCACAGCTTTGTAAGAGTTTTAATTCTCTTGCAAAGACCGTCGGAGAAATCATTCTCCCCCATTCTCCATCTCCAGTTGTTGCCCAGGGTTGAGGGGATATTTATTCTTGCGTCATCTGAAAGACACAGCCAGTCCTGCATAGGGATTATACAGGTATCGGCTATGCTTCGCATTGCAATGGCAACCAGCGTAAGCGGCAGCTTTTCGTCCGGAGTAAAGCCGTCGCAGAGATATTCTCTTACCGCTCGCCGTTCTTTTTTCGTAATATCATCATACCAAGACAGCAGGGTGTGATTATCGTGAGTACCTGTGTAGCAGACGCAGTTTTTATGATATTTATGCGGAATATGCTCGCTTGAGCTATCATCCCTGCTGTCAAATGCAAACTGGAGTATTTTCATATTGGGAAAGCCGCAGTCGGCCACAAGCTTTCTTACAGAATCAGTAACGAAGCCTAAATCCTCTGCGATAATTCTTTTCTCGCCCAAGATGCTCTCTACCGTTCTGAAAAGCGCAATTCCGGGAGCTTTACGCCATCTTCCCTGCCTTGCGTTTTTGCTGTCTGCCGGTATACTGTAATACTCGTCAAAGCCACGGAAATGGTCGATGCGGACTATATCGTAAAGCTTAAAGCAATGCTCCAACCTTTTAATCCACCAGCGAAAGCCGCTTCTCTTATGCTCCTGCCAGTCATATAGTGGGTTGCCCCACAGCTGTCCGTCCTTTGAAAATGAGTCTGGCGGACAGCCTGCGACGTTTACAGGTCTTAGGTCATCGTCCAGTTCAAAATGACTTGGGTGCGACCAGACATCTGCGCTGTCGGGCGCTACATAAATAGGGATATCTCCGATTATTTCTATGCCGTTTTTATGGGCGTAGCCGCACAGGCTTTTCCATTGGCTGAAAAACTCGTACTGGATAAATTTATAGAAATCGACGCTTTCGGACAGCTGTTCTTTTGCGGACTTAACAGCTTCGGGATATCTTAGCCGTATTTCTCTTTCCCACATACTTACGGGTATTCCGCCGAAGGCATCTTTGAGCGACATAAAGAGTGCGTAATCATTCAACCAGTAGAGGTTTTCATCACAGAAATCCTCGTAGTCGGTGTTCTTCTCGAACCTAGAAAAAGCGGTTCTCAGAAGCTTGTACCTTGTGCTATGAAGTGCGGAATAATCGATTTTGCTGTTACTTGGGGAAACCGCATAATCGGTAAGCTCGGATTTTTTAAGGCAGCCTCTTTCGCAGAGCGTTTCGGGCGATACGAAATACGGATTACCTGCAAACGAGGAGAAGGACTGATAGGGAGAATCCCCAAAGCCAGTTTGCCCCAAGGGTAAAATCTGCCAGTAGCTTTGTGCGGAGGCTTTAAGCTTATCGACAAAGGAATAAGCCGACTTGCCGAAATCGCCTATCCCGTATTCTGAAGGCAGGGAAAACACGGGAAGTAAAATTCCGCTTGCTCTTTTCATTGCTTTCTCCCCCCTATATCGGAAATTTCTGCAAGGACTCCAAAATGGTCGGAAACCGTTTCTCTGTCCGTTCCGTTGAATACCGTTCGAGATGAAATGACGGAGATGCTTTCGCAATTGCTTGTCCATATTCCGTCAATACGCATATCGGTTATACCGTTGTTTTTCCAGCCGTCGATACTGCCTTTTGCCGTTTTGCCGCTGTCCTTACTTTCTGCGATGACAAAGGTATCATAAAAGCCTGAGCCTGAGATAAGGTCATAGCCCTCGTTTCGTATTTCTGCTGGGCTGTTGAAATCGCCCATAAGCCAGACACGCTGACGTTTCGGGAGAAATTCAAGCGTCTTGTTCCACTGCTTTTCAAACGGCTCTGAGTCATCTCCCCACCAGCCAAAATGGACGCTGAAAAAGGCATCGTCACATTCTGCCGTCTTAATGCCGAGTATCACACGTCTGCGCCAATTGTCATGGCTTTCGGTTTGCGACACGTTTATTCTATACACTCTTTTGATAGGCGAGAGGGATAAAACGGCTATTCCCTCCTCAAGCCTGCCATAGCCGAGCTTTATCGGATACCACGTTCTGTAATACCGCTTGCCGTGTGCTTTAAGCTGTTCGCAGAGGCAATGGACGGCGTTGTCCTCTCTTACTGCAATATTTTTTTCACAGGGGAAATACTCCTGCACAACAGCCTGCAATATTTTAGAGTTCACGCTCTGGCTGACCTCCTGCAAGGCTATAACATCGGGGCAGGTTTCGGCTATTCCTTTTGCGAGGACGGAGAGCTTATGCTCATAGTTTTCTTCGATATGGCTATGACAGTTAAGCGTCAATAGTTTCATTATAACTTTTGCTTCCTTACAAAATATCGTTGATATCGGATTTTATAATATCGGCCTTAGGTCCGTAGACCGCCTGAACTCCCTTGCCGTTTTTGAGAAGTCCCAGAGCGCCGCAGCTTTTCCAGTCGTCAAGCTCTGCAACAAGCGACGGGTCTTTTACCGTTACACGGAGTCTTGTCATACAGGCATCGACAAGCTCGATATTTTCTCTGCCACCGAGAAGCGAGATAATGCGCTCAGTCTGCTCTGAACCTTGAAGTTTCTGCATCGCTTCCGAGTCGGGAGCGGTTTCCTCTCCCGAGGTATAGTTGCCCAGCCTGCCGGGTGTCGCATACTTGAATCTTCCTATCAGATAATATGCCACAAAATAGCCTATTACGAAGAATGCTACACAGCTTATCACAAAGTTTACAATATCCCCCGTAAGTCCTGCGCTTACGGACATCGGTATTCGGGTTATAAATTCAAGATTGCCGAACGAATGGAGCCTTAGATTTATTACGCCCGATAATGCGAAGGCTAAGCCCTGCAAAACAGAATACACGATATAAAGAGGAATAGCGCAGAACATAAACATAAATTCGATAGGCTCTGTTACGCCTGTTAGGAAAACTGCAAGCACTGTTGACAGGAACATTGAGCGGTAGCTTCTTCTTTTATCCTTATCTACCCTGCGGTACATTGCGAGTGCGATACCGAGCAGAAGTCCTGTTGCGCCTATCATCTGTCCGACCTTGAAGCGTGCCGGTGTAACAGATGTCAGAAGCGTTTCGTATGCGGAGATATCGCCTGATTTCTTAAACGAGATAAGGTCGTTTACCCACGCAAGCCACAACGGGTCTTGACCGAAAACCTGACTGCCCTTGCTTGCACCTGTAAGGATTGTGTAGCTGCCGCCGAAAGAGGTGTAATTCATAGGGATCGTAAGCATATGGTGCAGTCCGAACGGGAGGAGGAGTCTTTCAAGCGTACCGTAGATAAACGGGGCAAGAAGCGGCGAGCTGTCTGACGAGGTTGCTATCCAGACGCCGAAAGAATTTATGCCCGACTGGATAACAGGCCACACGACTGCCAAAACGAGCGACACGATTATTGACCACAGGATTACTACCAGCGGCACAAATCTTTTGCCGTTGAAGAACGAGAGTGCGTCGGGCAATTTGCGGTAGTTATAATACTTGTTATAGATAATTGCGCCGACAAAGCCTGCTATTATGCCGACAAACACACCCATATTGAGCGCAGGGGAACCAAGCACAGAAGTGAAGTAATTTGACACAAGCATTTCATTGCCGAACAAGGATTTTACCGTAGCGGTATCGTCAAGGAGCATTTCGCTTGACACGCCGAAAACTGCGCCCGTTATGCTGTTTATCAATATAAATGCTATAAGTGCGGCAAATGCGCCGCCAGCTCTGTCCTTCGCCCATGTACCGCCTATTGCTACGGCAAATAGGATATGAAGGTTTGTTATGATTGCCCAGCCTATATTTTCTGCGACCGAGCCTATTGCTGCAACTAATGAAATATCTCCGCCGAGCATTGCTATGAGCTTTCCTAAGGATATCATAAGTCCTGCCGCCGGCATTACTGCAATTACCACCATAAGAACCTTGCCCAACTTCTGGAGGTAGTCAAACGCAGCAGAGCGTGATTGCTTCTCCGGTTTCTGCTCGGTTTTGCTCTGGGTAAATGTTATGAGGTCATCGCCTGCGGAGATGTTTCCCGACATAAATGCGATATTCATATTCTTAGGGTGTTCGGTTACTACCATAGGGGTAACTGTTTTAATTCCCCTTGATTTTAAGAGGAGAAAATTTACCTGTGCGATAGGGTCGCCTTTTTTGACTCTGTCGCCCTCTTTAACGAGCGGCTCAAAGCCCTCTCCGTCAAGTGAAACGCTTTCAAGTCCTATATGGATAAGCACTTCGACGCCGCTCTCGTGTTCGATTGAGTAGGCGTGCTTGGTTGAAGCAACTGACGTTATCTTACCGTCAAACGGAGCAAGTATCCTGCCGTCATCGCCGTTTGGAATTATTGCGCAGCCGTCGCCCAGCACCTTTTTTGAAAACACTTCATCGGGCACTTTGGTAATCGGCACTACCTCGCCGCTTACGCAGGCGACAGCCGAAAAAGTACCCTGAGTTTTATTTTTTGACATATATAAGGTCCTTTCTTTTATTGGATTTACAGCTTCCAGATATCTCTGTTATACTCTGTTATTGTTCTGTCAGACGAAAAATAACCTGCGTTTGCGATATTGCTAAGCATCTTTTTCGCCCACGACGCTCTGTCTGAATAGTCGCAATAAGCTTTCTCTCTGACTTTTACATAGCTTTCAAAATCGGGGAAGGTCATAAACCAGTCCTTATTCAGAAGCTCGGAATACAAACGTTTCAGTCTTTCGGGACTGCCGATTTTCTGCATTGTATCACTTACTATAAAGTCCACTGAACGCTTTATGCTTTCTGATTTTTCGTAGTACTCTATTGGCGAATAGCTGCCGCTCTTATAGCGGTTAACGACCGTTTCACTGTCATCGCCGAAGATATAGATATTATCTTTGCCGACAAGTTCTGCTATTTCAACGTTTGCGCCGTCCATAGTTCCCAGCGTTACTGCGCCGTTCAGCATAAGCTTCATATTTCCCGTGCCGCTAGCTTCCTTAGATGCGAGAGAAATCTGCTGTGATATATCGCAGGCAGGGATAAGCTTTTGCGCCAAAGATACGTTGTAGTTTGGAACCATTACCACACGCAGGTATCTGTTTACCGAATTATCATTATTTACAAGCTCCGACAGGCACAGGATAAGGTGAATTATATCCTGAGCAATAGTGTAGGCAGGGGCGGCTTTGCCTCCGAAAATTACGCAGACGGGGTTTTCGGGGATTTGTCCGCTTTTTATTTCGAGATACTTATGAATTACATAAAGAGCGTTGAGCTGTTGACGCTTATACTCGTGCATACGCTTAATCTGTATATCGAATATAAAGCTTTCGGAAACGGAAACATTCTGCGTTTTCCTGAGATACTCGCACAGACTTCTTTTACAGTTTTGCTTTACATTGATAAGCGATGCGAGAACCCCCCTGTCAGATGAAAACCTCAAAAGTTCACGGAGCTTCAATTCGTCCTTTGTAAAGTCTTCGCCGATAAGCTTTTTTATAAGAGCGGTAAGCTGTGGATTTGAAGCATATAACCAGCGGCGGAAGGTTATGCCGTTTGTCTTGTTCTGGAATTTTTCCGGATAGACTGCATAGAAATGCGAAAGCTCAGTATTTTTTAAAATCTCGGTATGAAGTTCGGCTACGCCGTTAACGCAGAAGCAACAGTGTATGCAGATATTCGCCATATGGACGACGTCGTTATTGTCAATGATATAGAGCCTTTCGTCGCAGAAACGCCTGCGTATTCTGCTGTCGAGAATCTCGATAATAGGAACAAGCTGCGGCACAGCTTTTCTCAGCATTAATATGTGCCATTTTTCAAGCGCTTCGGCAAGGATAGTATGGTTTGTGTATGCGCAGGTCTTTTGGACAATCTCTACCGCTTCGTCAAAGGCGATGCCCTCCTCTGTGAGCAGCCTTACAAGCTCTAATATAATCATTGTAGGGTGGGTATCGTTTATCTGTATTACTGCATATTCATAAAGCTTATGGAGGCTTGCTCCCTTTTGCTTACACTCATCTATGATAAGCCTTGCGGCGCAGGACACCATAAAATACTGCTGACAGACACGAAGAAGTCTGCCGTTTTCATCACTGTCATCGGGATAGAGAAAAAGAGTCAAATTCTCGGAGATATCCGTTTTGTCAAAGTCTATTCCGCCTGTGACAATATTCTCGTTGACAGTTTCAAGGTCGAACAGATGAAGCTTATTAACGCCGCCGCCATAGCCGTAGATGTCTATATCGTACATTCGTGCCGTTAGGGTTTCACCCATAACATCTATCTTATACTGTCTGTCGGTTTTTGTTACTATACTGTTTTGAGACAGCCATTTATCGGGGATTGTCTTTTGCAGCTTTTCATCAAATATTTGCTTAAACAGCCCGAAATGGTATAGAAGTCCTACGCCGTCGCCGTTGAGGTTTAGCGTTGCGATTGAGTCTAAGAAGCAGGCGGCGAGCCTGCCGAGTCCTCCGTTTCCGAGAGAAGGCTCATTTTCAAGCGCTTCCAATTCTTCTATGCTCCTGCCGTTTTCGTAAAGCTCCTGTTTTACTTCTTCGTACAATCCTGAGTTTATGAGGTTATTTGAAAGCAGTCTGCCGATAAGAAATTCTGCCGAGATATAGTAAAGCTTCTTTTTGCCGTTTGGCGTCGTATGACAGGTATTGCGGATAAGCTTTTGAAGCGCCGCATAAAGCTCTTGTGCGGTTGCGGATTTTATATCTTTATTGAATTCACTCTTTACAATCTGAGAAAGCGTCATATTCATATCTCCTCTGTTTTTTCTTTACAATTCATAGCTATTATGACCGCAAAAAGGCATATTAACCTTAAAAAACAAAATCGCCGCACAATTTATGCACGACGATTTTACCGTTCTATTTTTTAATAAGCTTTTGCTTTTCATATTTTTCCTTTGTTGCCATTCCGCCCCTGATATGTCTTTCGGCTTTATTTTCATCCATAAGCTTTTTGACCTTTTTATAAAGCTTTGGGTCAACCTTTTCAAGACGCTGCGACACGTCCTTATGTACTGTACTTTTACTTATTCCGAACTGCTTTGCACAGGCTCTTACGGTTGCCTTGTTTTTTACCATATATTCGCCCAGCAATACTGAGCGGTCCTTGTCTGACGGTACCATTCTATCACTCCCATCGTTTTTTCTAAATTTATATGCAAGACCGGCTTGTATCATTCAAAAAAACTTTTGCGCTGTCATTTTTCGCAGAATATCCTGAAGGACAACTTAATATAGTTAGAATAAAAACACTACGGAGGGAAAGACTTGAAGCGACAGGGCTTTGTAATGGGAAGCGTTATACTTATTGCGACTGTATTTTTAACAAAGGTTTTAGGACTGATATACAGGATACCGCTTGCGAATATGCTGGGCGGTACTGGAATGGCGTATTTTTCATCGGCGCACTCTGTTTTTATGCCGATATATGCGGTAGCGGTTTCGGGGATATCTCCTGCGATTGCTAAAATGGTATCTGGGAGTATTGCGCTCGGGAATTACCGTGATGCGGTAAGGCTGAGGCACTGCGCACTCAGCTTTTTTATGCTTACGGGTATTGCGTTCACCCTGCTGCTTGTGCTGCTGTCTGACTATATCTGCGTACACATAATTTCCGAGCCGCTGTCGAGAATATCGGTTGTTGCAATTGCACCGTGCGTGGCTATCGGAGCGGTGATGTCCGTTGAGAGGGGCTACACCGAAGGCATGAGAAATATGGTGCCGACAGCGATATCGGAGATAATTGAAGCCGTCATAAAGCTTAGCTGCGGATTATGGTTTGCTTTTCTTGCGTCAGCTAGGACAGAGGATGAATTTGCAAGACTTGGCACAGTATTCGGGAAGCTTTGCGAAAACGAAGAAATCGCACACGCCGAGGCGCTCCCCTACATCGCCGGGGCGTCTGTTCTCGGAATAACGCTTGCAAACCTATGCTCGTTAATTTACGCACATCTTTCTGCAAGATTTTCGAGCAGCGGTATATCTAGGGAGATGCTTTCCTATTCCCAGACGGACACGCCGAAGAAAGAACTGCTCAAAAAGGCGATTTCGCTTGCTGTTCCGTTTGCGGTCACGGCGGTTATATCCACGCTTTCGGGGCTTATAGACCTTGTGACTGTCAACAGGTGCTTGGAAAAGGCGGTTGAGGGCGGACTTTCCGCAAAAAGTCTGGGGATTGACGCAAAATACGACTCGGCAGGTCTTGAAAGCTTCATCTACGGCTCGTACAGCGGCTTAGCGCTTACTGTATCGGGAATTGTGCCGTCGCTTACGGCTATGTTCGGCAGGAGTATTCTTCCGCTTGTTTCCTCTGCGCAGGCAACCGGCGACAGAGAAAAGCTCAGAAAGAGCATATTCTCTGTCATACTGCTTGCCCTTTCTATAAGTATGCCCTGCGGACTTGGGATTGCGGTATTCTCCGACGAGATACTGAGATTCCTTTTTGCAGGCAGGATTGCGGAGATTGCAGTCGCCAAAAGAGTACTTGCAATTCTTGGGATATCGTCTATACCGATTTCACTCGTTTCACCTCTGTTCTGCGTACTACAGGGCATAGGAAACGGAAAAGCGCCTATCAGAATTACCCTAGTAGGGTCTGCTGTAAAGCTGATAATGAACATGATGCTGGTGCAAAATCCAAGTCTCAACATTGCGGGTGCAGGAATTTCAACGTTTGTATGCTACACTCTTATGCTTATTCTTTCTGTAATGTCGCTACACAAAATCTGCGGCAGAAAAATCACCGACCGCAGATTGATAATCGGGCTTGTAATTTCTTCCCTGCTCTGCTGCGAGGGGGCATATCTTATGAACGCTATACTCACAAACTGCCTATCTATGCGTTTTTCGCTGGTTTTATCCGTTCTATTTTCTGTCAATATATACATATATTCGCTTTACATATTGAGCGTTTTGCCGAAATATGGGCTTAAAAGATACTTTTCTCGTTAAATCTATTGAAATTTCATTTGTTTTGAGTTATTATATAAAAGTACCTCTCCGATAGGCGTAAATGCCCTATTATCGGTATTCTGCGAGGTTTTGGGAGTAGCTTTAGATGAACGGATTTGAATTCAAGGAAAGATACACTGTTGACGACCTCAGACTTATTGTAAAGGCGCTCAGAGGTGAAAACGGCTGCCCTTGGGATAAGGTTCAGACGCACGCTACTCTCCGCAAGGACTTTATCGAGGAGGTTTACGAGGCTGTCGAGGCGATAGACTGCGAGAGTCCTGAGATGCTCAGGGAAGAACTCGGCGACGTGCTTTTGCAGGTCGTTTTTCACGCCGACATTGAAGAGGACGAGGGCAGGTTTAATCTTGACGATGTTGCAGACGAGGTTTGCAAAAAGCTTGTTGAACGTCATCCTCACGTTTTCGGTGAGCTGAAGCTTAACACGCCCGACGAGGTTTTAAAAAGCTGGGACAGCATCAAAAAGGAAAAGAAAAATCAGACCTATACGGACACGCTGAACGCCGTACCAAAGGTGTTCCCCGCTCTTATGAGATCGCAGAAGCTACAGAAAAGAGCTTCAAGAGCAGGTATGGATTTTGAGTCTGAGGCTCAGGCGTTTGAGTCGCTTAAATCCGAAGTCGCAGAGGCTGAAAACGCGCTCGCTTCCAAGGACGTGAACGCAATCGCTGAAGAGCTTGGCGACGTTCTTTTCTCATGCGTAAACGTTGCAAGGCTTTCGGGTCTTGACGCAGAGGAGCTGCTTACCGCTTCCTGCGAAAAATTCATCGGTCGCTTTGCGGCGGTTGAAGATATGGCAAGGCAAAACGGGAAGGATATGACTTCCCTGAGCATAGATGGGCTTGATTCCTACTGGAAAAAGGCAAAATAACTTAAGATAATGGTTTCCCATTTACTAAAATTTTGGAGGTTTTTAAAATGACAAAGGCAGAACTCATTAACATCATTGTTGAAAAGGGCGGCTACGCTAAGAAGAGCGACGCTGAGAAGGCTCTAGCTACTGTTACTTCTGCAATCACAGACGCACTCGTTGCAGGCGAAAAGATTTCTCTCGTAGGCTTCGGCACATTCGAGGTTCGTGAGAGAGCAGCTAAGACAGGTATCAACCCTCTTACAAAGGCTTCTATCGAAATCCCTGCTAAGAAGGTTCCTGCATTCAAGGCCGGCAAGGCTCTCAAGGACGCAGTTGCTAAGTAATTATTGCATATAATAAGCAGTAACACATCAGAGCCTGACGCAATTTGCCGTCGGGTTCTTTTTGTATGAAATGTGAAAGGAAATACGCAATGCGACTTGACAAATATCTTAAAATTACAAGACTTATTAAACGCAGAACTGTTGCTAATGAAGCCTGCGACGCACAAAAGGTTTCCGTAAACGGCAAGCCTGCAAGAGCATCATACGATGTCAAGCTTGGCGATATCATAGAAATAAGTATGGGTCAGAAGCCTTTAAAAGTCAAGGTTCTTGCGATAAACGAGTATGCCAAAAAGGAAGACGCGGCGCTCGGCTACGAGGTGATCGAATAATGAGTCTTATCGTTAATCTTTACTACACCGGCAAAGACGGCAGTGCAAGAGAATTTATGCGTGAGATGATCGAAAGCGGAATTGCAGACGAGGTGCGTGCGGAGGAAGGAAACGAAAGGTACGAATACTTTCTGCCCGTTGACGACCCTGAAACAGTACTGCTGATTGACAGGTGGCGTGACCAGGCGGCGCTTGACGTTCATCACGCCTCCCCTATGATGGATAAAATCTACAAGCTTCGTGAGAAATATGGGCTTTCGGTAAGAGCTGAACGTTTTACTGAGGAGAAGTAGCATCATCTGCTTCTAAAGCATATATTATGCTTTAGAAGCATTTTGTTTTGAAAAAATATTTGTTTCGCAGCTGCAAAAGTGTTCGTGTGCGGCACACAAGCGTATTTCACAAGTAAACATAGAAAAAGGGTAATAAATTCTGTTGTTTTCACCATTGACGTAAATACATTATTCGGTTATAATTGTTATGCTGATAAAAATACTCTTTCAGAATGGAGATTAAATATGGTTAAAGTAGTAAAATTCGGCGGAAGCTCGCTTGCAAGCGCCGAACAGTTCAAAAAGGTAGCTGATATTATTAAGGCTGACGAAGCAAGAAGATATGTTGTTCCGTCTGCGCCGGGAAAGCGTTTTTCCGACGATACAAAGGTAACTGATATGCTTTACAGCTGCTACGACCGTGCTGCAAAGGGCAAGAACTTTGACGCGGAGTTTGACGCTATCAAGCAGAGATACTATGAGATCATTGAGGGACTCGGTCTTACTATTTCTCTTGAGGACGAATTTGCTACGATCAGGGCTTGCTTCATAGGCAAGGCAGGCAGGGACTACGCCGCTTCGAGAGGAGAATATCTCAACGGTATTGTTCTTGCAAACTACCTTGGATATGACTTTATCGACTCTGCCGACGTTATTTTCTTTGACGACTCCGGTAAGTTCAGCTCAAAAAAAACTTACGAAATTCTCTCAGACAGGCTTGAGGGCTGTGAGAGAGCTGTAATTCCGGGATTTTACGGCTCTATGCCTAATGACACAATCAAGACATTCTCAAGAGGCGGCTCTGACGTAACGGGTTCTATCGTTGCAGCTTCCTGCAATGCCGACATTTACGAAAACTGGACAGACGTTTCGGGCTTCCTTATCGCAGACCCAAGAATAATTGAAAATCCTGAGCCTATCAAGATAATCACATACAAGGAGCTTCGTGAGCTTGCATATATGGGTGCGGGAGTGCTTCACGAGGACTCTATATTCCCTGTCCGCAAGGCAGGTATTCCTATAAACATCAGAAACACCAACAAGCCTGACGATTTCGGCACTATGATAGTTGAAAGCACATCTCAGCGTCCTGAGTACACAATCACAGGTATTGCAGGCAAGAAAGGCTTCACGTCGATCAGCATTGAAAAGGATATGATGAACTCCGAGCTTGGCTTCGGCAGAAAGGTGCTTGAAGCGTTTGAGAAGAACGGAATCAGCTTTGAGCATATGCCGTCCGGTATTGACACTATGACGGTTATCGTTCATCAGGCAGAATTTGAGCAGGCTGAGCAGGAGGTGCTTGCAAGCATTCACAGAAACTGCAAGCCTGACAGCATTGTCATTGAAACCGGTCTTGCGCTCATCGCTATTGTCGGCAGAGGTATGAGGGCTACAAGAGGCACGGCTGGCAAAATTTTCTCCGCTCTTTCCGATTCAAAGGTCAACGTTAATATGATTGACCAGGGTTCGAGCGAGCTTAACATAATAGTCGGTATAAACGAAGAAGACTTTGATACAGCAATGAACAGCATTTATAACGCTTTCGTTGAAAAGAAGTAAGGAAAACTAAGCCGCCGGGTTTTAAATCCGGCGGCTTTTGTTATACCGTATTACACAAAAAGCCTGAAGCGTAATGCCTCAGGCTCTAGTTGTTTATAGATTACTTTTTGAGGGAAGCAAGAGATTCCATAATCTTTGCCATCTTTTCCTGTGCCTTTGCAAGCTTTGCCTTTTCAGCTTCTACTAGCTTTTCAGGTGCTTTTGCGAGGAAGCCCTCGTTTGAAAGCTTCTTTGAGAGGAAGTCGATATCCTTTTGTGCTGCTTCCTTTTCCTTGTTAAGACGGGCTGTTTCTTTCTCTGTGTCGATAATATCTGAGAGAGGAATGAAAATTCTTGCGCCGTCTGTTACGACCGTTACGCTGTCGGAAACTTCAAATCTTTCTGCAATTTCTACCTCAGAAGCGGAAGCAAGTCTTTCAAAGAACATTTTTCCTGCCTCGAAAACGCCCTGCTCCTTGGTTTCGATATAGAGCTTTGCCTTTACTGACGGAACGACGTTCATACCGCTTCTTGTATTACGGACAGCCTTGATTGCTGAGATAATCTTTTCAAACTCTGCTTCTTCCTTAGCAAACGAAAGTTTTTCGTCGTAGGTCGGGAACTCTGAAAGCATAATTGCTGTGCCGTCGTTAACGAGAGTCTGCCAGATTTCTTCTGTGATAAACGGCATAAACGGGTGCAGAAGCTTCAGCATACCCTTCATTACCCAGACGAGAACAGCCTGCGCCGTTTGCGCCGTTTCTCCGCCTGCGGAAATTCTCGGCTTTGTAAGCTCTATATACCAGTCGCAATAAACGTCCCATATAAAGTCGTAGAGCTTTGCAACCGCAACGCCGAGGTCGAAGTTTTCCAAATTCTCACCGATTTCCTTTGCGAGGGTATTGAACTTTGAAACTATCCACTTATCCTCGGTAGCGAGGTTTTCAGGAAGCTTGTCTGCCTTAAAGCCGTCAGGGAGATTCATCATAATAAATCTTGACGCATTCCACAGCTTGTTTGCGAAGTTTCTGGAAGCCTTTACCTTTTCGTCGCTGTAACGCATATCGTTTCCGGGGGCATTGCCCGTTGCGAGCATAAATCTGAGTGCGTCTGCGCCGTACTCTGCGATAACCTCAAGCGGGTCAATTCCGTTGCCGAGCGACTTTGACATCTTTCTGCCCTGCGAGTCACGAACAAGTCCGTGGATAAGAACAGTATCGAACGACACGCTACCCATATTTTCAAGACCCGAGAACATCATTCTGATTACCCAGAAGAAAATAATATCGTAGCCTGTTACCAGGGTATTTGTCGGATAGAAATATTTCAGATCCTCGGTGTTGTCCGGCCAACCAAGCGTTGAGAACGGCCAGAGCGCTGAGGAGAACCATGTATCGAGCGTATCGGGGTCCTGACGCATTGGCTTTCCGCACTTAGGACATACTGCGCTTTCTTCCTTGGTAACGACCATTTCGCCGCAGTCGTCGCAGTAGAACGCAGGAATCTGATGTCCCCACCAAATCTGACGGGAGATACACCAGTCACGGATATTCTCGAGCCAATGGAAATAGATTTTGTCGAAACGCTCAGGAACGAATTTTGTCTTTCCGTCCTTTACAGCGTCTATTGCAGGCTGTGCCAGAGGCTTCATCTTTACAAACCACTGTGTAGAAACCTTAGGCTCTACTGTTGTGGAGCAGCGGTAGCAGGTTCCTACGTTATGCTCGTGATCCTCGACCTTAACAAGGAAGCCGCCCTTATCCAGATCCTCGACTATCTTCTTCCTTGCCTCGTATCTGTCCATACCTGCATAATCGGCATAGTCATCGACAATCTTAGCGTCGTCCGTGAGGACGTTGATAACCGGCAGGTTATGACGCTTTCCTACCTCGAAGTCGTTAGGGTCGTGCGCAGGGGTAATCTTAACTACGCCTGTACCGAACTCAATATCTACATAGTCGTCAGCAACAACAGGGATTTCTCTGCCTACGAGCGGCAGGATAAGGGTCTTGCCTACTATGTCCTTGTATCTTTCATCGGCAGGATTTACTGCAACGGCTGTATCGCCGAGCAATGTTTCAGGCCTTGTTGTAGCAAGCTCCACGAAACCGCTGCCGTCGGAAAGCGGATATCTCAGATGCCAGAAATGACCTGCCTGATCCTCATAAGTTACCTCTGCGTCTGACAAAGATGTTTTACAATGCGGACACCAGTTTATAATTCTTTCTCCACGGTAGATAAGTCCTTTTTCGTAATACTTTACAAAAACCTCTTTTACCGCCTTTGAACAGCCTTCGTCCATCGTGAATCGCTCTCTGTCCCAGTCGCAGGACGAGCCAAGCTTCTTGAGCTGTTCGACGATTCTTCCGCCGTACTGCTCCTTCCACTTCCACGCTCTTTCCATGAAGCCGTCTCTGCCTAGCATTTCCTTTGTAAGACCTTCTTTTTTCATTGCCTCGACGATCTTAGCTTCCGTTGCGATTGCGGCGTGGTCAGTACCCGGCAGCCAGAGTGCGCTGTATCCGCTCATTCTCTTCCAACGGATAAGAATATCCTGAAGTGTTTCGTCAAGAGCGTGACCCATGTGGAGCTGACCTGTTATGTTCGGCGGAGGGATAACGATTGTGTAAGGCTTCTTCTTAGAATCTACCTCTGCATGGAACATTTTTCCGTCCATCCAGTATTTATAAATTTTATCCTCAACTTCAGAGGGGTTATAAAGCTTTGGCAATTCCTTTTTCATTTTCTTTTCTCCTTTAAGCAAGTATATTGTGTGTTATGAAATCCTCAGGAATCAGACTCGAACGCCTGACGCTGAAGCGGAGTAAAAGAAACGAAAAGCATATTCTTCTGTTTTCAAAATAATACTTCCTCTCTTAATCCATACAATTATTATAATTATCGCATATTTGGGCTTTATTGTCAACTTCCATTTTGCACAACAGACATTTGTCATTTGCATTTTTAATTGACAAAATGCTTTAAAAATCTAAATTTGTCACCTTTTGCTATTGTAAACAGACAAAAAATATGCTACAATTGTCCTAGAGTATAAGCTTACGCTTCCAAGAAAGGATTACGATAGATATGAAGCTAAAGAAATTTTTATGCCTGACGCTTGCGTTTTCTATGCTTGCAGGTATGCTTTCTTCCTGCGACTCTGATAATTCGTCGGCAAACGGTTCTGCAGGCAACCCATCTTCACAAGGTTCGGGCAGCGGTACGGACAGCAGTTCCTCGGCAGACGACAGCTTTTCGAGCGACATTGTTGACGGGGTCATAATCGCCGAGGTCATGAACCAGAATAAGGACACTGTTAAGGACGAGAACGGCGAATCGGGCGACTACATTCTGCTATACAACGGAGGAGAGGCTGTATCGCTCTCGGGCTACAAGCTTTCCGACGACAAGGCGCAGCCTGATATGTGGGCGTTCCCCGACGTTACGATAGAGGAAAACTCATTCCTGCTTGTTTTTGCCGACAGCACTGACAAGACGGACGGCGAATATCTGCACACCAATTTTTCAATCGGCGCTGACGGAGAAAAGATTTTCCTTACCGATGCCGACGGCAAGACGACAGAGCTTTATGTTCCTGCAATGCCTGCCGATATTGCATACGGCTTCGTATTCGAGGGAGATGGCGCAGGAGAATACCACTACTTCAAGTCGGGCGCTCCAAAGGGAAACAACAAGTCGGAGCATTCTAGCGACTTAGCGGCACTTACAGGCGCTTCTGTTGCGGACATAAGACTTAACGAATATATGACCTCGAACAAGTACACAATTCTTGACAACTACGGAAAATCGTCCGACTGGGTCGAGCTTTACAATGCGTCCTCCTCCCCTGTTGACCTTTCGGGATATACGATAACAGACAGCTTCGGAAATCCCAACAAGTGGACAATTCCCGACGGCGTTACGATTGAGGCGAACGGATACCTTATCATATGGCTGGACGGTCTTGATGAGTACAAGGACGGACATCTTCACGCATCATTCAAACTCAGCAATGATGACGAGGGCGTAATGCTCACTGACAATAACGGATACACAGTATTCAAAGTAGCAATGCTTCCAAGCGAAAAAGACATCTCGTGCGGAATTAACGAGAACGGCGAATACGGCTACTTCGGAACTCCTACGCCGGGCGCAGAAAACGCAAAAGAAACCTTTTCGGGAGAGAAGCTTTCGCTTCCCTTTGATGAAAAGGACGTCTACATTTCTGAGGTTTCGGCTATTTCCCAGAACGGGGCCAAAGAGGATTTCGACTGGATCGAGCTTTGCAACAAATCCGGAAATGAACTAAGCTTAAAGGGTTGGGGTGTTGGTAAAACACCCTACGCCCCCGAATATACCTTTTCCGATGTTAAGATAGCATCGGGAGGGTATATTTTACTATATGCCTGCGGCAAGGGCAAGACGGGTAACGGAGGGTCGATATATCTTCCGTTCAAGATAAGCCTGGACGGCGATAATCTTTACCTTTTCAACGCCGAGGGCAAGTGCTGCGACGAATTCAAGAGCTGCTGGATTGCAGACGGTAACTCCTGCGGAAGAAGCGGAAGCGATGAAACCTGCTTTTACAGTAAAACTACCCCCGGCAGTAAAAATGCAGAGGCATACCTTGGCTACGCACAAATCCCCGACCTTTCCAAAAACGGCGGCTACTGCAAATCGGGCGACGTTATTACTCCCCTTTCCAACGATGTTGAACTGAGATTTACGGACAACGGAACAGCTCCTACACGAAACAGCACGAAATTTACAAGCTACACTCTTGGTAACAAAAACTGTGTGCTTAGTATCAGGGCATACAAGGACGGCTACATTCCGAGCGACGTCCAGAGCTACACCTTCATTACGGAACAGACGCACGACATTCCGTTTGTATCGCTTGTCGGCGACCCGGACGGACTTTTCGGGGAGGAACGTGGGCTCTTTGCTTTCGGCAACAGCTATGATCCAGAATTCCCCTATGTCGGAGCAAACTTCTGGGAGGACTGGGAACGGGAGGTTTCCTTTGAATACTTCGACGCTGAAGGAAACAGGCAGATCGGTTGCAATGCCGGAATAAAGATTTTCGGACAGTATTCAAGAGCTTACGACCAAAAGAGCGTTGCGGTTCATTTCAGAAGCAAATACGGAAAATCTTCCGTAGAATACCCGTTCTTTGAGGGAAATGAAATCACGGAATTTGAGGACCTTGTACTTCGTGCCGGCGGTCAGGACCAGAAATACACGAGGATAAGGGACGCTTTCTGCTCGGAAATTATTTCCGAATACACAGACCTTGCATTTATGGACTGGCAGCCTATCGCTGTTTACATTAACGGCGAATACTACGGCTTTTACGATATGCGTGAGAAGATCAACGAATCGTACTTTGAATCGCACGAGGGCATAGATAAGGACAACATTACGATCATCAAGGGCAACAGGATCGAGCTTGCAGGCACCTGCGACGAATACGAGGAGCTTCGTGCTTATGTGAAAAATCACGACCTTTCCGACCCTGAGGTATACGCATACGTCGAATCGCAGATCGACATTGACAACTACATAGATTACCTCATTGCAGAGATTTTCTTCTGCAACACCGACACGGGAAACATAAAGTTCTATAAGGACGGAAACGGCGGAAAATGGAAATGGATTTTATTCGACGTTGATATGGCAATGAGAGTCGAGGCAACATGGGCTACCGATTACAACTCGATAAAGAATCTCTTTAATCCTAACGGACACGGCGCAGGAAATATGTTCTTTACTACCATGCAATGCGGACTCTGGGAAAACGCAGGCTTCAGAGATAAATTTGCAAAACGCTATGCCGAGCTTCTGAACACG
This sequence comes from Ruminococcus sp. Phil15, assembly GCA_001940995.1. Classification (GTDB taxonomy): domain Bacteria; phylum Bacillota; class Clostridia; order Oscillospirales; family Ruminococcaceae; genus UBA7477. The sequence continues at coordinate 35,697 of MSHC01000041.1, forward strand.
GCATTTATGCCGGAAAATCTTACTGCCAAGGTCGATGAAATGGCGGCTCTCATAGACAGCGAAATGGTGCTTCATGGCGAGCGTTGGGACAGACCTTCATACAGTAGCTGGAAGTCAAACATTAACGCTCTCAAGGACGTTTGTGAGAAAAGGCGTGACGTTGCGAAAAAGCAGTTCATTGATTTTATGAAGCTTTCAGACGATCAGGTCAAGGAGCTTTTCCCTAACGGATAAAAAATGTTAGTAAATGATATTGACATTTTCTTCCTAATATGCTACAATAATCTCGTACCGAAACAAACGGTGCGAGATTATTTTTTATGGAGATATTAAAATGGCTAAGACAAAAAATGCGAAACCTAAGATAATTGACATAAAGCCCAAAAACGGCTTTAACTTTAGGTATCTTATATCGGGTGCGGTAACGGTCGTTATTGCGCTTATAATATACTACTTAACGCTTCCTCCTATGAATGTGCAGAATTTCGGAACGTGGGTGTTTTTCTTTACCGTGTTTTTCGTATACGGACTTATGTCTGTTATCATTGCGGAGAGAAACAACAAAAGCCTGTCAAAATTCGACCTTACGATAGGCGGAATAATGGTTCTGATTGTTGTCATAGCATTATGCTCGGCGCTTTCCTCCTCTGTAATTTTCAGGGCGTCGTCATACTCAAAGCTCATTGACGTAGAGGAATGCGAAGTCGGAGAGGTTTTATCTGAGGACGAGAATATTGACGACATCGCACTCATGGACACGGACAGCGCCAAAGTGATAGGCGCTAAAGCCATCGGCGCACTCAGCGACGTAGTCAGCCAGTATGTGATAAGCAGCGAGTACAGCACGATTGATTTTAACGGCAAGCCTATGAAGGTTGCACCTCTTGAATATGACGGATTTTTCAAGTATATTGGAAACAAGGACAACGGAATCCCGGGATATGTTATGGTTGACCCTGTAAACAACGAGTCGTCTTATGTTAAGCTTACAGACCCTATAAGATACTCGCCGTCTGCTTGCTTCTCAGACTATCTGTACCGTCATCTTACATTTGAATATCCTACAAAGATTTTTGAGGAATGTTACTTTGAAATCGACGACGGGGGCAAGCCTTACTGGATTTGCCCTGCATACGAAGCTCAGGTCGGACTTTTCGGAGGCAAGGACGTTACAGAGGTTGTCATCTGCGACGCTTGTTCGGGTGACACGACGCTCTACAAGACGAGCGACGTGCCGCAGTGGGTCGACAGGGTATATGACGGAGATCTTTGCGTACAGAAATACAACTGGTACGGAACGCTTTCGGGCGGCTTTTGGAACAGCAAGATAGGAAACGTTGGCTGCAAGACAACCACCGACGACTACGGCTACAAGGTAATGGGCGGCGACGTATGGATCTATACGGGCATTACTTCCGTTACGGGCGACGAGTCGAACATCGGTTTTGTTCTGATAAACTCAAGGACGGGCGAAGCCAAAAGCTTTACCGTTTCGGGTGCTGATGAGGACGCCGCTATGTCTGCGGCTGAGGGCGAGGTACAGCACCTCGGCTACGAGGCGTCCTTCCCTTCCCTTATAAACATTGACGGACAGCCTACCTACATTATGGTTCTGAAAGACAACGGCGGACTGGTGAAGATGTATGCGCTTGTAAATGTTGAGAACTACGGAATTGTTGCAACTGCGAACACAGAGAAAGAGGTAATGTCGCAGTACAGAAAGCTTCTCAAGACAAACAGCGTTTCAGGCTCAGACAGCATTGAGGCGGTAACGGAAAAGCTGGTCGTTTCGGACATCAAATTCCTTGCAGTTGACGGCTCGACCGTTGTGTACATCACGAGTGGAAGCAAGGCATACAAGCAGGAGCTTTCCGAAAACGAGGCTCTTGTGCTTATCAGCAAGGGCGACAGGATTGAGGTAAGCTATATGGATAGTGGGGACAGCATCAAGGAGCTGGACTCGGTAATATTACTGCAAAAGGCTGATGAATTGGCACAATAAACTCCAAGGCAGGTGAGGAAAACTCGCCTGCCTTGTTTTTTGATGAATTTATGCTTGACATCTGTGGCAAAATAGTGTATAATTAATAGGCTGATTAAATTGCTGCTATAGCTCAGTTGGTAGAGCACATCCTTGGTAAGGATGAGGTCACCGGTTCAAATCCGGTTAGCAGCTCCACGAAGAATCCCACAGTTGTCCGGCAGACAACTGTGGGATTTTTCAAACTAAGTAAATCAACTTTGTGAATTTGTGAAGCGGCCTTTGCTGACTGTGAAGTTGCTACGCAGTAAAGTGCCTGTGGGCGTGAGTGGATTTAATTAACCTCACTTTGTGCGAAGCACAATACTTCACTTCTTCACCTGCTGAAAGCAAACTTCACTGAAAATTATAAAAATACGCTTTTAGAGGTAAGAGAATGGACATTTCTTTCAAATGTGATAACCAGAAGTTTAATTACAGAGTCTTGGCAATGATAATTTCGGATAATATAATTTTGGCAATGCACGATGAACGTTCTCCTTATTTCTATTTACCCGGTGGAAGAGTAGTAATGGGAGAAACGGCTGAACAGGCAGTGATCCGAGAGGTTCAGGAAGAGCTCGGTGTTATGCCGAAGATTCTTCGTACGATATGGCTTAACCAAGCTTTTTTCACTGAAGATGCGGATGAACTGCGTTATCGTGAGCTTTGCATTTATTTTTTGATGGATGTTTCAGAAACGGATTTGTTGACAAAAGGTAGTGTGTTTACCTTAAGAGAAGGTCAGCATACGCATGAATTTGAATGGCTGGAGTTTGGCAGATTGAAAGACGAATACTTCTATCCACTGTTCTTGAAAAAGGATATCTTTAATCTTCCAGACTACTTTACGATCCGAACCGAAATCGAGTAAAATAACAGCTTCCAGTTTATCGGTCTGGTTTTGTAGTGTACTTTTTACTTACTCTTACCTCAATTCTGCTCCGTTTGATTACTCTTTGGCAGAAAAGGGTTGCCCGAAAGGGCGACCTTTTTTGATTATGTGACAGTTCAGCAAAGATTAGCCTTAGCAATTTTCTTTACATAATTTGACTGCCGAGCGGTATAATACACTTGAAAAGGTGGTTATATCTATGAAAATTTTTAAGGGCAAGGGCGTTTGCGGAGCGATTGCATCGGGCAGGGTTTCGGTGTTCAAGAGAAATGAAGCGCCTGTAAAGAGGTACACTATCGGGGACGTTTCCGCCGAAATAGAGCGGTTTGAGAATGCTAAAAGTCTTGCGAGGGAGCAGCTTGACGCAATCTATTCAAAGGCGCTTTTCGAGGTCGGCGAAACTAATGCTTCGATATTTGAGATACACATAATGATGCTGGACGATGAGGATTTCAACGAATCGGTAAGGGGCATCATTTCCGACAGGCTTATAAATGCTGAATACGCTGTTTCAGTGACAAAGGACAATTTTGCGGCAATGTTTTCAGAAATGGACGACAGCTATATGAGGGCGAGGGCAACGGACATTCGTGACATATCAAACAGGCTGATTTCCTGCCTTTCATCGGACAGCTCTCACCAAGAGGACATTGACGGAAGGGTCATAATCTGTGCGGACGACTTAGCCCCCAGCGAAACTGTATCCCTCGACAAGGGCAAGGTGCTGGCATTTGCTACGGCTTACGGCTCGTCAAATTCACACACAGCGATATTAGCAAGAACTATGAACATTCCTGCACTTATCGGTCTTGGGGAAGAATTTTTAAATGCGATATCCGACGGCGATATGGCAATCGTGGACGGATTTACGGGAGAATTTTTTCTCGACCCAGACGAGGAAACAGAGAAAAAGCTTACGCAAAAGCGTGAGGCTGATATTGAGAAAAAGGCGCTTCTTCACAAGCTAAAGGGCAAGGAAAACGTTACGCTTGACGGAAGGAAAATCGACATTTTCGCAAACATCGGCGGTGTGGGAGAGCTTGGCGCTGTACTGCTTGGCGATGCGGGGGGAATAGGTCTGTTCAGAAGCGAGTTTTTATATTTAGAGCGTGAGGACTATCCAACTGAGGAGCAGCAGTTTGAGGCGTACAAAAAGGTGCTTGAAAGTATGGCAGGCAAGAAGGTAATCATACGCACGCTCGACATTGGCGCTGACAAGAAGGCGGACTATTTCGGGCTGTCGCAGGAGGAAAATCCTGCTCTCGGATTCCGTGCGATAAGGATATGCCTTGAAAGACCTGAAATTTTCAAGACGCAGCTCCGGGCTTTGTACCGTGCATCTGCATACGGCAGGCTTGGGATAATGTTTCCGATGATAACGAGCGTATCGGAGGTTGAACGTATCTTGTCGCTTTGCAGACTTGTGAGGGCGGAACTAAAGGCGCAGGAAATTGAATATGACGAAAACGCAGAGCTTGGGATTATGATTGAAACGCCTGCGGCGGCTATTATAAGCGACAGGCTCTCCCCTCTTGTTGATTTTTTCAGCATAGGAACAAACGACCTTACGCAATACACACTCGCCTGCGACAGACAAAATCCGCATTTAGAGCAGTTTTGTGACACGCATCACGAGGCGATTCTGCGGCTTATAAAGCACACCTGCGACAATGCGCACAAGCATGGCAAATGGGTTGGAATATGCGGCGAGCTTGCGTCTGACCTGTCTCTTACCCGTGAATTTATAAAAATGGGGGTTGACGAGCTTTCTGTATCGCCTAATATGGTGCTGAAAGTGCGTGACGTAGTACGCAGTCTTAATCTTTCAAAATAAAAAGAGCCTGAGGGTCGTCCTCAGGCTTGTTTTGATATTACAGATAAATTAAAGCTTGTATTATTCGAGCCATTGGATAAAAGCTGTTTTATCCGAGCAGTTATATCCTGCTTTACTGTAAAAGCTTAATGTTGTTTCTTCCTTTGAACCTGTAAGTAACATCATTTTATAACAGTTTGCGTTTTGAACTATGAGTCTTGCATAATTCAAACATTCTGTTGCGTACTCTCTTCTGCGATACTCCGAATGTGTAACGACATTTTCAATAAACGCATATGGTCTTATATTTCTTGTTAAATTCGGAATAACTACACAAGCGCAGGAAGACACTAGCTTACCATCTATTTCCTTGACAATAATATGATGGTTTTTATCCTGCATGATTGTGTACCAAATGTTTTCCAATTTCCTCGTAATTTCGGGAATTGTTTTCTCGTGCAAATGTAAATACAATTCTAATATTTTATCCAACTCATTTTCGTAAATCTCTCTAACCATTGCAGTCTCCCCATGATTATCTTTCCGTTAACTGTAGCATAACACGAATACAGAGTCAACGCTATTAGATACGCAAAGCCTAAGGAAACCCTCAGGCTTATTTTTACTAATATGCAGATATTACTCCAGCGACAACCGGTAGAGTCTTTCGCCGTCTATGACATCGCCCGTTGAGCGGAAGCCATACTTATGGTAGACGTGTCTTGCTCTCGTATTGCCGGGGGTGATTTTAAGGTATATCTCCTTACAGCCGTCCAGCTTTTTCATTTCCTCCAGAATAAGTCCTAGGGCTTCCGTACCGTATCCCTTGCACTGAAATGACACGTCAATCATAAATCTCAGAAGCGAATAGACCTCTTTGCCCAGGATCTCGTTTTTCCCGTACATACAAAAGCCGATCACGGTATCGCCTCTGTCATGCACTATCGCTTTTGTATATATGGGACGTTCCTCAAAGCTTGCCTCTACAAGCGAGAATGCGTTAGACGCCAAGTTACGCTCCATTACGGTGGGATTATGGTCCTCGTTTGTTGTCAGCATAACAACGTCAAAATAATTGTCTTTAGTAATGTCGCAAAGCTTCATTCAACCGGTACAAAGCGCCTTAGGCGCAGCACTCTCCCCCCTTACTGTAGATAGGATCAAAGTTCAATATTCTGCGGTACAGGTACTTCCTCCGGCTCGTCTTTGCCGAGGAGCGCTTCCCTTTCTGTAAGAGAATACATAAGCTTTGGACTTATGATATAGCAGATTTTATTCTCTGTCTTTCTTTGGAACATACCTGTGATATATCTCGAATACGCTTCATCGTTGAGCTGCGGCGCTTCCTGAATATCGGAAACGAGTGTATCACGAAACCTTTTTACGGCGTCAACGATAATGCCTATTCTTTTTTCTCCGTCGTATGTAACGACAAGGCAGCTGCGCTCATAGTCGGTTGTCGGGGCATATCCGAAGCGGGCTCTTGCGTCGATTGCCGGTACGGCGTACTCTCCTACCTGGACAACTCCGGGGGCATACTTCGGAAACTCAGGCACCGGCGTCAATACCTTTATTCTTGATATCTCGACTATTTCCTCAAACGGGATCGCAAAGTCCTTTCCGTCTACAAGCGTCATAAGCATTTGTCTTGTTACGGCGGTCTCCTGCTTTTCCTCGTGCTCGTCATAGTCCTTATAGTTATTAGAAATGTTCATATTACTTTTCCTTTATTATTTTGAAAGAATATCCTGACCTATTTTCTGAAGCGGCAGCTGCCTTACGACCGCACCGTTTTCAAAGGCGACAAGCGGCATACCGTATACTACGCTTGTATCTTTATCCTGACCTACCGTATATCCGCCGTAATCTCTTATCAGGCGCAGACCCTTTGCTCCGTCGCTTCCCATACCTGTGAGGATTACGCCTATGGCGTTTTCTCCCGCGCAGTTTGCGACGCTTTCAAACATAACGTCAACTGACGGACAGTGTCCCGATACCTTTTCGCCCATAAGGGAGGTTATGTAATAGCCTTTATCGTCCTTATAGACTCTCATGTGACGGCTGCCTGCGGCGATTGTTACGCTGCCGTTTTTAAGGTACATACCGTTTCTTGCTTCCTCGATATCAAGCTCAGGAAACTGCTGACGCAGTCTTTGGGCATAGATGGAAGTAAAGCTTTCCGGCATATGGACTACTACGACGGCAGGCGGCGAATTTCTTGTAAAATCTTTAAGAATTTCGGAAACCGCTTCCGTTGCGCCTGTTGAACCTCCTATTGCGATAAGTCTTTCGGATTTATCGGCAGACTGTTCATTTGACTGCTTTACCACCTTATAGACGGTATTTCCCGAACGGACGGTTTGTGCTGTGCTTGCAACCTTTACACGCAGGTTAAGCTCCTGTGCGAAGGCGTTAAGCTCCTCGGTACTTGTTATAAGCGGTTTTCTTACATAGTCGACTGCTCCGGCTTCGACTGCGGCGAAGGCGTTTATCGGTGTTGACGAGCATATTACGACCGGTATAGGAAACTGCGGAATCAGCTTTTCGAGGAATGTAATGCCGTTCATTTTCGGCATTTCTATATCAAGCACCATAACGTCCGGCTTGTACTCTAAAAGCTTGTCCCTTGCTTCATAGGGGTCGCCTGCTGTTGCGACAATTTCTATTCTTTCGTCGTGACTCATAAGCTTTGCCGCAACCTCACGGAAAAGCGGAGAGTCGTCAACGACGAGTACTCGTATTCTGTTTCTCATATCTGTAAAGACTTCTCCTCCTAATCACAATTATGGTTTACGGTAAATTGCGGGAACTACCTTATCGAATTTATTATTTGAGATAAGCTCCGTGTGTCCGATATAGAGATATCCGTCGTGGTTCATATTATCATAGAAACGCTGACAGAGATGCTCTCTTGTAGGTTCGTCAAAATAAATCATAACGTTTCGGCAGAGTATCAGATCAAAGGTTTTCTTAAAGGCGATAGGCTCCATGAGGTTATGATATCGGAAAACTACCTCCTGACGTATCTTAGGCACTACCTGATATGTTCCGTCTGAGAGTCTTGTGAAATACTTTTTCTGCCACTGCTCGGGCAGTTCCTTTATTGACTCGGCGGAATAGACTCCTCTCTTAGCTTTTTCCAAGGCATTGAGAGAAATATCGGTTGCGAGTATCTTACAATCCCACGCAGATTTACGGAAGCCGAAATAATCGTCTATACACATAGCGACGTTATACGGCTCGTTGCCGAACGAGCAGCCTGCGCTCCATATACAAAGCTGGTGAGAGAGATTTTCCTTTTCCTTTTTAGGCAGTACATATTTAACAAGATGTTCAAAATGCTGAGCCTCTCGGTTAAAATAGGTGTGGTTTGTAGTAAGGCGGTTGATTATATTGGCGACGAGCGCACCGCTTTTATCTGCAAATGCTGCATCAAGGAAATGAGTAAAATCCTCATAACCGCTTTTAGCGACATAATAGGCAAGTCTTGATTCTACAAGCTGCTGTTTATTTATGAGGTCGATTCCGAATTTCTGTTTTATAAAGCTTGTCAGTCTTACGAAGTCTTCGCTGTTGACTACCAAAATTATTTCCCCCTTTTTCTACGGGCAGATTTGGATAAAGGCGGCTCTGCACAAAAGCTGCCTTAACGCTTACGCCTCAGTTATTTCGTCAAGATTTATTTTTTTTAGGAAATTTCCTTCCTCGGTTGTGACGATTGAGGATATAAAGCTTCTCGCATTGACGTTAGGACAGACCTGCTGTTCGGTAACGTCTATAACGTCTCCGACACGCTTTACCATAAGTCCTGCTGACTGTCCTCTTACCGAAAAGACTATGATGCAGCTGTGGTCGTCGTATTCCTCTCCCACGACTCCCAAACGGAGCGCCAAATCAGCGATAGGCACAACCTTACCTCTGAGGTTAATGACTCCGAGGATATACTCGGGCAGAAGCGGAATATACGTTATTGCAGGGATTTTTATGATATCCGTAACGCTTGAGATATCTGCGCAATACTGCTCCCCGCCTACAAAGAATGTCAGGAGTCTTATTCTTTCGGCGGTGTTATCGTTTGCCATAATATACCGACTCCTTTCATCAGCTTCCGAAGATATTTGTGATTATTGCTTTTACGTCTGCGATAAGGGTAATGCTGCCGTCTGCTAATATAGAACAGCCGGAGAGTCCGTTTTCTGCGATATTATACTGTGTGAGTAGCGGCGAAAACGGCTTTACTACTATCTGCTGTTCGCCAACAAGCCTATCTGCAAAGAGGCAGGCACGCATATGGCTGTCCTCACAAAACAGCATAATTCCCTCGGTAAGCTCCGTAACCTCGGTCGGAATTTTGAAATACTCTGAGAGTCTGATTACGGGATAGCATCTGTTTCTTATCATAACAAGCTCCGTGCCCTCCGTATCTCGTACAAGAGTTTCAGGCTTTAGCTTGAATATTTCCTTGACGGAAGAAATCGGCACTGAAAGCTCGGTATTTCCTACTGCAAGCTGCATAACGTCCGTGATAGAAAGCGAAAGAGGAATTCTGATTATAAACTTGCTTCCCACGCCAAGATCCGACTCGACTACCAGCTTTCCGCCCACCTTTTCAATATTCTGGCAGACAACGTCCATGCCGACTCCTCTGCCCGAATACTCGGTTACCTTATCGTTCGTGGAAAATCCAGCTTTCATAATGAGGGACAGGGCTTCCTGCTTTGTATACTCATTTTCGGGCTTACGGAGTATTCCCTTTTTCTTGGCTTTTTCAAGGATTTTGAGATGGTCCATACCTGCTCCGTTATCCTCGACGGTAATAACTACCTCACCGGACTCGTTCTCAGCACGGAGCGTAACTGTCGGTTTTTCGGTTTTTCCGTTCCTTGCTCTTACGTCAGGCTCCTCTATACCGTGGTCTACGGCGTTTCTTACAAGGTGCATAAGAGGATCGTTGAGGATATCCACAACCGATTTATCCACCTCGGTTTCCTGTCCGACGAATACCAGCTCTACATTTTTCTTGAGCTTCTGGTTCATATCTCTTACGACACGGCTCATCTTTGTAAAGGCATTTGAAACGGGCACCATTCGTATCGACATTACAACGTCCTGAAGTTCGTCCGTCAGCTTCTTCAGATTTCTGGCAGAAGCATTGAAACGCTCAAGGCTTCCCTCAAGCGCCTTTAGGTCGGGACTTGATGTAACGGAAGATTCTGTGATAACAATTTCGCCCACCAGGTCTAGGAGTGCGTCAAGCTTTGAAAGCTTTACGGAAATTATACTGCTCTTGTCAGCCGAATGAGAGGATTTCTGCTCTTTTTTTGAAGCGTCGGCAGGCCTTTGTTCCTCCTGACTCTTTTCCTGTTCCTTTGGCTGCTCGGCAGGTTTTTCCTCAGCGGCGGCCTGCGGAGCCTTATTTTCATACCACTCGGCGGAAACGACGTCCATTGCGACCTTTGCGATTGACTGCACGGCGTTCTTATCGTCACATATAAGTTTTATGTACAAGCCGTTCTGCGTGATTATATCGTTTGCGTTATCGGCGTCAAGGTCGGCAGGAATTGTCCTTGTTACCTCGCAGACAGAGCCTAACGAACGCAGAAGAAGCATCGCTCTTACCGACGGCATAAAGCAGGTATCGCTGTATTTAACGTGTAAAGCCAATACCTCGTCGCTCTCGCCTTCCTCAAAAACATTTTCCTTAGGGAGCGACGCCTTTGCAGACTCGGTTGATAATTTCATAACGTCTGCGTAGGCTCTGATTTTTGCAATCTGCTGTGTGAAATCGGTAAGCTCGGCAGAATCGTCCGTTATGACGTCAATTTCATTTTTAAGGCTGTCGGAAGCGTCAAAAACCAGTCCAAAAAGTATTTCCTTATCGTATGGCGTTTCCGGCTTATCACGAAGAATAGAGAACAGGTCCTCTACTGCGTGGGAGAGCTTTTGCATATTTGCAAGACCCATCATAGACGACGAGCCTTTGATTGTGTGCATTATTCGAAATATTTCGGCAATATCGTCAGGCAGTATGCTGTCGGCCTTTTCGGTACGCATAAGAATTTCATCGAGCTGTTCCAAAAGCTGATTTTCCTCAAATATATAGGTATCGAGCATCGACTCCATGCCTTCGTCAAATTTTGCCATTCAAATCACCTCTGCATAAAGCTCTGAGCTTTTTGGCGTTGCAATGCTCAGAAGCAGAATTAAACGTGTTTCGGATACACCTATCCTTCTTTTATTATATCACAAAAATCAGAGTCTTTGTGATATAATCGTCCGATACGCAGGGAGCAAATCTTTGATTTGCGTATCTGCGAGGACATAAAATTATAATAAACGCTCTGCGTTTATTATAACACAAAACGTCCTTGTATTACAATGTGCAAAAGCATAATATTTAGCGGTCTTTGTTTGGGCAAAATGACGTAAATCGAGCCTTGTTGACAAGAATAACGTAATGCTGTATAATTATACTTGTATTTTAAAATCGGAACGGACTGATATATAATGAAAAGACTTAACAGAGAAGGCGCACTCAAAATTGCATCTGTATGCGCCGTACTGCTGCTTGCTGTAATAATTGCTTTAAATATAGTTATCGGACAGGAAGAGCCTGCGGCAAAGGCTGTGCTTCACGAAACGGGAATAGTTTACTCGCCCCGTGACGGACTGAATACAAAGGCAATGCAGGCGTTTGTATATGACGTAAATGCGGGAGAATATCTGCTGTTAAAGGGACAGGACGAAGTCGTTTATCCTGCAAGCACTACCAAGCTTCTCACTGCGCTTCTTGCTCTGGAGTATCTGTCCCCTGACGAGGTGATCGTATGCGGCGAGGAGGTAAGCTTTATCGAAAGCGGCTCGTCTATCGCGTACATAAAGCCCGGAATGTCGCTGACGGTAGAGATGCTGATTGAGGGAATGCTTATTCCGTCGGGCAACGACGCGGCTTATGCGATAGCTGCTGCGGCAGGCAGGAAAATTGCAGATGACGAAACGCTTTCGGCAAGAGAAGCGGTAAACAGGTTTGTAGAAGAAATGAACGCTTACGCAGATAAGATCGGACTCTGCGGCTCAAAATTCTGCTGTCCGGACGGATACTACGACAGGACGGAGCATTACTCGACAATCGAGGATATGGCGATCATTTCATCTCTTGCCTGCAAAAACGATATAATAAAAAAATATGCAAAGATTGACGAGGCTTTTGTTGTGTACGAGAGCGGAGAGTCAAACACATGGGTGAACACCAACGTTTGCCTTGACAAAGACTCGGAATACTACTCTCCTTACATCACGGGACTCAAAACAGGCTCGCTCGACGGATACTACAACATAATCTGCACGGCAGAGAAGGAAAACGAGCTGTACATCATCGGGATTTTCGGCTTAAAAACAAAGGAAAGCCGCTATAAGGAAGCGCAGAAGCTTGCCTCTCAACTGCTTTGATTTCCTGCATAAACTCATTTGTACATTCTAGCTTGTCAGAGGGCTTTTTTGTGTGATTTTATAGTGCAAAAATTACGTTGACATTTATCGAAAAATGGTGTAAACTTATTAAAATAACAATAGTAGTAATTAAAAGATTTCGAGATAAAACAAGGGAGGAATTATTTGTGCTAGAAACCAACAAGAACCAGAAGTTTATCAAGGAAGGCCTTACATTTGACGATGTATTGCTCATCCCAGCAGAATCCAATGTTACACCCGATATGGTTTCTCTCAAGACAAGGCTTGCCGGAAACGTAATGCTCAACACCCCTATTATGACTTCCGCTATGGACACAGTTACCGAATCAAGAATGGCTATCGCTATTGCTCGTGAGGGCGGTATCGGTATAATCCACAAGAATATGCCTATCGAGATTCAGGCTGAAGAGGTTGACAAGGTTAAGCGTTCCGAAAACGGAGTTATCGTTAACCCGTTCTCGCTCACCGCTGAAAGAACTGTTGCCGAGGCCGACGAGCTCATGGGCAAGTACAAGATTTCAGGCGTTCCGATAGTTGACGATGACGGCAGACTTATCGGTATTCTCACAAACCGTGACCTTCGTTTTATCACAGATTTTTCTACAAAAATTGAGGACGTAATGACTAAGGAAAACCTTGTCACTGCTCCTGTCGGCACAGACCTTAACGGCGCTCAGAAAATCCTTATGAGACACAAGATTGAAAAGCTTCCTCTCGTTGACGACGAGGGCAAGCTCAAGGGTCTTATCACAATCAAGGACATTGAGAAGGCCGTTCAGTATCCTAACTCTGCAAGAGATGAGAGAGGCAGACTTCTCTGCGGTGCGGCAATCGGCGTATCGAGAGATATGATGGAAAGGGCTACCGCACTTGTTAAGGCGCAGGTTGACGTACTTGTGCTTGACTCTGCTCACGGTCACAACATCAACATCATCAATGCAGTAAGACAGGTTAAGGACGCATTCCCGCACATTCCTGTAATCGCAGGCAACATTGCTACCGCCGAGGCCGCTGAGGCGCTTATTGCCGCAGGCGCTGACGCTATCAAGGTCGGAATCGGACCCGGCTCTATCTGCACGACAAGAGTTGTTGCCGGTATCGGTGTTCCGCAGATTACTGCTATATATGACGCCGCCTGTGCGGCTTCCAAGCACGGAATCCCTGTTATCGCCGACGGCGGTATTAAATACTCGGGCGACATTGTAAAGGCGCTTGCCGCAGGTGCAAACGTTGTAATGCTTGGTAGCCTGCTTGCAGGCTGTGAGGAAGCTCCGGGTGAAATTGAGATATATCAGGGACGTTCGTTCAAGGTTTACAGGGGCATGGGAAGCCTTGGCGCTATGGCTTGCGGTTCAAAGGACAGATACTTCCAGACGGACAGCAAGAAGCTTGTTCCTGAGGGAGTTGAGGGACGTGTACCTTACAAAGGAACGACCTCCGACACAATCTTCCAGCTTTGCGGCGGTATTCGTTCGGGCATGGGCTACACGGGATGCGAAACCATTGAGCTTCTCCATGAAAAGGCGCAGTTCGTAAGAATTACAGGCGCAGGCTTAAAAGAATCCCACCCACACGATATCTACATCACAAAGGAAGCCCCGAACTACTCGGTACAGCTTTAATCAGAAACTACAAAAGCTCACTTCGGTTTGAAGTGAGCTTTTTTGATGCGTATTATTCTGTCCTACTCTTTTTCATTCGCTTGCAGATTGCGGCGAATACTATGAGGATTATCGGGAATGCGACTCCGAACAATAGACCTGCCTTGAGGTTGTCGTCATTTGCGTCGGCTATAAGACCCACGACCGTAGGACCTGCCGAACAACCTATATCCCCTGCTACTGCGAGCAGGGCGAACATTACCGAACCGCCACGCTTCATAGCCTTGCTTGCCGTGCTGAACACCCCCGGCCACATAATGCCGACAGAAAAACCGCATACTGCACAGCCGACAAGCGAAAGCACCGGGCTTGCGGAGAGCGACGCTATAAGGTATGAAGCTACGCAGAGAACTGCGCTTAATGAAATTGGGTTAAGAAGCTCCTTTTTGTCGCTGATTTTTGACGAAAGGACCCTTGACAGACCCATAAGAACCGAAAACATACAAGGCCCTGCTATATCTCCTACTGTCTTTGATACTTTGAGTCCGCTTTCCGCAAAGGCTGACGCCCACTGGCTCATTGCCTGCTCCGATGCGCCCGATGCGAACATAAGGACGAGAAGAACCCACAGCAGCGGTGTTTTAAGAAGCTCGAGCATTGTCATGCCCTTTTCGTCCTCGCACAGTTGGGAGATAGGAACAAGACAAAAGAGTACTGTGTTACACACAGGGACTAATGCCCAGAAAAAGCATAGTACCGTCCAGTTATCCTTTCCGAAGAAGTGCAGAAATGCGGTAGACAGGAGTATAACTGCGACTGTTCCCCAGCAATAGAACGAATGGAGGAGGCTCATTGCGGCAGCTTTATTATCCGTCGGGCAGGCTTCGACGATGGGGCTTATCAGCACCTCGGTTAGTCCTCCGCCTATTGCATATATACAGACGGATATTAAAATGCCAAGGTAGGAATTTCGCATAACGTTCGGAAGTATTGCAAGGCACACAAGACCCAATGCGGCGGCGACATGTGCAATGACGATAAGCTTTCGGTAGCCTATTCTGTCGGAATACTTACCTGCTATAACGTCTACTACAAGCTGTACCAAAAAGTTTATTGTGACAATAAGCGTTATTCTACCGAGCGGTATCCCTAACTCGTCACGGAAGATGAGGAAAAACAGCGGCGCTAGGTTGTTTATTATCGCCTGAGTTATATAGCCGAAATAGGCGGCGATTATTGTATGCTTATAGGTAAGGCTTTTCATAACAAATGCTCCTGACATAAAAAAATGCGGTCAGTTTATAAAATAATGCTGACCGCTTGTGTTATTTTGATTGAAGCAGAATTTTCTTGCGGAGATTAAGTCCCGCAGGCAGACTTTTGAAATCGCCCTTATAGACGAGAGTTGCGTTGTCGAGATATCTGAAATCGTCAGGCTTTACAAGTCCAAGATCCTTATGGAAAGTAGCGATTTTACATTCGCTGAGGACGTGTGCGACAAATTCGGAGCAAACGAAATGATTTTTTCTATGTACGGCAAAGCCAAATGCAAGGCCTATAAGACCAATGACGTTATAAAGATAATGCCTGCTGTCTTTTTTAAAGCACTCGATAAGCCGCTGATACTCGTTATACTGCTCAATGCTGACCTCAAAGGAATATATTTCACATGGCACCTGCTTGAACATTTCAAACACGCCAACCTTATTCTCCTCTGCAAAGCCTGCCGGAAGTGCAAAACGCTTGAATTTACGGCAAAAGCTGTAAATCTCCTGCAAATCCTCATCTGTTGAGAGAGAGGCATGGTTATATGGAGCGCCCGTAAACAGCTTTATAATTCTTGCGGGGACTGTTCCCGTTTGCGACAATATTACATATATGTATTTTCTCTTTTCAGACATAGCTAACTACCCTATCAAAGCAAATTTATGTTACATTTTGTATTATTCAATACACACAACAGCGAGCAACGCCCAAACGTATTACGATGAACGTCGTAATATTTTCTCGCTTATAATAATTATACAATAAAAAAGCGCCTTTGTACACTGTTTTCCGCAAAATATAGCAGTTTGAACAAAATACAAGGCACTTTTTTGTATACATAAAATAGTTAATCAAAGGTTACTTTTCCTCAGGAATTATAGAAATATGAAGCTCCTCAAGCTGTTTTGCATCTACCTCAGCCGGGCAGGCGGACATAAGCTCGCTTGCATTTTGAACCTTAGGGAATGCTGTAACGTCACGGAGGTTATCCGCACCGCAGATTATCATTGCAAGTCTGTCAAGTCCTATACCCATACCGCCGTGAGGTGGTGCGGCATACTTATATGCGTCAACAAGGAAGCCGAACTTTAGGTCTATCTCTTCCTTTGTCATACCCAGAAGCTCAAACATCTTCTGCTGAAGCTCGCAGTCTGTGATACGCATTGAGCCGGAAGAAAGCTCTACGCCGTTGAGTACCAAATCCCAGGCCTTTGCTCTTACCTTAGCCGGGTCTGTTTCAAGATATTCAACGCACTCCTCCATAGGCATTGTGAATGGATGGTGTGCTGCTACCCATGCGTCGTTTTCCTCGTCGTACTCAAAGAACGGCATTTCGGTGATCCAGAGGAAATTATGCTTTGTTTCGTCGATAACGCCAAGCTTCCTGCCCATAATAAGGCGCAGTGCGCCGAGTGTTGAGAGAACTGTTTTATTCTTATCTGCAACGATTATTACTACGTCGCCCTTTTCCGCTCCTACTGAGCCAAGGATAGCCGAAAGCTCGCCGTCCTTCAAGAACTTGCCGAACGAGCAGGAAGGCTCGTCGTCCACCCAGCGGATATAAGCAAGACCCTTGGAGCCTATTCCCTTTGCGTGCTCGGTAAGCTTGTCTATTTCCTTTCTGGTATAAGCCGAAGCGGCATTCTTTGCACACACCGCTCTTACGCTGCCGCCGTTTTCGATTGCATTTTTAAACACAACGAAATCTATGTCCTTGACTGTGTCGGTGATATCCTGAATTTCCATACCGAATCGGGTATCAGGCTTATCCGAGCCGTAGCGGTTCATTGACTCTGCAAATGTAAGTCTTGGGAGCGGGAGAGAAATTTCCTTGCCCATAATCTCCTTGAACAGCTTATAGAGGAAGCCCTCGATTGTTTCCTGGATATCCTCTGCGTCTACGAACGACATTTCAAGGTCAATCTGTGTAAATTCGGGCTGTCTGTCGGCTCTGAGGTCCTCATCTCTAAAGCATCTGGCAAGCTGGATATAGCGGTCAAAGCCTGCTATCATAAGCAGCTGTTTATATATCTGCGGAGACTGCGGTAGGGCATAGAACTTGCCGTGATGCACTCTTGACGGCACGAGGTAGTCTCTTGCCCCCTCCGGAGTCGACTTCATAAACATCGGCGTTTCGATTTCGATAAAGCCGTTTTCATAAAAATACTCTCTTGCAATTCTTGCAACCTCGTGGCGGATGATGATATTCTGCTGGAGCGGTGTTCTTCTGAGGTCGAGGTATCTGTACTTTAAGCGAAGCTCCTCGTTCGTATTTGAATTATCGACAATTTCAAACGGGGTCGTCTGGGCTTTTGAGAGAATTCTCAGATCTGTAACATATATTTCCACGTTACCGGTCGGAATTTTAGGATTCTTGCTTTCTCTTTCCCTTACCTCGCCCTTTGCCATTACGACATACTCGCTGTGGCAGGAAGCGGCTTTCTCAAAAATCTCTCTGTCCGTTGTATCGTCAAAGGTAAGCTGTACGATGCCTGTTCTGTCACGGAGGACGATAAAGATAATTCCGCCCTTATTTCTCACCGTATCGCAGAAGCCTCCCACCGTTACGTTAATGCCTGCTTCAAGCACTTCTCCGCAGTAATGGGTTCTTTTAAGACCTTTCATTGTATCCATTTTAAACAACCTCTATTCTTATACTTTTATTCATCTTCGCACAGCTTTTCAAGTTCTGCACGAAGCTTATTTGTTTTTCCGCTGTCACGGAATATTATTAAAACGCTGACCGCTGCTGTAACGGCAAACGCCAAAGCGCCGCTGTATGTTTCAAGCGCAAAGCATATAAGTGCGAAGAAAAGGACTGCGGCAAGCCATATTGCTGCGAAGATTCTTGTTGCGATAGGAAGTGTGATTTTACCCTCTATAACGCTTCCCTCGCCGTTTTCCCTTATCTCGCCGTAAAACGTAGCTCCTGAACCGTCCGTTTTTCTCGGTGCGTGGTGGGAGAGCCTTAACTTGTTCCCATCTCTGCCGCCGTAAAAGACCTCGGCGGTCTTATACTTTTTAATAAACGAGCTTACCTCTATGATACTTCCTCTCGCTTTAAACGGTATTACACGTTTATCAAATTTCTTTTTCACAGCTTTTGCAGTCAGTGTGCTTTCATAATAGACCTTCTGAGATTTGAGAAGCAGCATCAGAGTATATCCTCGGCTGAAAACATAAGGCTTATAAGCTCGTTTGAGAAACAATCAACGAATTTTTCGCCTAATGTGATATCTACCGTTTCGCCTGTTTTCATATTTTTAAGCTTTGCCGTGCCTGCTTCAAGCTCGTTACTGCCCAGCACCATAGAGAATTTTGCGCCTATTTTGTCGGCATACTTCATCTGTGCTTTGAGTCCCCTGCCCACTAGGTCATACTCTGCACGGTATCCCTCGTCACGGAGCGCCTTAACAAGACCTATGCACTTTTTCTGTGCCGCATCGTCCATACCTGCGATATATATGTCACAGGTTTCAGGGAGCAGAAATTCACAGTCCTGCTTTTCCATTGTAATTATAAGACGTTCAAGTCCCATACCGAATCCGAGCGCAGGTACGCTCTGACCGCCCAGGCTTTCAATAAGTCCGTCGTATCTGCCGCCGCCGCATACAGTTCCCTGTGCACCGATATCTGTTGTAACGAACTCGAAAACCGTTCTGGTATAATAGTCAAGGCCTCTTACGATTTTAGAATTTATTTTATACTCAATATCCATAGCCTTGAGGTTTTCCTTTAGCTGTTCAAAGTGCTGTTTACAGTCGTCGCATAGGTAATCGAGGATCACGGGAGCGTCCTTTGCGATATCAGAGCAGATCGGCGACTTACAGTCCAAAATTCTCATAGGGTTCTTATCAAGTCTGCCTAAACAAGTATCGCAAAGCTCGCTCTTACGGCCTTCAAAGTAAGCCTTAAGCGCCTTGTGGTACTCCTTGCGGCACTCGGGACAGCCGATCGAATTGATATTAAGCTCGACGTTTTTAAGTCCTGCCCTGTCTATGATACTCTTAGCGAGGGCGATAACGTCGGCGTCGGCGCTTGGTGACGCTGTGCCTGCCATTTCACAGCCGAACTGGTGAAACTCTCTGAGTCTGCCTGCCTGCGGTTTTTCGTGCCTGAAGCAGGAGAGAATATAAAACACCTTCTGAGGGAAGCCCTCGTTCATTACTCCGTTTTCTAGCATAGCTCTGATAGTGCCTGCCGTACCCTCGGGACGGAGGGTAAAGGTTGAGTCGCCCTTTGCGGAAACCGTATACATTTCCTTCTGGACAACGTCTGTTGTGTCGCCGACGGAGCGGACAAACAATCCCGTTTCCTCAAACGTAGGAATTCTGATTTCCTTAAAGCCGAACTGCTCGGCGGCATCCTTTACTATTTTTTCGACGGTGTGCCACTTATAGACCTGTGACGGCACAACGTCCTGCGTACCCTTTGGTCTTTGTACGATTACTGCCATTTAAATTTTCCTTTCATAAAAAAATAAAGCCGTCACCTGTTTAACACAAGGGACGACTGTTAAAAATCGTGTTGCCACCCTAATTGCAGGAAAAATCCTGCCGCTTAGCTTACCCTTAACGCAGGCGAAACGTTCTGCCTTCATCAGCAGAATGCTCCGAGGTGTCCTTCGCACTGTTTTTCTCACGGGCGTTTTCACCAAACACGCCCTCTCTGCCGAGAGAAAAACCGCTACTCTCCTCATCAACGCATTTAATACTTTGTTGGATTTACTATATCACGCCAATCAAGATCTCCTCTTTCGAGAGCATGGATAAGCGCTTCTGCTGTTGCGATATTTGTTGCAACAGGGATATTATGTACGTCACAAAGACGAAGCAAATCGGCATCATTAGGCTCGTGCGGTTTTGCGGAAATCGGGTCTCTAAAAAACAGAAGCAGGTCGATTTCGTTGCAGGAAATTCTTGCTGAAATCTGTTGTCCGCCACCCTGTGAGCCACTCATATATCTTCTTATCTTTAGTCCTGACGCCTCAGATACCTGCTTACCTGTCGTTCCTGTTGCACAGAGATTGTGCTTACTGAGGACCCCGCTGTAAGCAATACAGAACTGAACCATAAGTTCCTTTTTGGTGTCATGGGCAATGAGTGCAATGTTCATGGGATAGCTCTCCTCCTTACGCCATTTATATTAAAATTTAAAGCTTACTGATCTGGATCGGTATATGTTCGCCCTTAATTCTTCTGGAAATAGCGGAAAATGCAAGGAAGCCTCTGGAGCTTGATGACAGAGGTGCGCCCTTTCCTGTTGCGAGAGGGATTGCGCTGTCCTCAGGAATAACGCCGAGGAGCTGGACTCCTACTGTATCAATGATAGAGTCGAGGTCGTTCATTGAGTCATACTCAAACACTCTCGGATTAGCCTTATTGATTACAAGGCGCTGCTTCTGGTTTCCTCTCTTATAGAACTCGTCAGACATCATCTGAGCGTCTCTTACACATACCGGGTCAGGAGTTGTTACGATAAGAATGAGGTCGGAGTTTGTTACAATATCGAATACGCTGCCATTGATACCTGCGGAGGTGTCGATGATAATATACTCGAAGTACTTTCTCATCTCAGAAGTAATCTTTTCGATATCCTCTGCCTTGAGCTGAACGAACGGGTCGGCAGGAGCGCAGAGAACGCTGAGATTTGAAGCAAGCTTAACAGTAGTCGTTGCCTTATAGACGTCACAGGTACCTGCTAAAACGTCTCCGAGGTCGTAAGGGATATTTCCCTGCATACCGAGCATAATGTCCATACATCTAAGACCGAAGTCAAGCTCGATGATAAGGGTTCTGTTTCCCTGCTTTGCAAGAGCATAACCTAGGCAAGCGCTGATTGAGGACTTACCTGTTCCGCCCTTTCCTGAAGTAACTGCGATAATTTTTGACATAGAAGTTTCTACTCCTTTCAGTTAACTTATATATAATTTTGCTGTAAAAAAACAAATTATGCGACAACTATCTTATTATATTTTACCACATTTTTCGCAATTGTCAAAGAGAAAAATGAAAAATAACTGAACATTGTAACATAGTATTAAATTGAACACGATTTCTTGTAAAATCTGCACAATATTTTTATGCTTTTATATCACAAAAAGCTTCTGATATAAGAAATTCACAAAGCTGCATAAACTATTCCGAGGCGCTCTGCACGTCAGCCCCATTTCGGCGCACCACTCCGATATGCAGAAAACAAACCTCTGATTTGAGCATCTGCGGTGACGCAAAACATAATAGACACCCTGCGTTCATTATAGCATATTTTAAAGTAAAGTGCAATATTTTTTTGCGTATATGTTGAATATGCGGAGCGGATATGGTACAATAAATGGAAAGCATTGATTTTCTACGAATATCCATATCGGCGCAATCAGAGAAAGACGCTTTAGCAGAATTAATGTCAGATTTAAGGCAGGCTCTTGCCGTTCTGCACGTTAATCAAACAGAAGGGAATGGTTGTAATAATGAAATGGAACTTTAAGCAGATACGCTCCAACGCCAGACGCACGGTGTTTTCAAGGGGAGCAAAGCCTTGGTTTACGCTCGTATGCGTGGCTTTCCTGTTTGCATTTATCGGCGTATCTAACATAAATCAGCTAGACTTTATCGACCTTATCGACGAAAAGCTCGGCGCTGTGAACGACAGCGTAAACAGCAACATCGAGATACTAAAGGCATACATAATAGAAACGCCCATAGTAAAAGACATACCGTTAATAACCTCCGAAGCGGCTCTGGGATTTATAGATATACTTTCAAGAAGCTCGACTTGGGTAATAAAACTGCTGGGCGCAAATCTAGCCTATTTCAAGCGCAACCAGGGCGAAGTCATAGCGAATATGATCATAGCGGCGGTAATCACAGCCGCAGTAAAGCTTTTTATACAAAACGCCGCAGTGATCGGCTCGCACCGCTTTGCTATGGAATGCCGTTTTTCAAAGGACGTTCCCTTCCGCAGAATAATGGCTCCTTTCCATTCAAAGTCGATTTTCCACCTTATAGGCGTGATGTTCATTTATAAGACGGTATTGGCGCTGTGGTCGTTTACCGTAATAGGAGGCATTTACAAGTACTATCAATACTGCATGGTGCCATACATACTTGCTGAGAACCCGTCTGTCGGCTGGAAAGAGGCAAAGAAGCTATCGGCGCAAATGACAAAGGGATATAAAATGAAAATATTCCTGACTCAGCTGTCATATCTGCACATCTGGATAGTTAAAGCGATACCTATAATCGGACTTCTTGTATCCGTTCCGATGGAAATGGCGCTCGGTGCGGAAATGTATTTTGCTCTGCGTTCACGCAGCGACATTGACAGGAAGCTGTTCGTTGAAAAGGCGTTTTCAGGCAAGCCCTGCTATGCTCCGGGCGAAGACGGCTCCGTTCAGCCGCAGTATGTTTTGCAGGACCTTTCGATACAGCGTCCACGTCTTATTGATGAAAAGAGCGTTTACACCTTGCTTGACTATGTAATAATGTTCTTTGCGTTTTGCTTTATAGGCTGGATATGGGAGTGCGGACTATACATAGTGAGAGATCACCTGCTCATAAACAGAGGCTCTATGTACGGCCCATGGATACCTATATACGGAGTCGGCGGAACATCGGTCGTGCTCTTGCTCGACCGTTTCAAGGATAACAAGCCCAGGCTGTTTTTATTGAGCGTGGGACTGTGCGGTATTCTGGAATATGCCAGCAGCTTCATTCTCGATTTTATGTTCAACTCCTCCTACTGGAATTACAAAGCCGACTTTATGAACCTCAACGGAAGAATATATCTTGCCGGACTTATAGCTTTCGGCATAGGCTCGATGGGCGGCATTTACCTGTTTGCCCCGACGATAAAAGCTTTTATCGAAAAACATTCAAGAAAGCTCATAGTGTCTGTGGCTGTTATTCTTACCGTTCTGTTTTTAACGGATCTTCTGATATGCTTCAAGTTCGGATTTAATTCCGGTGCGTCGGTGGGCGGTTCAATTTAGCAAGACGCAGATATATTACAAACAAAAACTCCCGACGGTGCATAATGGCCTGCCCCAAATTGTGCGGACAGAACAAAAACGCCCCTAATGGTAGGAAGAATTAAAATTTAAGCAACGAACTGACTTCGCATTTCTTGTGGAGTCAGTTTTGTTTTGAGTTGTATTTGTTGGTTGTTGTAGAAATGGATGT
>MSHC01000042.1 GCA_001940995.1 Ruminococcus sp. Phil15
AACAAAAGGGGAGAAGTTCATTTTAGAGTCTGTCGGTTTTATTTTATATAAGGAGAAGTTTATACTTCACGTTTAGTAAAGCCGTCCCATGCCATGAGGATAAATATTGCCATATGTATGCCTATTACGCCGACCGCAAAGCCTACCGAGTGGTAAGCGAACGGCGATGTGCCTTCAGCGATAGATGCGAGATCCATATTTGCAAAGACGAGGTATCTTGCCCAATCCTGTTTTAGCTGTGAGAGAAGCGTAACTATCGTGCTGCCCATAAGCATACTGAAAAGGCTGATTCCGATTGAGAATGCAGAGCTTTTTGAAACGGAGGAGATTGCAAATGCGAGGGTAGCGGAAACAACGACCTCAACGCTTGACACGAGGTAATCTTTTACGAGGAGTAAAACGCCTGATGTTTTAACGACTTCGCTGTCTATTACCCTATAAGCGGATTCTCCGATGAGCGAGCCGCCAAAGAGGATAGTGGAGGTTATAAAGGAAACGACGAGCAGAAGCGCTATAATGATGTAGCTTGAGGTTATAACTGTGAAGTACTTTGACATAAGTATCTTCCAACGCTTTACAGGGTTGATAAGCAGGAACTTGATTGTTCCGTTTGAAAATTCGTTTGAGATAGAGAGCGCCGCAATGATGATAGCGAGTATACCTGCGAAGCTTACGGCGGCTTTTGAGAGCTTCATACTTGTCCAGAAGTCTACGCCGTTATTGGGCATCATATTGTAATTGTCGTACACGTTGTAGCCGATGTTGTTGTCTGCAAGATACTCGGAAAGCGTTACAGAGCTGATGATATTATCATACTCGCTCTTTGAAACACTGCCGTCAATTTCGTACATTGACTTTGTAATTTTCGCTTCTAAGAGAGTTTGTTCTTCGTAGTATCTCGGGTCGTAAAAGTCTTTAAACAATTCCGCATCGTATTGGTCAATACCGTTGAGATATAAAACCTCGTTGTCACGGAGTCTTTCGAGCGTTTCGATGTAGCTTTGCTTGATTGCCTCGGAGCATTCCTTTGAGGCGCCGGGCTGGATACCTAATTCGAGCGAATTCGTAGTTTTTATCCGCTCAATTTTGACGTTGTAAAATGCGGCGAGGTCATTTCTGCTCAGGATATCGAGCATCGTCTTATATTCTTCCGAAGCTTCGAGAGCGTCAAGCGCCTTTATTGTGGCAGCGACAACAGCCTTGTTGTATGCTATTTCCTGTTCCTCTGTAAGATAGCCGTACTCGATATCAGAGTCCTCGCTTGAATACATACCCTCGTTTTCTTTGACAAAGCTGTTGTAGAGATTATTTGCCTCGGACAGGTCGACTTCCATTTCATCGTAGATTTCTTCAATTGCGATACAGCGCCAATCTATTGTGTATTTAACATCCGAGAGCTTGTCGAGGGCAAAGAGTATTCTCTGGCAAGTAATGTCTTCTGTTGTCGTATAGTCGCTTTCGGGGTTTACCTCACGGTACTGACCGTAGTTGTTGCCAATGGTCATATAATCGGGGTCTATGTAGTAACTATTGGTGATTGTCGATGTGATCTTTGCAAACACGGGAAGTCCTATGCCGGCAATAATTGCAATTATGAGCATTACAATGGTAGATATGCGCTTTAAGGTCTTTATGTATTCATTCTTTACAAGTTTTCCGAACTTAGCCAATCTGACCATCTCCTTCCTCCTGATTTGTCATCTCGATGAATACGTCCTCGAGCGACTTCTTGTCGTCAATTGGGTGAGCCGAGTACAGCTTTACGCCGTTTGTGACAAGCGCAGTAATAATTTCGTTTGCTTTTTCTCTTGCCTCTTCGGATTTGAGTTTTATCTTGACAGCGCCGTCTTCGCTTGCTGATGGGTCGTATGCCGATAGGACAGCCATTGCGTCCTCTGTGCTTTCAGCCTCAACTTCAAATGTAACAATTCCGCCGCCGCTTGAAGCGTGGAGCATCTCGTCGATAGAGTAGACGCCGAGCATTTTGCCGTTTGCGATAACACCGACTCTGTCGCACATAAGCTCCATTTCGCTCATAAGGTGAGAGGATACGATAACACACACGCCTTCCTCGTGGGCAAGCTTCTTCAATATGTCACGAAGCTCCTTGATACCGGCAGGGTCAAGGCCGTTTGTAGGCTCGTCGAGGATAAGCACCTTTGGGTGATGGAGTATAGCCTGTGCAACGCCGAGTCGCTGACGCATACCGAGGGAATACTTAGTAATCTTCTCGTTTATTCTGTTGCTGAGGCCAACGATTTCTACGACCTCTTTAATTCTCTGTTCGGTAACGCCTGTTCTCATTCTTGCGTACTGCCAGAGATTCTGATAGCCTGTAAGCTGCTTATACATCTCAGGATTTTCAACGATGCCGCCGATGTTGTCGAGCGCACCCTCGAAGTCCTTTGCAACGCTCTTTCCGCAAATGGAAATTTCGCCGTCGTCGATTGAGAGCAGACCCACAATCATCTTGATAGTTGTGGTCTTGCCTGCGCCGTTAGGGCCTAAGAAGCCGAACACCTCTCCTGCGTAGGCATCAAAGGTGATGTCGTGGAGAATGTGTCTTTTTCCGATTGTCTTGTTCAGGTTCTTGATGCTTACCGCAGAATTTCGGGCGGCAGCCATATTTGTGATTTCACTCATTTTCTGCTACCTCCTTAGTCCATACGAATTGACGATACCTGAATTCCGCAGATTTTCCACTCGCCGTCTTCCTTGATGAGCTGGATCTCTGTATCCTCGCATTCGATCTTTTTTTCCACTGAGTAGTCTATGCCGTAAACTGTGAATGCAGGGAGATTATGTCCTGCTGACTTCTTGTCCGTAACTGAGAATGTGATATCTGCTATGCAGGAAGCGCCTTTCGAGCCGTTCTTTGAAATCCGTGTGACAATTACTTCTGTTTCGCAATCCTTGATATAGGAGTTGCCCGTAATACACTTTAAGAATTCTTCGCTTTGCGCCTTTAGCTCGTCGACGGTTGTGTACCAGCTCAGACCGTAATCGTTCTGATTTTCGATGTATTCGGAGTATGCGAAGTTTTCGGATATGTAGCTGTTGAGCGCTTTGCCGACCTCGTCCTTGATTTCGTCAACCGTCTTGCCGTCTTCAAACTGTCCCGTGATTTCGTTTATCTCGGAAAGCTGTGAGAACGTGTCTTTTACGGTTTCTTCAATGCTTGTGACTTCGTTTTCCTTGAAGTTTGCATTGTCTACTTTTACGTAGACTGCAACTACAATTAGAACGATAAGCGCCAAGATAATGCCTCTGTTTGTTTTCTTGAGTTTTTTTAGCATTCTAATGCCCCTTTCACTATGTTAATACATTTTATAATTATATCACCGGACTTAAATTAAGTCAAGCAATTGATATACCTGTAAAAATAATCTGAGCCGTTATTTAATTTAAGTTCCATATCCTTGACATCTTATGCAAAATCGTCTAAAATAAATATATTGTAAAATTTATTCCGGAGAGGATTTTTAAGCTATGGCGAAGTATTGTAAGAGCTGCGGCAGGGAGTACAAAGGCGACTTCTGCGAGCATTGCGGATATGGTAAAAATCAGGAAAAATCAAAGCAATTTGATAAGTATAAGTCTAACCGTCAGATCAAGGAAGAAAAAATCAAGCGGAACGCAGAGGGCGGCAGGAAGCCTGTTTCCGGCGGAAGAATCGCGCTGCTTGCGCTTATGATCGTCGCTGTTACAGCACTCATAGTTTACGGACTTATCAAAGCCGAGGTCATAAAGTTTTCCGAAAAAACGGACCCGATTGCAGATTACTTTGAAGCTATTGCCGAGAATGACTATGATAAATATGTTTCGTCGATGCCTGAAGCAATTGCAGAAACCTACGATGAATATATTGAAAAATTCGGTCTGTCGAAGGATACGTTTTTAAAGGAAAGCTACTACGACTACTACGAAATCTTAGGCGACAGCTTTACAGTTGAGGTCAAGTGCGGAGACGAGGTAGAGCTTGGCGGTGCGGAAATTATGGACGCAGAGGATTCCTTCAAGGCTAACTTCAACAGGGAGGTAGAATTCAGGAAAGCTTTTAAAATTTACACTGAGGTAAAATTTGTCGGAAGCGAAAAGACTGAAACTTATTTCTACGATGTCTATGTTGCCAAAATCGGGTTTTCGTGGTATGTAGTGAGCATTGACGACTACTACGAGAATACCGAGGGATAATCCTCTCTGCGACATTATTTATTATATCCATTGACAATGACATACAGGTGACTTTATTGTGACAAAAACGTCATATAAAATTACACGAGAAAAAGAGCTGCTGCAGATAGTTCTGCAACGGCTCTTTTACATCATTTAAGAAGTGAGGACTTCAATTATTTCGATATTATAGCTCGATTACTGCGCTGTCGGAATTTGCGGGAATTTCGGTAATCTTACCGTCAACCTCAATCTTGAATGCGCTCTCGGTCTTTGTAAACGAAAGTGCGATTTTATTGCCGTTTCTTTCAGCCTTTATTTCAAAAATGAGGTTTGCTTCCTTATCGTAAAGCTTTCTTTCGGCAGACTTTCCGTCCTCAAGTGCAAAAATACGGAAGGTAGTGTCCGTGAGGTAGTCGTATTCGACATCTCTTACGAAGCTGCCCATAGGGATAATGCTGTTAGGCTTTGCGTAGAGAGGAAGTCCGAAGTAGTCGTACTTCTTTGTATACCAGCTGCCGCCTGCAAGCTTTTCGCCTGTCTGAATATCTGTCCATTCTCCGCCGGCAGGGAGGTAGAAGTCTGCTATGCCGTCTTCGTTGAACACGGGCGCAACGAGGAGCGAGTCGCCGAGCATATACTGTGTATCAATATCGAGCGTTGCTCTGTCATAAGCGAAATCAAGCACCATAGCTCTCATCATAGGAACGCCTGTGTTATGTGTATATACTGCATTGGAGAACAGGTAAGGCATCAGCCTGCCCTTGAGCTTTGTGAAGTGGCTGGATACTCTGCAAGCCTCTTCGTCAAAGTTCCAAGGCACTCTGTAAGAGGAGTTTCCGTGGTATCTTGAATGTGTGGAGAGTAGTCCGAACGCTGTC
Organism: Ruminococcus sp. Phil15; assembly: GCA_001940995.1. GTDB lineage: Bacteria > Bacillota > Clostridia > Oscillospirales > Ruminococcaceae > UBA7477. The sequence continues at coordinate 5,055 of MSHC01000042.1, forward strand.
CAACGCTTGTAGAGGTCGGGAGTACCTGTAGCCTCGAAGCCTGAAATATCGTGCGAGAAGAAGCCGAAGCCTGAAAGACAGAGGGAAAGTCCGCCACGGAGGGTTTCCCACATACTCTCGTAGTTGGAGAAGCAGTCGCCGCCCCAGTGAACGGGGAACTTCTGTCCGCCGACTGTTGCGGAACGTGCGAACAGGCAAGCTTTATTTTCGCCGTAGTATTCCTTGAGGACGTTAAACACGCACTGATTGTAGAGGTATGTGTAGTAGTTGTGCATTCTGATAGGGTCGGAGCCGTCGAAATACTTGACCTTGGTAGGAATTCTCTCACCGAAGTCCGTTTTGAAGCAGTCGACGCCCATCTCGCAAAGCGCTCTGAGCTTTGAAGCGTACCACTTGCAGGCGTCAGGATTTGTGAAGTCAACGATAGCAAGACCCGGCTGCCACATATCGCACTGGAACACGGAGCCGTCGAGGTTCTTGATGAAGTAGCCGTTTTCCATACCCTCGGTAAAGAGGTCGGACTTCTGGCTGATATACGGGTTGATCCACGCACAGATTTGCAGGCCTTTTGCCTTGAGTCTTTGGAGCATAGCCTTAGGGTCGGGGAACATTCTCTCGTCCCACTTGAAGTTGCACCACTCGAAATCTCTCATCCAGAAGCAGTCGAAGTGGAATACCTGGAGGGGTATATCATACTCTGCCATCTTGTCGATAAAGGACGTAACGGTATCCTCGTCGTAGTTTGTTGTAAAGGAAGTGGTGAGCCACAGTCCGAAGCTGTATGCGGGAGGGAGGGCAGGTTTTCCTGTAAGGTTTGTGTAAACCTTGATAACATCGGAAACAGACGCACCGCCGATGAGGAAATACTCCATATGCTGGCCCTGTACGGCAAAGGAAACCTTGGAAACAGTTTCGCTTGCGACTTCAAATGTTACCTTGCCGGGGTTGTTTACGAACACGCCGTAATTGTTGGACGTTACATAGAAAGGAATAGACTTGTAGGTCTGCTCAGAGCAGGTGCCGCCGTCGTTGTTCCATACCTCGACGGTCTGGCCGTTCTTTACGAAGTTCGAGAACTTTTCGCCGAAGCCGTAAATCTTTTCGCCGACGGAAATTCCGAGCATTTCTCTGATCGAGCTGTTATCGTCCGTTTCAGACGTTGCATAAAATCTGTCGCAGGAATGTGCAGCCATACGCCTGTCTGTAACCCACTGTTCCTCTTCGATAAGCGAGGTCGTTCTCCAGCCGCTCTTTGTAAGGAGCTTGTCCTCGTAGTAATATTTGACGTCCCAAGCGTCGCCCTGGCCGCCTATCACGACTTTTGTTTTGTTGGAGATAAGCTCGTAGCCGCCGTTTTCAAGCTTATTGATTACGGGCTTGAAGCTTTCGTCCTCGTTAAGCTCAAAGTTAGGGCCTTTTTTGAGCGCACCCTTGTAGTGGTCGATAGTGACCTTGATAGTGTCGGGGAGAGTAGATGTAAACGAGATTTCGAGGACAGGGCCGCCGAGGGTCATACCTCTGTTCTGAATCCACTGTGCTGTAGCATAGACATGGAGAGCGTTTTCGGTTGCCGTTACCTCGTACATCTGAGTTGCGTAGCTAACGTTGTAGCCGGGCTGATTAAGCCAGAAGCCGTCAGAGTATTTCATAGAATTTTCCTCCTGTTATAAAAATATGATAAAATATTCTCAGCGGTAAAATCTCCGCCTGTTTTCTTCTGTAATTATATTCTACAATGTTTCAATGCTGATTGCAATAGGAATTTTAATTTTTTTATATAAATATATTAAACAAGCAATTGTACTTGTATACGTTTACATTACAAAAACGTATAGTTATTTGAAACGGCAATAAAAAAGCGACAGCCGTTTTTGGCTGCCGCTTTTCAACAATCGGATAATAATTTAAACCTTGAGGTATTTGCCTGTGCTTATTGTGGTGCCGAGGGCGCCGATGAAAGTTCCTGCGCCGAGGTAGCAGACTGTAACCGGCAGGGCAATAGAATCGAACGAATAGAGCGATTTTGTGCCAATTACGTTTATAAGCGAAAGCTGGTCGTTGAGGACAGAGTAAAGCTCGTTGTACGCAAATCTTGTGAGGAGAAGTGCGCCTGCCGCAGCGACTATGCCGATAATCATACCCTCGATAAAGAAAGGAACACGGATAAACGTGTTTGTTGCACCGACGTATTTCATAATGTTAATTTCCTTGCGTCGTGCGTGGACGCTTGTTCTTGTTGTGTTGGAGATGATAACAAGACAGACGATTATAAGCGCAAGAATAACGGCAGAGGAAATAAGCGCAACGATGTTTCGTATGCTTACCAGGGCATCTGCGAAGGATGTAGGCGACTGGACGCTTTCAACTCCGCCAAAGGTCTTTATCTGGCTGGTTGTGATTTCCATAAGCTCGAGGTCGGAGACCTTTACTCTGTATGTGTCGGGGAGGGGGTTGTCGTTTTCCGCATACTGCATAAAGCTCTTTTCTTCCTCGGACATATCCTCTACGATACTTGCCCATGCTTCCTCTCTGGAGTAGAATTTGACTTCTGACACATTGGAGAGGGAATTTAGCTGGACGAGGAGAGAGTCTGTTTGCTCCTCTGAAATTCCGTCATACAGGATAACGACTATTTCGTTTTTATCCTCGATACCCGAAACGATAGCCGACATATTGAGTCCTGCAAGCACCGAGAAGCCCACGAGCATAAGCGATACGAGAAGTATGCAGAATGACGCAAACGACATCATTCTGTTTTTCCAGACGCTTGATGCGCCCTGTTTTATGAGATAACCTACGCTACTTACTCTCATTGCTGCCTCCCACTTCTTCGTCAAAGACGACCTGGCCTCCGTCGAGGTTGATTACACGTCCGCCGAAATAGCGCACGAGGTTGTGTTCGTGGGTAACCATAAGAATTGTAGTTCCGCACTCGTTGATACATTTTAAAAGCTCAACTATATCGTATGAAAGCTCGGGGTCGATGTTACCTGTCGGCTCGTCGGCAATGATGAGCTTGGGGTCGTTTACGAGCGCTCTTGCGAGGGCGACTCTCTGCTGTTCGCCTCCCGAAAGCTGTTCGGGGTAGGCTTTCATTTTGTCTGAGAGACCGACAAGTTCCAAAACATAAGGCACTCTTGTTTTGATATACTTTTTAGGAGCGTCGATAACACGAAGCACGAACGCAATGTTTTCATATACCGTCATAGTTGGTATAAGTCTGAAATCCTGGAAAACAACGCCGATTGTTCTGCGGAGCTTTGAGATTTTGCTTCTGCGGATTTTTCTGAGGTTATAGCCGTTTGCAATAACGGTACCCTCGGTAGCGTCGATTTCCTTTAGGATAAGCTTTATGAGTGTGGACTTGCCTGCGCCGTTAGAGCCTACGACAAAAGCAAAGTCGCCGTCGTTGATTTTTAAATTAATGTTACTGAGTGCATCGACACCGCTTGAATAGGTGACGGATACATTCTTGAATTCTACCATAAGCTGCCACCGCCTTTTGTTTTCGGGAAAAATTTTCCGCCAACCTGAAAAAGTCAGCGGAAAAGACGTTTCTATCTATCTTTGTCTAGTCCCTAAGTTTTAGAACTTTACCGGATTTGAAGCGAGATACTTCTTGACCATAAGGGCAATCTTGAAGATGATTGCGTGGTCGAATTCTCTCAAATCGAGGCCGGTAAGCTTCTTGATTTTTTCGAGTCTGTAAACCAGAGTATTTCTGTGTACAAACAGCTTTCTTGATGTTTCGGACACGTTGAGGTTGTTTTCAAAGAAGCGCTGGATTGTGAAAAGAGTTTCGTGGTCGAGCGATTCGATAGAGCCTCTCTTGAACACTTCCTTTAAAAATGTTTCGCAAAGGGTTGTAGGGAGGTGGTAGATAAGTCTTGCGATACCGAGGTTGTCGTAGGAAACGATAACCTTATCGGTGTCGAACACCTTACCGACTTCAAGAGCGATCTGAGCTTCCTTGAAAGAACGTGCAAGCTCTTTAACGCCCTCAACGACAGTGCCGATGCCGACGTTTACTCTTGTATAAAATTCGCCGGAGAGAGTGTCGGAGATAGAGCGTGCGAGCTTTTCGAGATCCTTGGATTCTATGTCATTTTTTACTTCCTTAACGAGGACGATATCGGACTCGGTGATATTGAAAACGAAGTCTTTATTCTTGTCAGGGAAGAGGTTCTGTATAACGTCATAAGCGGAAACGTCGTTCGTTGAGATAATTCTTATAAGCAGGACCACTCTTGAAACGTCGGAGCTGAAGTGAAGCTCTCTTGCTTTAACGTGGATATCTCCGGGAAGGACGTTATCGAGAACGACATTCTTGATAAAGTTATTTCTGTCATACTTTTCGTCATAATACTGCTTGATGCTTGAAAGGGTAATAGCAAGAATACTTGCATACTTAGCGGCAACCTCGTCGGTTCCCTGAACAAACACGGCATAGTCAGGCTTTACATGCGTGCCGAATGGCTTGTAGGTATATCCGTCACGAACGAAGAGGTCGTGCGAATCGCTGAGGTCAAGTGAAACGTACTCGTTTGTTGCCCCGTTCTTGGAGAGGTCAGAGCAAGCGATAATCGAAGCATTTTCGTCGATTACGCCGATTTCTGCGTCGATGGTATCACGCATCTGGTGTACTACACCCTGAAACAATCTGTTTGACATGATTTTTCACCTTTCTGCATTTAAATTATATAGTGGGTAATACTATTTGCTAAACTGTGTAAACTTTTGAGTTAAAAGTAACAAAAATCCCATACATATACCAGCATTATAACATAATATCGCACGATTTATGTTAATAAATTGTTAACGTTGTCGAAAATTCGTGGGATTTTCTATACAAATCACTGAAATTTCAATGCTTTTTAGAAAATCCCGAAAAAAATAAAACAGACAAAGCCGCAGAATGGCTCTGTCTGTAAAAGTCTGAATTATGGGCAGTTATTTATCTTGCGTCGTCGGAAAAACCGCTCTCAACGAGGTCAACGAGTCCGTCAACAGCGTCCTGCTCATCAATGCCGTCAGCAATAATTCTGATAGATGTTCCGCCAACGATTCCGAGCGAAAGAATGCCGAGGAGGCTCTTAGCGTTTACTCTTCTTTCTTCCTTTTCGATCCAGATCGAGGACTTGAATTCATTAGCCTTCTGAATGAAAAATGTTGCCGGACGAGCGTGAAGTCCAACCTGATTCTGTACTACTACATCTTTTACGAACATATAAATCTCTCCATTTCTGATATTACGCTTGGCGGATGACTTTCCGCAATTTAGTAATAAACTTCCCTGAAAATTGAATTTCAAATTTACTAACACTAATTATACTGGTTTTAGTGTTCTTAGTCAACGCAAAAATATGTACAAAGCTCTGTTTCGCTCAAATTTTCTGCCTTTTGTTGACGACCTCACCATACTTGGGAGCAGTAATTGTGCAAATTCACTACATATTTTTAACTCTTTACAACACATTTAACAATCAAAACGGGCTTTTTGGAATTTTATGGAATATTTATTCTTCCTAGATGTTGTCAAAATCGCAATGTTTGTCTATTATATCTAAATCTTTTTCCGACAATGAGCTTCTGTCGATGAGGTCGGGGCGTTTTTTGAGCGTAGTCAAAAGGCTTTGTTCGTGACGCCACTTGGCAATATTGGCGTGATGCCCTGACAGAAGCACGGGCGGCACGCTTTTGCCGTGCCATTCTTCGGGTCTTGTGTACTGAGGATACTCCAAAAGTCCGTTGTAGTGGCTTTCGTCCTCATAGCAGTCTGAATTTGAGAGCGTACCCTCAAGCATTCTTACAACGCTGTCCACAAGCACAAGCGCAGGCAATTCTCCGCCTGTCAGGACGTAGTCTCCTATTGAGATTTCCTCGTCAACGATTTCCTCAATTATCCTGTTATCGACTCCTTCGTAATGCCCACATAATATAAATATGCTTTTTTCTTTAGAAAGTTCACGGCATTTCTTCTGGGTAAGCGTTCTGCCCTGGGGGGACATATAGATAACGTGAGGTCTTTCTCTGCCCTGCGTGACTGCTTCAAAACAGCGGAATATAGGCTCAGCCTGCATAAGCATACCTTTTTGCTCGCTGTACGGCGTATCGTCTACTCTGCGGTGCTTATCGAGGGTATAATCTCTTATGTTGTGGCAGAAAACCTCAAACACGCCCTTATCTTTTGCTCTGCCGACTATGCTTTCGTTAAGATAGTTCATACACATATCGGGGAAAAGGGTTGCAATATCTATCCTCATAATCAGCTCTCCTCGTCAAAAAGTCCGTCGAGCGGAATTATAGTCATTACGGAATTTTCAATGTCGTTTTTCACGATGACCTCGGGTATTCCGGGGACGAGATATTCCTTGCCGTCCTCAGATTTTACCGTATAGACGTCGTTTGCGCCTGTCGGGGACACCTCTGTTATAGTGCCGTAGACTCTGCCTGTTTCGGCGTGTTTTACTGTCATACCGATAAGGTCCTGTACAAAGTAACAGCCTGCCGGAAGCTCTACGTCGTTTCTGTCCATATAAAGGATTCTGCCGCGGAGCTTTTGCGCTTTCTCGACGGTATCGACGCCTTCAAGCTTCATTATGACCATATTTTTCTGAACTCTGGCGTACTCGATTACCGCTTTTGTACCGCTTTTGTAGTAGAGCGACTCGAAGTCTGTGAGAAGCTCCGGCTCGTCGCACCACGGCTGGACCTTTACCTCTCCACGAAGTCCGTGCACAGATGTAATTTTTCCTATTTCAAGATATTGTTTTAATGCCACGGCACAATACCTCCTCAAAACATATTTTATCCCATAAAAGTATAATATAATTCACAAAGAAAGTCAACCGCCGGGGAACGTTCCCCGGCGGTTGGAGCATTGTTATTTACTGTTTTCTCTGTCATTTGACAGCGCCATTTCAAACCAGAACACCGAGCCTTCCCCGACGACGCTTGAAACGCCGAACGGGAAGCCGTGCTGATGAAGAATAGTTTTAACGATTGAAAGGCCTAAGCCTGTGCCTATTACGTCACGCTTTGCCTTAGGCGCACGGTAGTATCTGTCAAAGATCTGCGGAAGCAGCTTTTCGTCTATGCCCTCGCCGTGGTCGATGATTTCCATACGCACGCAGTCGTCTTTATTGATTTGCTTTATTATAACGGTTTTGTCCTCGCCGCAGTAGTTTACGGCATTGTTTATCAGGTTGTATAAGACCTGTTCGATAGCCGCAATATCGCAGTAGCAGGTGACGTCCTCCTGCTTTTCAAAGGTTATATTGTAGCCGTCGTTTTCGTTCAGGAGCGTATATCTTGAAAGAACCTGCTCCATTTTTTCATGGAGCGAAAACTTTTCCGGGACAAGCGTTCTTTCGGAGTTTTCAAGCTTTGAAAGCTCCAAGATGTTGTTTACAAGGCCCGAAAGCCTATCCGCCTCGTCGATTATCACGCCGAGATGCTCCTCACGCTTTTCCGGATTATCCCCTGACAAATCCCTTATCATTTCAGCATAGGATTTTATAATAGTCAGAGGAGTTCTCAAGTCGTGCGACACATTAGCGATAAGGTCGTGCCTTAGTGAAGCGACCTTTGAGATTTCCTCGCCTGCGGTGTTAAGGACATCTGAGAGCTGTTTTACCTCGGCGTAGCCGTTTCCGTCAAAGCGCACGTCGTAATCGCCCTTGGCAAATTTCTCCGCAGATTCGGTAAGCTTTGTGAGAGGTCTTGTAATACGGTTTGAAAGGAACACGGTGATAATCAGCGCAAGCTCAAAGAGAATAATTGTGATAAAGGTAAGCTGTTCCTTTATAATTCTGGCGGTAGCGTCGATAGGCTCGACGGAGGACTCTATGAATATGTAGTAAAGCTTGCCGCCGCTGTCCTTTTCGGACGTGACGTGGATAATTCTTTGAATGTCGTCGTTGCCGCTGACCCTTGGCTTTATGGATATTGAGTCCTTACCGGAATCGTTGAGCCTGTTTCTGAGGCTGTAAAGATATCGGTTGAAGTTGTTCAGTATGTCATTTTCAAAAATGGAGTAGCTTCCGAGCGTGTTTTCGTAGCAAACGACGTTGCAGCTCCAGTCTGTAACGACAATCGTCAGCGAGTTTTTGAGTGCCAGATCTCTCACAACGCTTTTGTAGTCGTCGGAGTCCAGGCTGTCTTCGATCGTATCCGCCGCACGGTCAAGGTCACGGCACTTCATTGTTTCGTAGTACGCCTCGAGCAGGACATACTGAAACAGCCACAAAAGCACAAGAATTATAGTTGCAAACAGCATAAAGCTTGTCCACATATGAAGTCTTAGGCTTTTCGGCTGTCTTGCTTTTTTTGCTTTACCTTGTTTTTTCAAATTTGTATCCCATTCCTCTCAGGGTAACAATGAGGTTTCTGTATTCTCCAAGGCTGTTTCTCAGCATCTTGATGTGCGTGTCAACAGTTCTGTCGTCGCCGTAAAAGTCGTAGCCCCATACCTCCTCGAGAAGCTTTTCTCTTGAAAGGGCGATGTTTATATTTCTTACGAGGTAGAAAAGGAGGTCGTATTCCTTCGGCGTAAGCTGTGCTTTTTCGCCGTTTATGATGACCTCTCTGGCAGGGAAGTTGATTTCCAGGCCCTCGTATCTGAAAACGTCCTTGCTGTTTTCAGGCGGTGCGGTACGCTTCATTGCGACCTTTATTCTCGCAATAAGCTCCTTTGGAGAAAACGGCTTCACCACATAGTCGTCGATCCCCAATTCGAAGCCGAAAAGCTTGTCGTATTCCTCGCCTCTTGCAGAGAGCATTATAACCGGAATATTTTTGAATTTCTTTATCTCTTTGCAGGCTGAAAATCCGTCAAGCCTGGGCATCATAATGTCCATAACGATGACGTCGAAGTCCTGCGCTTTTGCTTTTTCGACAGCGTCCATTCCATCGACCGCCTCAACGACCTGAAAACCGCTGAACCGGGCGTACTCGCTTACTACCTCACGGATCTTTTCCTCGTCATCAACTACAAGTATTTTCGGCATATATGCTCCTCCCGACTGTCAGTAATATAATTGTTGTTACAATATCAATTAAAAGTTATCACACAAATGTGAAAGCGGTGTGATAGAGGTAAAAAACTTTGGAAATTTGTACTATAAATATTATAGCAGGTTTGGGATCAAGTTGCAATGGGTGAGCGTTTGAGAAAACACAAACCGAAGGCTTCGGAGCTTGGGGACATACACAGCTTTATAAATGCCTTTATGTTTCGGAATAAATTTCCTGTAAAAAGGTTACAGACCGCTTGGCAAAGCGGTCTGTAGGAGGTGGGGGTCAATCTATATATAATCTGTACGGCGTTTTATGCAAGCTGTTCCAGACGGTAGGAGAGCTTGATTTTGTCGGTAATAAGTGCAATAAACTCCGAATTTGTCGGCTTGCCTTTTCCTGTGTTCACCGTGTATCCGAAATATGAGTTAAGCGTTTCAACATCGCCTCTGTCCCACGCAATCTCGATAGCGTGTCGGATTGCTCTCTCTACTCTTGACGGGGTCGTCTTAAATCTTTTTGCAACTGAAGGGTAGAGAATTTTGGTAATGCTTTCCAGCATCTCGCTGTCGTGCACACACTGCATTATAGCCTCTCTAAGGTAGTGATAACCTTTGATGTGCGCAGGAACGCCTATTTTGTGAATGATGTCTGTGACGATAACTTCAAGATTGTAAACCTTTGGATTTCCGTAAAATTCACCTGCTGGGCTGTCTGAGCTTGTAAGAAGCTCCTTTATTCTCTCGCCGAGGATTTCAACGTCAAACGGCTTTTGCAGATAAAACGCAGCGCCTGCTTCCATAATCGACCTTTCGATAAACGAATTTGAGTACGAGCTTGTCACGATAAACGCAGGCTTCTTGTAGCTGCTTTTGTTAATCTTGCGGATAAGCTCAAGTGCGTCCATATTTGGCATAGAGGAGTCGATTACCGCAACATCGGGAGCTTCGTTCTTAATCGCATCGTAGATGACCGAGCCGTCCTTTGCCCTCGAAATTACATAGAAGCCCTGGCTTCTGAGCTTTGCCGTGCAGGCTGCGGCGAATTCTCCTGTTTCATCGCCGACAAGAATTTTTATTTTGCTGATCATTGTCTGTTTCTCCTTTTCTTTTTTGTCTATTTTTGACTACTTCCATATTTTAACATATTTTTCTGGAAATTGCAATACAAATTTTCCATTAATTACCAAAAACTTTTTGCCAAATTCTTTCCATTTTTTGCCAAATATGACAAATTGACTTAAAAAATCAAGCCCCGATAGGAGCTTGATAGATTTTATTTGTCAGAGAAGCCCTTTTTGTTGGTTCTTCCGAGAATATAGTCGGCAGAAACCCCATAGAATTCGCACAGCGTGACAAGATGCCTTATGGGCAATTCACGTTCGCCCGTTTCGTAGCGTGAGTATTGCGGCTGGGTGGTTTTCAGAAGCTTTGCAATATCGCCCTGCTGTAAATCCATATCCTCACGCAGATCCTTAAGCCTTTGAAGATAGTACACAATAATCACACTCCTCCGTTACTTGCTATAAAAATAGTAGCACGGATTTTATGTCCGCATATATTTATATATCCAAACAGATATAATTATTGCGCTTGAGCAATGCTATGCCGCATCGGAAAGCTGTGAGTAAGCGCATTCCTTCATGCGGCAGGAGAGAAGCTCGTCGTACATCTTCTCGGAGAATATCGCATAACCGCCCGTGGTGTCCTTTACAAACACATGTGTTACAGCACCGATAATTTTTCCGTCCTGAATAATGGGGCTTCCGCTCATTCCCTGGACTATTCCTCCTGCCTCGGAAAGCAATCTTTCATCTGTAACCCTGATTACCATATTTCTTGTGCCGCTGTCGGTGAGGTTTATGTCCTCAATTTCTATCGAGTATTCCTGCGTTTCATCGCCAAGCGTGGAAATGACTGTAGCAGCTCCCAGACTTATGTCCTGCTTGAATCCGAGAGGATAGCTCTTACGGTCTGTCGGAATTTCCGTGAGCATACCGTAAACTCCTTCCTCGCAGTTTTTAACAATACTGCCTATCGGTTTCGAGTTTGTGAAAATGCCCTGCAATTCACCGGGGTCGCCGTTTTCGCTTTTCCGTATGCCGGTAATTTCGACAGGCGCAACCAGTCCTTTGCCGCAAGGAAAAATCTCGCCCGTTGTGCTGTCGCACACAGGATGTCCCAAGCCTGCAAACATTTTGGTCATCGGCTCGTAAAAGGTTATTGTGCCTATTCCAGCAGAGCTGTCACGGATCTCTACTCCTGCTCTATATGTCCCGTCGTCAAGAATCGCCGTAAGCCGAAGATTCATCTTCTCGCCGTTCCTGTCAATAATCAGCTCTATCGGCTCGCCGCCGCTTTTCATAATGCTGTCGGCAAACGACTGATTTGAGTGTATTTCCTTTCCGCCGGCGCTTATGATGATGTCGCCCTCAGTAAGTCCGCATTCCCTCGCAGGACATCTTCCGTCAATCTCGAAAAAGTCGACTGCTACAGCGCCGTTTGCCTCTAGCTTTATTCCAAATGGCGTGCCTCCGGCAAGAAGCTGTACAGGCTCTGTGCGGCTCGCCGTTACCGTTTTAATGGGAAATATCCCAAGCAGCATAAGCTCGCTTTGCGTGTCACGCTCAAGCATGGCGGGCGACTCTGCGCCCGACGCTCTGACCTCAACGTACTTTACCGAGTTAAGACGGAGTTTTCCTGCTCCGGAAACGTAAAAGCTGTCGGGGATTATACTGTCAAAATAGCCTATTGCCACAAATAAAAAAGCCGAGAAAACGGCGGACAGAAGGCTTAAAATCCTGAATGTTTTTTTCATTTTCTCCAAAGCGGAATTTTCTATCCGCATTCCTTTCTTTTGTTCTTACTCTTTTATCATTCTCTTTTCCCGAAAATTAAATTCGCCTTATTTGCAAGTATTATTTTCATTGGGAATAAAGCTAAAAAGTACTTGAATTTATATGTAAGTATGTGGTATAATAAACGCAGGGCGTTTATTATATTCTTATGTCCTCGCAGATACGCAAATCCTTAGATTTGCTCCCTGCGTATCGGACTATTATACCA
>MSHC01000043.1 GCA_001940995.1 Ruminococcus sp. Phil15
CAGATTGTAAATATCTGACCACCAATACACAAATCAAACATGTTTAGGACTTCGTTTTGAGAATCACCACACTCACAACAGAAAGCTTCCTTGTCAGTGTTGTTTCGCATCTTAATTGCCAAGACGACACCTCCTTATTTATCCCATGCAATCAACCTTTCATCACCATCAGGGATTCTCCAGCAGTTACGACACGCACCTTTTCTTTGCTTTGCCTTAATCAACCCAGACGAAGTAAGATAACGAATCGAACCACATCGATTGCACTTACATTTGAAGATGTAATTGATATACTCTGCACCAGCAGTCTCGCGTCCTTCAGCCACCTCATTCAACTCATATCCTGCAAACTCAAGTACATCGTATGTACCAAATGTCTTACCAACATATACATCTTTAACCTTGTTTTCTGGAATGCAGTTATTCATGAATCTCACTGGAAGCTGCTGACGAGATACGATATTAAACCTGCAAGCATTCTTAACACTTTCATCAACAATTGTAGGTTCATCGCTCTGACGAGGTTCCCCCCCATCAAGTCTTGCAAGCTTTACTAAGCACTGATACTGGTTGCACGGAAGCAATTCAGCATTCATTTCATCAATGGGCTTTCTAAACGGGCACTCAATACAAGCACCAACCTTACCTTCATGCTTAAGCCACATCATTTCTTTGTTTGTCATCTGACATATTCCTCCTTTTGATTTTTATTAAAAGCCAGAGGCCGCTTACGCGGCCATCTGAACCTTTTTGAATGCGTTGTGATACTTGGTATTGCCGATAGGATTGAAGGTGTTCACCGTGTCCTTATCAAGCCCCTTCATAACGGTGATTTTGAGAATCATCTGAAGGTCCATGCCCTTAGCTTCGAGCTTAGTTACCATCGTCATGCAACGGTAAGAGAATGTAGCACGGATTCCTTTATTCTCAGCATCCTTACGAAGTTGGTGGATAAACTCAACCAAATCGCTATTGTTATGAGTGATTGCCATCTCAATGCGCATGGAGTAATCGAACTCAATGATTGCGAATCTGTCGAGTGTTGCCTGGTCAAGCACCATACGGCCAGTGTACATGTCATCTGCACCAGAACCAACGGTGTTGCCTGCAGCTACGAAGCGAACATGGTCAAAATCAACTCGGCCATTAGGGAACTCAAAGTAGCCGTTAGCGATTGCAGCATTAAGAAGAACCAGAACTTCAGGAATGGAAGCATCCATTTCGTCCAGGAATAAGATGCATTCGTTCTCATCGGTACATGCCTTGTAGAACTCTGTGTCGTGGTATTCCCCCCCAGCATCGATGAAACCAGTCAGTTTGTATTCCTGCTGTACGCTGTTGCTGAAGTAGAAGTTCCAACCAAGCTCATTAGCAATCTGCTCAACTGTGTGATTCTTACCAGAACCAGCAGGACCTGCAAGGTAAACCGGAATACCACATTCGAGGCACATCTTGATTTCTTCGTATCTTTCGTGATGAACCTCACCATTGTCCTCAACCTGGGGAATCTGAACCTTAGGAAGCTCAATGCCTTTTCCTTCAAGTTCGGACTTAATCTTGGAAGAAGTGGAACCGCCTTTACCAACCTGACCAGCAGTGGAAGCTTTACGATGACCTTTGGTCTCGTAGATACGCTCGATACCAGTCACATTGAACAGACCATCAAAGCTGATTTTGCAACCGTCAATCACGGTAGAATTGTCGTAAGCCTTACGAACATAAGTGAAAACCTTTTCGGAATTGTGGAACTTAAGCTCCACCACTACGCAGCCTGCCTTGTGAGCAGCTTCAATCTTGATAACTTCGAAATTTACGTTTGTGTTTGTCATAGCACATTCTCCTTTTTCAACTGAAAACTTAATCTGTAGGTTTGTTTGTACCTTACGAGATTATTATACCATAAACTTTTGCATTTGTACACCTTTTTTTTCAAAAGTTTTTGAACTTTTTTCGAAGGGAGGTTTTGGCCTCCCCTCTTACAGATTTTCAAGGTCCTCAATACCACGAATCTGATTGACGTCCTTCTTTATGAAGTTAGGCAGTAGGTACTCACCTTTTGCCATAGTCTTACGAGTTTCACTTGAGCTGTTCGGTCTGCCATATCCCCAGGTGTAGTCTTTACACACACCAGGAAAAACCTCAATCCATCTGAAATACAAGCGACGAAGCATTGAAGGATGGACCAGTGGGAATGCCAACTTGGAAACATTCAGCTTCTCATTTGCAGACTTGATTCGAATCTTGAGCAAGTGTGTTTGATTTCCAGCTGATGTACCAAGAATCAGGTTCAGGTTGCATCTGTAACCCTGGGCTTCAAGCTTCTTTACAATCTGCATTGCCTTGATGCTCTCTTCGATTATTTTGTCTGCATCTACACCACCATTGTAGTCGATTGACTTATTCAAGGTAATCACTTTTTGTTTGACTGGTGTCATCTTTTTGCTTACCATGCAATTTGGCTGGCCATTTAAGTACATTGGAACGATTGCTTGATAACCTGCCATACTCATTACGTTCTTGGGCTTCATCGTAGGCTCTGTTTTGCTCTCAACGACCTTAAGTCTCTGAACCAGTTTGGTAGCCATATCAGACCAACCAGACTTGAACAACTCAGTTGCCTCTTCGAAGCTATGAGTCTTTGTGAAACCGTAACCAGCATTCACACTCTCATGTTTTTCCCACCGAAACGCTTCGTTGATTGGTGTATTGCAAATGTAATCGTAGAACTCATGCAAGCTGTCATACTCAACAGTCTTGGTCTTGGTGCTTATCTGCGTAACTTTCATGTTTATACCTCCATACTTGGAACTTATCGGTTATCTGTACCACTGTAGTTATTATACCACAAAGAATTTGATTTGTACATAGGTATTTGAAAAATAATTGAAATAATTTTATTTAGCATAGAGATATAAGCTTATAAGCTATAGCTCAACCTGCGCGCGTGCACCCGTCGGGAAAGTGTTATTTTTTCCTACGATTTTTACTTCCTGCATAGCAAATCTTATCAAAGTCCCATTGAGTAAGATTGTCATTTTCTTTGGCAGTTTTTATCTTTGCCTTTTGCTCTTCCCATTCAGCTTTCTCTCTGATATAGTCAGGACACGAGCTATGACAGCCCGGGTGTCTTTGGGGGGGAACACAATAACGACAGCATTTGATAGCCATGAGAATCACCTATCTTTCTTCCTTGAGTTTATCTTGCTCTCCAACAAACCCGAACATAGCTATCCCTGCTGAGTCTGCTGCATCATTGTTATACATATACTTCTGCCCGTCTCTGACAAAAGTCCCTTTAGTCTTTCTGCCTTCTATTGGTATGAGTATGTTAGATTCAAAGCCTTGCTTAATCAGCCATCTGACTGTAGGCCACTTCTCTTCTGGCACTCCATACTTGTTAGGGCAACCTTTGCTTGTGCCAATTACCTGACTTTTCCAGCAACGTGTATCTACACTAAAGACAGGTACCCCATAGTTGGTACACTGGTCTACTATGACACTGTTCAAAGCACCGATTGATTTTATGTAATCGATATTGAGAAAGCCTTGACTATGCAGACGAATACGCTCAATGATACAAATGACTTCTTTGCCTTTTGGACAAACAGACCTAAGGAGACCATCAAGCGTTTCTGCTAATGCTCTCCTACGTTCGCTATTCGTTTTGTATTTGTAAAGGAATATACTCCTGACTTTGAGTAGCTTTCCATCTGCTGCAATGCTAATACCAGTATTGTTGTAGCTTTGGTCTATGCCTATTACAACACGATTATACTTTGGCTTATTCTTACATGGCTTATCGTCACAGTCAATACAGTCCAGATAGACAGCTGTCCCTAACAATGGACAAGGTCTACCCATATAAATACCTCCTATTTTG
>MSHC01000044.1 GCA_001940995.1 Ruminococcus sp. Phil15
TGTCTTGGTAGACAAAAGAGGTTTCTTGTGGTGGAGGCGACGGGAGTTGAACCCGTGTCCGAAAACTCATTCACACGACCTTCTACGAGCGTAGTTTGTTATTGTGGGCAAAGCCCCGTTCCCTTACTGCTCCGCAAACAAACAGGCGGTGCAGCTTGGTAGTCCGCAATACATCAGGCGGCTACGGACATTACCGCCTGACGTTCACCACTAATCGACGCCTGTTCCTATGCCGTGGTAATCACAGGACAGACGGGCGCTGCCTTAGGCAGCAGCCAATTCAAATGAGTTGTTGTCGTTTGAATTTATAAAAATGTGACTTTGAAGAGCGTTCACTACTCTGCTCGCTTATCATGCTTCAAAATCCCCGTCGAAGCCATTACGCCCCCATATATTGCCGCAAAAACGGCAGGATTTTTATGCATTAATGATTTCTTTCCTTTAACGCTCTTTCGATTTCACGTCCGGCTTCTCTTTTAGCCATATCGTCACGCTTGTCGTGGAGCTGTTTACCCTTACATAGTCCGAGAGCAACCTTAACGTTTGAGCCTTTGAAATAAAGCGACAGGGGGATAAGCGTCAAGCCCTGCTGTTTTACCATTCCGAACAGGCGCATAATCTCCCTTTTATGGAGAAGGAGCTTTCTTTCTCTCATCGGGTCACGGTTAAAGATATTGCCTTTTTCATAGGGAGAAACGTGCATCTGCTTTACAAACATTTCCCCGTCGTCGATACTGCACCAACTGTCTTTCAGGTTTACAGTACCCGCACGCATTGACTTTACTTCCGTACCGACAAGCTCGATACCGCACTCGATAGTTTCAAGCACGAAGTAGTCGTGTCTTGCCTTTCTGTTCTCGGCAATGACTCTGTTGCTGTGTTTTTCTGCCACACGCTTTCTCTCCTTTCTAAAAGCTTTGGAAAAATATTATACAACACTCTCTGCAATTTGTCAAGGGGAAATTCCGAATATCCGCTCCGCAATTTCAATATAAACGTCCGCAAAGATTACCGTGAAAATCAAAGGCGATCGACAAAAGCTTGTCAACCGCCTAAAAAGTCAGATACCCATAAAAAATATCAACTGTTTACAGCTTTCGGCTCGGCTGTTGTGGCTGTCGTTGTTGTGGTAGTAAGCTCGGTTGTAACTTAGTTAGTGATCGTAGCCGATTGCTCGGTAGTGTTCGTAGACTGCGCAGAGGTCGTCATTTTTGTAGTTGCAGCAGTAGCGGTCATTGCTGCAGCACTACTGTCCGAATTCGAGCAGGCTGTAAGCATAGCCGATACGATAAGTATTGCGATTATCTTTTTCATTTTATCCTTAATCTGTTTTATTCTCCGAACGGATAGATAAGGCTTTCTATCTTTCCGAGCATCGCCTTTGTAGCAGGTGCTACGTCCGTATATCCGCCGCAGGCGTCTACGCCATTTGACGTCCACACATACACGCCGTTCCAGCCGTTTTCATATGCCATATCATACTTCTCGCTGATTGTGACATTACCCTCGTCGAGAGACGCGCACTCGCCTATCACGCAAGGTCTGTCGGCGGTAAGTCCATAGCTTTCGGGCGACCGGTCAAACGGGAAGCCGAACCACTGCTTCTGCCAGTAATAGTAGTGCGGAGAATAGAAATCGAGGTAGGAGTTTTCGTTTCCGCTGAGCGAGCTTAAATACTCGTCGGAAACCTTATTGCCCTGATGCTGGTCGGAATTGTACTTTATAATGCCCATACCGGCTGTAACGAGGACATCGGAGTGTTCGTGGATTCCGGAAGCTGCGATTGCGAAATACTGTGAGATATTGTCCCACGGAATCTGACCGCACTCGGCGTTTTCAAACACCCAGTCAGCCTCGTTCATAAGGTCGATGCTATAAAGATAGTCGTTATCGTCATATCTTTCCGCAAACGGTATTACATATCCGTTTACAAACTGCTCGATATTTTCCCTGCTCTTTATCATATTGCGGTAGCTTTCTGCACCCTGATTTCCGTCCTTGAAATGGTCAAAGGAGAGCATTGTCGCCATAATATAGATCCCATGCTTATCGGCAAGCTCGAAAAGCCTGTCGAGATCCTCCCAGTGCTTATCCGTGACCTTATCGAAGCTGCCGTCATCGTTCAGGTAGACACCGACAAAGCCGCTGCAGTTTATCCATATTCTGGTAGAGTTAATTCCTGCGTCCTTGAGTCTGCCGAAATGCTCGTCCCAGAATGCCGGGTCGAAGCCTCCGCCGAAATCGTTCCAGTTATCCCAAGGGGTGTTCACGGCATTGAACCAGATTTCTTTTCCGTCTACCATGAACTTATTGCCCTCTACATATACTTTTGCGTCGTAGTCACGCTCTATTGGCACATAGCTGCTGTCAGCGGAAGCATCGCCTGCCGACGAGATGCCGCTCTCCTGCCCGCTCTTATCCGATTTTGAGGACGAACTGTCGTCATTGCCGCAGGACACGAGAGATACAGTCATAGCGGCGGCTACTAAAAGCGCTGAAATCCTTGCAAATATATTTTTCATTATAAGACTTCCTTAAAATATGATTTTAGTTTATTATACTTTATATAGGCTTATTAGTCAACAAAAATATAAATATTTTCGCCAAAATTAAAACAGGAAAAGCAGTCTGCGAATCTAATCGCAAACTGCTTTTGGTTTATTAAAGGATAAGGCAGATAAGACCCGAACAGCCCTCGTTTATCATTCTCTCCACTGTTTCACGGAGCTTTGCCCTTGCCTCATCGGGCATCTTGGCAAGCTTTGTATGCAGTCCCTCGCCGACAAGCTCGCTCATTGATTTACCGAAAATATTGCTGTCCCAGATTTTCTCAGGTGACTCCTCAAAATCATTAAGCATATAAAGCACCAATTCCTCCGACTGCTTTTCAGAGCCGACAATCGGGCTTACCTCGGTTTCGATGTCCGCTTTGAGCATATGTATCGACGGTGCTGTAGCTTTGAGCCTTACGCCGTACTTTCCGCCCTGCTTGATTATTTCAGGCTCGTCAAGGGTCAGCTCATCCATTGACGGCATTACTATTCCGTAGCCTGTTTCCTCGACCTGTCTTAGCGCTTCTTCGACCTTCTCATATCGCTTTCTGATGTTCACAAGCTCCAAAATTCTCGGCATAAGGTCGCTCTCGCCTGTGATTTCAAGACCAGTCGCCTCACCGATTATCTTAAAGAACAGGTTCTTTCCGACCGCTACGTCGATAGTCGCTCTGCCTGTGCCTAAGTCAATTGACGCTACTCTTGAATTAACAATATGCTCGCAGGCGGTCATTTTTTCGGCGCAGGATTTTACGTCACGGATATGCTTGACGCTCTCTGCGCAATCCTTGATTGCGGAAAAAATATCCTCCTTTAGCCAATGTCCCTTATTGAGATTTGCTATCCAACGTGGCATTTCGACGCTTATTTCCTTTACGGGGAACGCATACAGCACCTGCGTCAGAATCGCCTTTATATCCTCGTCCGACAGCTCCAGGCAGTTTACGGGAATTACGGCTGTCTTATACTTTTCGGACAGCGTTTCGCAGAGGGCTTTTGCTTCCTTGGACTTTGGATTAACGGAATTCATAAGCACTACAAACGGCTTGTTGATATCGCAAAGCTCGGAGATGATTTTTTCCTCGCACTCCGCATATTCCTCACGGGGGAGGTCTGTAATACTGCCGTCAGTTGTGATAACAAGACCGATCGTGGAATGCTCGGTTATTACCTTATGCGTGCCGACCTCTGCCGCCATATTGAACGGCACTGCGTCCTCAAACCAAGGCGTTACTACCATTCGAGGCGCTTCGTTTTCAAAATAACCGATTGCGCTTGGAATCACATATCCCACGCAGTCTATCATTCTGACGTTCATTTTAAGACTGTCGTCAAGCTTTATCTCAACCGCTTCCTCAGGGATAAACTTAGGCTCGGTCGTCATAATCGTCTTGCCGCCTGCCGACTGGGGAAGCTCGTCGATCGCTCTTTCCTTGCGGAAGTCGCATTCGATATTCGGGATAACGAGGTTTTCCATAAACTGCTTTATGAAGGTTGACTTGCCTGTGCGTACCGGGCCTACTACTCCGATATAGATATCGCCATTGGTACGCTGTGCAATGTCCTTATAGATATCGTTACTCATACGCTTTATTTCCTTTCTGCAAAATCTAGTTGTCTATGTCGGGGACAAGGAGCATCTTGTCATCGCAGAGGACGTCAGATGCTAAGTCGTTCTCGCTCATTACTGCACCGACAGGGACAGAGTATCTCTTTGCGATATCCCAGACCTTTTCGCCGCATCCTGCATAGTAGAGGGTAAGAGCGCCGAGGTCCGACTTGTCGCAGGGTTCTTCGCTGAGGGTAATGCCTGTGACAAGCTTCTTTGTAATAAGCTTGCAAACATAGCCGCCTATATTAAGCTCCGCCTTGATTTCCACTGCGTTAGAACCGACAAGCGTATACGAACAGCCGACAACCGAAACGCAAGGCTCAACAAAGCTGTCCTCGCTTACGCACTCCGACTCGACCTTATGCTCGAATGCGCTGTCTGTTTCAAGGTAGGTAGGGCAGCCGCTGTCGTTTCTGCACATTGCGCTGAAGGTAATGTTTCCGCTTATGATAATGCCGTTTTTGTCAAAGCTGTATCTTCCGCTTACCCCGGAAAGGTCGCACCACACGTCGCACACGCTTCCTATTTCGCCGTCGTGACAGGTAAGGGTTGCGGTCTGCGTATGAGGCTCGGAAATTCTGACGGGTACTGCTTCAAGCTTTTCGTCGGAGATTTCAGGCTCGCATATATTTGAAGTCGAGTATGCGTCTGTCACAAGGTCGCAGGTTTCGTACCTTACCGCACGGCAGTTGACGAGCATAACTATCTCGCACTCTAAAGTTTTCATACTCTCGCCCTTTACGATGATGTCGCAGCCGCTCGACATAACGTCGCAGAAAAGCTCATACTTTTCGTCTATTTCCTCCATATCAATAATCTGACTGAACGGAACGGAAAAACGCATTGTATCAAGGCTCATACCGTCGTCGCTGTCGCTTCCGTACAGCACGTTTACGTCGCACTCGCCCTTTACGACGAGCCTGCCTGACACGATTTTCTGTTCAGAGAGGGTTATTGCACAGCCGTTTCGGATGATGCTTGAAACCGGCTTCTTGGTGTCGCCAAGCTCCAGCTCCTCTACAATTGTGACTCTCTTTGATGCGTATAGTCTGCCTGTCGGGAATGTGACAGGCTCGTGCAAAAGCTGGATATTGCCGCCCTGTGCGTCCGACACTACCGCTCTCGCCTTTTCGCTTGTAAGCTTTACTCTTACTGTTACTGCGCCCCTGAGGTCAAGCCTGCGCTGATTTACGACTCGACAGTTTATGTAGTCGGTCTTTGGCGTCAGCACAACGCAAGGATTCTTGATGCCCTGAGGAATATCGCAGGATTTTGTGTAGGTCAGCTTCTGCTCGACGCAGTTAACCTTGTCGCTGTCCTCGCTGAGATAGATGATCTTCACCAAAGCAACCAGCTCATAGGTGAGTTTGTCACCGTTTATGCTGTGGGAAACTATCCTAGGCATAAGACGGCACTTCAGAACTCTGAAAATGTCCGGATAATAGTCCGGCAACAGCAAATCCTGCTCGACCGACTGCTCAAAGCTTGTGTCCTGCTGGGTTTCTGTGGCTGTAAAGATTTCACGGTTTAATTTAAAGTCCATAGCTTCCTCCCGATTATAGTTTTCGCAAAATGTTACTTGCTAAGTAATTATATTCAGGCTAAACAGGCTATATGATTTGAAACGGACAAAAATTTTAAAATAAAAAAGAGCCTGCAAAAATATGCAGACTCTCTGTACGGCACGGCAATCATACCCGGCGGAGCGTTGTTGCCCCGACAGCATAACTTGCCGCAGAATAATATTTAATTTATGCCCTCTGAGAAGCTTATAGGGAGTGCGAACATCACGCCTGCGTTTGGCTTTGTCAGATCGCCGCAGACCTCGTGTACAATGTCCTTTGCAACCGAAATTTTTTCCTCGGGAAGTGCAATCATAATCATCTCGCTGTTGGCAACAGGCTCAGAGCCGAAAAGCTCGCTTATTGCGTCAATAATACCTAGGTCGGTCGATTTTTTGAGCGACTTTGCCATACCTGTTGTTTCGACAACAGAGCCTCCCTTTACTCCCTCCTCTGCAAGCCTCTGCATAAGGGTATCAACAATCTCCGACTTCTTCAAAATTACAACTAATAACTGCTGCATTTTTTACCTCACTTTCTTTTCCGTAAAATTTAACCGCTGTGTTTGATTTATAGCACGAAGGAACAAGCTATCCAGTCGTCCTTCTGATGCTGTTCTGTAAGCTTAAAGCCGTTCTCGGTAATCTTTGCGACAACCTCGTCACGTCTTTTTTCGATAATGCCTGAAACAACAAGCTTTCCGCCCGTTTTAACGAACAGCCTGAAAATGCCGCTCATTGCAATAAGCACATCCGCCACTATATTTGCACAAACCACGTCATAGCCTGTGCCTATTTCCTCACGGAGCTTTTCGTCGTCAATTATGTTTCCGCATACCGCTTTGTAGGAGTCCGGCAATATGCCGTTTTGGGCGGCGTTCTCTGCCGCTATCCTTGCGGCGTTTTCCTCGATGTCTACGGCAAAGGCATATCCTGCGCCGAGAAGCATTGCGCCTATGGACAAAATTCCGCTTCCGCAGCCTAGGTCAAGCAGTCTGTCGCCCTGGGAAATATTCTTTTCAAGAAGCTCAAGGCACAGCCTTGTTGTGTTGTGCTGACCCGTGCCGAAGCTTGTTGCGGGGTCGATTTCAAGAATTTTTCTAGTTTCGTTATCGGGAATTTTCTCCCAGGACGGCTTGACAAGGAGCTTATCGCCTATCTCGATAGGTTTGAAATACTGCTTCCAGTTGTTTGCCCAGTCCTCCTCCTTGATTCCGGACAGCTCATAGACGAGCCTGCCGAACTTCTTATCGTCGTCAAGCTGTTTCAGCGCCGAAAGCTCGCCCTTTATGAGATTCAGCTGTTCTGCTCCGTCGGCGTCGTCTGTAAGGTAGACGGTTATATTGGTTTCGCACTCCCTTAGCTCCATAAGGTCGTCATCAACATAGTCCCAGTTACCGTCCTTATGGTTCAGAAAGTCCTCAAAATCCTGCTTATCCTGTATAACAAAGCCTGTTATTCCAATATTCATAAGCCTGCCCGTTACGGCTTCTATGCCCTCTGTTGATGTATATATTTTAAGCTCTGTCCAGTTCACTCAATCACTCTTTTTCCTTTGATATAGTTATATGATTTATTATAGCACATCTTTGAAAAATTGTAAAGTCCACGGCTGAGAACTACTTGAATAATGCTAAAAAATATGCTATAATGAAATTTGATTATTTAACGTGCGAAAGGATATTAATTATATATGAAAATTGCTTCACTATACGGACGCGGCAAAACGGTTTTCTCGTTTGAGATTTTTCCTCCCAAGCCCACAAGTCCTATCGAATCAATCTATGGGGTCTTGGAGGAGCTTTGCGTCTTAAAGCCCGACTACATAAGCGTTACTTACGGCGCAGGCGGTAATGCCCGTGACAACAAGACAAGCGAGATTGCGTCAAGAATAAAGAACAAGTACGGCATCGAAGCAATGGCGCACCTCACCTGCGTCGGAAATGACAGGGACGATATTCTCGTTCAGCTGGAGGATTTCAAGAAAAAGGGTATTGACAACATTCTTGCGCTTCGCGGCGACATAAAGCCCGACATTCCCGTAAAAGAAGATTTCAAGTATGCGTCCGACCTCGTTACTTTCATAAAGGAAAACGGCGACTTCGGCATTTCGGGAGCTTGCTACCCCGAGTGTCACTTGGAGGCAAAGAGCATTGTTGAGGACATAGCAAACCTCAAGACAAAGGTTGACTGCGGCGTTCAGTCGCTTATAACACAGCTTTTCTTCGACAACAGCCTGTTCTACGACTTCTACGAAAAGGTGCAGATTGCAGGAATTAAAGCGCCTATCTGCGCAGGCATTATGCCTGTTACAAACAAAAAGCAGATTGAGAGAATGGTCACTATGTGCGGCGCAAGTCTGCCGCAGAAGTTTGTAAAAATGCTTCAGAGATACGAGGGCAGACCGGAAGCTCTTGTTGACGCAGGAATTGCTTATGCGGTCGATCAGATAGTTGACCTCATCTCAAACGGCGTTGACGGAATACACATCTACGCTATGAACAACCCTTACGTTGTAAGAAAGATTTCCGACAGCGTAAGAACGCTTCTGTAATTATGAATAAGTACATAGACAGGGAGCTTACGCTCTGCTATCTCGGCTATAGGGGAAACAAGCCGAGCGGTGAAATTCTTCCGCTGATAGAGGACTGCGAGAAAATATTGCAGAAATGCGCAAGTCCGAAGCGTGCGTTTCAGGTGTATGACAGAGCACTATGCCCTGTTGACACAGACTCCGAAAAGCTCAGAAGCCACCTTGACGGCTGTGATCAGCTGATACTTTTTGCATCGACGCTAGGAGGCGGCGTAGACGGTATGATACGCAGGCTCAGCGTTACGGATATGGCAAGAGCCGTTATTCTTGACGCTTCTGCAAACGCATTCTTAGAAAGATACTGCGAGGACTGCGACAAAGAGATATCTATGCTCTTTGAGCAAAAGCACCTGACCTGGAGATACTCCCCCGGCTACGACGGCTTCTCTATCGAGTCGCAGAGGGATATTATAAAAGCTCTTGACACTCCGAAAAAAATCGGTCTTTCGCTGAGCGAGGGGCTTATGCTTACGCCGCAGAAATCGACTACCGCAATAATCGGTCTTTCAGATAATATTCTTCCGAAGAAAAGGACGGGCTGTGCGGTATGCAATATGAAAGAAACCTGTAATTTCAGAAAGGAGGGCTCACACTGTGGATTTTAAGACACTGCTTCAAAAACGCTTTATCGTGCTTGACGGCGGCTTCGGTACTGAGCTTATCAAAAGAGGATTCGGCGCAGACGAGCGTGCGGAGCTTTCCTCTTTCACACGTCCGAAAGACGTTGTTGCAATTCACAGAAGCTACATCGACAGCGGATGTGACATTATAAATGCAAACACCTTTAACGCTACGCCGTTCAAATTCGAGAACAGCGGATATTCCTTTGAGGACTCAATAAAAAAGGGCATTGAGCTTGCAAAAGAAGCGGCGGATGGCACAGATGTGCTTGTCGCACTCGACGTACCCCCTCTCGGCAGACTATTAGAGCCTACGGGAGATTTTACCTTCGAGGAGGCATACGACACATACTGCAAGATTATGGCCGCAGGCAGGGACGCAGGCGCAGACCTTATTTCGCTTGAAACATTTTCAGACATCTACGAGCTTCGTGCGGCAGTTCTGGCGGCAAAGGACAAAACCGACCTGCCCGTTACCGCTACTCTCACATTTGAGGAAAACGGCAGGACGTTCACAGGCTGTTCGGCAGCCTGCGCCGTAAGGATACTCGAAGGACTGGGCGTTGATGCGGTAGGAACAAACTGCGGACTGGGGCCTGACCTCTTAGCTCCGATTGTTGACGAGCTTTTGAAAAACACGAAGCTTCCTGTTATAGTAAAGCCGAACGCCGGACTTCCCGACCCCGTAAGCGGAAGGTTTTCGATAGGCGCAAAGGAATTTGCAGAGTATATGAAGCCGCTTATGGAAAAGGGCGTAAAATTCGTAGGCGGCTGCTGCGGCACATCTCCCGAATTTATAAAGGGATTAAAGTCGCTTACGGAGATAATTCAGCCTAACAGAATCGCATTTGACGGCACTCCCTGCGCTTGCAGCGGCACAAAGCTTGTGAAAATAAACGAGCCGAGGATTATCGGCGAGAGAATCAACCCTACCGGCAAAAAGCTTTTCAAGGAAGCGCTTCGCAGCTGCGATACAAACTATATTTTAAAGCAGGCTATCGAGCAGGTTTCCGCCGGCGCTGACATACTCGACATCAACGTAGGACTTCCCGAAATTGACGAAAAGGCAATGATGGTAAGAATCGTAAAGGCTGTGCAGGCGGTTACGGATGTGCCGCTTCAGCTTGACAGCACGAATCCTGAGGTTCTCGAAGCGGGACTTCGTGTTTGCAACGGAAAGGCTATCATAAACTCGGTAAACGGCGAGGAAAATAGCCTTTCGGAAATCCTGCCGCTGGTGAAAAAATACGGCGCCTGCGTGGTAGGTCTTACGCTTGACGAAAACGGAATACCTAAAAAGGCGGACGAGCGTTTTGCGATTGCCGAGAAAATTTTAGGCAGGGCGCTCTCGCTCGGCATACCGAAAGAGGACGTTTTCATAGACTGTCTTACGCTTACCGCTTCCGTTGAGCAGGAGGCTGTGAAAGAAACGCTAAAAGCTGTAAAAATGGTGACGGAAAAGCTTCAGCTTAAAACCGTGCTTGGCGTTTCCAACATCTCGTTCGGACTTCCGAACAGGGAGCTTATAAACCACACCTTCTTAACTCTTGCGCTTCAAAACGGACTTACGCTTCCTATCATAAATCCGAACGTTGCTTCAATGGTGGGTGTTGTAAGGGCATACAAGGTGCTTTACGGAATCGACAAAAGCTCTAAGGACTTTGTTGAGGCGTACAGCGGCGATTCTGCTTCTGCCAAGGCACAGACGGCAAGGGAAATCACGCTCGAATATGCAATATCAAGCGGACTTCGTGAGGACGCATCTAGGATCACGGGCGAGCTTCTTGCGGATCATTCGGCAGAGGATATCATAAACAAGCGTCTTATCCCCTGTCTTGACGATATAGGAACAAAATTTGAGAGCGGAAAGCTTTTCCTGCCTCAGCTTATTCTTGCGGCAGACACGGCAGGCGTATGCTTTGACGTTATAAAGGCAAGGCTGTCCTCAGAGAAAAAGCCTCAGCAGTCAAAGGGCTGTATCATACTTGCGACTGTAAAGGGCGACATTCACGACATAGGAAAGAACATTGTAAGAACTGTGCTTGAAAACTACGGATTCGAGGTAATCGACCTTGGCAAGGACGTGCCTGAGGAAAAAATCGTGTCCGTTGCGATTGAGAGGGATATACGTCTTGTAGGTCTTTCTGCGCTTATGACAACAACGCTAGGCGCAATGGAAAACACGATAAGACTCCTGCGTGAGAAAAAGCCCGACTGCAAGGTTATGGTAGGCGGCGCTGTTGTGACGGAGGACTATGCGCAGAGTATAGGAGCAGACTTCTACGCAAAGGACGCTAAGGCAAGCGCAGATATTGCAAAGGCATTTTTCGGATAAAACGCTCATCTCATAAAAATTCAAAAGCCTCGGATACGGTTATCCGAGGCTTTGTTTTCGTCTGTAAAATTTATGCGAGAAAATCGAACGGGTTTGCAAAGTCGCCGCCGCATCTTACCTCAAAATGGAGGTGAACGCCTGTTGACTGCCCGGTCGTTCCTATACCGCCTATGCTGTCGCCTGCCAGCACCTTATCTCCTACCTGCACGTTCCTGAACGACATATGCGCATAAGCTGTGTGGTAGCCGTTGCCATGGTCCACTACGACAAACTCGCCATATCCGTTTTGATTTGTTTCGGAGCGGATTACTGTACCTGCGTACACGGCATATATATCAGTACCCTGCGGAACGCCTGCTATATCAATTCCCTTATGGAACGAGTCGTCAAAGTCACGGTAGCCGAAGCCGCTGCTCACATATCCGCCTGAGCCGCCTACCGGCCACATCAGCTTTGAAAAACTTGCCGTGCCGTTAAGGACTATCTTATCGGTCGGCTTTGTAATTTCGTCCTTTAGGGTCTTTTGCGACGCCCTCACTCCGTCAATCTCGGTAACGAGCGTTACTGTATCACGTTTGCCGTCGATCCCGTCCTGCTCAATATAGCTTTGTCCCTTAGGAAGCAGGGGGCTTGACTGCTCGACAGTTTCAAACGGTATCGCTTCGCTTGTTTCCTCGACATAGCTGACGGTTATGGACGCAAGCTTGTCCTCGCTCTCAAAGAGCCCGTACACGGCTTCGTCAAGCGTTATAAAATCACTCTCCAAATATCTTCCGTCAACGCTTTCAATGGAGCAGTTGTAGGCAGCCTGCACCGCACTATGCGACATTACTACGTCATTGAGTTTTCCTGCTACATAGGCGTCGAAAAGCGGTGCGTCGTCTGCGCTTATTGTACAATAATACTCTCCATCGACAAATATCTTCGTGCCGTCCGCTCTTTCCTTAGGCTCTTGTCTGAAAGAAGCATAAATTGTTTCGGGAATTACCACCTGTCGGGTTTCTTCTGCCGAGGCTTGCTGCACTTCTCCCGTTGCTGAAACAGAAAGGCTGTTCATAAGAAAGCCTGCGCACATTGCGCCTACTGAGCAGAGCATTACTGAATTTATTCCCTTGTCATTGACCCTGTCCTTAAAAAGCTTTCCCAACAAACATAATCTTCCTTTACTGTGAAATAAGTATTACAAAACGGTAACAATCTTATTCAAGTATACCACATAGTTTTAAAATGTCAATAGCAGATTTTGTCTGTCACAAAAAGTTTACTTTACGCAAAAGGTTGCGACATCCTCAAAAGCGAGGCTTCCGCCGAAAATATCAAGCGCCGAGCCTACCGTAAAATCGACTCTGCCCTTACCTGCCGTTCCGAGCATTTCTATATCAGAGAGCGAGCGGATACCGCCTGCGTAGGTGACGGGTATCTCGGCTTTTGAGAGAAGCGAAACCAGAGCAGTATCTATCCCCTCGCACTTACCCTCGACATCGACAGCGTGAACGAGCAGCTCGTCGCAGTATTCCGACAGCATTGCAAGGGTATCGGCATTCAGCTTTGTATCGGTTTTCTTTGTCCAGCGGTCTGTCATTATGCAGTAGCCGTCCTCGTATCTTTTGCAGGACAGGTCGAGGACCAGCCTTTCCCTGCCTACTGCCGATATAAGCTTATTCAAATTATCATAATTAATTTTACCGTCCTTAAAAACATAGGAAGTCACCACAACATGGCTTGCACCTGCATCAATGAACCGCTTTGCATTTTCTGCATTCACCCCTCCGCCTATTTGCAGTGCGTTAGGATATTCGTTAAGCGCTTTTTTTGCTTCCTGCATATCCGCCTCGTAGTAGTCTGTGCCTGCCTGATTTAGGAGGATTATATGACCGCCTGTAAGCGAATATTTCTTGTAAAGCTTAGCGTAAAACTCTGCGCCCACCTCTGAAACAAAGTTTTCCTTTGCTCCGTCATCTGTAAGGCTTGAGCCGACAATCTGCTTTACGACTCCGTTATGGATATCTATACACGGTCTGAATTTCAAATCCATCTCTCCTCTTTACATAGTACCGTCAGTACAATTTTACCACACACTCATAAAAAAATCAACGGTCAGGCGATTTTGCTCGTCTGACCGATTATTACATTACAACTTTGCTCTTTCCTTGGCACGGAGCGTATTTGAGAGAGTACGCTTTCTTATTCTCATAGACTTCGGCGTTACCTCCAGAAGCTCGTCGTCGGCGAGAAATTCGAGGCAGTCCTCAAGGCTGAGATTTCTCGGCGGAATAAGTCTGAGTGCGTCGTCGCTTCCGCTTGCACGGGTGTTTGTGAGGTGCTTTTTCTTGCACACGTTAACAACGAGGTCGTCCTGCTTCGGCGATGCGCCGACTACCATTCCCTCGTACACGGGTGTGCCTGCGCCGATAAACAGCTCTCCTCTTTCCTGCGCATTGAAAAGACCGTAGGTAATAGCTTCGCCCGATTCAAATGCAACGAGAGAGCCTGTCTTTCTTCTTGCTATTTCGCCCTTGTACGGCTCATACTTTGAGAACACCGAGCTCATAATTCCCTCGCCCTTGGTGTCCGTCATAAATTCGCTTCTGTATCCGAAAAGTCCTCTTGACGGGATAAGAAACTCAAGCCGCATTCTGCTTCCGACAGGGGTCATCTGCGTCATTTCAGCCTTTCTTGAGCCTAGCTTTTCCATTACAGAGCCTACGCAGCTTTCAGGAACGTCGATAACGAGTCTTTCGATAGGCTCGCACAGCACGCCGTCTACCTCTTTGTAGAGAACTCTTGGGGTAGAAACTCCCAGCTCGTATCCCTCACGTCTCATATTTTCGATGAGGATAGACAGGTGCATTTCGCCTCTGCCCGAAACCTTAAAGCTATCTGTTGTGTCTGTTTCCGCTACTCTTAAAGAAACGTCCTTTAAAAGCTCCTTGAAAAGCCTGTCACGGAGCTGTCGTGATGTTACAAACTTACCCTCTCTGCCTGCAAACGGCGAGTCGTTCACGCTGAATGTCATTTCTACTGTCGGCTCGCTGATTTTCACAAACGGGAGAGCCTCGAAGCTTCCGAAGTCGCAGATCGTATCTCCGATCGTTATGCCCTCGATACCGCTTATGCATACGATATCGCCTGCCTTTGCCGACTCAACAGGCACTCTGTTAAGTCCCTGAATCTGATATATTGTAACGATCTTACCTCTGTACTGCTTCTTGGTTTCGTGGAAATCGCCGATAGAAACGTCCTGATTTACTTTGATTGTACCTCTTTCGACCCTGCCGATTGCAATTCTGCCGACATACTCGTTATAGTCGATAGAGGAAACTAGCATCTGCATTGCGCCCTCGTCGTCTACCTCAGGAGCAGGGATATAGGAGAGTATTTCATCAAAGAGGTCGGAGAGGTCGCTTCCCATATTTGCAGGGTTATGCGACGCAGTACCGTCTCTGCCTGAGCAATAGAGGATAGGGCTGTCGAGCTGTTCGTCCGTTGCGTCCAGATCCATAAGAAGCTCCAGAACCTCGTCGCCAACCTCGTTAAGACGGGAGTCGGGCTTGTCGATTTTATTTACAACGATAATAACCCTGTGTCCTAATTCAAGAGCCTTCTGGAGGACAAATCTTGTCTGCGGCATAGGACCTTCCGCTGCGTCAACGAGCAGGATAACTCCGTTTACCATCTTTAAAATTCTTTCGACCTCGCCGCCGAAGTCAGCGTGTCCCGGAGTGTCGATAACATTGATCTTAACGTCCTTATAGACGATAGACGTGTTCTTAGCGAGGATAGTTATTCCTCTTTCCTTTTCGATATCGTTAGAGTCCATAACTCTTTCATCAACAGTCTGGTTTTCTCTGAATGTACCGCTCTGCTTGAGCATCTGGTCAACGAGAGTTGTCTTGCCGTGGTCAACGTGGGCGATAATAGCGATGTTTCTTAAATCTTCTCTTATCATAAAGCTACTCCTTTGCGTTATGAGGTCATATAAACTATTATGTACAAACTAAAAAGACCCGATGCTGTGCATCAGGTCTTAAATATGGTGGGAGAGGGTGGATTCGAACCACCGAAGCGAAAAGCAACAGATTTACAGTCTGCCCCCTTTGGCCACTCGGGAACTCTCCCATATTCAAAGTAAAAAACGTGGAGCTGGTGGACGGACT
>MSHC01000045.1 GCA_001940995.1 Ruminococcus sp. Phil15
TAGAGGACATAGCTCTGATCCTTGGCTTCGTCGCAGCCTTTTTTGAGTAAAACTCTGCCGTTTGAGTCCTGCTCTGTTGCGACATAATGACCCGTTGCGACTTTATTATAGCCGAGGGCTTCCGCAAGCTTTAAAAACTCGCCGAACTTGACCTTTTCGTTGCATATCACGCAGGGATTAGGCGTTTCGCCGTCGAGGTAGGAACGTATGAAATAATCGACCACCTGCCTTGAAAAAGCTTCCTTACAATCAAGGGCATTAAACGGCATACCCAGAAAATCTGCGACGGCTTTTGCGTCCGAAATGTCGTTATCGTTAGAGATTAGCTGCATTATTGCGCCGCCTACGCTATATCCTCTGTCTATCAGAAGCTTTGCGGCAACAGAACTATCTACGCCGCCGCTCATTGCTACGCAGATTTTAGTTTCCACTAAAAAATCTCTCCTATAACATCGCCGCTATGGACATCGTTTCTTGTAAGCTGGTCTAGGAGCAGTCCTACCGTAGAACCTGCGGGTGCGGAGTTAACAAGCTGACCGTTGCGCTCAATTCCGATGATCTCAGTCCGTACCGTTGTTTTATTTGCGGCGTGGACAATAAGCGATTGTGCGCCTACCCTTGCAACGCCCTGCGCTAAAGTACCCCTCACCACGACGCCGCTTCCCTTCGCATAGAAAACCTTATCGACTATCATTCTATAAGGATTATCGCCCGGCTTTGGTCTTAGAGCATTGAAGTTATCCGTCTGCTGCTGAGCCGCCTTCTGTGGGTCTGACTCGCCCACTACGGTCTGCTTTCTCGGCTGTGCGGCAGGGCGGACTGCTGTCTGCTGAGGAACGGGTCTGTTCTGCGTACTACCCTGTGCGGTTTGCTTCTGAGGCTGCTTAGGCGCAGATGAAGAAACTGTTTCAGGCGTTTTTGCATTGCTTTCCTCTGCATAGGTAAATGTGTCTTTCAGAAACTTTACAAAATTATCCAGCATTTTTGTTCTCTCCCTTTTATACATTTTCTACGGCGTCAAGCCGAATACTTCCTTGATTGCGCTACAGCAAGCTCGTCACAGCGTTCGTTTTCGGGATGTCCTGCGTGTCCTTTTACCCAGACAAACTCAACGTTATGTATATCCAGAAGTGCGAGAAGCTTATCCCACAAATCGGGATTCAGCGCTTTCTCCTTATTGGACTTTACCCAGCCTCTGGCTTTCCAGCTTCTTGCCCAGCCTTTAGTAACGGAGTCTATGACATACTTACTGTCGCTCGTCAAAACGACGTTACAAGGCTCTTTGAGTGCGGAAAGTGCGGCTATTACAGCGGAAAGCTCCATACGGTTATTGGTAGTATCCGCTTCACCGCCCGACAGCTCCTTGACCTTATCGCCGTAGCGGAGTATTGCTCCCCACCCGCCGGGACCGGGATTACCGGAGCAGGCGCCGTCGGTAAATATTTCAACCTTTTTCATTATTGATTCCTTCTAAAGTAATATATATTGTCATTATACAACAATTCACTGATATTTGCAAGAGTTTTTAAGCAAAACAAAAAGGCCTCGCTCAAAGCGAAGCCCTTGGAGCGGATTACGAGGCTCG
>MSHC01000046.1:0-2448 GCA_001940995.1 Ruminococcus sp. Phil15
AAAGGCTGGATTGAGATTCCGAACAAGAATCCCTACAACTCAGCTTCAACTGAAAAGGTAGGCTTGATTATGAAGTGCAAAGTGGTCAAGTCTAAGGTAAGTAACCCGATGGGTGAGTGTGAGATTCCATTGTTCTTCGATAGAGGCTTTGTAAGCTTTGATGATGTAGCAAGGATTCGTAAAGAGCTCATGGTTCAGAGGGCGCAGCAATACGGGAAGAGAGTTCCTAAAGAGTTCTTAGAGGAGGAAGACGACGATGAGTAATGATGTTGTAAGAGAGCCTTCTCACTACAAGCAAGGTCGATACGAAGTCATCGATGAAATGCTCATCGTATTTGGTCCGCAAAAGACATACGACTTCTGTGTACTCAATGCTTGGAAGTATCGAGCAAGAGCTCAACACAAAGGAAATCCTGAGCAGGATTTAGCCAAAGCAAATAGGTACCTGGAAATGGCAAAGGAAATCATTGACAAGCATTCGTCAACGAGTCATCCAAGTAATTGGTGCCAGATGCCACCGGTACATCTGATAATGGAGGGCAAGAACAATGACAAGAATAAGTAAAGATGAATACTACCTTGGCATTGCCTTGGCTGTAACGAAACGTAGTACTTGCCTTAAGCGTCATTATGGTTGTGTGATTGTCAAAGATGACATCATTATTGCAACCGGTTATAATGGTAGTCCGAGAGGCGAGGAAAACTGTTGTGATAGAGGAACATGCAAGAGAGCAAATGCAGAACGTTACACTAACTACGAAAGTTGTGATAGTGTTCACGCAGAACAGAATGCTTTGATTGCAGCAAGCTATGATAGACTGAAAGGTGCTACAGCTTACATCGCTTGTGAGACATTTGGATTCAATCAGGAAAAGTCTGATTTGTGGGATGAACACATTGAAGATTGGCATGAAGATAAGAATCCTGTTCCTTGTCCTATCTGCATGAGAATGCTTAAGAATGCAGGTATTGCTCGTGTGGTCAACAGGATGGGAGACGTATGTTTGTAATAGATGTGCCGTACATCAATCTTGACCAGATATACAATTCAGGGCAAGCACCACGCTGGATTAAGTTGAAGGACATGAAGTACGTCATTCCTCATAAAGACAAAGCTCTTAAGATTGAGCAGGTAAAAGAACGCTTAATCATGAGTTGTACTGAAGAGGACTTCTTCAATATCTGGTTTTACTATTTGGATTTAGGTACAGACTACCTTGATGTGAATGGTAGAGTAAAACGGCAGAATCGTAAGTTCAAGATACCGGCAAACAGAGGCAATGGAATCCATGTACTTAGGCCTGAGTTCTTTGAGACTTATGTATTCAGTAAGCTGATTGAGTATGTTGGTTATGCCAAAGCTGGTGAGTTGATGAATCGCATCGCTATGACTTATGGTATTGAGCATAGGCAAATGATGCGTGAGGCAGGACGAATTACTTGGTATGAATGGCCTACACCCGAGGCAATGCTTGAGAAGCTTCAGAAGGAACGACCTAAGACAAAGGTAAAGAAGTTCCTATTCAATTTGTGTGATGCAATCGTCAATCAGGACTATGCATACACGCATAATGGCAATGACATTTTCAACCTCATAGGAAAGCACGACCTTGATGTGTTCCCTACGATTGGCATTGAAAATACAATTGAGAAAAACTTCAAATGTGATGTTGAGTGGTTTGATGCAGAATATCTTGATGGTCTCTCAGATAAAGGTGTCTGTTACATGTATATACTCCATCACATCATGAATCCGCCAAAGGAGGTGACCGGTTGTGGGATTGGTCGATAATATCAAACGCGAAGCGGCAGGTAATAGGACTAAAATCCAGAGTACAGACGCTGCAGCCATTGAGAAGTTATTCAATCAGCTTTTCTATCTGCCTAAGAACATTAAGGAAGAGACCAAGTTCGTTAAGCAGGTAATGACCAGAGGTCTGGAATCCCAGGAACGTGTTGGCCTCCATGCATCTGCAATGCTGGTTGGTGATAAGGACTTCTGCTTAAGGGCACAAGTTCTCAGTCTGATTTACAAGCAGCTTCAAGGTGAACAAACTGCTGTAGGTCTTATGAGAATCTTTGAGCAAGGTAATGCTATTCATGAGAAGTGGCAAAGGCTTCTGATTCGTGGTGGTTATGGTGTTGCTGAAGATATGGACAGAACAAGATTCTGTGATGACTATATGCTTAGTTATACACCTGACATTGATTGTTTGATTCCTGAGTTCTTTGAAGGTAGAATGATTGGTGAGATTAAGTCAGTCAATACCTATCAGTTCCAGAAAATGACAAAACACCCATCGGCTTGGAAGCAGTGTCAGTGGTACATGCACCTCTGTATTAAGAAGGCACAAGAGGAAGGAACATGGAACGGTAAAGACTATACCAAAGGTTTTGTCCTGTCTGAGGATAAGAACACTCAGGACTTCAAGATTGAGGTATATGACT
>MSHC01000046.1:2518-2679 GCA_001940995.1 Ruminococcus sp. Phil15
TGTAAACGTTGTTCTGAATGTGCAATGCGTGAAGCTTGTTGGAATATTGGCAAAGGCAAAATCAAGCTTGGAGGTTAACATGACTCACGAACAAATCTATGAAGCATTCTGCAAATGGTCACCTGAACACGCTGCTATGGTAACCGATTGGAAGCCGTGGG
>MSHC01000047.1:0-52923 GCA_001940995.1 Ruminococcus sp. Phil15
GTCTAACTTTTTGGGGTCAATTAACTATGCTCTCGGTTTTTTTGCAAAGCTGTCTTTTACAGCTTTGGCGGTATGGGCATTGTGTACATTTGTCATCGGGGTATTTGTGAATCATACGAATTCCGCTTACCCGATGATAAAGGACGGGGATTTGTGTATTACGTACAGATTGGAAAAACCGAACCAGGGGGACGTGGTAGTTTATGAAATTGATGGGACGATAAGATACGGGCGGCTTATAGCGGCAGAGGGCGATGTTGTGGATATCAGTAATGACTGCGTTTCTGTAAACGGTTATTTGCTGTACGAAGACACGGTGTATCCGACTCCGGGCGAGGGTTCGTCTGTTGAATATCCCTATACGGTTCCCGAGGGCTGTGTATTTTTGCTGAACGATTTCCGAAGCGATATGGCGGACAGCCGTACTTATGGCGGCATTCCGCTGGGCGACACAAAAGGAAAGATAATCTTACTGTTAAGAAAAAGAGGAATTTAAACATTTTTTGATGCAGAATTTAGGAGGATGATTAATGTGAAAAAAACAAAATTGCTTTCAGCTGCTGCGGCCGTCATTATGGCGGTTTCTATGATGTCTGCTGTTTCGATGAATGCTTGGGCAGCAAACTCAGGTTACGGTGGACTTGTTGAGGGTGTAAGTGATACTAACCAAGATGGTTCGGTAAATACAACAGAGCTTAAGAAAAGTCTTGTTATAAGAGATGGTGCAAAGATTCCCGATGCTACTTTTACGTTTAACGTTACTCCAGGAGCAGCTGTGAGTGCAACCGAAAGCACTTTTGCTGTTATCAAGGGTGTAAACCCTGAAAAAATTAAGTTTGGAGAAGAAGAACAGGCAGACGGAAACGGCACTATTAAATATGAAATGCAGGATAAGCCCGCAGAAGGTACTACCACAGATGATGGAGTCACTATAGCAGATACCAGTGACGGATATTACATAGCTACAAAGTCCGTTAAGTTGGATTTTTCCCAATGCGGTTTTACCGAACCGGGCATTTATCGTTATATCATTACGGAAACGGGAACAAATGCCGGAATCAAAAACGATATAAACAACACCAGAACGGTTGATGTATACGTTGAAGATGCCACTACAGGTACTGATAAGAAACTGAAAATAGCAGGATATGTTATGTATGTCGGAACTCTGACAACCGGTCCGTCTAAGACAGTAACAAGTGCTGAAGGATTTACAGCTGAGGACGGTGTCAATACTATAACACCAAGCGGAAATTTAGTTTCCGATGCAACAAAATCTGTCGGTTTCAAAAACGTATATTTACCTCATGACCTGACATTCTGCAAACAGGTAACCGGTAATCAGGGTTCAAAGGATAAATATTTTAAATTTACGCTCAACATTTCAGGCGCTGTTCCCGGAAGAGTTTTTTATGTCGATCTGTCTGATGCTGATGCTACGCCGATAAAAAATGCCGCTACAAAGTACAGCTCTATGAGCAATCCTTCTACTTTTACTGTTGGTGAGGACGGAACGGCTGAAGTTGTTTTCTATATTCAGGACGGTCAGCGCATTGTTATCAAAGATATTGCAGACGGTACAGCTTATGCAATCACAGAGGATAGTGAAGATTATCAAGCTACGGCAGAGATAGTCGGAGATAATGATGGTACAGAAAATAACGGTGTAAGTGTGGAGGATATTGGTCTTACTCAGGATACAACAGTTACATTCACCAACGATCGCAGCGGTGTACTTCCAACAGGTATTCTTGTATCGATAGCACCTGCTGCAATTATCGGTATTGCAGTTATCGGCGGTATCGTATTCCTTGTTGTAAAAAACAAGAGGAGAGAAGCTGAGGAAGACTAAGTGGATTTCAAGAAATTATGGAAAACACTTAACAGCCTGTATGAAAGACTGCTGATCTTTGTACTGATAATAGTTCTGCTGATCGTATCCTATTGTATGTATGACGCATGGTATGTATATAAGCATACGCTTGATGACAGTATACTTCAATATAAACCGGACGGAACATCTGCCAATGCAGAAAATTCCCCTATCACGGACGATATGGTCGCATGGATTACGATTGATGATACAAATATCGACTACCCCGTTATGCAGGGGGACGATAACGTTAAATATCTGAATACGGATCCGTTTGGTGAATATTCTCTGTCGGGAAGTATCTATCTCGACAGCAGGAATGCTTCTGATTTTACGGATTCGTATTCCTTGGTTTACGGACATCATATGGAATACGGAAAGATGTTCGGCGCACTTGATGATTTTCTGGACAGGGACTATCTCAGAAGCCATACGGACGGAACGCTGATTATCGGAAAAAATGCCGAAAAAAACCATTCTCTCAAAGTTTTTGCAAGCATGAAAACAAATGCAAAAGAGGATATTGTATTTACTCCCGGGGACTCTGCCGAGATATGCAGCTATATCAAGGATAATGCGAAAATTTATGAGTCTGAACAGAGTGAGCGGATAATCGGACTGTCAACCTGTGCGGAAGGAGATTCATCAGATAGAATAGTAGTATTTTGTTATATTTTGGAATAAAACAAGTAATGGGAGGAGGGTTTGCATATGAAAATTGTCCGTGGGCTTTTTATTGTCTGCTTCAATATCATTTGCATACTATCTTTTTGTTTTAACGAAAATTGGCGTATTACTGCGAATGCGTATGAATCGGTATATGCTTCTATTTCCGTTGAAGGCATGAAAATCTCAGACAATAATTCTCACACATATGAGATAGTTATAGAATCACTTGATAACAGTGCGCCTGCGCCCGAATCCGATATAATTATCATCACAGGCAGCGGTATCGGTGCATTTAACGTTGAAATAACAGAGCCGGGAACCTACGACTATAAAATATATGAAATACCCGGCAGCGATAAAAATGTCATTTATGATGATTCTGTCTACTATGCTACTGTTTTTGTTGAAAATGCAGAAGATAACAGCTTGAAGTATTCGGTATCGGTCAAAGAGGAAAACAGCGATCATAAATCGGATAATGTGGTATTTACCAATGTTTCATCTTCGAATAATTCATCATCGGACAGCTCGTCTCATACATCATCTTCATCTGATGACAGCCACCCGTTTTTTGACCCGTCCAACCCGTCTACAGGAGATAATGCCTCGTTGGGATTGATGGCGCTGATTTTACTTGTTCTGCCTGTACTGATAATTATTGAATTAAAAAAGAAAGATAAGGAAGGAGGGCAGTGATATGCGGAATAATACTTTAAAAAGAGTAACAAGCTTTTTTCTTGCGATGGCTATGATCTTATCCATATCATTGCCTGACCTTTATGATATATATGAAGTTTATGCGGAGAGTTCTGTATCCACAGAGTCGACTGATAAATTTGAACAGTCGGAAAACGCTGCCGAACCATCAGTCTTACCTTCTGAAACTGAAACGATAGAATTTAAATGCGGCAGCGATGACTTTTCGGCAAAATTAAGAATTGACAAAAATGCTGAATTTTCTGTCGAAAACGAGCAAGTGAATGCCGATGACGTTGTTTTTTCCGCAGCGGCAATCGAGGAAAGCGACGAACGTTATAAGGAAATTTGCAAGTCTGCTGCCGAAGATGAATGTTCTCTTTTGCTCTATGACATTGGATTTTATACAAAAGACGGAAAAAAGATAGACGTTTCAAAATCTGATGCGTATGTTACGTTTTATTTTAACAAGCCGTATGCTGTAAGCAAAAGCGGAGGTCTGTCTGCGGTAAAATGCACTAAAGTTCCCACCGAAACTGATGAAACCGGTGCGGCTTCATATGAATGTTCTGAAACAGAAATAATCGGGTCAACAAATGAGAATAATGTGCTTAAAGATGTCACATTTCATGTTGACCTTTCTTCTGTATATGGTATTTGTATTCCCGAAAATGTAACGGAAAAGATTTTTCAGGAAATTGAAAAAAATGCTAAAGAAATTATTCGGGAAAAGGCAGATCATCTTGCCGAAAATGGAAGCGGCGATAGCAGCGGTTTGTTGCAGGATATCTCAATCAGTATAAATAAATTTGTGCTTAGCTTAACAAACGGTGCAGTTAATAAAAATGGTCAAAATATCTGGACTGCCGATAAACCTGATGAGGGTCATGGCTTTACATATGAACTGGATTTTAATTCTGAAGGCACCGGATCTATCCAACCCGGTGTAATTGAAATTCGTTTGCCCAAGCATATTCTGAAAGATAAGGACGGAAATTATGCCGATACTATTTCACTCCCGTATCCGTCTGTGAAAGAGGATTATGATAAAGAGCGAATAGTATTTGTATATAGTGAAGAAAAGGGTCAAGATGGTAAAGAATATATTGTAATTACTAATTTGAAGGAATTAGATGCCGCTCAGCAGATCAGTATTCCTTTTATGTATGAAACAACAAAAAAGACATGGGAATATATAGATATGGAATCATCTGATGATTGCCAGGCAACTGTAATAATAAAAGGCACACAAACTCTTAGTGAAACAGAGAAGATCCCTGTATATATTAATACTTCTGCAGAGATCAAATCAACTTCTAAATCATTGGCTAACACGTACACCGAGTGGAAGGACATATGGGGTGCTAAACCAGATGATGCCGATGAATATATTTATTTTGAATGGGCTGTTGATACTTCTGTTACAAATATTACACAGAAATATAATTTTCAGCTTACAGATCAATTTACCGGCTTGATAGATCCTGTTGTTGACGGAAATGCCTCACCGGAGGTAATCGGTTACAAAATGCAGGGCAGCAGCAAATATGTTGAGCCTGATAGTGATGGGGCATCGCCTGTAGTTAGTGGTCTAACAGCCAACTCAAGAAAGGACAGAGTCCTTACAAAATGCAAAAAGTCTTACTTTAAAGCTTTTGATTTGTATAGATTGGAAAATAATGTCACGGCTACGGTTACTCCTGCGGACGGAAAAGATAGTTTCTCACAAAAAACTGCATCTGCAACCGGTATATACGAGATTATAAAACCGGCAGATCCAACATATAGTCCGCCCGGTGAAAGATATAGGATCACAAAAAACGGTATTTACGGCAACAAACAAAATGTAACATCCGCCAATAATATTTCTTCCTACAATCTTGAGGCTCTGCAAAACGGTAAACCGATTTCGGGGCTTACATACCATATCGTTGCACAGGCTAATGCTTATATAAAGACATTGGAAAAGGGAGCGACGGGCACTGAACAGGATGCCACAGACGGTAAATTCGGTCAGCAAGATGTCGCATATTCGGTTTCCGATTCGGAAATTTTTCTGGGGAATTCGACGGAAGCTCTCACTAAAGATGACTATACTTTCACTTCTCTTGAGTATAGCGTGAAAATGTTAAATGCGAAGTATGACAAAGAAAATAAAAAATTTTCTACCACTAATGTCAAAAACTTCAGAGAAAATGATATCCTCGAATTTTTTGTTGAAAAAAATGGGGAATACACGCTGGCAGGAACCTATAATTTAAAAACGGGTGCTGCGGATATTATTGACAGCGACAGTATTTCTTCCATTACAAAATCATCTGTAACTTTCAAAGGCTACGTAAAGGGCTGGAAGATTAAAACATCAAATCCATATTACAGCGTAGAATTTAATGTATATCCGACAATTACACTAAATCCTACTGAGACAGTCAAAGAAGCCATACCCAAAACAGATAATGCAAAAATATCTGTAAAAAACAGAGCTGTACTTATAGTAACCGATTCCTCTGATAAGTCAATAACACGCTCTGCTGTCGGTACGGACTAT
Organism: Ruminococcus sp. Phil15; assembly: GCA_001940995.1. Lineage (GTDB taxonomy): Bacteria > Bacillota > Clostridia > Oscillospirales > Ruminococcaceae > UBA7477. The sequence goes on from MSHC01000047.1 coordinate 5,787, forward strand.
GCTGCAAAGGTGCAAAGAAACTCTAATATCCAAAAAAAGGTAACCAGTTCAAAAAACTATCCCGGTAACAGAGCATACAAGATAGACTGGGAGACCTCTATGAGTGAAACCTACACGGATGATGAAGGAACTAATCCCGTAAGGCAGGAATCGGGTGTATTTTATGATTTTATTCCTTCAGGCTGCAGAGTAGATCTCAGTTCTATTAAGGTGTTTGTCGATAATGAGGAAATTCCACTAAGCGAATACACTATTGAGCCTCTCAAGGAGAATTATAAAAACAGCAGCAGAACTCTTTTCACGGTCAAGATAAACAGACCTGCCAATGTAAATTATAAAATGACCTATACAACGGTGCATTTGTGGGAGGACATACTCGATTACGGCAGATATGTGCTGAACTCGGTTGCGTATGAAACGGGAAATCCTGATATAGCAAGTGGTTACCCTGATAACGGCGGAAATATAAGTGACTCCACCATTCTTTCGGATCTTGACCCAGAAAGCAATGACAAACGTTTCCTTTATGCTCAGGCGACACATTCAATTAATGCACTTATACCTCTTTCATCGGGTATTTCCAAAAAGGTTGCTTCGTCAAACGATGCTTTATTCGGAGATAAAACTGTAGTTTACTCGGATTCAACATATGTATACAAGATTCGTATGGAGAATGCCAGTCATTCTACATCGACGAATATAGTTATATTTGACTCACTGGAAAATTTTAACGGCGGATTGAACGATTCAAGCAAAGACAAGCAGTGCGACTGGAATGGTACGCTTGAATCTTTCGGATTGAGCAATTTGGAAGCACTTGGTATCAAGCCCGTGATATATTTAAGCAGTGTACCAAAAATTGATTTATCTAATATGTATACAACGGATAATGCGGGAAGTATCGAGTTTGATTCGGAAATATGGACACCGATGAACGAATTCGGAGATATCGCAAAAGCTACAGCTTTTGCGATTGATCTGTCAAGCGGAGTTGACGGAACACCATTTGAATTGGGCGAAAACAGAAGCTTTTCTTTCACAGTGACCATGCGTTCACCGAAAGAGCTGTCTGACAGCGATAGAATTAATGCCGAAACCTATAACAATATTTACCGTTCGTTTATAAGCAAGGACACTTCGCCCGGCGAGCAAGGAACGGAAAAAAAATATTACGATCATCAGGACTATACAACGGTTGTTTATCATATAGTCGGCGACATGAGATTCAAGAAGATAAACAGTGAAACCAAAGAGCCGATTCAAGGGGTCAAATTCAATCTTTCGGGCACATCATTTTACGGTACGGAGGTTGATGAATACGTTATATCCGACTCATATGGCGTGGTGTATCTTGCCAATATCGAGCGAGGAACATATACTCTGACCGAAACAGACCCTACACGGGATTTTCTGAAAGGCGAGGACAGGACAGTAACTGTCGGTGCGGACGGCAGCGTCACAATTACGCCCAATGACGGGGCGAACCCAAAAGACGGTGAAATTCTCATTGAGAATAAACCTCGTGTACACGGCGACCTGACATTTCTGAAACGTGATTACTTCAACCAAAATATTCCATTATCAGGAGCAGTCTTCACACTCACCGGAACGTCGTATTACGGCAACGTTATCGAGAAAAAAGTGACCAGCAGCGGTTCAGGTGTAACCTTTGAGGACGTGGAATGGGGCGAGTATACCCTAAAAGAAGTTTCTGCGCCCGACGGCTATGTTAAAGACAGCAAGGAATACAAGGTTGTCTGCGATGACGGCGGTATTCTGAGCATACCCGAGCTGAGTCTTAACAGCAGCGGCGATTACGTCATTACGAATAAGCCGTGCCCGAAGTTTACTCTGAGAAAGGTGGACGCTGTAAACAGGGATCCTCTGCCCGGTGCGGAATTTAAACTGACTTCTGTTCAAACCGAAACAGGCATAACGATCAATAAAACTGTTACATCTGCCCAGTTTGGTCAGGTAGTGTTTGACGGTCTTGATTACGGTACTTATACAGTGGTAGAAACCACTCCTCCCGCTAATCATAAAACAAATACGAACGGTTATGAAGTTAAGATCGAATTAGTAAACGATGAAACTGTTGTCACGGTTACAGACAAAGATACCGGCAAAGAACTGAATTTGAATTTAGACGGAGAATTTGTCGTTCCCAACGAGCGTGAGTATAAGGGAGAAATAACTATTGTAAAAAAATGGATTGATGACGGAGCAGAGCGTCCTGAAGAAGCGGTTATTCACCTGGACACAAAGGAACCTGAATATGAAGCTTCTACTGCAACGATCAATATCCAATCTCTGAAAGAAAACTTACCGAACAGTGCCACATCATTCAGCCGGTATAAATATCCTTTGACAGAAGATCAAATAAATGGTCTTACTGTTATCGGTACAGCTGATGATACAACTGAGTATGGTAAGAAGTATAAGCAAAAGCCGGTGTACTTGTATAATGAAGGCACAGATTACTATTACTGGAGCGAGGCTGAAACGGTTTATCTTGGTGATTCCTCCAATAATAATGCAAGTAATCTGTTTACCGGTAAAAACAGTTTGACATCTATTGACATATCCGGACTTGATACTAGTAAAGTTACGAATTTTAACGATACCTTTAAAGGACTTGCTGCGCTTACATATATAAATGTTGGCGAGTTGGAACTTGATAGTCTAAATAATGCGGCAGGTATGTTTGTTGGCTGCAAAAATTTAACTACAATCGAGGGTACTTTCGGACAGGCACCAAATCTCAAATTAATAAATGGTATGTTTCAAAATTGCAATAACCTTACAAGCGTTGATTTGAGTAAATTTACAACAAGCAATGTTACAGATATGAAAAATATGTTTAGCTATTGTCAAGCATTGACGTACATTGATGTAAGTAATTTTAACACAGAAAACGTTCAATACATGAACAATATGTTTGGACATTGCACAAATCTGCAATCCATTGATTTAAGTAGTTTTGACACAAGTTGTGTTAAAGATATTAACCGTATGTTTGATAGTTGTACAAACATCACTTCAATTACATTAGGTGAAAAATTTACGCTTGAAAATATAATAGGTGGTGGTGACTCAAGTTCTGCAGCATTTATGTTTGCTGCTTGTGCGCAATTGAAAACAATAGATATAAGCGGCTTCGGTAGAGTACAAACTGATGTACGCGGTATGTTTAAAGGTTGCAGTAGTTTAAAAACAATTTATGTTTCTTCTACCGTAGATTTCACTGATGCAGTCGATGGTGGTAGGGATGATAATCGAATTTTTGGAAACAATTTAAAAGAGTTGACAGGCGGTTCCGGTACAAAATGGAGTGATAATCCTACGATATATGGTGATAGAAGGAATGTTAAATACGCCAAAATCGATGGCGGACCTGATGATCCCGGCTACTTCACCTTAAAACCCGAAGCTGCCAATTCTAAAAGCGTTAAGTTTTTCAAAGCTGTGACTGCTTCGCTGAATAACAGTGTAATGCTTATGGCTGAGGGCGATGATTCGCCTGCCGATGACAGCGCCCAAACAGACAATACCGTTACTGAAAGCTATGTTTCAACGAACGGAAATCAGTGTACGATAGAGAAGAAGGGCGATACATGGATATATACATTTAAGGTTTATGACGACGAGGCGTTGTATTATGTTTACGAGGAGTTGGTTGAAGGCTATATTTCCGACGCAACACAAAATAGTCCTAAAAAAGTAAATGAGGACGGCAGTATCACAAAGCAGCAAACCGTCACAAATACCAAAATAGGCGAACCTATTCCTGAGGTCGGCAGTCTGAAAATCACAAAGGAAGTTACCAAAGGCGGTGTTAAAGTAACAGACGATAACACAGTATTTAAGTTTAAGATTACTTTGACAGGCAGTGGAATAAGTAATGACGGTACTTCTCAGTATTTCGGTGCGTATGAGTTTAATAACGGCGTGGCGGAAATCAGTCTGACTGCCAATAAGCCTATCACGATTCCGGATATTCCTGTCGACACTACATATACGATAAAGGAAATAGAAGTTCCGTATGGTTATACCTCGGCTATTGATGAAAAGACCGGCACTATCGTGAAAAATACAACTTCTTCCGTAACATGGGAGAATAAAGCCGACAACCGTGAAACCAAAGATTTTCATGTTTTCAAGACGGTGGAGATTTATGAGATCACAGAGAAACTCAACGGTGAACAAACTGAAGCAGTGCTAAAGGATACGCTCCCCGAAGATGAAGCAAAACGTGAATTTTCATTCACGGCAACGCTGACAAAGCTGGGAAGAAGTAAGGAGTATACCATTGAGAAGAATGGCGAAACCTTGAAAACATTTTCTTCCGACGATAGCGGAAACGCTCTGGTGACATTTGTTCTGAAACACGGTGAAACGGCAGATTTTAAAGGCGTTCCTATCAATTCGACATATCAGATCACAGAAACTCATGCCGACGGCTATACGACGTCTTATACTGTAAATGAAACAACTCACGAGAGTAATACTACGGAAGAGTTGGCTGTAAGCGCTGATGAGGTGACTGTGGCTTTTAAAAACTCCAAAACTGTAACTGTGGAAGAACCCATAGAAAAGATGGATATTACTGTAGAAAAGCAGTGGAAAGAGGATGAAAAGACAGACCGTCCTAAATCTATCACCGTATATCTGGAGCGTTATCCGAAAGGCTTCCCAAATAATGCTGAAACAGTTGACACGGCGATTATCACACCCCGTGATTCGAACTGGACAACGGTCTTTAAAGACTTACCTAAAACAGATGATCAGGGCAGAGAGTATGAGTACTCTGTCCGTGAGGAATCGGTCGCAGGTTATAACGGTTCAGTCGGAGATCCGATTACGGATTCAGTAACAGGAAATAAGACATTTACAATAACCAATACCAAAATTCTCACATATGACCTTACTATCAGCAAGACGGTAGAGGGTGCATTCGGCAACAAGGCAAAGCAGTTTGAGTTCACTGTCACCTTGAAAGACCAGGACGGTAAACCGCTGAATGGATTTTACACACTGCAAAGAGGGGATACTGAAACTCTGGTTCTTTTTGACGCTTACGGTCAGGCAAAAATCGGTGTTTCTCACGGTGAAAACGCAGTGATAAAAAATTTACCTGAGAAAACAAAATTCACTGTGACCGAAACTGATTACAGCAAAGAGGGTTATACTACAAAGTCAGGGCTTACTGCTGATGCGGAAAATGATTCCCAAGCTGTTAAAGATGTTGTTTTGACCAAAGATACAACAGCGTATTTTGTAAACAGCAGATCAGGCATTTTGCCGACAGGAGTTACTGTAAAAGTAATACCCTTTGTCATACTGGGGATATTGTCCGCAGGAACAGTTCTGTTCATTATGAAGAAAAGACGTAATGACGGTAATTCAGAGTAAAGCTCTGAATTATAAGCTAACACTGTTCTATGCCATGAAAGTGGAGAATAAAAAACTCGTAGATTAGAAATTCTCTACGAGTTTTTTGCTTTGTGTAATAACATACTGATTAAAAAGCTTCTGTAAATGTCAAGTTTACGGGGGACTCATTGGAACTGATGGCGTAAATTTTAGATTTTAAATATCATCTTTTTTGTTCCGGAAACACAAAAAAGATGATATTTTATATAGTAAATTATGAGTCAATATGACCGCTTACGCCGAATTTATGACCGTATTTCAGATGTCCATAGGCAAATAACATTGTTTATGGTGTTTTTTAACGGAGTTTGATTAACAAAATTCATATAAATATATTCGAAGATTTAAGGAGGATTTTATGGGCAGATTTTTTTCATCAGTACAAATAAAGAATAACGGCAGTAGTGAACAGTTTTTAAAAGCATTTTGCGCTGTAATGAAAAAACGAAATCTTGTGCAATGCTCTGAGGAAGAATCAAGCGTAAGCTATATTCTTGCTTTTTCAGAAAGCGGCAAATGGGTGACGCTCAATTCTGAGAAGTACGGTGACAATCCTAAGCAAGCCAAGTATGACGCACAGCAGACAGCGGCAGAGATGAAAACAAGCAGTTTCAGTATGGACGTTGTAGACAGCTACTGGGCGTATATTGAACTGCATACCGGGGCTGATATCCATGATACGGTGGTTGTGGGACGTTCCGAGTTTGACGAAGAACATTCTCCGAAAGGCAGACGTGAATGCTGGGAGCCGATTTTAGCTCCGGGAAAAACGTGGGAACAGCTATCTGAAATATGGAACAAAGATGAAGTCTTTGTTGAGTACGCTTTGTATGAAGCAGCTTCCGTACTGGGAATTGAGCCGAAATATATGGTTTCGGATTATGAGGATTTTGAAAGCGAAGCGGACGAGGATACAAATATTATTCCGATTTTTTTCAAAAAGAAAATAACCGTTTCTGAGGGCGGCGAAAAAAAGCTTACGTTGAATGCGGCTTTTAAACAGGTGTTCGGCGAAGCTCTTGAACCGCTGGGGTTTAAGAAAATCAAAGGCAGGCAGCCGTATTTTGTACGACTTATCGGTGATGAAATAATTCATGTTATAACATATATGTCTCAACCTGACAAGCGTTTCATTATTATCGGAGGCGTTGCTACTGTATATCGGCAATTTATTAGCTTGGATCAATCTCCAAGGAATAATTCCAATTGGCTAAGGAGTAATTGGCAATTTTTCAAAGAATTACACCCATCTGATAAAAATACTAAGTATTCTTTTAAGGATATATATGAATTTTATTATAGCGATGAAACATTAGTTGGAGAGATTAAATATTCATTGGAAGTAACCAAGGATATTATGCTTCCAATATTCAACAAAATTGTTGACTTGGATTCGTGTGTTGAATACTTTGATAAGTTTAAATTATATATGCAACTTTATGATGAAAAAACTAATTTCGGTAACAAATATGTCAATAATTTTTATAATGAGGGACTTTTATATTTAAAGATTGATGATCAAGACAATATTATAAGAAAATTGGAAGAAAGGCTTAATATTATATCTTATAATGTTGAAAAGAAGAGATTCGAGTATACCCAAAAAGACTGTGATGATATAAGTCAAAAACTAGAAAATCTTAAAAAGATAAAACCGTTTAATGTTTCTGAACTATTTGCAAAAGAATTATTGGAATTACAACAACGTAAAACATTAAATACTGAAATATTACATTCTTATGGACTTGATTTATAAGTATAAAGTAAAATTCAACAGATTCACAAATCTGTTGTGAATAAAATATAAAGGAAGGTTTAATTATGGTTAAAGCAATCAAGCAGTGCTTTATGCGTCTTATTTCATGTATGTTGGTGATAGCATTATTGTTGCCAACAGTTAATTTACTACCTGTATCAGCAGAGGTGCAAGTTCAGGGTGTATCAGAAGAAAAAATCTACGATTTGAAAGGCACAATGCTAATTCCCAATGTTCACCCAATTGATATGGTTAGAACCAATGCCAGGTTTAAATAACGTCGAATATGATGTTACCTACAGTCACCTTGAACAAGGTTTAATCATATACAATTTCCATCGTACTGCTGTTAAGAGAGATGAAAAACCCAAAGAAGAACCTGTACCAAAAGTAATACCATGGAAAAACCAGAATGGTTCTAATTCAAACAAAGATGCCAAAGATGATGGAATAGACAGAAGTAAAAGAATAACATATAATGATAAATCTAAAGACGATAATATGGCTGCTATCAAAACTGCATTGCTTATTTATGCAGCATACTATGCAGCTCAACCAAGCGGAATGGATAGCGTAACAAAAACTAACCAAGCTTGTGCTGCCATGTTTGTTACAGGACAGCTTTCAACAGATGATTATCTTGAAATGTTAGAAGTATTGTATGGCGAAGAATGGCGTGAAAAATTTGAAACGGCTGCTGATAACAATGATTTTGATGACTTTGATGATTTAATGAAAGCAATGCAAGGCGAATCCGGTAATTATGACAGAGCAGGCAAAGCACAGCCGCCGCCGCAATCAGCAGAACAACAAGTATTCTCAATCGTTTTGATTTGATTTTTTAATCATAATATCACCTCAAAAGGACATATCAGAAGAATGCGTCCTCGCCGAAGATTTCCATTGTCTTGTCAAAGACCTCTTTCAGTTGGTCGTAATGCTCGACGTACATAACCTTGTTGCCCGACACAAAATTCATATCCTTATCGACCTCAATGTTGTACCATTCGTTTGGTCCGTAAGAACTGTATACTCCGTCGCTAAAGGTATCAGAACTCCCGGTATAGTCGTCAATCCGAAAGCGGTAGCTACCTTCGCCGAACAACTTGACGGAATATCCAAAAAAATAAGTGTAGTCGGTAATTCTTGTCACTTCGCCTGTGTTGGGGTCCAATTCCGAAAGATATCCGGTTAAGACCTGAACATCTGAAAAGAAATTCAAAAAACGAGGAACCGAAAGGCCATAGCCTATCATTTCGTCTTCGTTTTCATAGGAATAATATGTAAGTCTGCAGTCGGCTTCATATTCCGAAGTGAATTCGTATTTGTCAAGACACTCCATCAAAGGCTTCACCTTGGTATTGTAGTAAACAACCCAGCTTGCCGATAGTACAGCAAAGACCGCCGCCGCCGCAATCAGCAGAACAACAAGTATTCTCAATCGTTTTGATTTGATTTTTTTAATCATAATATCACCCTCCGATTAACGGACAATAAATCCTGCTCCGAAATCCGCCCAACCTTTATCTCCGTTTCCGCCGGCGAGTTTAACCCATTTGGTGTAAGCAGAATATCCTCTTTTTACATCGTCAGAAGCAGAGTTTCCCTTATCTGTCGTTAATACCGCATAGTGGTCAAAACCATTTGACTGAACCTTGCATCTCACTTCGTCATCACCAAAAATGTCATAATCCTCTGCTCCGAATATTATGCCGCCATAAATCAGTTCGCCTTCAACTGTAATATACGCATACTTAAGTCGTACAAACGTTTTGTCATTTTCTCTCAATTCAGGATGTGTACGACAGTTGCTTATTTCAATATTAGCTGTTCTCACATAAATTGCGTTAGCGGATAAACACGAAGACGAAGCCAAAACAGCAGCAGCTATCATAACTGAAATAATCTTTTTAATCATAATATTTTCCTCCTCATCATTTTGCATATAGGCAAAAATGTTTCAATAATGTTCCCTGTATTAAAACAGTTTTCGTATGCCTGCACAATTATTAGCGTGCAGTTTTGGTAATGTTTTAATTCGGTATAGGATCACTTTGCCTTTCATGAAGCAACATAAATAAACTTTACTATAAGAATATAATCGCTATCACTATCTTATCTTATAAGATAATGCGTGTCAACAAAATTTTCTGTATTAAAGACATTTTCGTGTGCCTGCACAATTATCAGCGTGCAGTTTTGGTAATAATTTTAGTTCTGCGTCGGACTCATAGCACTTTTCTTAATCTGACTACATTTAGCAAGAAACTGTATCGCTACATGCAGTTTCTGTTTCATAGCTTGTTCCTTTGTGCACCTTGGCAACTGTATTCACATGGTATGTACCGCTGCTTAATGATGAATAACTGCTTGTGTAAATTGCATACCGGGTCGGAAATTTCTATTATTTTTAATTTCCACTGGTAATTTTAATTGATATGGTGTATAATGTTCTTTAGGGTTATATATGTTCTTCATCAATTAAATTATACCTTAAAAACCATGCTGTAAAATATGCGAAGCTGTTTCAGTTGCCTAATATTCTGCATCGCATAGGCTCTGAAGCTTTTCAGAGCTTTAATTTTTAATAAGACAAATTTTGACGTATACTAATATGAATTAAAGTACGGAGGGATACCCATGAGAAGAAGCGACAGAGAAGTCACAGATATTAACGATATTCAAAGCATTATAGATAAATGCGATGTCGTCCGCATCGCCATAAACGACGATATATACCCTTACATAATTCCCGTGAATTTTGGATATGAGTTTAACAGCGGTAAGCTGACCTTGTTTTTTCACAGTTCGATTGAAGGATATAAGCACAAGGTCATAGAAAAAAATAATTATGCCGCTTTTGAAATGGATTGTTCGCATACTCTTATACTGCCGATAAATGGGACAGCCTGTACGGCAAGCATGGCATATGAAAGCGTTATCGGTAAGGGAATAATCTTGACGGTAAATGATAGTGAAAAAGAAAGAAGTCTTAGAAAAATTCTGGAGCATTACGATATTCACGGAGGAAAATTTAATCCTCTTTCACTTCAGAACACAAAGCTCTACAAGATAGAAATTCAGTCTTTCACAGCGAAAAGAAGAATGCTGAGTAACTAATGCTCAAGCTTTGTTGAGCGGCTTGAGTCGTTCCTTATGGCATCAGCCGCAGCCTTTGACGCAATCCCTACAATGTGGATAAGCTTTTCGGTATCGTACCTGCGAGAGTGTTCACGGTAAAGCGAGTGACTGCCCTGCACAAGATAGGTCAGCAGTATATCATAGTTTTCTTCAAGCGGCCCGAAGTTTTCAGATAAATATGCCCTTAGCTTCTTCTCAATCTGTACGGGAAGAATAGCCGCCTGCGTGCCTGAAAAAAGTATGTCTACAAGCTGCTGCTGTGAGTAATAAGCGTAGCAAAGCTCTTTTGTGAACTCTGCACTGTCTGACAGAAAGTATTCCGGATGCGTAATACCGCACATAATCTCCTCTATAAGCTCGCCCTGCAAAGCTTCGGACAAATCGTATATGTCCTTGTAGTGCAGGTAAAATGTGGTCTTGCTTATCTCAGAAAGCTCGCAAAGCTCCTTAACTGTAATGCGTTCAAGCGCCTTTTGACTGCGAAGCTGTAAAAAAGAGTTTTTTATAGCCCTTAGTGTCTTTTTCTCCCTTAAATCCATAGTTTCCTCCTTGTCGATTTTTGAAAATCGTTCAGTAATTGACTCGTATCAAAAACCGATAATGTCCATATAGAAATTTATCTGCTATAATCATAATAGCACGATAATGAACTCCAGTCAATTATTTATCAGGAGTAAATCGGGAGTGGGATATATGGATTTTTACAGTTTTTATAAAGGACACAATTTTGACGCACACGAATATCTGGGAGCGCACCGCACTGAAAACGGCGTAACATTCAGAACCTTTGCGCCCAGTGCGTCGGGAGTTTCGCTTTTGCTATGCGGCAGTGAAATCCCGATGTGTAAAACCTATGACGGAAATTTCTATGAGGTAACTATAGATTATGCAAAATGCGGAGATACCTACGAATACCGTATCTACCGCAGAGATAATACATATACCGACCACAGCGACCCGTATGCCTTTCAAACGGAGCTTAGACCTTCGCATAAATCCGTTATCTGCGACCTGTCTGACTATAATTTCTGCGATGTCAAGTGGATGAAATCACGCACGGATTGTAAGAACAAGCCTCTTAATATCTATGAAATGCATCTCGGATCTTGGAGAAAAACCGGAGATGACGAGTTTTATAACTACCGTGAAATTGCAGACCTCCTCGTACCGTATATAAAACAGTCAGGCTATAATTATGTCGAATTTATGCCCGTCTGCGAGTATCCCTGCGACGAAAGCTGGGGGTATCAGAACACAGGCTTTTTCTCCGCAACAAGCCGTTACGGTAAGCCGACGGACCTTATGTATCTTGTAGATACGCTTCATCAGAACGGTATAGGCGTAATTCTTGATTTCGTTCCCGTGCATTTCGCCGTGGACGAATACGGACTTTCAAAATATGACGGAACTGCCCTATACGAATATCCTAACAGTGCGGTAGGAGTCAGCGAATGGGGAAGCTATAACTTTATGCATTCCCGTGGCGAAGTAAGGAGCTTTTTGCAGTCAAGCGCAAACTTCTGGCTGTCTAAGTTCCATTTTGACGGACTTCGTATGGACGCAATCAGCCGTATAATCTATTGGCAGGGCGACAGCAACAGGGGAGTGAACGGCAGCGCCCTTGACTTTATTAAGGTTATGAACAGGGGAATCAAGCAGCGAAATCCCGGCTGTATGCTTATAGCCGAGGATTCAACAAACTACCCGAATGTCACAAAACCTGTCGATATGGGCGGACTTGGCTTCGATTATAAGTGGGATATGGGCTGGATGCACGATACCTTGGATTATTTCCGTACTGCGCCGTGGCTGCGCTCGGAAAATTACCATAAGCTCACATTTTCAATGATGTACTTCTATAACGAGAATTATCTCCTGCCGTTTTCGCACGACGAGGTCGTCCACGGAAAAGCCGCGATTACTCAGAAAATGAACGGACAGTATGAAGAAAAATTCCCGCAGGCAAGAGCAATGTATCTCTATATGATGGCGCACCCCGGTAAGAAGCTAAACTTTATGGGCAACGAAATTGCACAGCTCCGTGAGTGGGACGAAAAGCGACAGCAGGACTGGGATTTGAGAAAGTATCCTCTCCACGATAGCTTTTACTGCTTTATGACGGACCTTAATAAGCTGTATCTCGAACATTCTGCCCTGCATAATGATTATTCTCCCGATAATTTTGAGTGGGCGGATTGCCACAGCGAGGAGGACAGAGTTTATGCAATACTTAGAAAGAGCGGTACGGAAAAGCTCCTTGCAGTGTTTAACTTTGACGGAGCAGAAAAGAGGTATGCTTTAAAACTCTGCGATATAACTATAGCAAGACTTCTTCTCAATACGGACTTTGAAAAGTACAGCGGTAAATCAAAAGAACAGGATAATTTTACTGTTTCCAATGGCGGAATTGAATTTGATTTAGCGCCGTTCAGCGGAGTTTTACTCGAGATAGAATAAAATAATAACGGCAGACAATGCAACGTGATGCAAAGTCTGCCGTTTGCGTTTATTATTCGTTTATAAGAAGCTCACGGGGAGCGATTTTCCTAACCCTTCTTGAAAGCAGGCAGGCGGTAAGAAACGATATAACTACGATTATTGCGCCTGCAACTGCCGAAAGGAGATACGGTACTTCAAAAGTGCATTTTACAATACCTATACCGCTGAGGAATAATTCCATCAAAGGGTTGATTGCAAAACAACTTACAGCTATGCCGACAGCGGTTGAGATTACGATTGAAGGCATAAACGAGAGCGCTGTCTGCATCACAATCTGACCTGTTGTAAAGCCTAAGGATTTCATAATACCATAGTCCTTTTTTTTGTTATTGAGCAGTGTTTTCACAAGGAGATACAGCACGAAAGTAATAATAAGCACAGAAAGCAGGATAACTGCCGCGACTATTATCGTTATAAGCAGAACATAAACGCCTGCACTGCTTGCAATCATATCATTCTGATTTACCGTATGATGAACATTACTGCCAAATTTTCCGCTTATATCTGAAAGCAAAGTTTCTATATCATCAGAATTCATAACATTAATATAATAGCACGCCCCATTGACAGCCGTCAGCTTTTCATAGCCTTGACGTGTCATAAGACAGTCTTTGCCGAGATTATTTGTGTTTATGTCAAAACCTGTAATGATATATTTTTCTTCATTATCGCTCACACACAATGTAATTTCATCACCGATTTCAAAGCCCTCAGCGGCGGCGTAGCTTCCGTTTATTGCAACCTCGTTGTCGTATTTTGGAAATCTTCCTTCATATACGACACTTTGATTATTAAGCTTCTCGTAATTATCATAAATATTTGCTATAAGCAGAGTACCGTTGTGACTGACAAATACGTTAGTGTAATAATAAGTATTTTCAACTCGCATGTCTTCTTTCATAGTCTTTAAGAACTCATCTTCTATTTCTGTTGAAATGAAAACCGCTCCATCAGCGTATTCGCCTACAACCATATTCAGCATAGGAGTCATATCAACAATAACATTTTCATACATAAGGCAGGAGAATACTGCAAGAAGCGAAATTACAAGCATTGTTATGGCAGTAACAAAATTCTGCTTCATATTTGTTAAAGTATTCTTTAATGCAAGAGCGAGATTAAGCGGTACACTCGTTTTTTCAAGAGGCATATGATTACGCTTGAAGCTGTGGGTTTTAATTCCCATTCTAAGCGCCGTTATAGGCTCGATTCTGCGTAGTTTCCTTGCTGAAAGAATTACCGCTAACGCTATGGCAATTATAAGAATAGCCAGAGAAATTACAGCCGGAATAGGTAAAAATCTTACGCTGTATGGAATACCCGTCTGCGCGGACATCATATCCGAAAGCGACGGATAAATCAGATAAGAAAGTCCTGTTCCCATAACTGCCGAAATAACGGTAATGCTTAAAAACTGAACAATAAGAGAGCCGATAAGCTGACCGCTTGTAAAGCCAATTGCCTTTAACGCGCCTAAGTTCTTCATATTTTCGTGAATGTAATTTGAGATATTGGAAATAATCACAACTGCGGAAATCAGCAATGTAATGAATGCCATTATGCAGATAAGTGCGGAGCAGATAGACTGTGAAACATATCTTGACTGTGCGATAAGCTCATAATAGTTAGCCAAAAATCCCGTATTTTCGTATTCAGCAGAAACCGCATTGCATAATGTGGTCTGATAGTTTTCTCCGTCATTGGGATTGTCAAGTCTGATGGAGCAAAGCGTGGTATTTGTTGCAGTGTCTGTATTCTGAAGCTCATTATATTTATCGTCAGTAAACACAAACTCCGTCATAATACAATTGTTTGAACCCATCATAACGCTGTTGAAAAAGCCGCAGACGGTATATTCTTCCGTTTGACTGCCGATATCAATCGTTATGGTACTGCCTGTATAAATATCGTCGGATTTATAAAGTATGGGAAGAAAAATTCCGCTTTTATATTCTCCAACGTCAATAAATTCAAGCTGACCTACCTTTTTGCTGTCGGCTGTGGATTTTCCGAGAATTACGCCGTTCAGACTTATTTTTCCTCCGTTATACTGAAAGGCAATGCTTGAAGAAAGAGCGTCGCACAATTCATAGCTGTCGGTACGCTTATCCGCTTCGATTGCAGATGAAATGAAGTTCTCAAACTCCTCTCCACGACCTGCTACCATAATTGAGACGTGTTCAGCGTTAAGCTTGTCGTGACAGCGGTCAAAGTTCTGCTTATAATCCGTGGAAAGCATAAGCCATAAATTCAGCATTAAGGAAACCAGCAAAATAAGTACGAAAATAACTGCGGTCTGGCGTTTAGCCTTACTAATACTTGATTTTGCAAGAAGCAGTAATTTCAGCATGTTACCACCCCATTTCGTTCAAGAAGGCAGCAAGCTTTTCATGACGCTCCTTGTCACCGCTTACGTATTTCCCAAGACTGCATTCGCCTAAAATTATGCCGTCCTTGAGATAAAGTATGCGGTTTCCGCGTCTTGCGCTTCTCATATCGTGAGTAACCATGACAACGCTCTGACCCTTGTTGTTAAATTCTGTTAGAGTGTCTAAAACATCAATGCCTGTTTTACTGTTGAGTGCACCTGTCGGTTCGTCTGCGAACAGGATTTCGGGATTATTGATAAGGGCGCGGACGATTCCTGCACGCTGAGCCTCACCGCCCGAAATCTGGGTAGGGAATTTTCGCTGTGTTGCTTCGTCAATTCCGACTGCGGCAAAAAGCTCCTTTGCTCTTTTGACAAGCGCCTTTTTGTCCTTGCTTACAAGCAGTCCCGCTGTAAGAACATTATCAATAACGCTCATGCTGTCAATAAGGTAAATCTGCTGAAAAACGAATCCGCAGTGGTCACGGCGGAACACGGCAAGCCTGTCGGAGGAAAGCTCGGAGATTATTTCATCTCCAAAGGAAATCTTACCGAGCGTCGGCGTGTCCATTCCGGAAAGAGCATAAAGGAGCGTAGATTTTCCTGCGCCGCTCGCACCCATAATGACCGTAAAATCGCCGTCATATAACGAAAGATCAATGTTTTTAAGAACGTGCTGCTGAATACCGCCAATTGAGAATGTCTTGCAGAGCTTTTCTGCTTTAAGAATTGTGTCGCTCATAATAAGCCTCCTGTATTGTTGTTTACACGTTCATTTTACATCTTTAAACCTTAACTGTCTTTAAGCGATTCTTAAATATTTCTTAAATCAGCTTAATTTTAAAATAACAGTTGTCTTGAGTCCACCGTTTTCGTTGGAAATCTCGAGCGAGCCGCCCATCTTTCCCATAAAATAGTCGGATATGTACAGACCTAATCCTGCGCCCTCGATACTGCTTGAATTATTGCCACGCCTGAATTTCTCCTTTATAACGGCAAGCTCGCTTTCCGAAACGCCGCCGCCATAGTCGCAGACAGATATGCACAGAGTACCTTCAAGACTCTTGACGGTAACGCAGATATCGGTGTTTGCATACTTGTAGGAGTTAGCAAAAATGTTGTCAAAGACCTGCTGAAGCCTTAGCTTGTCGGCATATATAATGCACTCCGGAATATGTGGGATCTTAGCTTTACCAAGATAATCCGCATTGCATATAAGCTCCAAAACTACCGTGCTTTCCAAATCGGAAGGATTAACCGAAAGCTCCTGCAATTCTTCAAGAGTCGCTGTGAATAGGTTAGTAACAAGATTGTTTATCTGGTCGGACTTGCTTATTATCGTTTCAAAGCTCTTCGCCTGATTTTCATTCTGCGCAGTCGCAAGACCTACCTCGGAAACCGCTTTAATTGAAGCAACAGGCGTCTTTATGTCGTGAGAAAGCTTAGCTACAAGTTCCTTTTTGCTTTTATTAGCCTTAGCCTCTGCGATTCTGGCACGCTTAAGCTCCGTCCTCATAATGTCAAAGCTCTCTGTAAAAGCGCCGAATATGTTCTGCCTGTCCATTTCAAGAGGAATATCAAGGTTTCCGCCTGCAACTCTTTCCGCAAAGCCCTTTAGCTTTTTAAATGGTTTTATTACAATAAAGTGTATATAAAGCAAATATCCGATACATACAGCCGTCTGCACAGACATAGCCGCAATCATTACGGCTATCACCCTGTTTTTGTGTTTAATCGCAGAAATATTAGCGTTGTTGTCAATAACAAGAGTACCTGTTTCAACGTGCAGAATCGTATCTCTGTTTGCGATTGCTTCAGATATTGATTTACACAGATTTTCCGAAGTGCAAAAAATTATGTTTTCTTTGCTGTCAAAGACTGTGTATTCAAGGTCGGTGGTATTTGAATGGTTTTCCATATTATAAAAATCTGCTGTAACTGTATGGAGAACTTCATTCACTGCAACGGTATCGAGAGGAGGTACTGCTTTGTCCGAGCCAAAGCGGATAAGTGCCGCACATTCAATACAAAAAATAATACCGAGTATTGCAATCAAAAGCTTATTTTTCATAGCCTATCCCTCGAATTTGTACCCCTCGCCCCATACGGTAATTATGTACCTTGGGTTGTTGGGGTCTGCTTCAATTGCCTCACGCAAATGCCTTATGTGAACGTTCAGCGTTCCGTCTCCTGTAAATTTGTCCTGCCATACCTTGTCAAAAAGCTCCTGCTTTGAAAGAACCCTGCCCCTGTTTTCGCAAAGGTAGCTAAGCAGCCTGAATTCTAGAGATGTAAGCTTTATGGGTTCATTTTCAACATAAAGCTGTTTTGAGTCAAACTTGATTGCGATTCTGCCGTTTGCGTATTCGTTTCGAGCGTTCTTTGAGTATCTTTTAATCACGACCTTGACCTTTGCAAGTAAAACGCTGAGCGAGCAGGGCTTTTCAATATAGTCGTCTCCGCCGATGTTAAGAGCAATAATTTTGTCATCGTCGCTGGAACGTGCCGAAATAAACAGTATAGGAATATCGAAACCGCTCCTAAGCTCCTTGCAAAGCTCGAATCCGCTCCCGTCGCCCAGATTTATGTCAAGCAGCAGCAGACCGGCTGTGTTGTCCTTGAAAAAATCACGGCATTCATTCGCAGAGTAAACAACATAAGCCGTTACCCCGAACATATTGAAATACTCCGCCGTGCTGTCGGCAAGTACCTTCTCATCGTCAATAATCAGTACGTCATATTTCATAATAATACGATTTCCTTTCTAAAGCTTTGTGCAAACTGTTTCAAGTTTAATTATACAAGTAAGAAAGTCAAAAGTCTTTAAGTAATTCTTAATTTTGGGGATGTTAATGACAAGTTATATGTAAAGTTTTCAGCGGCGTTGTGCCTGTAGAATTATTTAACAAAATTTAAGTGTGAGTTTTGTTACTTTTATACATGGTTCGACGTGAAACTTTTAATATCTAGACATATTGACAGGATAACCGATTGTTTGATATAATAATAGTAGTAGTATAGAGAGGCGTCGCTTCTTGGCGGTAAAGTGGTAGGTGATTGCGTTATGATATTGATTATTGATGACGATTATTTTAACAGAGAAATATTAAGTAATATATTCTCTCCCGAACACATTATAGTTGAGGCTGAAAGCGGGGAGGATGCTCTGGAAAGGATCGACCTTCTGCGGGATGACCTCAGCGCAATATTCCTTGATGTCGTTATGCCCGGAATGGACGGTATCGAGGTTTTAAAAGAGCTTTCAAAAAAAGGGATACCTGAGAAAGTCCCAATATTTATGATTACAGCGTCTTCCGACCATGACGTTTTAAAGTCTGCTTACTCATTAGGCGTAATGGACGTTATCAACAAACCTGTAATTCCGTATATTGTATTAAGACGAGTAGATTCTGTTATTGAGCTTTTTAATGCAAGACAAAATCTTAGCAATACGGTATCCGAACAGCGGGTCGAGCTGTATGAAAAGGCGCAGAAGATTTTCGAGTTAAGCAGGGGTATACTTTCGACCCTTGCAACCGCTATCGAATTCCGTGATGTAGAGTCAGGTGAACACGTTAAACGCATTCACGATATAACAAAGTATCTGCTTGTCAATTCCTCGTTCGGAGATTCGCTCTCTGAAGATGAAATTGATAACATAGCGTTGGCTTCCGTGTTGCACGACGTGGGTAAGATTGCAATTTCCGATGCAATACTTAACAAAAAGGGAAGGCTGACGCCTGAAGAATATGAGATTATGAAAACCCATACAACACAAGGAGCAAAGCTGCTTGAGAATATACCGCAGCTGTATGATAATGAAGCTTATGAGTATGCCTGCGATATCGCAAGACATCACCATGAGCGCTGGGACGGCAGGGGATACCCCGATGGACTTAAAGGCAACGAGATAAGCATCTGGTCTCAGGTCGTTTCTATCGCAGACGTGTATGACGCCCTGATAAGCAAAAGAGTCTATAAGGACGCATATTCCAACGATACTGCGGTAAAAATGATTTGCAACGGCGAGTGCGGCGTGTTCAATCCGGAACTGCTTGATGCTTTCGTAAAGCTTGAACCTGAGATCAGAAAGCTTTACCGTGCCGAATAACCATTTACAATCCCAGGCATCTTGGGATTGTTTTTACTAATAAAACTTTTAGGAGAAATGCTATGAAATTACATGAATTTTATTCACAGATAGGCGCAGATTACGCTAACGTACTTGAAAGAATGCTCAATAAATAGGAACTTATATACAAATTTCTCAAAAGATTTATAGGAGATAAATCTTTCTCTAATCTTGATGCCGCAGTTGCAGGCGGAACGGTTCACGAGATTTTTCTTGCAGCGCATACGCTCAAGGGCGTTGCCGCAAACCTTGAGCTTGCTCCGCTTTTTGAATCGGTAAGCGAGCTTGTTGAGCTTACCAGAAAAGGCGAAAGCTCCGACCTTATTCCGGAAACATTTGAAAAGGTTAAAGCCAACTATAATCTTGTCATTTCTCTGATAAATGAGATTGACTGAGTTAAGCTACGCTTTATAAGTAATAATCTGACGCTTGTGATATCAGGATACCTAAACGGAATAGTGATGAAGCAATATTTCAAAACTATGGATAATCTGTTGACTTTTGGGAAAGTGTGCGTTATACTGATTTATGGCATTGTGCGGTCGGTGAGTTAAAGTAATGTGGCTGTAAAATGACGGAATTGTCATTTTACAGTCACTCTAATGTCATTGCGGCAATGTATAATAAAAGCATAGGGAAATTATCCCGTTATTATTTTCCGGAGGATACAGAAATGAAAGACAAGATGAAGTGGATTATTACATACGTTTTACTTGGCGCTATGGTAGCAGGAGTTACTGTTACATCGGTCGTATCAATTCGCACAATGGATAAGACCGAAACTATTGCGGAGAAGACCAATGAACTCGATACAAAGGTGGAAAATGCCGTTAATCAGATAAATACAGAGTTCGGAGGAGAAGATGTTCTCGCTGAGGATAACGTCTTAATCGGCGGTGAGTATCTTATAGAATCAACGACTCATATCTCTGACGCATATAAGTCGGGCGATACGTCCGCTCTCTCTGACAGAGATAAGGAAACTCTCGATATGGCTAAAGCTGTTATAGACGACGTTATCAAAGACGGTATGACGCCTTATGAAAAAGAGCTTGCAATATATGAATGGATGACAAAGAATTTGGTGTTTGACGAGGGCTCGCTTGTAGTCATTCCTACAAGCGACAGCGACTGCGACAATCCTTATGGAGTCCTGAAAAATCACAATGCAGTATGCGTGGGATATGCAACCACATTCAGACTCTTTATGCAGATGATGGATATTGAGTGTATGGTAGTACACGACACAGGCCTTTCTCATTCATGGGATTTGGTAAAGCTTGATGATGAATGGTATCATACGGATATCTATTCGGATGTCGGATTGGGTGGCTATGCAAATTTCAATATGTCTGACAGCTTGGCACAGCAAAACCATGATTGGAATACGTCGTTCTTCCCGGCCGCAACAGGCATAAAGTACAATGTAGGCTATCAGAACAGGACAACAATCAAGGATGTTTATGACATTCCGAAGTTTGTACACGACATAATCGAAAGCGGCGAAAGCAAGTCTGTTTTCGTTGAGCTTGAGGGCGGTTTTGATAACGGAAAATTGATTATAGCCGAGAGTATGATGTCGTTGATAAGCGAAAGTATGTATTATGCTAACGAATACGAAGATACTGAGTTTTCGTATTCATGGGTGCAGGACGGCGAAGAAAATAAATACCTTAGCATTTCCGTCCAGAATTACCAGGAGGTTTATGACGAGATATTTGATATCGACGAGGAAGAACTTCAGAAAATTCAGGATGCAGTCGATGAGTACTTCTCGATAGAGTATGACGATTATTTTGGGGACAACGAAGATTCAAACTTCGGATTTATGGATATTAAAGACGGATATAAGAGAGAGCCGGGCTTCGGCAAAATTGCAGATTAGTCTCAGGAAAGGTCAACGGGGTTATGAAAAGAATACTGTGTATGCTTAGCGCCGCACTTTTGCTATTTACAGGCTGCGGCAAGGATGATTCTAAAGACGAGAACAAAACGGTCAGTATGTACGAGCTGTCAAGAAAAATGATAGCCGCAGATAAAACGTTGCCCGAAATGTCGTATGTCAGCAGTTCAGACGAAAATGCAGGCGAGCTTTTTACATATCTTTCCGATGCCGACTATGAGCTTGTAGATTCATATTTCCTGTGCTATTCCACAGACGGACTCGCAGACGAAATCGCTGTTGTCGCTTTGAAGGATTCCGACGATACAACAAAAGTCAAGAAATCAATAGAGCAACACGTCAACGGCAGGGTAAGTATGTACGAGCAGTATGACCCGTCGCAGACCGAGCGTGCCGAAAACGCAATCATTATGATAAAGGACCAATATGTAGTGCTTATAATCAGCGAAAACCAGAATAACATTAAAACAGCATTTACGGATTTTCTGGAGGACTGATAGATGATATTCAGCAGCGTATTGTTTCTGGCGGTTTTCCTGCCGGCAGTATTGATTTTGTACTATATTCTTCCAAGAAAACTAAGAAACGGCTTGCTATTAGTAGCAAGCCTGTTGTTCTATGCGTGGGGAGAGCCTGTCTATGTCGGAATAATGCTGTTCTCAACGGCGTTTGACTACACAAACGGAATACTCATAGGAAAATTCAGAAAACAGAAAAGGGACAAATGCGCAAAAACCGTGCTTGCTTTGTCGGTTATCGGGAACCTTGCAATCTTGGGCTTTTTTAAGTATACCGACTTTATCATCACAAACATTAATCATATAACAGGCGCAGGATTAGGGCTTTTAGAGCTTGCACTGCCGATAGGCATTTCTTTCTATACATTCCAGACTATGTCATATACAATTGACGTTTACCTCGGAAAGGCTGAAGTGCAGCGCAATATTCTGAATTTCGGCGCTTATGTAACATTGTTTCCACAGCTTATCGCAGGTCCGATTGTTCGATATAAGGATATTCAGAATGAGCTTAACAGCCGAAAGGAAACGCTCGACGACGTCGCTGTGGGACTCGCAAGGTTCGTTTTAGGACTCGGCAAAAAGGTGCTTCTTGCAAACAGATGCGGCGCAATATATAACGAGATACTCACAGGCGAGCTTTCAACGCCGCTTGCGTGGTTCGGTACGGCGATGTTTGCGTTCCAGATTTACTTTGATTTCTCAGGATATTCTGATATGGCAATAGGCCTTGGCAGAATGATGGGCTTTAAATTTCTCGAAAACTTCGACGACCCGTATACCTCGGGAAGCGTTACCGATTTCTGGAGGAGATGGCATATTTCTCTGGGAACGTGGTTCCGTGAGTATGTGTATATCCCGCTTGGGGGAAACAGAAAGGGTAAGGGCAGACAGATTTTTAACCTCTCTGTTGTGTGGCTTTTGACGGGTCTGTGGCATGGCGCAAGCTGGAATTTTGTAATATGGGGAGCAATGTTCGGAGTGCTTCTGATTATAGAAAAAACATTCCTGCTGGGTTTGCTGAATAAGCTTCCTAAGCTTGTCGGCTGGCTGTATACAATGTTCTTTGTGCTTATAAGCTGGGCGATTTTTGCAAACGAGAGTATGTCGGAGCTGAGCGTCTGGCTGAAAGCTATGTTTGTACCGCAGGATACATACGCAGTATCAGTGCAAAATTACCTTGTACCGCACCTTATGCTAATTGTTCTTTGCGTGTTTTTCTCAACAAGACTGCCGAAGAAAATCTGGGCAAGGCTTTCCTCAAGGGATACGCTGTGCAGAGGCGTCCAGATGGTCGCAGTGCCGGCGCTTCTCTTTGTTTGTATAATGTTCCTTGTAGCGGAAACCTACAATCCGTTCCTGTATTTCAGATTTTAATGGGGAGGTAAGCTTCTGTGAAACGTGTGTTTTCAATAATAACAATAAGCGTCTGCGGCTTGCTTCTGGTAGCTTTAGGCATAGGCATTTTCGCACTTCCTCAGCAAAGCTTTTCGGATAACGAAAACAGATATCTTAAAGAAACACCTGATTTTTCGCTCGACGCACTTTTAAGCGGCGTCTACACGGCGGATTTTGAGAAAATGTGCAGCGACCAGATTCCGCTCCGTGACTTCTGGATTTCAGCAAGGTCAAGAGTACTGCTTGCTTCCGGCAACATTGAAATAGGCGGCGTATACCTCGGCGATGATGACTTCCTTTTTGAAAGCTATTCAACAGATGAGGTTATGTCAAAAAGGTACGAGCAGAATTTGAAGAACGTAAATTCCTTTGCAAAAAGCTTTGACGGCGAATGCTATGTTATGCTCGTTCCTACTGCGTCGGATATCCTGCCTGGTTTACTGCCGAAATATAATTTCCAATACGATACGGGTGCGGTTTTCGATAAGGCAACAGCTTTGCTTACCGATTTGAGTTTTGTTGATATAAGAGCCGAGCTTGAAGCTTTGGGAAAAGATGCGTACTACCGCACAGACCACCACTGGACTATGACGGGAGCTATGTCTGCATATGATGCGTGGTGCTGTATCAGCGGCGTTGAAAAAAGGGAGTATAACCTCATACCCGTAACAAATAAATTCAGAGGCACACTTTACTCAAAGGTTTTGTTAAGCTCCTGCGCATACGATACTATTTCTTTGCCGCAGGTGTCCGATAGGATTACCTGTACCGCAAACGGAGAAGAGATAGCGATGTTCGATATGTCCAAGCTTTCTCAAAAGGATAAGTATGCCGTGCTTTTCGGCGGAAATTACGGCAGAGTAGATATCACGGGCGGCGAGGGCGAAAAGCTTCTTATAATCAAGGATTCCTACGCTAATTCCTTTGTCCCGTATATCGCAGAGGATTACAGCGAGATTACAATGATAGACCTCAGGTATTTCGGCGGCTCTGTAAAATCAATTGCAAAGGATTATGACAAGGTACTTTTCCTCTACGAGATTACGAACTTTTCGCAGGACTCAAATATCACAAAAGTCATAATGTAAGCGAAAATTATGTAAGCCTAAGAGCAGATTATGAGTCTGCTCTTTTTGCTTTATAATAGCAATTATTATTTTATTACTTCAACTGCTTGAAATATTGCGGCAGATGTGGTATCATAAAATTATAGATAATCTGTAAAAGCAACTCTGTTATCTTAAAGGAGAGATATTATGAGCTTGAAAAAATTGATTGCAAGCGCCGCTGTTCTTGGCGCAATGCTTGCTTTTCCACAGGTCGCAAGTGCAAGCGAGGCCGTTTTGCTCGACAGTAACGTTTTCAACGGAAAAGACGTACTCGTGATTTCAGACGACTCGCTCGACGGCTTGTATTTCTATAATTACGAAAAGCACGCTCTGTATTCCTACAATGAGGATACCAATGTATGCAGTTTAATTTACACAGTTAACGACCCAAGTCCGCATATTTACAGCGTGGGTGACAAGCTGTATTCTGCTTGTTCCGACGGCGTTTATGAATACGATATCAGCTCGAAGGAAAGCACAAAGAAACTAAGTATAAACGATAAAGCGACAGCGGTCGGCGTTGACGACCAGGAACAAATTTACCTTGCCGTCAGCGATGCATTGTACATTTATTCGCCGTCAGGTACGCTGCTGGAATCCTTGGAGTACAGCGGCAATACGATAGAGCAATTCTATGGTTTTGATGGGTCAACCGGAAATTTCTATTATTTGACAGTAGATAACTGGATTTACTCCGGCTCAAACAATCATATGAATTCCTTGCATGTCGGCAATTTTGACGGAGAAACAATAATTCTGAACGATAATCACCTGTTGTATCTCTGCCAGGAGTATTATTTTGAAAGGGAGAATCAGGTTCGCCTTTTCGATAATAAATATGTTTTCTATGATTCGACCCTGAGCAATACCCTCGCATATTTTAACCTTAATTCAGTAGACGCTAAGAAGGTTAACACTATATCCGTAAAGAAAATCCTCGACAGAACAAATACTGACGAAATCGGTTCTTTTACAGCAGATGCGGCGCTTGGTATTCGTGCTGTCTATAATTCGGAAACCAATACGGTACTTGCTTATGAAGACGGCTGTAATCTTTCCGAATATGATATGAACGGCAATAAAATCGCTACTGTAAAAACAGCATATCCGATTTATGAGCTTGTAGAGTACGACGGCGGATATGCCATGATTGAGAAAAACGGTAAGAATTATTATTATGAGTTTCTCAATTATGGTAAGCCTTCCGCTTGCACTATCGAGCTTGGCGGAAGAGCCGCAGACGCCCTCAGAGTAAACTGGACAACGGTTCCGGAGGCAGACGGATATATACTCCAGAGTAAAATTGACGGAGTATGGACCGATATCGCAACTATCGACAATAACGCCACAGCAACCTACCGTGTCGAGGGACTCAAAGCAAGTACGACATATGACTTCAGAATGTGCGCATACAAGGTAAGCGGCAGTACAAAACAGCGGGGCGATTATTCAAATGTAATCAGCAATACAACAAATCCTTATATGGTATCAGGACTGTCAATCGGCGGACGTGCCCCTGATGCAATTCGTCTTAACTGGAAGAAGAACGACAGCGCCGACGGCTATATTATAGAGCAGTATATCGGCGGTAAATGGACAAGGATTGCAAAAATCACAAACAACAATACTCTCACATACCGTGTTGAAAAGCTCAAGCCGTCAACCACCAATCAATTCCGTATCCGCTCTTACAATATGGTCGGAAAGACCGCGCTCTACGGAAATTATGCAAATATTACCGGAACAACAAACCCTGCAAATATTTCGGGACTTAAAATAGGTGGCAGAGCATCTGACGCTTTAAGGCTTAACTGGAATAAGAATACCACCGCCGACGGCTATATTATAGAGCAGTATGTTGGCGGCAAGTGGACTAGGATTGCAAAAATCACAAGTAATAATACTCTCACATATCGAATTGCCGGACTAAAGGCAAGCACAACTTATAAATTCCGCGTCCGCTCTTACAATATGGTCGGAAAAACCGCACTCTACGGAAATTATGCGAACATAAGCGGAACAACAGACCCGTATAAGACAACAGGAGTTAAGATAGGCGGCAGAGCCAAAGACGCTCTCAGACTTAACTGGAATAAGAATACCACCGCCGACGGATATATTATTGAAATATACAAGGGCGGTAAGTGGACAAGAGTAGCGAAGCTTACAAACAATTCTACTCTTACATACCGATTGGCAGGTCTTTCGGCAGGCACTACATATAAGCTCCGTATCCGTTCCTACAATATGGTAGGTAGCACGGCGCTTTACAGCGTTTACTCCAATGTAACAGGAACGACCTATACTAAATAATTTTAAAGCCTGAAACTCGCAGGAGTCTCAGGCTTTGTGCTTGTTATTTGCTTTTTTCTTTGATTTTTTTGTCTGCGTTTTCTTCTTCCTCACCGAGAAGCCGAAATCGCCGAGCTTTTCGCCAAGCGCAAAATAATCTCCGTGAGAGTATGCAATAAGTCCAGCCTTTTCAAGCGTCAGCCTGCCGTTTTTGTCGATGTATTTCGGGTCAACCGAAACAGCAATGATGTCAGCCAGAAACATATCGTGCGAGCCGAGCTTTACAATGTCTGTTACCCTGCATTCAAGAGATAACGGAGAGTCGCATAGCACAGGCGCTTTTACAGCCGAAGCGTTGCATATATCAAGCCCCATAGCCTCAAATTTGTTTACGTCACGTCCCGATTTTACTCCGCAGAAATCGACCGCCCTTACAAGCTTGCTCGTCGGCAGGTTTATAACGAACTCACGGCTCTTTTCGATTATCCCGTAGGAGTATCTCTCAGGTCTGATTGAAATATAAGTTTTTGGAGGCTGCGTGCAGAGCGTGCCTGTCCAAGCAATCGTCAGAATGTTAGGCTTATCCATATCTCCGCAGGTTACAAGCGCAGGGGGCAGGGGAGATGTCATAACAGAGCCTTTCCAGACTATTCTTTCGTCGTGCATATTCGTTACCTCGGAGCTGAGGGCTTTTTCTGCGAACAGCTCCTGTATCCGAAGCCGTAAAGCCTCACAAAAAGCTCGTTATAGTCATCGTAAAGAGCCTGAGTCTGATTTTCTAAGAAATAGTAGTGCGAGATGTACGGAACGAGCAGACAAAGCAGCAATACGCTTAGGATAATAAAAGCTATACTGCTCGTTATGAACGAGGCAACGAGCGACATTATCATACATATTGCAACAAGCACCATAACGATTAGATGTACAAATCTCTCGTGCTGGAAAAACTCAATCTGCTTTAAGTGATACGCCAAAAGCCTCTCAAGGTCGCAATTATCATCACTGAGGGCATTGCGGAAATATATCCTGTATTCGGTAAGATACTTCTTCATTTAGTTTTCCTTGCTTTCGTTAAGGTCTATTTCGACGATCTCAGAATCTTCAATATGTATACCCTTGTCACGGGGTATGTATTTTTCGGGGTGAGCCTTTACGTCCTTTTCAAGCCATGCAAGAGAAACCTTGTCAGCAGCGGAATTAAGAATCTTATTTGCTGCGCCGTAACGCTTTACAAACGACTTCTTTTTCTTCTTAGCGTCATTCTTTTTGTCCGACGTCAGTATAAGAGCAACTCCGGCGGCCGCAGCCATAAGTGCTAAATGCTTGGCAGTATCCATAAGAACGATACCGCCGCCACGTTCCTTTTCTGAAAGCATAAATAGAGCCTCCCTTTGATTATAAATCCTACAAGATAATTATATATCATTTTGTCGTCTATTGCAAGCTAAAATTTCTAAAGTTAAATAACTAAATAATAGGCAAAAAATATTGAAAATGATTTTGGCTTGTGTTATAATTATTGAGTAAATAATATGTATGAAAGGGCGGAATCGGATTGTCAAGAAGAATTACAATAGCAGTAGTCTATTCGGGAATAAATACAGAGTATCAGGATAAAATCTGCCAGGGCATTGTTGATACCGCCAAGCTCAATAAATATAACGTTGCAATTTTTGCACCGCTTAGCAACACGACGTTATATTCTCTTCACGACTCAGGCGAGGAGAAAATATATGACCTTATAAATTTTGAACTTTTTGACGCTATGATAATAATTCCGCCAACGATTCCGTCGCAGGAAATTACCGATAAGGTAATAGACAGAGCGAAGAAGGCAGGTGTGCCTGTTATTTCTATTGACAGAAAAATCAGTGGATGTCATAGTATCGAGCTTAATTATTCAGGCGGATTTTCAGAGCTTATCGAGCATTTGATAGTTAAGCATAAATTTACAAAGCTGAATTATATTGGCGCATTTGAAAACGAGGTCGATTCTGATACAAGATTTATCTGTTACAGAAAAAACCTTGCAAAACATAATATTCCTTATGAGCATAAGCGTGTCTGCTTTGCCGAGTATGACGAGTATAAGGCAATTGTCAAGGTAAGAGAGTACCTCGATAACGAAAACGAGTTGCCGGAGGCATTTATTTGTGCAAACGACAGTATGGCAATCGGAGTCTGCGATGAATTAACCAAGCGAGGTTACAAGGTTCCCGAGGACGTCGTAGTTACAGGTTTTGACGGCATAAGATATGCCATAGGCCACGCTCCGTCTATAACAACCGTAAAGGTTGCGTACTATAAAGCAGGCGAGTGTGCGGTTTCAATAGTAAATGATATTTTAAGGCTCGATAAGGGCGAGTATGTTCATGCGGAAATTAAGAACGAATTTGCCGTAGGAGGCAGCTGCGGCTGTAAAAAGGACACCACATTGCCCCAGAATGAGCTTTTGCATTCGCTTAATTCCGAAAATGACAGATTTCAGACATTTTCTAAGCGTCTTGTACGTATGAGCGAGGACCTTACGTTTGTTAATACCTTTGACGCCGCATTTCATAAGCTCAGGTATTATATTCAGGACATCTACGTAGACAGAATGTATTTGTGTCTTAATGAGCATTTTGAAGTGCCTAAGAGTAAGCAGGGCGATATAGACTTTACCGAGTACACGGATAAGATGGTTGTAAGAATTTCAAGAGAATACGGCGTGTACCGTGATTCCTATGTTATAAACAAAACGGATATAGTTCCCGGAATAACCGATGAAGGACCGTTTGCAAATGTGTTCTTTATTACCCCATTGCATTTTCAGGATAGAAACTTCGGTTATCTTGCACTCAGCTGCGACGGCTATATCGGAAATAATGTCTTGTTCAATACTTGGAAAATGAACATTTGTACAGCTCTTGAAAATGTAAGGATTAAAACCGAGCAGTCGCTTTATGCAGATATGCTCGAAAGACTCTACATAAGAGATCCGCTTACTAATCTTCTCAATAGACGCGGCCTTTTTAACAAGGCAAAAGAACTGTTCGAGGTGTCAAAAAAGCGTAAACGTCCTGTGTTTGTGTTTACGGCAGACCTTGATAACCTCAAGATTATAAACGATAAATTCGGACATCACGAGGGCGATAACGCAATCGTTCAGGTCGGAAACATTTTAAACAGAATTTCAAGACACAGGGAGCTTACCTCAAGATTTGGCGGCGACGAGTTTGAGGTAATGGCATTTAATTATAATAGGTCAATGGCACAGAATTATGTAAGGGAATTAAACCGCTCGTTCGACGAGTATAATAAAACAAGCGGAAAGCCTTACGTCGTTATGGTAAGCGTAGGCATATATGTCGATGTGCCTGGTAGCGACTCAACGCTTGAAGACTTCATAAGAGAAGCCGACGCCCAGATGTATTCTGACAAAAAGAAACGTAAAGAAGCGGGTATTCCCGTTTTCAATGAATTTTCAAAGCCGTAAGTACGGCTGAAAGGAAGTAAATTTTCAATGAAGTATGTAGTATTGCTCTGCGACGGTATGGCAGACCTGCCAATTGACGAGCTTGGAGGAAAAACGCCTATGGAGGCTGCTGTAAAGCCTAATATGGACAGGCTTGCGGCAAAAGCCACAGTAGGTCTTGTTAAAACCGTAGACGATAATATGAAGCCGGGCAGCGACGTTGCTAACCTCTCTGTTATCGGCTATGATCCGCAGGTTTATTACAGCGGAAGGTCACCGCTTGAAGCAGGCTCAATAGGTATTGATATGAAGGATACCGATGTGTCCTTCCGTTGCAACCTCGTAACTCTTTCCGATGAGGAAAATTATGAAGATAAAACAATGGTAGACTACTGTTCTGACGATATCTCAACAGAAGAAGCAAGGGAGCTTATCAAGACCCTGGCCGAGCATTTCAACAGCGATGAGTTTCAGCTCTATTCAGGCGTAAGCTATCGCCATTGCCTTATCTGGAATAACGGCACAATGGACGTAGGCACCCTTACTCCTCCTCACGATATCACAGGCAGACCTATTAAAGAGTATATTCCTGCGCACAAAAACGCTCAGAAGCTCTATAAGATGATGCAGGAAAGCTATAAAATACTCATAGACCACCCCGTAAACATAGCAAGAATTAAGAGAGGCAAAAGGCCTGCAAATTCTATGTGGTTCTGGGGAGAGGGAGTAAGAAAGCCGCTTATGCCGTTCGTTGAGAAATATGGACTTAAAGGCTCGATGATTTCAGCGGTTGACCTCTTAAAAGGAATTGGTAAGTTCAGCGGTATGAACGTCGTTGACGTAGAGGGAGCAACAGGATATATCGACACAAACTTCGAGGGCAAGGCAAACGCTTGTATAAACGAGCTTGCAAACGGTCAGGACTTTGTATATATTCACGTTGAAGCGCCTGACGAGTGCGGACACAGAAACGAGATGAAGAACAAAATCCGTTCTATCGAGCTTATCGACGAAAAGATTTTAGCTCCTGTCTTAGATGCTCTTGAGAAATATGACGATTATAAAATTATGATACTCCCGGATCACCCGACACCGCTTTCACTCAAGACCCATACAAACACACCCGTTCCGTTTATGATTTACCACAAGAACGGCGAAGTAAACGGCGTAGAAAAATTATGTGAAAAGTCTGCTAAGGAAACAGGACTCTTTGTTGCAAAGGGCTGTACCCTTATGGATAGATTTCTTGATAAGTACTAAGGCATAGCCGCATAAAGCCCCGAAAGGATTTTTACTATGAAACTCAGAAGGACTATTGCATTTTTCTCAGCGCTTGTAATGTCTGTGACACTCCTCACTTCCTGCGACAGCAAGGACGAAAGTTCATCGTCAAGCCCGTCATTTTCGACAGCTTCAAGCGACAACGGCGGAGATGAAACGCCTGCAAGCAATCAGCTCGAAGCATTTTCATTTAATGCCGACGGAACTGTAAAAGTAACCGACGAACGCTTTTTAGGACAGGTTACCGATGTGACATTCAGTTGCCCCGACGGTGCAACTGTCTATTACACAACCGACGGCAGTAAACCCACCAAAGACTCCAAGGAATATGAGAAGCCCATTAAGTTAAAGCTTGCTTCGGGGGATTTTCCAAGATGTACCGTGCTAAGAGCAAAGGCATATTATGCCGACGGAACAGAATCAGAGATTGCAACGCATTCTTTCTTTTCACAGCTTGGAATTAACGTAAGATTTACAACTCCCGTTTTCTCAATCGTGGGTGACCCGAACGACCTGACTAAAGGTCCGGACGGGATACTCTACGGCGAAAACTATGAGCTTCGCGGCAGAGAAAGCGAAAGGGAAGTCTACATAGAAGCTTTTGACGCACAGGGCAATATTCTTTTTGAACAGGGCGCCGGAATAAGAGTGTATGGAGCCGCCTCAAGAGCCGCCTCTATTAAGTCCTTTAAGCTTTTTGCAAGAAAGGAATATGACCCGGACAACGGAAAGTTTGATACAAGCGTTTTCGGCACAGTAGGCGCAGACGGAGAAATAATGGACAGCTATGATAAGCTCGTCCTCAGAAATTACGGAAACGACTTCCAGTTTGCCTTTATCCGTGACGAGCTTAATCAGCGGCTTGCGGCACAAGCAGGCTATACGGACGTTGAAGCTGTTGTTCCGACAGTCGTGTACCTTAACGGCGATTATTACGGACTTGTGTATCTGCACGAATCTTTCTGTAACGACTTCTTTGAGGATAAATACGGCAAGGGTGCAGGCAAGTACATAATGATAGAAGGCACTGAACGGGAAAAGTCTGTCGATGATGATGACGAGGAGAATGTCCTCGCCGCAACCGAATTCAACGAGTTCTATGATGAAATTGCATACAGCGACCTTACCGACGAAGCAAACTATACGAAGCTTTGCCAGTTTATGGATGTCGAGAACTATCTCCGGAATTATGCTTTCAATATCTATGTAAATAACTTCGACTGGCCTCAGAACAATTATAAATGCTACCGCTATTATGCCGCTGATAACGAGGAGTACGGCGAGAATCAAATGGACGGAAGATGGAGGTTCTTATATCACGATATGGACTACTCACTTGCCATCTATGAGCAGGATATCACTAACGCAGGTTATGACAATATAAAGCAGATTTTAGACCCGGATAGCGATAGGTATTCTCCGCTTTTTGCTAACCTTATGAAGCGTGAGGACTGCAAAAAATATTTCCTTGATGAGATGATTCGTCTTATGGACGGCGTTCTTTCGGAGGAGAATATTTGCACAACCATAGATGAGATGAACAGCGAGAGATACAGCGAAATGAGATATTATTTTGACCACCTCGAAAGCCTTAAAAAGTCCGATTCCTCAATCTGGATTTGGTATGATGAGAGCGTCAGACGAACAGATAATATCAAGACTTTTGCCAAGAGAAGAAGAACCTATGTCGAGAGGTTCTTAAAAGCTTCGCTTGAACTCCCAGATGACTATTTCAACAAATAAGCAAATAATAACGCAGTAATCGTAACGGATTACTGCGTTTTGTGTTTTATTTACCTGTTGATTCTCTCAGCATAACTTTGTGAGCCATCTTGTAGTAGCCTTTGTCCTTTGTTTCACCCTTGATGTTTGAAAGAAGCTTTCTCGCAACAAGCCTGCCCATTTCATAACATGGCTGCGAAATGCTCGAAATTGTTGGAATGAATTTTTCGCACCAGGTTATGTCGTCAAAGCCGATAACCGCAAGCTCTTTGCCGATTTCTACGCCCATTTCGCTTGCCTGCTTGATGGCCGCGGCGGCAAGAATATCAGAAATTGCAAATATAGCGGTAGGCTTGTCCTTTAAGGATAAAAACTGCTTTACAGCGTCACAGCCGTTTTGGTATTCGTATGTCCCTCTGTATACATAATTTTCGGGAATATCAATTCCGCATTCTTTCAAAGCTTTGAAAAATCCTTTTTCTCTGCGAGATGATGAAACAATGTTGTCTTTTAAAGAAATTATGGCGATCTTTTCATGTCCAAGACCGATAAGCGCCTTTGCAGCGTCATAGCCGCCAAGCTCGTCATCTACCGCAACGGTAAGAACGTCTGCGCCCTCGACGCCCTCGCAGCAAAGTGCAATGTGATAATTCTCAGCTAGAGCGTTCACTGTTTCTGCATCGAACATAGTGCCAAGAAGTACAGCACCGTCAACGGTCCTGTTGTAAAGCATATTGAGTTGTCTGTTTTCGATTTCTCTC
Source organism: Ruminococcus sp. Phil15 (assembly GCA_001940995.1). Classification (GTDB taxonomy): domain Bacteria; phylum Bacillota; class Clostridia; order Oscillospirales; family Ruminococcaceae; genus UBA7477. Next base: position 39,557 of record MSHC01000047.1, read on the forward strand.
GTTTCGTTTGAGATCGAAGATATAATATCGTAGCCCTCCAGAGCGGCTTCTTCCTGCATACCTGCAATAATCTTAGGGTAGAGGGAATGCTCTGATGACGGCTGAATAACCAGTATGCTGTTTGTAACGCACTTCCTTAAATTCCTGCCAAGAAAGTTAGGACTGTAATGAAGCTCTTTGATTGTTTCGTTGACCGCCTTTGTAGCAGCGTCGGAAACGTTTGCGCTTCCGTTTAATACTCTTGAAACTGTTGCGACTGAAACGCCTGCCGCCTTAGCAACATCCTTGATTGTAACGCTCATTTTATCAATACACCTTTCTTATGTGCTGAAAGTCAATGCCACTAAACTAATAATATCATATATTCGGACAAATTTCAACAATATTTTTTGAAACTAGTCTTTTGCGTCATACCAGCTCTTTCCAATGTTTACGTCAGCAGGAATAGGCACTTTAAGACTTACCGCACCGTTCATTTCCTCTGCGAGTACCAAAGCCGCCCTGTCAGCGTCCTTTTCAGACGCTTCGATGATAAGCTCGTCGTGTACCTGAAGAATAAGCTTTGCGTCAAGCTTTTCAGCCTTAAGTCTGCGGTATACTTTTACCATTGCAATCTTTATGATATCTGCCGCCGCACCCTGAATAGGCGCATTCATTGCGGCTCTCTTGCCGAATGCCTGAAGCACTTTGTTAGAGGATGAAAGCTCAGGAATGTATCTTCTTCTGCCGAAAACGGTAGTAACATATCCGTTTTTAGTTCCGTCCTCAACAGCCTTTTCCATATACTCTGATACTTTAGGGAAAGACGCCAAATATCCCGCAATAAATTTTTTTGCCTCAGCAACGGAAACTCCTATGTCCTTTGAAAGTGAAAAAGCGCCGATACCGTATATTATTCCGAAGTTTACAGCTTTTGCGGCACGTCTCATTTCGGGCGTTACAAAATCAAGAGGGAGGTCAAATACCTGCGATGCGGTAGAAGCGTGAATATCGCCGCCGCTCAAGAATATGTTCTGCATATTTTCGTCGCCGCATACAGACGCTAAAACTCTTAGTTCAATCTGGCTGTAATCGGCGTCAAGGAATACCTTGCCGTCATCTGCAACAAAGAATTTTCTCATATTTCTGCCTATCTCTCGGCGTACAGGAATGTTCTGAACGTTAGGCTCTGTCGATGAGATTCTGCCCGTCCTCGTTTCTGTCTGCTTAAATACGGAGCGCACCCTTCCGTCGCCGCAAACGACTTTCAGCAGTCCGTCAACATAGGTCGAATTGAGCTTGGTAAGCGTGCGGTATTCTAAGATTTTTGGGATTATTGGGTGCTTGTCCGCAAGCGACTCTAAAACCTCTGCATTTGTCGAGTAGCCAGATTTTGTTTTTTTCTTGCAGGGGAGTCCTAAATCCTCAAAAAGTATAACGCCGAGCTGTTTGGGCGAACTTATGTTGAATTCTTTTCCTGCAAGGAGATATATTTCGTTTTCGAGTACGCCTATGTCAGACTTAAGCGTTTCGCCGAACGACCTTACGCCGTCAATATCTATCTTAACGCCCTCTGTTTCCATAGAAGCCAAGACCTCGCAAAGCGGCTGTTCGACTTCGTAAAGGAGATATTCCATTTCTGTAATTTCAATTTCAGAAGCAAGCCTATCGCAAAGAGAGGACAGGGAAGCGACATCAGCGTGGCTTTCAACATCGGACCTGTAGTATACCTTGTAGCAGGAGCAGAGATTTTCGCAGCTGTAGTCGGACGACTGAGAGTATAAAAGATATCCTGCCAAATCACAGCAGAATGTGATTTCCGAAGCCTCTCTGCCGTTTGAAAAGCAAAGCTTGTGAGCCTCCTTTGCGCTAAAGCACACCTTTTTGGTATCCGATGTAAGATACGAAAGAATTACGTCCTTATCATCTGAAAGATAAATGCTGTCCTTGTCCGCAACTTCAAGACGACCGTTTTCGTAAATAAAAGCAGTTTTCTCAAAACGCCCGATATCCTTATCTGAAAGCTCTTTAATTTCAAATTTGTTAAGCTCGGACTTTTTGACCTTAACCTCAGGCTCAGCAGGTGCAGTAGTATTTGCAGTCAGCTTTTCACGAAGCTTGAACATCTCCATATCGCTTAGAATTTCGTATAGCTTTTCGTTATCGCAGGCTTTGAGCTTGTAGGACGAAATATCGCCGTTAATAGGTGCGTTCTTTACGATTGTGCCAAGCCATCTGCTTTCAATTGCTAAGTCTTTGCCAGCCGTAAGCTTTGCCCTTACAGACGGAGTAAGCTTTGCAGTTTCAATATTCTCGTAAAGCTTTTCTATGCTGCCGTGTTCCTGGATAAGCGATAACGCAGTCTTTTCACCAATGCCGGGTACACCCGAAATATTGTCCGAAGCGTCGCCTTGAAGTCCCTTGATTTCAATTAACTGCCATGGCTCTAAGCCGTAAACCTCAAAAATCTTGGATTCGTCATATATAACAGTTCCCTTGTTTGTAGCAAGTCTTACAGTAGTTCTTTTTGAAACAAGCTGTAAGCTGTCACGGTCGCCCGTCACGATGCAGCACTCGTCATTATGAGTGTTGGAAAGCTCTGAGAGAGTGCCGAGAATATCGTCCGCCTCAAATCCCTCGCACTCGATGACGGTAATGCCCATTGCAGTCAGAATCTGTTTTATAACGGGCATCTGCTGTGCAAGCTCAGGAGGCATACCCTTTCGGTTTGCCTTGTAGGAAGCGACAGCCTTGTGCCTGAATGTCGGCGATTTAAGGTCGAATGCAACAGCAACAGCGTCAGGCTGAACCTCCTGCGCCTCTTTGATGTAGATGTTCAGAAATCCCGTAATAGCATTTGTGAAAAATCCCTTTGAGTTTGAAAGCATTTTTATTCCGTAAAATGCCCTGTTCATTATGCTGTTTCCGTCAATAGCTAAAATTTTCATTAACCTTGCCTGCCTTTTATTAGTCTTGAAGCCTGTATATACGCTTCATCTCATCTGAATAATTGCCGTTTCCGTCTGTCGTGTATAGCGGTGCCTCTATGTCCATGTATGGCTTAGAGCCTTTCTTGCCCTCTATCAGAAAAAGCCAGGGTGGGGAAGTCGGCATCTTTTGCACCATACGAAGTCTCTTGGGTTCAACTCCGTTTTTTCGCATAGCGTCCATAGTATCGCATAGTCTCTCAGGTCTGTTGCAAATGCAAAGCCTGCCGCCAAACTTGAGATTTCTCGCAGCACACTCACATACGTCGTTTATATCGCAAAGTATTTCGTGCCTTGCAATCGTAACTGCGTCTTGCTTGTTCTTGATGCCTGTGTTATTTATCTTGTACGGCGGATTACAGGTTATTAGGTCAAGCTCGCTTTCGGACTTCCATTCCTTTAAATCCGCCTCGAACACCTCGAATTTGCAAAGCCCCTCGATGCCTCTTGCGAGCCGTATCTGCTCTGCCGCCTTTTGCTGTATCTCAACTGCCGAAACATAAGCAGGCTTGAAATTGCGTATCATTAAAAGAGCAATTATTCCGCTTCCCGAGCAAAGGTCGCATACGCTGTCTTTGTGTCTGGGAGAAGCAAAATCCGCAAGCAGAAAAGCGTCCGTCCCAAATCTGTGTTCATTTGATATGCAAATCTCTATTCCGTTGCCCAGATTCTCGTATTTAAAGTCATTGTACTGTGTGCTTATCATATTAATCCTCACAAGTTTATAATATCCTAGTATATAGTATATCATATTTTTTTCAAACCCGCAACCGAAATAATTGCCGTATTTACAAAACTTGCTTTTAATTGATAAAAAGTTGTCAAAATCTCTTGCAAAATAGGAGAAGATAAGTTATAATATATATGAGTTGCGGAAAATTTTCTGCTACTAAACTAGAAGGGAGTTTTTAAACAGTATGACTTATTCAAGCGAAGTTGAAAAGATGTGCCCTATCGCTCAGGGCGTGGCTCACGGTGCTGCTCCTATTCCGGAGGAAGCAAAATGGGTTAAGGCAAAGGAAATTTCCGATATTTCCGGCTTTACACACGGTATCGGTTGGTGTGCTCCACAGCAGGGTACTTGTAAGCTTACACTTAACGTAAAGGAAGGCGTTATCCAGGAAGCGCTCGTTGAAACAATCGGTTGCTCAGGTATGACGCATTCGGCAGCTATGGCTTCTGAAATTCTTCCAGGCAGAACAATCCTTGAGGCTCTTAACACAGACCTCGTTTGTGACGCTATCAACACAGCTATGAGAGAGCTTTTCCTCCAGATTGTATACGGACGTTCACAGAGCGCATTCTCCGAGGACGGTCTTACAATCGGTGCAGGACTCGAAGACCTCGGTAAGGGTCTGCGTTCACAGGTAGGTACAATGTACGGTACTCTTGCAAAGGGACCTCGATACCTCGAAATGACAGACGGATACGTTACAGGTCTTGCTCTTAACGAAGACAACGAAATTATTGGTTACAAGTTTGTTAACTTCGGCAAGATGATGGACTTCATCAAGGCAGGCGACGATGCAAACACAGCATTTGAAAAGGCTCAGGGCCAGTATGGCAGAGTTGCAGACGCTGTTAAGATTGTTGACCCAAGAAAAGACTAAGGAGGAAACAAACAATGGCTTTATTTGAATCATATGAGAGAAGAGAAAAGCAGATTAACGCTGTTCTCGCTCAGTACGGAATTAACTCTATTGAAGAGTGCGCAGAAATCTGTAAGGCTAAGGGATTTGACCCATATAAGATTACAGAAGGCATTCAGCCAATCTGCTTTGAAAACGCTAAGTGGGCTTACACAGTAGGCTGTGCTATCGCAATTAAGAAGGGCTGCACAAGAGCTGCCGACGCTGCCGCTGCAATCGGTGAAGGACTCCAGGCATTCTGTATCCCAGGTTCTGTTGCTGACCAGAGAAAGGTTGGTCTTGGACACGGCAACCTCGGTAAGATGCTCCTTGAGGACGAAACAGAGTGCTTCGCATTCCTCGCAGGACACGAATCTTTCGCTGCCGCTGAGGGCGCTATCGGTATCGCTGAAAAGGCAAACAAGGTAAGAAAGAATCCTCTTAGAGTTATCCTTAACGGTCTTGGAAAGGACGCTGCCCAGATTATCGCAAGAATTAACGGCTTTACATATGTTGAAACTGAAATGGACTACTACACAGGCGAGGTTAAGGAAGTATTCAGAAAGTCTTACTCCGACGGCCTCAGAGCAAAGGTTAACTGCTACGGCGCAAACGACGTAACAGAAGGCGTTGCTATTATGTGGAAGGAAGGCGTTGACGTTTCCATCACAGGTAACTCTACAAACCCAACAAGATTCCAGCACCCTGTTGCAGGTACTTACAAGAAGGAATGTAATGAAAAGGGTAAGAAGTATTTCTCCGTAGCTTCCGGCGGCGGTACAGGCAGAACTCTCCACCCGGACAATATGGCTGCAGGCCCTGCTTCCTACGGTATGACGGATACAATGGGCAGAATGCACTCTGACGCTCAGTTTGCAGGTTCTTCCTCTGTTCCTGCCCACGTTGAAATGATGGGACTTATCGGTATGGGCAACAACCCGATGGTAGGCGCAACAGTTGCTTGTGCGGTTGCAGTTGAAGAGGCTATGAAGTAAGCTTCGTAATTCAATACAGATCTTATGACCGTGTCATTTTGTGGCACGGTCATTTTTTGCATTTTCCTCTTTACATTTTATTCTAAAAAGTATATAATAAATTAGTATTTGAATTTTGAAAGGAAAATGTTATGTTAATTCTTGATGATTTAAAGCAGGAGCTTGAAAGCTTCCGTCCAAAGCTCAAGGAGCTTTACGAGGTTCTTGATATTGACTCTAAAAAAGATGAGGTGAAAAAGCTCCAGGACGAAGCCGCACAGCCCGACTTCTGGAATGACTCCGATAATTCACATAAGGTTTTAAAGAAAACAAGCTCTCTCCAGAGCGTTATAACAAAGTATGAAAAGCTACAGTCTAAGTTTGATGATTTGGGTGTAATGATTGAGCTTGCAGCAGAGGAGGACGATGAGTCGCTTCTTACGGAAATTAAGCAGGAGCTTTCTTCTTTCACGTCAGGAGTAGATGAGCTTACCCTCGCAACGCTTCTGAATGGCGAGTATGACTCTAATAACGTTATTCTGACTCTCCACGCAGGCGCAGGCGGAACAGAAGCGCAGGACTGGACAGAAATGCTTATGCGTATGTATCAGCACTGGGCAGATAGACACGGCTATAAAACAACCCTCCTGGACAGCCTTGACGGAGGAGAAGCAGGTATCAAAATGGCTTCAATTATGATAGAGGGCGAAAATGCCTACGGCTACCTCAAGAGCGAAGCCGGTATCCATAGACTCGTCCGTATCTCGCCGTTTGACGCCTCGGGAAGCAGACACACTTCCTTTGCCGCAGTTGACGTAATGCCTGAAATTGATGAAGATATGAGCGTCGAAATCAGACCGGAGGATATCAAAATGGACGTTTTCCGTGCAAGCGGCGCAGGCGGTCAGCATATCAACAAAACTTCATCGGCAGTAAGACTCACGCACCTCCCAACAGGTATTGTTTGTTCCTGCCAGACACAGCGTTCACAGGTCCAGAACAGGGAGTATGCAATGAAAATGCTCATTTCAAAGCTTATTGAAATCAAGGAAAGGGAACACCTCGAAAAGATTGAAGATATTAAGGGCGTGCAGAAAGAAATTGCGTGGGGCGCACAGATCCGTTCCTATGTCTTTATGCCATATACCCTCGTTAAGGACCACAGAACAGGATATGAGCAGGGAAACGTCGGCGGAGTTATGGACGGCGACCTCGACGGTTTTATAAATGCATATCTAAAGGCGCTGTCACTCGGTCAGATTGAAAGATAACAAAAAACGGGCACCCATTGCTTTGCAGTGAGTGCCCTACACTTTCTTGTTAGTCGCTTCGTGTTTGCGAAAGAAATAGAAGGCTGTTTTAGTTTTTTAAGTCGTTCAACAGCGTTCCCACAATCGCATTATAACTTATGGTATAAAAACTGTCAATAGTATTTTTGAAAAAAGCTTTTGCAGTTACAATTTGTGGACAGTAAAAAAGAAAATCACGATTTTCCTTGACAACAGAACATAAAAATGCTATGATTTTCCTATAAATATATTCGGGGGTAGGTATTATGGCAGAGTTCCATTCAATTACAATCGAAAGGCAGTACGCAAGCGGCGGAAGCGAGATAGGAAAGTTTGTCGGTGAAATGCTGGGGATTCCGTGCCATGACCACGATATTCTCGAAAAAGCGGCAGGAAACTGCGACGTTCCAAAGGATATGGTGCAGTACGCAGAGGAAACCTCCACTAATATTTTGCTTTTCGGACTTTCTATGTTGAAGCCGGGCAGAGATGAGCTTCCCGTTTCCGAAAGGATTTTTGCCGAGGAAACGAAGATAATTACCGAGCTTGTAAGAAACGAAAAGAGCGTGATTGTCGGACGGTGCGCAGGTTATATCCTTAAAAATTTAGTCCGTTCGCTTAACGTATATATCTACGCCGACTACGAAAAGCGTTTTGACAGAGCAATAACCGTCTACGGTATACCCGATGACAAAGCCGATGATGTTATCAAGAAGTTTGATAAAAAGCGTTCTGATTTCTACCACGCAAACACAAAACGTAAGTGGTCGGATAAAGGTTGCTACCATCTCTGCCTGAACAGCGGACTTCTCGGCACAAAAGCGTGCGCTGAAATTATCGCTGACGTATACAGAGCCTCACGGGAAAAGTAAATATGAGTTAAAAAGCGGGGCAGTCCTTATTTGACAGCTCCGCTTTTGCTTTATTCGTAATGAGAAATCTTGTACTTCTTGTCAATTTGCTTCTGGTTGTGCGATATGTAAGAATTATATCTGCATTTTAATATTAGCTCCCTGCCGTTCTCGGAGTGCGCATAAATCGGAACAAAATCTCCCGTTGATTTAAGCCTTTTCGTAAGCGCCTGAACATATTCCTTTTTCTTTCCTATAACGGCAGGGCAGGCAAAGGACATCTTGTAATTGTATTCCCCGAAAAGTTTTAGCTTGTTTTTCTTGATAATAATGTACCTCGGATTTTCAATAGGCGATAAAAGCTCTTTCATCGCAAGATTGAAAACGTTCTGGTCGTGGGTTGAAGCGTTTCTAAGACTCAGCGTTACAACGAACGCCCCTGCTTCTTCAGAATGTACCTTAGCGCCCTCCGATATAAGCTCGCAGTCACGAAGCGTCTTGTAAACTGCCTTGCCAAGCGTCTTGAACGACTTTGATGGGTTTATGTGGATAATAAGCTTTATTGACGCAAGGCACAGAAAAATACCTATTATCAGTGCAATGATAATATTTACACCGCTTATCGCCATTTCCGATAAGACAAATGCCAAAAGCACGCCAAGTACTGCAACGGGCAGAATGTTCAGAAATGTGAATACGGGCACACGCTTTTCCTTTGGGATTTCCGTAACCTGCTCAACCCTGAAAGACTTGCCCTTGACCTCATCCTGCCACTTATTCCTGACATCGTCCCTTTTAGCCGAAAGTGCGAGCATTTCTTCGTTAATCCTGTTGATTCCCGTCTCGGAGTAAGGCGGCTTGATAGCAGACAGCCTGTCGATTCCGCTTTCTATAATACCCGTTTCGTAGTGAGGCCCCATAAACGAATCAAAACGTCTTTTCAGTATCTCGAAATCGTAGGAGGTCAGCGTGCTTGAATCGTATGACAGGTATCCGTCAACTCTATCACCAAGCTTGTCCTTGTAGATATATTCAGGCTCAACGGTCACGAGATGCCATATATTTGAAACCTTGTCAGGGTTGTCTTTGTCAGTTCTTATCGCCCTGCCTCGCATCTGGTTTGACAGTACAAAGCTGCCCACAAAGCTTGCCAGAATAAGAGAATTTATGCAGGGGGAGTCCCAGCCCTCGCCAAGTAATGATTTAGTGCCCACAAGCGCTTGAAGCTTTCCCTCCTCAAACAGCTTTCCTACATAATCTACCGCAATGTTGTTTTTTGTTCCGGCAAAATCTATGACGCTGTAATCCGTACCCTCGATTGCGGTACTCCTGTGCTTTATGCCGCTAAGGTCGATTGAGTTCGGGAGTATTACAAGCGTTCCCGAAAGTACGCCGATTTTAAGCGTTGGCAGCTCTCTGCGCATCGACTCGAATATGCTGACGATGTTTACAGAGCCGAACGCCTCTCCGCTTGAAATCCTCGTCAGGCTTTCCTTTCGTATGTAGTCGGTAAGGACAAGAAGCCTTAGCTTTTCTCCCATTGCATTAAACTCGCTTTTTGCAATTTTTTTAATGCTGTCAAGCTTTCCCACAGACGAAATAAGCGAGCGCTTTATCTTCTCGTTAAGATTAAGCGTAGGCTTTTTCTTTTCAAAAACAGAGTGTTCTTTGAGGACATCTGCTATCTGTTCTTTTTCTTCCTTTGTTGTGCAGTCGCAGGAAAGAAGATAACAAACAGCCTCCTGCGCATAGTTCATCGTGAATTTCGGCAGCTTTTTTGTCATGGTAAGAAGCTTTATAAGCTTGCCGCTTATGAGAAAGCCGTAGTGGTTCAGCAGCACTGAAAGCGCTATGTTCTCTTTTGCGTTAGCGTAAAGCTTGTCGTAATCTCTTTCACAGTTAAGAAGATTTGCCATTCTTTTCATAACGTCAAGAGATTTTAAAGCCGTAACTGCCTCGTGAGCATTATGCTTGTGTTCCTTGAAAACGGCAAGCTCGTCGCTTGCCGGAAAGTTGAAATACACATAGTCCTGATGCGGACAAAGCGTATTATGCCCTACAAGCTCAGGCACGAAAATTTCCTCGTCTATCTCACCGCAGACAGCCATATATCTTTCCCATTCCGAGCCGTCCGAGTCGTAAGGCGGAGTCGCAGTAAGAGAAATGATCCTTACGCCCTTAGGAAGTCCGGCAATGAATTTTTCGAGCGACTTCTGCCATTCGTTCTTGAGGTGATGCGCTTCGTCAAGGCAAATTGTCTTGATACCGCATTCATTCATCTTTGCGAAAATATCGACGTCTGAAAAGTCGCCGCTTCCGTCCTCGTCGGTTTCGCTGACCTTTTCAATTGCAGTGTACAAAGCCTGATATGTAACAGAATTAAGCAGCTTTACTTCGTGCAGGTCGTTTGAGTAAAGTTTTTCAAAATCATCCTTGTTTTCTAAGAACAAATCCCTGAAACGCTTTCCCCATTGCTCTTTGATAGCAGTAGTAGGGGACAGAACGATACACGGACTTTGAAGCCTCCGTATAAGCTCCAGACCAAGCACAGTCTTGCCGCTGCCGGGTGCCGCAGCGATATTGATTTTTCCGTCCTTTATATATTTGTCTGCGTTGTCAAGAACTCTCTGCTGATAATTCCTGAACGTTCCGCAAAAGGCTATGTCCTTAAAGCTAAGCGTAATACCACCCCTGTTGCACATTGAATATATTACTACCATTATACCAAATCTATGCAACTATTGCAATATTTGAAATCTTACCTTCTTGAAATTTAATTTTTTATGTGATATAATTACAAAAAGTGATGAAAAATGAGTGATTGTGATGATTAAAGAGCTTATGCACGACCCAATGTTTCTCTCAATGAAATCGACAGAAGCTACTATTGACGATATAGAAACAGCAAACGACCTCTTGGATACTTTGAAAGAACATAAGGACGAATGCGTGGGAATGGCGGCAAATATGATAGGCGTAAAGAAGCGTATCATAGCGTTCGACAACGGCGGAAAATATGCGGTTATGCTAAACCCTGAGATTATAAAGTTTTCCGAGCCTTATGAAGCACAGGAGGGTTGTCTTTCCCTGCTCGGCGGGCCTCGGAAATGCAGGAGATATAAAACAATAAAAGTAAGCTGGCAAACGCTCGATTTAAAAATGCGAATTAAGAATTTCACGGGCTTTACTGCGCAGATTATCCAGCACGAAATAGACCACTGTAACGGAATACTGATATAAGGAGGATTTTTTATGATTTACAGCGATTTTCAGAATGAGAAGCTATCGGCTCTTGGTATGGGATGTATGCGGCTTCCTACAATTAGCGGTGACGATTCAAAGATTGATATGGAAAAGAGCCGTGAGATGATAGCCTATTGTATGGATAAGGGCATCAACTATTACGACACCGCATGGGGATACCATAGCGGGCAGTCGGAAATTGCAATGGGCGAGCTTTTAAAAAGATATCCCAGAGAAAGCTTTAATCTTGCCAGCAAGTTTCCGGGCTATGATATAAGCCTTATGAATAAGGTGGAAGAAATCTTTGAAAAGCAGCTTAAAAAGTGTCAGGTAGAGTATTTCGACTTCTACCTCTTTCACAACGTCTGTGAAATGAATATCGACGGATATCTCGACCCGAGATATGGTATCCTCGACTACCTTTTGAAACAGAAGGAAAACGGCAGAATTCGTCACCTCGGCTTTTCCTGCCACGGAAACCTCGACACGATGAAGCGTTTCCTTGATGCATACGGCGAGTATATGGAATTTTGCCAGCTCCAGATTAACTGGCTTGACTGGAGTTTTCAGAATGCCAAGGAAAAGGTAAAGCTTGTAAGCTCGTATAATATCCCTGTATGGGTAATGGAGCCTGTCCGTGGAGGCTCGCTTGTAAATATTGCGCCTGTTCATCAGACAATGCTCAGAAATCTGCGTCCGAATGCAACTAATGCAGAATGGGCGTTCAGATTTATACAGTCGCTCCCTGAGGTCAAGCTGACCCTGTCAGGTATGTCAAACTTTGATCAGGTTAAGGAGAATATAGCTACATACGAAGAACCAGAGCCTCTCAGCGAGAATGAAATGAACGTTTTGTCTGAGATATCAGAAGCTATGATATCCAAGAAAACTCTTCCGTGTACAGCCTGTCGCTACTGCACGACACATTGTCCTATGGAGCTTAATATCCCTTGGCTTATCGAGCTTTATAACGAGCACGTTTACTCGAACGGCGGATTTATTACCCCTATGGCGCTCAGCGCACTTCCAGAGAATAAAATGCCATCAGCCTGCCTAGGCTGCCGTGCCTGCGAAGCTGTCTGTCCGCAGAATATCAAAATCAGCGAAATGATGTCGGATTTTTCTTCAAGGATTAAGTAAAAACGAAAGAGGTAATAGGATTTTGATATACAGAGAGCTGGATCCGAGAGTGTTAAGTCAAATTGAAGAGGATAGACTTAATCATGAGGTCAATCAGTATAGAGCAAACGACAGCGATGCTCTCAGAAGAATACCATATAGGAATAAAAACGTTCTTCTGCGACCGCCGTATCTGAGAGATATTGAAACGATTCTGCATTTGCCGCTTTACAACAGATATAATGATAAGACACAGGTATTTTCATTTTATAAAAATGACGATATCTCAAGACGTGGATATCACGTCCAGCTTGTTTCTAGAATTGCAAGAAACATAGGCAGACTGTTAGGACTCAATATTGATTTGATTGAGGCAATCGCACTTGGTCATGATATAGGGCATACGCCGTTCGGTCACGCAGGCGAGAGATATCTCAGCGAATTGCTTCATAAGGAAACAGGCAGATACTTTAATCATAACGTTCACAGCACAAGAGTACTTGATGTTATACATAATCGAAATCTATCTCTGCAAACGCTTGACGGAATACTTTGCCATAACGGCGAGTCTGAATTCATGGAGTACAAGCCACGGAAGCTTTCGGATTTTGCTGATTTTGAAGCAAGGGTAGAAGCTTGTTATGCTGAGGGTAAGCCTGCAATAGACAGACTTATCCCGTGTACATTAGAAGGCTGTGTAGTCAGAATAAGCGACATTATTGCGTATATCGGTAAGGACAGACAGGATGCGGTAAGGGCAAAACTTATTGATAATGATGTAAAGTTTACTCCGATGGCAATAGGCACAACAAATGCTCAGATGATTAACAACCTCGTTGTCGATATAGTGGAAAACAGTTATGGTAAAAATTATATCTCACTAAGCGAGGAAACCTTTAATTGTCTAAAACAAGCAAAGGATGAAAATAATAAGAAAATATATCAGAACAAAACAATATCTCAGAAGTATGATGAATCCGTAAAGCCGATGTTTGGCGAGTTATATTACAAGCTGCTTTCTGATGTTAAGAGCAAGAATGTAGACTCCATAATCTATAGGCATCATATTGCTGATGTTGATAATTCTCTAAAATATTACAAAACAGGGAAAGAGTATGCAGACGAAGAACCGAATCAAATTGTCGTGGACTATATCGCAAGTATGACAGACGACTATTTCATCGAGCTGCATCAAAAGCTGTTTCCAAACAGCAAATACAGAATAGAGTATATGTCCTATTTTGAGGAAATTTAGTTATATGATATATTATAGCAAAAGAGCTATCCTGTCGGACAG
>MSHC01000047.1:52953-92555 GCA_001940995.1 Ruminococcus sp. Phil15
TTTGGCGGAGACGGCGAGATTCGATAACTCGGAAGCGTCTGTTCACTTCGTTCGCATTCGCCACGAGAATTTGTATTGCTTGATTTTCTCGCAACACAAATTCTCACGCAATTTCTGCTTACTCACTATCTGCGCAAAAACAAAAGAGCTATCCTGTCGGACAGCTCTTTCATTTTTGGCGGAGACGGCGAGATTCGAACTCGCGGGGGATGATAAATCCCTAACTGATTTCGAGTCAGCCCCGTTATGACCACTTCGATACGTCTCCTTATGTTTTTGTGACTCAAATATTATAGCATAGTACATCTTAAAAATCAAGTCCAAAAACTGATTATATTGAAAAAAATCCTTGTCGCATAAGCAGATGATTTGTCAAAAACGTATATTTTACTCACATTTCTTGACAATTTGTATAAAAAAGTGTTATTCTATACTATATAGCGCATTGAAAGGAGTACCGAGTTTTTCGGGTAAATTATGAAGACACCATTTATCACAAAATCCAAGGCAGAGGAAATTATTTCACAGTTTCCTACACCGTTCCACCTCTATGACGAAAAGGGTATAAGAGAGAATGCAAGACGAGTAAAGCAGGCTTTTTCCTGGAATAAGGGATTTAAAGAATACTTTGCCGTAAAGGCTACTCCGAACCCGTTTATATTGAAGATTCTCAAGGAAGAAGGCTGCGGCGTTGACTGCTCAAGCTATACGGAGCTTCTTATGAGCAAGGCTTGCGGCTTTACAGGCGAAGATATTATGTTTTCTTCAAACGTAACTCCGGAACAGGACTACCTCCTTGCAAGAGAATTGGGAGCAAATATCAATCTCGACGACTTTACGCATATTGAGTATCTTGATAAGCTTTGCGGAATACCTGAGCTTATATGCTGCCGCTATAATCCTGGCGGAAAGTTTGAAATGCACAATCAGATTATGGACAACCCCGGCGACGCAAAGTACGGTTTTACAAAGGCTCAGATTATCGAGGGCTTTAAAATTCTCAAAGAGAAGGGTGCAAAGGAGTTCGGTATACATAGCTTCCTTGCATCAAATACAGTTACTGACGATTACTACCCAGAGCTTGCAAGGATTCTCTTTGAGCTTGCTGTTGAAATCAATAAGGCTACCGGTTGTAAGATTAAGTTTATAAACCTTTCGGGCGGCGTCGGCGTTGCATATAAGCCTGACCAGAGAGGCAACGATATTATGAAGATAGGCGAGGGCGTAAGAAAGGCATACGAGGAAATTCTCATACCTAACGGAATGGACGATGTCGCTATCTATACCGAAATGGGCAGATTTATGCTCGCTCCATATGGCCACCTCGTTACAAAGGTGCTTCACTTCAAGCATATCTATAAGGAGTATGTCGGAGTAGATGCCTGTGCAGCAAATCTTATGCGTCCTGCTATGTACGGCGCATACCACCACATCACGGTTCTCGGTAAGGAAAATGCTCCTTGTGACCACATCTACGACGTTACGGGCGGTCTTTGCGAGAACAACGATAAGTTCGCAATCGACAGGGCATTGCCAGAAATAAGCATAGGCGATATTCTGGTAATTCACGACACAGGCGCACATGGCTTCGCTATGGGATATAACTATAACGGAAAGCTAAGAAGCGCAGAGGTTCTTCTCAAGGAAGACGGCACAACTCAGTTAATAAGACGTGCGGAAACTCCCGATGACTACTTTGCAACATTTGACTTCTCCGATATCTTCAAGAAGTAATGAAAACCCTATATATTTCTGACCTTGACGGTACATTGCTCAACAGCAGTGCAAAACTGTCCGAGTTCTCAAAAAACGCACTCGTTGAGCTTTCAAACAGGGGAATTTATTTCACCGTTGCAACCGCTAGGTCGCCGTATTCTGTTCGCAGTATATTATATGGCATACCGATTTCCGTTCCCTGTATACTTATGAACGGCGTTCTGATCTACGACATAATGACTGATACCTTCGTCGAGGTAAACGAGATTATGCCGCAGGCGTTCAGAGCTGTCCTTTCTGCAATAAGAAAAGAGAATTTATCCTGCTTTATCTATTTTGTAAAGGACAACAAGCTGTCATCATATTATGAAAGTATAGAAAATGCTAATATGCAGGCCTTCTATGATGAAAGAAAGAACCAATACGGGAAATCCTTTGTCCGTGTGGACAAATTGGAGGACATTGTCCCAAGCGGTATCATCTATTTCACAATGCTTTATACAAGGGAAGAATTATTGCCGCTGTATGAGCGTGTGTCGGAAGTACCGAACATAAGCTGTTCGTTTTATAAAGACGTTTATTCGGAAGATTTGTGGTATCTTGAGATTTTCAGCTCAAGGGCTACTAAGTACAACAGCACATTAAGACTAAAAGAGCAGTATGGCTTTGATAGGGTAGTCGGATTTGGCGACAGCCATAATGATATACCGCTGTTTAATGCCTGCGACGAGTGCTACGCAGTGGAAAATGCAGCAGACGAGCTTAAAGCGTATGCAGATGAAATATTAGGAAGCAACAATTCGGACAGTGTTGCGAAATTTATGCTCGATGTATCAAAGTAATCGCTTGTTATACTTGAAAAAAGCACAAAACAATGTTATAATTATATAACATACTTTTTTGGAGAAGGAGATGAGATAAATGGCAGATAACATTTTGTTCAGCACAAAAATGAAAATGATGGCATTTGTTATCCTTGTTGCCATTTTGCCGCTCGTACTCCTTGGATTTGCAACAGACAGTGTTGTAGATGAATATGATACCAGCGTCACCGTAGAAAACGCTCAGAATATTTCCGATATTTCAAGCGGAAGAATAACTAATTATTTCACGCTTATAAGAAATCTCGCAAACTCTGTTGCCAAATCAGGCGATCAGGCAGCACCTGTTCTTGAATATTCAGAGCAAAGGGTATCCCAGATGAATGCTTTTCTTTCTTTGGAGCATTCCATCGACGCTATCATAATAATGGACCAAGCGTCCAATATTTCAAAATCAGCCGTCTGGGAAACAGGATATACTGTTCCTAAGCTTTCTGCTGAAGCCATAGAAAACGATATTAAGTATTCGAACGGAATCTCCGATTTCAATGAGCATACATCCAAGGGAAATGTTGTCGTTTCCACTTATATTACTAACGAAAAGAGCGAACGTGTCGGATACGTTTGTGTAATACTTGATATGTCTTTCCTCAATGGCGTCATATCCGATGAAGCTATTGACCCGTCAACAAGACTTTATGTGTGCGACTGTGCAGGAAATCTTCTCATTTCTGAAAAGACCGGAATAAGACCTTATGCCGATGTTGACGAGTTTGAAGATTTGGGCAAACAGTTTGATAAGATTACAGGCGGTAAGCTTACACGCCCATATCATTACGACGCAGATTCGAGTAAGAAGATTTTGATGTCATCAGTAATTCCGGAAACGGTGGATTCTGCCGGTCTCTCATGGAGCGTAGTATCAGTTGTAAACAAGGACATTCTTGCCGCTCAGTACAACAATATCAACAGCAGCCTTAACAGCAGTATCCTTGTAATCTCGCTTATTGATATTGTCCTTATCATTGTATTTATTATATGGTTTACAAGACCTATTTCGAACGCTATGAGAATTATGAGCGGCGGAGAAATTAACCTGTCTTCTCAGAGAATAATTGTAAACGGCAATACGGAAATGGATAACATCAATAAGCAGATTAACGGCCTGCTCGACGCCCTTTCCGAAAGCGAACAAAGATACCGTACTGTCGTAGATATGACCGACAATATCGTATTTGAGTATTCCGTAAATAAGGATACCGTGTCCTTCAGTAATAACTTCAATAAGAAATTCAGCTTCAGAGCAGTTTCGCTTAAATATGAGGACAGCTTTTTCGTTAAGGCTAACGTCTATAAGGAAGACGCACCCGCATTTGCAAAGTTTGTAATCGCTATGACGGAGGGTCAGGCATTGCAGGGCGAATTCCGTTTTAAGACAATTTATAACGACTACGCTTGGTACCTTGTAAGATGCGCGTCAATCCGTGACAGCTATAATAAGATTATAAAAACCGTAGGTGTGATGCTCAATATTGATAAGACAAAAGCAAGAGAACAACAGCTTATGGATAAAGCGTCGCTTGACCCGCTTACACAGGCATATAACAGAGAGTCGTTTGAGCTTGCACTTCTCAATGAGTTTGAGCTTTCCGCAATGAGAAACGGAAAGGACGCAATACTCTTTATTGACCTTGATAACTTCAAGCATTTCAATGACGAGTATAACCATACAGTCGGCGACGAGGTTCTTGTGTTTACCGTAAATCTCTGCAAGGAGCTTTTGGGAAAGCATGGCTTTGTCGGAAGACACGGCGGCGACGAGTTCGTGTTGTGCTTCAGAGAAACAGCTGATATGGATGCTCCTACGCTTGCGCAAAAGATTATATCAGGACTCGGTGCGGGCTTTAAATCTCCAAGCTTCGGAGAGCAGATCGTTATGTATTGCAGTATAGGTATCGCATATCTCGATTCCGATACCTCAGACCCTGCCGAGCTTATAGATATGGCGGATAACGCAATGTACAGCGTTAAGAGAAGCGGTAAGTCAAACTTCGCCGTTTATACGGATAACAACACAAACACACTCAAATAATAAAGACGTATGGATTTCCATACGTCTTTATGCGGGTATGTCAGTAATTTTCAAATATGACGCTGTCGCTGAATTTAAGCGCTTCGTCGGTTAGCTCTTTGCCATTGGCTGTCCAGGTAAACAGGTCAGCGCCCGCATTGAACGCCTGTTCAATCTGAGTAAAGCTGATGCTTCTTAAATCGCAGGATATAAAGTCGGGTCTTGCAAGAGTTTTCCACACAACAGGGAATGAACAAAGATAACGCGCTATGCTGTCAACGTCTTTTTCTTTCATAAATTGTGATATAAGAACGCCACGCTTTACATCCTTTGAAAAAAGCCGGAATAGCATTATTGTGAACGGGCTGAACGATTGAACTGCCCATTTTCCCTTGTAGACTTTCATAAGTCTTGTGAGCCTCTTTTGCATTTCAAATGCGCTTTCGCCGGTCTTGACCTCGATGAGCAGGGGAACACTGCCGTCTACCAGCTTCAAAACCTCGGACAAAAGAGGAATCTTTTCATCGGAATCAAGCAGCCTAAAACAGCAAAGCTGTTCGTAGGTAAAGTGAGAGATTTTTCCCTCGACATTGCACATCCTCTTTAAGTCCTTGTCGTGGAAAACAACAAGCCTGCAATCAGCGGTAAGTCTGACGTCAAGCTCTATTGCGTATCCGGATTTTGCAGCGGCTTTGAATGCTGCAAGTGAGTTTTCGGGTATAGCGTCAGAGTGCAGACCCCTGTGCGCTATAAGCTTTGGAAAATCCATAGTGATCTCCTCGTATAAAGTATTTTTCTAATATATTATATTACAGTTTCGTGTATTTTGCAATGGCAATTACAATAAATTTTTGTATATCACGATATTATCACAATTATGCTTTATACTGTGATAGGCAATAAAACTCGAAAGGAATTTTAAAATGACAAAGAAAATTTTAGCGCTTTTATTAAGCTTCTCATGTGCCGCTGCTATGTTAACCGGCTGCGGCGACTCAAACAGCTCAGCAACATCATCCGGCTCCTCTGTATCGGGCGATGACAGCACTTCTTCTGCATCCGGTCAGAATGTGGACATCAAAACAAGCCTTACAATCGACGGTGCGGAGGTTGATACAACTGACCTCGTTATGTGTACAATCAACGGAATAGATGTAAGCTTTGAAGAGTTCAGATACTATTGGCTCGGACGTAAATCGCTGCTTGATTCTTATGAAATTGAATACACAGCAGATGACCTTAAAGTTTTTGTAATGGCCGACCTCAAGGAAGCTTATGGCATACTTGCAATGGGCGAAGAAAATGGCATTAAGTATGAAAAGACCGACGAAGAAAAATTTACAGATTCTTATTCTAATCTACTTATGCAGTTCCAGTCTGAGGACGAATATGCCCAGTGGCTTGAATCTATGTTCCTTACAGATGAAACAGTGCAGCAGGTGTTTTATGAGAATGTAATGAGCGATAAAGTTTATTCGGAATTGTTCCTTGAAGGCGGCAAGTATTACGTTGATAAGGACACATTCCTTGAACTCACAAAAACCGACGATTACGCAAGAGTAATCCATGTCCTCGTTCCTTATTTCGCCTGCACAGAGCTTTCAGAGGAGGATAAGGAAGGCTGGGACGAGCTTACTGTTGACAAAAAGTACGATAAGCTTGAAGCCGCATATAACAAGCTTACCGATGAAGAAAAGGAAGCAGTAAAGGAGAAGTCTAAGGCTCTTGCCGATACTGTTCTCCAGAAAGCTAAGGACGGCGAAGACTTTTATCAGCTTATCGCCGATTACAATATGGACCCGGGTATGGCTCTTACGGATAAGAACGATATTACAAGCATCGTAGGCTATTACTTCACAAAGGATTTTAGCTTCGTGCAGGAATTCCTCGATGGCTCATTTGCACTCAAGGTAGATGAAATCAGCGATATCGTTGAGTCTGAGGCATACGGATACCACATCATAAAAAGACTCCCTGTTGATACGAAATATGTTGAGGAGAATGCTGACGATCTCTTTGATGAGTACAGCAAAGTAATGTTCAACAAGACATATGATGATTATCTTGAAAATAATCTCAATATTGAGTACCACGAATATTATGATAAGCTAAAGCTCGACAGTATAAAATAAATATTAAAATATCTGCAAAGGCAATGACGAGCTTACTCGGCATTGCCTTTAGCTTTGTGAAGTGTGTCCTTGCATTATAAGTATCAGTGTAACGAACTTTAGTAAATTAGTAACGAAAATCAGTTGCAATTTTTCCTTTTTTAAAAATATTTGCATAAAAGGAATTTTACAGAAAGATTTTTGTAAAATTTGACTTTTTTCTAGCAATAGTGTGCATTATCGTTGACAAACGCAATATATGGGTGTATAATAAAACTATTAGTAATGTATTGCGACTGTATATTAAATATGGTCTAATACAAATAAAATATGTAGTGCTTTTCACGGAAAATTTAATTTGAGTGGAGAAAAACAGTATATGATAATTATCTAGATGTGAGTGATTATTATCTCACACATTTTTATAATCCGGTTGACGTTTTCATAGAGAAAGGAACAGGAATATGATAACAAAAGAGTTTACACCATTTGAGAACAAAGTTTGGCTTGCTACGCCGACGATGCACGGCGAAGAATTGAAATATGTAACTGAGGCATATGACACAAACTGGATGTCTACAGTTGGTGCGAATATCAATGAGGTTGAGCGCATTGCTGCTGAAAGAGCAGAAATGAAATATGCGGTCGGTCTTTCCTGTTGCACTGCTGCGCTGCACCTTTGCGTGAAGTTTGCGGGCGAAAAGCTATACGGCAAGCCCGCAATCAGTCACGGAGCATTGGAAGGCAGGAGAGTGTTCTGCTCCGACATGACCTTTGATGCGACGCTGAATCCTGTCGTGTACGAAGGCGGCATTCCAATCTTTATTGATACTGATGCTAATTCCTGGAACATGGATTCCGTTGCACTGGAAAAGGCATTTGAGATTTACCCTGATGTAAAACTTGTCGTTTCTGCTGAACTGTACGGCTTCCCTGGACGAATGGATGAAATCAAGAAAATTTGCGAAAAGAATGGAGCAATCCTAATTGAAGACGCCGCTGAAGCAATGGGAGCCACAATTGATGGCAAGCAGTGCGGATCGTTCGGCGATTACTCGGCTATTAGTTATAATGGCAATAAGATTATAACTGGTTCATCAGGAGGATGCCTGCTCACAAACGATATCCAAGTCGCAAACAAAGCTCGTAAGTGGTCAACACAGGCGAGAGAAAATGCTCCTTGGTATCAGCATGAGGAAGTCGGCTACAATTATCGCATGAGTAATGTGATTGCCGGTGTTGTCAGAGGTCAGTATCCGCATCTTGAAGAGCATATTGCACAGAAAAAGGCGGTATATGAGAGATATAAAGTGGGATTCAAGGATTTGCCTGTTCAGATGAATCCGATTACAGACGGTACAGAGCCGAACTACTGGTTGTCCGCCATGATCATCGATAAAGAGTATATGTGCAAGCAGGTCAGAGACGACTCCAAAGCACTCTACATAAAAGAAAAAGGCAAGACCTGCCCGACCGAGATTTTGGAAACGCTGGCAAAGTATAATGCCGAAGGGCGTCCGATTTGGAAACCGATGCATATGCAGCCGATGTATCGTATGCATGAGTGCATTGGCAGAGATGGAAGCATAAGATGTCGTACAAACGCCTATATCGCAGGCGGCGTTGCTGATGTTGGAGCGGATATATTTGAGAGAGGTCTGTGTCTGCCTTCGGATAATAAGATGACAGTTGAGCAGCAGAATAAGGTTATTGAGATCGTTAGGGCCTGTTTTGAGTAAGAGGTAGAATGAGATGAAACATAAACCGTTTGGTCCGTATGAAGCATTTTTTAAAAGATTTTTAGATTGGATTTTATCAACTATAGCAATAATTGTCCTATTACCAGTTTTCGTAATTGTTTCGATTCTGGTTAGAATCAAACTTGGTACTCCAATTCTCTTTACACAAGAAAGACCGGGAAAAAACGAGAAGATTTTTAAAATATATAAATTTCGAACAATGACTGACAAGCGTGATAATGATGGGAATCTACTTCCGGATTCAGAACGTCTCACACGATTTGGGAAAATACTAAGGTCTACATCTTTAGATGAGTTACCTGAGCTTTTTAATATTGCAAAAGGAGATATGTCGATTGTTGGACCTCGTCCGTTATTAACGCATTATTTACCGTATTATAGAGAAAACGAAAGGGAGAGACATGCCATACGGCCGGGACTTACAGGTCTAGCTCAAATACATGGAAGAAACTTTTTAATGTGGGATGAACGAATTGCTATGGATGTTCAATACGCTCAGCATATTACTTTTTTCGGAGATGTAAAAATTATTCTTGGTACAGTAATAAAAGTTATAAAAAGATCAGATGTGGCGGAAAAGAGAATTCCACCTTTAGATCAAGTGAGAAGAGAGGAGAAACAGAAAAGTGCATTTTGAAAAAGAAGTTGGAGAGTCATTAACATACAAATTTGCTCAGACTGCAAATGAAATGAAAGCGCATGGAAGAGAGATTATTTCGCTTGGTCTTGGAGAACCTGATTTTAAAACACCCCAGTATATAGTAGATGCAACGGTGAGAGCCATGAATGACGGCTTTACACACTATTCTGCTACACAAGGATGGCCGGAGCTTAGAAATCTAATTGCTGTAAATGCCAATAAAGAATACGGTTCTGATTATACTCCGGCAGAGGTGATTGTAACTCCGGGTATAAAGTCGGCGGTGTATTTTGCACTGTGTGCAATTCTTGAGCCTGGTGACGAGATTATCATGATTTCTCCATACTATGTGAGCTATCCGGCAATGGTGAAGTTGGCTGAGCCTAGTGCCGTAATTAAGTATGTGAATTTAAATAAAGATTTTACACTGAATGTTGAGGCATTACAAGAAGCTGTAACAGATAAAACAAAATGTATTCTTCTGAACAGTCCTCACAATCCTACAGGAACTGTTCTTTCCAAGGAAGAGGTAGAGTTTGTTGTTAAACTTGCTGTAAAAAATGGGTTCTACATCGTTTCGGATGAAGTATATGAAAAACTTGTATATACAGGACAAACTCATACCAGTTTCGGAAAATATTCTGAAATCAAGGATCGGTTAGTTATCTGCAACGGCTTCAGTAAATCACATGCTATGACCGGATGGCGTCTTGGATATGGAATCGGTGCTAAGGCTATCATTGCTAGGATGAATAAACTACAGCAGCATATTAACACAAATACGTGTACTTTCATTCAGAAAGGTGCTTGCTCGATTTTTGAGAATGAACCGGTTCATATCAAGCCATATGTAGAAGAACTTGAGGAACGTATTAATTACTTTAATGCTGGAATCAATAATCTTGATTATGCTTCCGGTGTAATGCCAAAGGCTGGCTTCTTCTATTTTATTGATATTTCCAAGACTGGCTTGGATTCAAACACGTTCTGTTCTGATTTATTATGGAAGACCGGTATTGCTTCTACTCCCGGTCTTGCTTTCGGTTCTGACTGGGATGATCATGTCAGATTCTCGTTTGCAGTGCCGATGAAAACTCTTGAAAGAGCAATTGGTTTGATGCAGGGCTACGATTATAAGTGTGAGAATGTGAAACAGGAGTAGATACGATGAATACTTGCAAGATTGTTCTGACAAGAAGTATGCTTCATGTCGATCAGGAATATATTAAAAGCGAACTCAATAAAGAAGTAACTGGTAAATACGAAATTGTTGTTCCGGTTGAATTTACTGAGACAGCCATTAAAGCAGAAGCAAGGGATGCAGATGTTCTTCTTGGACCTTATGTAACGAAAGATATTTTGAAGTCTGCAGAAAAACTTCAACTGATACAGGTTCCTTGGACAGGCATGGACACTTTTGACTTCTCTGCGGTGGAGGATTTTAAAGGTACTGTCTGTAATACGCATAGTAACGCCGATTCTGTTGCGGAATTAGGTGTGACGCTTGTGTTGGATCTTCTGAAAAAGGTATCTTATCATGACCGAAAAATGCGTGATGGCGATTGGAACCGTAATCAGAAGCCGCTTGACCTGAAATCCAGAATGCTTTCGAAACAGACTGTTTGTATGATGGGATGCGGAAATATCGGTTACCGTATTGCAAAGCTGATGGTAGCATTTGGAGCTAACGTTATTGCGGTTGACGATCATGTTAATAACAATGAGGTTGTTTCTAAAGTATATGGACAGGATAAGTACGCCGATGCACTGGCAGAGGCAGATATTGCCGTTTCAACATTACCTCTAACGGACACTACCAGAGGTATGATTAATTCGAAAATGATCGGTGCAGCAAAAGATGGAATCTTATTTGTGAATATGTCCAGGGCGGATGTGTTCGATGAAGATGATTTATATTCGGCATTGCTCAGTGGCAAAGTTGGTGGGTTTGCATCCGATGTATGGTGGAATGCACCTAAAAGGGGAGAATCAGAGAGCTATCCTTCCACGCATAATGAGTTCTGGAGAATGGATAATGTTATTATGTCTCCACATCGTGCAGGCTTTATTGAGAACAGCCTTCCACATTTGGACGGAGCAATTGAAAATATTATTAATTACATTCGTGGTAAACCTTTAACAAGCATTGTTGATGTGAAAAAACATTTTTAAAGAGACTGTTGGGGTATAGATAGATGAACATTTTAATACTCAGTGCTGGTACAAGAAATAAGATTGTACAGTATTTTAGAAAAACTTTACGGGGTAAAGGAACTGTTATCGCTACTGACATGAGCGGTCTTGCTCCTGCCATTTACGATGCTGATAAATTCTATATTGTTCCGGGAATGACTGCTCCCGGGTATCTGGATGCCATTTTGGATATTTGTAAAAAGGAATCAGTAGCGGGAGTTTTGTCTTTAATCGATCCGGAGCTTTCACTTTTGGCAAAGAACAAGGATAAGTTTGAGGCTATTGGAACAAATGTAATCGGATCTTCATACGAGCTTTGCGAGATGTCGCTGGATAAGTTTCAGATGTACAACTGGCTGGTTTCTCACGGTTATAAATGTGCTAAATCATACATGGATAAAGCGGATTTCTTTGCAGATGTGGATGCAAGAAAAATCACTTATCCGGTTTTTGTTAAGCCTGCCAGGGGTAGTGCTAGTATTGCCATCTCGAAGGTTTGCGATAAGGAAACGGTGGATTTATTGTTTGCCCATGATGAAGGATTGATGATTCAGGAATTCCTGAATGGACAGGAGATTGGTGCAGATGTATATATTGATATGCTCACCGGTGAGATCGTATCAATCTTCACGAAGAAGAAAAAGAAGATGCGTGCTGGTGAGACAGACAAAGCAGTATCCTTCAAAGATGAGAAATTATTCGCTTTGATTGAAAAGTTTGTAAAAGAAGCCGGATACAGCGGTCAGATTGATATTGATATATTCGAAATCAATGGAGAATACTATATCAGTGAGGTCAATCCTCGCTTTGGAGGTGGTTATCCGCATGCCTATGAATGCGGTTGCAACCATATGAAGCTGATTCTCAATAATCTTAACGGAGTTAAGAACAAGAAGAGCATTGGTGCCTATGATGAAGGCATTTATATGATGAAATACAACGAAGTGAAGATTGTTGAAAGCAGGGGGAAAGGATGAACATCAAGCGTATATGGACACAGATGAGAATGTTTACTTTCTGGTCTGGTATAAGAAGAACCGCCTACCTTAAAAAGAAAAAAGTCTTTGGAAGCATCGGGGATGATGTAATGATTCAGTCTAGAAAAGTGCCGTTGTATCCGGAGCTTATCTATATTGGAAACAATGTGCGGGTGGCATCTAATGTCAGCTTCATCACGCATGATGTTACACACAATATGCTCAATAACATCTCGAAATATGCGGGGGGGTATAGATTTGATGAGAAAAAAGGAAATATTGTTATCGGCGACAATGTATTCATAGGCGCTAATTCAACAGTGCTTTATGATGTGACTATAGGAAACAATGTGATTGTGGGAGCTGGGAGCGTTGTTGTAAAAGATTTACCGGATAACTCGGTGTGTGTTGGTGTTCCTTGTAGGGTTATTGGAGATTTTCAAAGTTTCATAGAAAAGAGAAAGAGTTAATAAGTAGCAGGTGTTTTTGATGGACAAAAAAAGAAATGATGTCTGGGACATTGCTAAAGGGTTAGGAATATTGTTCGTTGTTGCCGGTCATGGTTTCAGTGGCGGCATTAGTCAATTCGTCAACTTATTTCATATTCCGCTATTCTTCTATCTTTCGGGACTTGTCTTTAGGTTTCAAGATAAGTCTATGAAGTCTGCGATTACATTCATATATAAACGAATGAAGTCGTTGTGGCTACCAAGTGTTTTGTATGGTTGTTTCTATGTGATGCTACATAATGCTTTTGTCGCCGTTGGAATATATGCTCTTGATAAGTATTCTATAAAGCAGTTTTTTGTAGCACTTGCGAAAAATATCTGCTTTTTGAAAACAGAGCCTTTAGAATCGGCCATGTGGTTTTTAACGGCTATATTTATCGGAGGATGCCTTCTCTATGGAGTTTTATGGATTTCTTCATTTTTTAAACGGAAATTGCAGAATATCATAGAAGTTATTCTAGTGATTCTCTTTTTCTCTATGGGATGTTTCTTCTTTTACAAACAGATTAGTTTACCAGGAAATGCAGATAATGCTTGTTCTTTGCTTCCATTTATGTATGCTGGCTACCGAATGAAAAAGATAGAGTATAGGAGACATTATCTTGCTGTTCCATGCGTTGCAATAATGACAGGTATTCTTTTTTTTACTGGAGAAACGCTTAGAATGAGCAGAAATGAAATTGTTAATCCCGGTTTTCTGTTGGTTGCAGGTTTCTCGGGTGTTCTACTGACACTAGAACTTGCCGATCATCTAAAGAAATGGAAAGTTGGGAAAGTTTTTAGCTATCTAGGTAGAAATACAATACCTATTTTGTGTTTGCATCTTCTGGCATTTAGATCGGTTTCGTTTATATGGGTTAAGGCGGAAGGTCTGCCACTTGCGTATATATCTAGGCATCCAATTGTAGAGAGCTCCTATGTCTGGGGGGGATTTTATACATTGATAGGGATATTGGTTCCGTTGATTGTTCCGATTGTAAAAAACAGATTAAGAATTTCGAAAGGATATGAGAATGGTTAATTTTATTGTTGTTGGTCAAGGCAGTGACTATGGCACTGTTAGATGGGGTGACCTGAAGAAAATGGAAAATGCGATATATTTGGAGGCACCGTTTGTTTCTACAAATAAAATTTCCGATACATTGTGTCATGCTCATGCAAGTTTTGCGGTTAATAGTCGAATCGCTATGCCATGCAAAAGAATATGGAAGAATAAGTATTCTTTAGAAAAAGTAAGAATACAGCCTATTGATCACTATTATATCATATTTACAGATATTGCCTTAGCTAGATATGATGCAAAGTATGTGGCTAAGTATAAAGAACAACATACCAATGTGACACTTGTTCTTATGATTAATAACGCAATGTATTTGCGAGACAAACTGTTGAAGAAGCATCTCCAGTATATGGACTTAATTTATTCCTTTAGCGAGAAGGATGCTGAAGATTATAAGTTCCAGTTTCAACCCGATATTTACTCTGAGATTAATCCCGATGATGCTCCAGAGATAACTTCTGACATTTTCTTTGCAGGCAATGCAAACGACCGGGCTGATTTGTTGAATGCGTTGGGAAAATATATGCTGGATCGTGGTATTAATGCCCACATCTATGTTCAAAACACGAAAGACAAGGATAAAAAAGTGCCGGAAGGAATTCATTATAACGAGTGGTTGAACTATGCCACCATTATGGATGAAAACATGCACACAAACTGTATACTGGAAGTTGTTGGAGACAGATATACGGGTATGACCTTACGGACAGTAGAGGCACTTTGCTTTAAGAAAAAGTTGCTTACCAATAATTACACAATTGAACATATGCCTTTCTATGATCCTAGATTTATTCGAATTTTTACGAAGGATAACCTTGGGACAATAGATCCTGATTTTATTAAGAAGCGGGAAGCTGTGACATATAACTACGATAATGAATATTCACCAATTGCGTTCTGCAAGAGGGTACAGACTGATTATGAAGAGGGAAAACGATATGTACCGAGAAAAAAATGATGTTAGATTCGATGACTACGATGCAATCGTTGTAGGGGGCGGTTTTTCTGGAGTTGTCGTTTCAAGAGAACTTGCGGAGCATGGAAAGCGCGTCTTGATTATTGAAAAGAAATCTGAAATCAGTGGTATGATGGCTGACTACGTAGATGAAAATGGGATTATCATCCATAAGTATGGTCCGCATGTATTCATGTTAAATAGTGACGAAGTGCTTGCCTATTTAAAACAATTCTGCGACTTGCTTCCTGTGACAAATTATGTCCATGCTTTTATTGATGAGAAGTATGTGTCAATTCCCGCCAATTTCTACTCCCTTGATACCCTATATGGAGAAGAAAAATCAAAGAGACTTCAGGAAAAGATGATTGCTCTTTACGGGGAAGGTAAGGAAGTTCACATTTTGACAATGATGAGTTCGGAAGATGCAGAAATACGCGAATTGGCAGATAACCTCTATGATAAAATATTTGTCGGATATAACGCTAAGATGTGGGGTCTAAAGCCGGAGGAATTGGATCCGTCTATTCCAGGACGTCTTCCAATCCGGATTTCATATAACGACAAAAACTGCAAAAAGAAATATGAATTAATTCCTACTAAGGGATATAAGGATTTGTTTTACAGCATTGTTGATTCTCCGAACATCGATATCCTGCTCGATACCAAAGCGATGGATGTTATCGGGATTGAAGGAGAACATGTCAAAATTGAAGGAAATAATTACTCGGGTGCTGTAATCTATACAGCTCCACTGGATGAATTATTCTCATATGAATATGGAGAACTGCCGTACCGTGCGCTATACTTTGAGATTGATGTCTTTAGAGGAGACCGAGAGGCACCAAGTGCAGTGACAACATATCCAATGAACTTTGATAAAGTCAGGACTACTGATATGGTTGAGTTACTCGACCAAAAAATTGACGGATATGTGGCAAATGTCTCTGAATATCCAGGTGCATATAATAAAGAATCTAAGATATTCAATGTCCCTGCGTATCCGGTTCTTAATGAAGGAAGTTCAGCCATCATCGAAAGATATAAGAAGAAGGCAGATACCATTAACAACTTTTATTATGTTGGCAGATTGGCAGAGTTTAAGTATTTCGATATGGAAGCATCGATTGAGAGTGCATTGAGATGCTCCGCTCGAATTTTGAAAGGAGAAACAAAAGCAGATGTTTAACAACGGAACACTTTTAATAACCGGGGGAACAGGCTCGTTCGGAAATACAGTATTGCGTCATTTTTTGAATTCAGATATCGGTGAAATTCGTATTTTTTCAAGAGATGAAAAAAAACAGGATGACATGAGACACGAACTGCAAGCGGATTATTCTGAATCTTATGACAAGGTGAAATTTTATATTGGCAATGTCCGTGACCGAGATTCACTTGCGGACGCAATGCAAGGTGTGGACTATGTATTCCATGCCGCTGCTCTAAAGGAAGTTCCATCTTGTGAATTTTTTCCAATGGAAGCATATAAAACAAATGTGGAGGGAACTAATAACATAGTTCAGGCGGCTGTAGCCAATCGAGTAAAATCAGTAGTCCTTTTATCTACGGATAAGGCGGCATATCCAATCAATGCGATGGGTATAAGCAAGGCTATGGCTGAACGGGTTATTTATTCTAAGGCAAGATATGCAGCGGAGCATGGTACGATACTGTCTTGCACCAGATACGGAAATGTGATGTGTAGCCGAGGTTCTGTCATTCCTCTGTTTGTGCAGCAGATTATGAGTGGTCGAGAAATTACAATAACAGACCCCAACATGACTAGGTTTCTAATGAATCTTGATGAGGCGGTGGATCTTGTTATGTTTGCTTTCAAACATGCAAATCCTGGTGACTTATTTGTTCAGAAGGCGGACGCAAGTACCATAGGTGTTTTAGCTAAAGCTGTGCAAAAAATTTTCGGTGATACAGGAACAAGGGTGATTGGACCACGTCATGGCGAAAAGTTGTTTGAAACACTCGTGACTAGGGAAGAAATGCTCCGTTCTGAAGATATGGGACAGTATTATCGTATAGCGGCGGACAGCCGAGATTTGAATTATGATAAGTTTCTTGTAAATGGCAATGTGAAATCTCAGGCAGATGTGGAGTATACAAGTAGCAATACGCACTTGTTGGATGTTGATGGCACTGTCGAGAAAATTATGGGCACTGAATATATCCAAGATGAATTGAGGAAGATTGGCAAATGAAAGTATTAGTACTCGGATGCAATGGTATGGCTGGTCACTTGATTAGCCTTTATTTGCAAGAAAAAGGACATGATGTTCTTGGCTTTGCTCGAACAAAATCTGCATTAGTTAACTCGGTTACGGGTGATGCGATGGATTCGGATTTTATTCGAGACCTTGTATGCGATAATGGATTTGATAGTGTCATTAATTGCATTGGTCTCTTGAACCAGTTTGCAGACAACAATATGGCAGATGCGGTATACATAAACAGCTATCTCCCACATTTTCTTGCTCAGATTACGGAGGGTATGGACACACAAGTAATCCACATGAGCACAGACTGTGTGTTCAGCGGAGAGCGAGGTCTGTATACAGAAGACGATCTCAGGGACGGAGGGACATTTTATGATCGTTCCAAAGCGTTAGGAGAATTGGATGATAATAAGAACTTGACATTGCGCCAGTCCATTGTCGGTCCGGATATTAAGAGTAATGGCATTGGGCTTCTAAATTGGTTTATGCAACAACAGGGCAGTGTAAATGGGTTTACTGGAGTGATATGGACAGGACAGACAACTCTTCAACTTGCTAAAACGATGGAAATTGCTATTAAGGAAAGGGTTTATGGCCTCTACAATATGGTACCGGATACGTCGATTTCAAAATATGATTTGTTGAGATTGTTCAGCAAATATATGAGAAATGATAAGATTGATATTATTCCATGTGACAAGATTGCAGCAGATAAGTCCCTTAAACGTACACATTGGAATTTTGAATACAGAATTCCGGATTATGAAAAAATGGTGTCTGAACTGGCGATATGGATGAGAGAACATAAGAAATTATATCCGCATTATGACATATAGTGGATACTACGAAATACTGTGAAATAGAGTAATTGATAGAAATCAGTATTACATTATTTTCGGTACACAGACTTATTGAAATTAATAGAAAAGGAAAGGTTGACAATATGGCTAATATAGGATTATTAATCGCCGGAGGATCTGGCAATCGTATGCATCAGGATATCCCTAAACAATTTATCACGGTGAATGAACGACCTGTTATCGTGTACACATTAGAAGCTTTTGAAAAACACCCAGAAATCGATGCAATCGCAGTTGTGTGTATTGAGGGATGGGAGCAGGTTCTTTGGGCATATGCGAAACAGTTTAACATTACAAAACTGCAGCATGTGATTCCAGGTGGAAAGAACGGTCAAGATTCAATTCGTAATGGCGTATACGAGCTTGAAAAGCATTTTGATAAGGAAGATATCGTTTTGATTCATGATGCAATTCGTCCGATGGTAAGTGCGGAAATAATAAGTGACAACATTAGAGTCGCCAGAGAGTTTGGTAACGCTATAACAGTTATTCCATGTGCGGAAGCGATGATGCAAACAGAAAATGGTGTTGTTTCTGTTGGTTCCTATCCGCGCGACAAGTTGAAAAGAACTCAAACTCCGCAGGCATTCCATATAGGTGATATTTGTGATCTGCATAAGAGGGCTCTGAAGGCAGGAATTACTAACTCTGTAGCATCCTGCACTTTGATGATTGAAATGGGCGAACAGGTTTATTTCTCCTTTGGTTCTGAGAAAAATATAAAGCTGACAACAGTGGAAGATATAGATATTTTCAAGGCACTTTTAGTGGCGAAGCGATCTGATTGGCTAAAGGATTAAAACAATGAGTATTTATGATAGTAAACTATGGATTTCTGACTTGGATGAAAGTATAGATATTCTCCCTGAATTAGGTGAAATAGCAGGGAAGAACATTATGATCACAGGCTGTACTGGACTTATCTGTTCAGCAGTTATTGATGTCATTATTCGCTGGAATGAGACACATGATACGCAAATAATCACAATTCTAGCAGCGGGCAGAAATGAAGAGAGAATACGGAAGAGATTTACACCTTATGACGCAGAGCATTGGTTTAAAATAGTTCCATTTGATGCGGCTTCTCTTAATAACAGCTTGGATATTCCGTGTGATTATATTATTCATGGAGCAAGTAACGCATCTCCGAATAAGATTGTCAAAGAGCCAGTTGAAACAATGCTCAGCAATTTTTGGGGAATGAAAATGCTTTTGGACTATGCAAAAAACAATTCAGTCAAAAGAGTTCTGTACATATCCAGTTCTGAAGTTTATGGAAAAAAAAATGACGACAAGCCCTATCATAACGATGAATATGGTTACATAGATCTGCTCAACCCCCGAAATTCATATTCAGTAGGGAAACGTGCTACGGAGACGCTATGTGCTGCATATGCCGATGAATACGGTGTTGACTCGGTGATTATTCGTCCTGGGCACATATATGGACCTACGGCTTTGGAATCAGATAATCGTGTATCCTCTGCATGGGCATATGCAGTTGCACATGGAGAGAATGTTGTCATGAAGAGCGATGGAGCGCAGATTCGGAGTTATTGTTACTGTTTGGATAGTGCAACGGCTATTCTCAAGGCGTTAATAAGAGGAGTAACAATCCATGCATATAACGTATCAAACCCGAACTCTATTGTCACAATTCGTGATATGGCTGAGATTTTGGTGAAATCCTCGGGGGTGGAATTAATATTGGAGTTTCCGACTGCCGAAGAAAAGAAGGGTTTTAATCCAATGAGTAATTCATCATTGGATAGCACTGAGCTACTCTCACTTGGCTGGAGGGGATTATTTGATGCAGAACGCGGTTTTTCTCACACAGTCAAAATATTGAAAGAATTAAATTAACAGAGGTTCAGTGATGTTGGAAGAATTAAAAAAACAAGTTTGCGATGCTAATCTTGAGTTAGTGAGACGCGGAGTGGTAATTTACACTTGGGGCAATGTAAGTGGGATTGACCGAGAAAAAGGTCTTGTTGTAATCAAACCATCTGGTGTGGATTATGATGAAATGAATCCGGAAGATATGGTGGTGGTCGATCTAGGTACGGGAGAAGCTGTTGAGGGACGCTATAAACCATCATCAGATACGCCTACTCATCTAGAATTATATAGAGCATTCCAGTCAATCGGTGGCATTACACACACTCATTCTATCAATGCAGTATCTTTTGCACAGGCTGGAATTGACATTCCGGCACTCGGGACAACTCATGCAGATTATTTCTATGGATCAATTCCTTGTACAAGAGAGCTGACGAATGAAGAAGTTGAAGGTGCCTATGAGCTGAACACAGGAAAAGTTATTGTGGAATGTATCAAGAAACGACAGATTGAGCCAATGGCGGTGCCAGGAATATTGGTGAGTCATCATGGTCCATTCAGTTGGGGAAAAGATGCTGCATCGTCGGTATACCATGCTGTTGTGATGGATGTTGCGGCAGAAATGGCATTAAAGACACTACTGCTTAACTCAAAATCGAATATGGCACAGTATATTTTAGACAAGCATTATATGAGAAAGCATGGTCCGAATGCTTATTATGGACAGGAGAAAGAGTAAATGAGCGACATTGAAGCGAACAAAGCAAAAGTGAAGAAGATGCAAACTGTTATCTATGAGATGATGTGCGTCATTGATGACTTTTGTAAAGAAAATAATATTATGTATTTCCTGTCGGGAGGAACATGCTTGGGTGCCGTTCGACATAAAGGATTTATTCCGTGGGATGATGATGCAGATTTGATGATGCCTAGAAAGGACTATCAAAAGTTTATAAAACTATTCTCTGAGAATCATCCTGAACAATATGGCTTAGGAGCACTGGAAATCGATAAAGAGTGGAAAACAAAGCATGTTAAAGTATGGGATAAAAGAACACGATTGAAAAATGAGCTTATAGGTGCTAAGGAAATTGGGGTTTTTATTGATATCTTGCCAATTGATGGGTTGCCGGAGAATTTCTTAATAAGAAAACTGCATTACAAATATTCCAAGGTTATATGTGCGTTGGGAAATTCTTGTATCAGAAGCCGCTTTAATGAGAAAGAAGATTACATAGCAATAAAACAAATTGTGCATTTTATCACGCGGCATATGGATTCTCGTTTCTTTTTTAAATGGTTGAATGGCAATGCAAGTAAGTACACATTTGATAAATGCAAATATGTGGGTGCTATATTAGCAGAACACTATGGAGAACGAGAAACGATATTGCGAGAATTAATGAGCCAAGCGGTTTATTTACAATTTGAGGGAAGAAAATTTCCTGTTCCAGTAGGATATGATATTTATCTTACTAATCTATATGGAGACTATATGAAGATTCCCAAAGATGCAGAAGAAAAAGGGTTTGTTCATTTGGATGATGTGACTGTAGAACTGTTTGAGTATTAATTTGGTTTGAGTTCGATGAGGAGATAGGTTAGATGCTATGAAAGTGTGCTTTGTTGCTTATTATGCAAAATCATTGGCTGGAGCAGAGAAGTCTTTACTTAGCCTGATGAAAAGAATGATGGAAAAAGACATACAATTAGTGCTTGTTTGCGATAGAACGTGCCAGCTAACAAGTGAAGCTGAAAAACTTGGCATTAAAACAAAAATAATACCGGTTAAACCATATGTATACCCGCGAAATCTAATTAATTCTAGAACATATTTGGCATATGTAGCTAAAAGAATGCTGAATAAGATATATCATAAGGAAATGTATTCGTTTCTGAAAACTGAAAATGTTGATTTGATGCATATTAACAGCACACTGACTTGCTATGAGTGGGCTGCAGTTGCCGATAAGCATAATATTCCGTATGTATGGCATTTGCGCGAGTTCCTCGGATTAGACCACAATAATGAGATTATTGGTAAGAAATATTTTATCTCTTTGATTCAAAAAGCTAAGAATGTAATAGCGATTTCTGAGGCCATAAAGAATTATTGGAGTCCAATCATACAACGGAGAATTGAAGTTGTTTATAATGGTTTAGAAATAGAGAATTACTATCAACAGAATGACCATTCTTTCGATAGAGAAAACATTCAGTGCATTATTACAGGAAGAGTTGTCGAAGGTAAAGGGCAAATGGATGCAGTTAAGGCGATTAGTCACCTTAGGGATAAAGGTATTACCAATGTCAGATTGACAATCGTAGGATATAGAGGTGAAAGTGAGTATGAGTTAAAAATTAAATACTATATTGCTGATAATCACTTAGAGGAATACGTAAAATTAGTCGATTTTACATCAGATGTGAAACCATTATTGAAAAAAAGCGATATTGGTTTAGTGTGTTCTAAAGCAGAGGCATTTGGGAGGATAACGATAGAATATATGCTGTCTGGTTTATTCGTCATCGGTTCTAATTCGGGTGGGACCCCTGAATTGATTAAAGAAGGTATCAATGGGGTTCTTTATAGTTCTGGCGATGTCAGTAACTTGGCCGACAGAATAGAGTGGGTGCTTCGTAATATAGGTGAAGCAAAACTCATTGCAAAAAGGGGACAAATCATTGCCGCTGAGAAATTTAGCATGGAAAGAACATCCAATAAAGTGTTAGATATATATAAAAATATCTAAAAATCTGATAATGAGTGTTCAGTGTGTCAGGGTTATGTTAAATAACAAATTGGTTTTCGAAATAATTTATTAACATTTCTTAAAATCAGCAGAAAAAACAAGAAGACTGTATAACAGTATCGAGAGGTTGTCATGAGAAATTTATCAAAAGGGATTAAGATGCCAAATAGTGTGTTGAAAGTTACACCTTCTTTATTAATTGGTCTTTCTGAATTTGCTTTTTTAATCAGACCATCTGTGGTCAATAGTTCAATAGTTGCATCATATTCGCTTTTTAAATTACTTGTTGTAATTCTTAATGCGTTAATTATCGTCCCCTTAGTTTTGTACGCATTAGTTAAAATTAAAAGTATAGCAAAATTTGATATACTGTTTTTAATTGTATTCAATTGTTTGTTTTTTTTGCTTACACTGTGGATTAATCCTTCATATGATAGACTTTACTTTGACAGTCATACTTTTAATGGCGGAAGTATGGATATCTATTCGAAGATATTTAATTTATATAGTTCTGCTTTCGTGGGTTATGTATTGGTTAGAGTCGATGGCGATAATGAACATTTTTGTAATGTGTTGGTGCTTTCATGTAGAGTAAAATTCTTCATATCATTTTGGCAATTTAGTTTACAGGAAGATTACATGTCATTTGGCTATGAGATGGCAATGATTGCAATCATTTTGCTTGCATCATATTTTGTTCAAAGGAAAAAAGTGGATTTAGTTTTCTCTGTTTTGAGTATAATTGAAGCTGTCTTGTTCGGCAGCCGTGGTAGTATTTGGGGATTTTTTGTTTATTTTGTTTTTGTTTCTTTTGTTATAGAAAAGAAAGTAATTACTTGGAAAAAAACTGTACTTATATTGACAGTAATTATATCCTATATTTTCTTATCTTCGAATTCTTTTGTGATGTGGCTCTTAGCCAAACTTGATGCGAAAAATTTGTTTTCACGTTCTCTTCAAATATTTATTTCAGGAGATTATGCGATCGACTCCGCAAGATCTAATATATGGCAGAAATGTATCTCGGCTATTAGAAATCATAATATATTTTATGGGTATGGTGCATATGGAGACAGAGCTGTATTATGGAATGGCAATTATTATGCACATAATATAATTCTTGAAGTGATTTTGACTTTTGGACTATTTTTCGGGATTATTTTTATTGGAATATTCATATACTATTTACTCTGTGCATATAAGAAGAGTGATCTCCCAAATAGACTTTTTATTTCAGCTTGTGCGTGTTATGCATTATGTAGATTGTTCATATCAAGTTCATTTTGGTATGAAAAGATTTTATTTATACTCATAGCTCTGTGCATTAATAAAGCAAAACAGCGAAATATGCACAAGATTTCTGGATGATGAGACAGCGAAATTGGATCATGCAGAGCTTTAAAAGCAAAGTGAGAGGAAGCACCGATTGCCGGGCGGTCACGTCTAGTGATGATATTTTGTGAATGTACTCTAACATGAAATATATGAAAGAAAACACCTTGATGGTGCATTTGTTTTTGCCTGACCTTATTAAATAGAGAAGTGATAGGAGAAGGATGTTGAAAAAATCTAATGTTATTAATAATTTTATATATAGTTCAGTATACCAAGTATTGCTTATAATCCTGCCATTGATAACTGCTCCATATATTTTTCGCGTTTTGGGGGCAAATGGAGTAGGAACCTTTTCATATACATATTCAATTGCGAATTGCCTTGCTCTTGTTGGTATGCTTGGTGTAAATAATTATGGAAATAGAACGATAGCATCGCTACAAAATGATAGA
Source organism: Ruminococcus sp. Phil15 (assembly GCA_001940995.1). Classification (GTDB taxonomy): domain Bacteria; phylum Bacillota; class Clostridia; order Oscillospirales; family Ruminococcaceae; genus UBA7477. The sequence goes on from MSHC01000047.1 coordinate 77,237, forward strand.
CAAAATAGAAGCAAAGCCTTTTGGAATATACTAACGGTGCAAATATTAGCAACCGTTTCTATGGTAGTTGTTTACTTTATTTATCTAATATTGTTTTGCCCAACAACATATCGTTTGGTTTCATACATACAAATTTTTACGGTGATAGCCTCTTTTGTTGACATTAACTGGTTTTTTTTCGGAATGGAGAAATTTAAGATTACAGTTACAAGAAATGTTTTCGTTCGTTTGATTACGGTTATTGCCATTTTTGCTTTTGTTAAAAATTCCTCGCAAGTGTGGTTGTATACACTATTGATGGTAGGCGGACATTTTATCAGCAATCTAATAGTTTGGCCTTTTATAAAAAAAGAAATAGACTTTGTTAAACCTAGTTTCTCAGAGATGAAACTGCATTTCAAACCAATTATAGTGCTTTTTGTTCCTGTTATTGCGGTTACTCTTTATAACAAGATGGATAAGGTAATGATAGGAGTACTTAGCGATGTAACACAAAATGGTTTTTATGAGTGTGTTGAAAGGATTATTACTGTTCCAATGGGACTAATAACCGCATTGGGGACAGTAATGCTTCCGCGTATGTCTCATTTGTTTGCAAGTGGAGATGAAGGAAAAACGCAAAGGTATATCAGATTGTCGATGGAATTTGTGTGTTTTTTGGGCATTGCACTAACATTCGGCATCGCTGGTATCGCTAATGAATTTTCGCCTGTATTTTTTGGTGAAGAATTTACATCTGTAGGTTTTTTAGTCGTGCTGATTTCTCCAACTATTTTTTTCAAATGTTGGGCAAATGTGATTCGGACACAGTATTTAATTCCATTAAAATATGACAAGCCATATGTAATATCTGTATGGTTCGGTGCGGTTGTTAATCTGATTATTAATTCTGCTTTAATTGGACGATATGGTGCTGCTGGGGCAGTGATTGGTACAGTTTGTGCCGAGAGTGCTGTAATGATCTACCAAACATGGTTTGTGAGAAAAAAGTTGCCTATCGGAAAATATGTGAATGATGGGGTGGTTTATCTCATTCCTGGAATTGTTATGTTTATTGCGGTAAGAATTGTGGGCAACTATTTTGGCGCAAATCTTTTGTCAGTTGTGTTCGAGGTTGTTGTTGGAGTGCTAGTATATATTGGTTTATGTATTCCTATATTGTTGTCACGACACAGGGAAATAATGAACCACTTTTTGAAAAAATGAGAATCTAATGTTGTATGTCGCAAATATAAAGCACAAGTATGCGTGTGCTTCAATAGGCATTGAATTTTTGAGCTTTCTTGTAAACCATGTACTCTGTGCCCGCAATTGCAGGTGTGGTGGTTTCTTGTTGGTAGTAAGTAAAGAATATGCAATTTTAGAAGGAACCCTCGAATGAATAGTACTTCAAATGAAAGAAACGAATTTCTGTTCTTTGACCTGTGGACTCCTTTTTGCCCAAAAGCAGTGGCGAACTATTTCAAAATCACAAGGCATCTGTGTCATAGCACTTATCAGCACTCAGAGCAACTATAGGTAACCGCGCAATGAAAAAACACCATGCCAAAAGAAAACGCTACAATCCACGAATGAAAAAGTACACATTCCTGTTGTCGATGATGTACATATTTATGGGTATTGTGTTTAGAGAAATAGAGAAAATAATCAACAAACATAGAAAACAGTAACCCAAAAATCACAGTCCATACCTTGTCGCCATAGTACACAGGGGCAAGGGAGGACAACCATATGCGGCAAACCGATGTGTCCACAGAGATGGAGATACAGCGGAGAACTGCGTAGTCTGAGCAATTCGTCATTGGCGTGCCTCAACCGAGAGCGAGAGGTAGCGGCGATATGGATTTTCGGACGTAATGAACATGATTAAGTTGAAAGGAATAGATACTATATGAAAATCGCAGTCGCCGGAACAGGCTATGTGGGTCTGTCCATCGCAACTTTGTTAGCACAACACCACACAGTCACCGCTGTGGACATCATCGAGTCCAAGGTGGAGATGATCAACAACAGAAAATCTCCCATCCAGGACGATTACATTGAAAAATACTTAGCGGAGGATGCTTCCGGCAAACGGAAGTTAGACCTGACCGCTACGCTGGATGCAGAAACCGCCTATAAAGATGCCGACTTTGTGGTCATCGCGGCACCGACCAACTATGACAGCAAGAAAAATTCTTTTGACACAAGCGCAGTTGAATCGGTTATCAAACTGGTAATTTCCTATAACCCTGATGCGGTTATGATTATTAAATCCACCATCCCTGTTGGCTTTACGGCAATGGTGCGTGAAAAGTACCACAGTGACAATATCTTATTCAGCCCGGAGTTTTTAAGAGAGTCCAAGGCACTTTACGACAATCTCTATCCGAGCCGTATTATTGTTGGTACAGATGTAGAAAATGCTCGCCTTGTGAAAGCGGCGAACACTTTCGCAGGACTGCTCCAAGAGGGTGCTATCAAGGGCAAGAAAGCGGCAGAAGTAGAACCCGGAGATATGATTGATGAATCTCCTATCGAAACGCTCATCATGGGCTTTACCGAGGCAGAGGCAGTCAAACTGTTCGCCAACACCTATCTCGCTCTCCGTGTATCCTATTTCAACGAACTGGACACCTATGCCGAGATGAAAGGTCTAAACACGCAACAGATTATTAACGGCGTGTGCCTTGACCCTCGTATCGGTAGCCACTACAATAACCCTTCCTTTGGTTATGGCGGCTACTGTCTGCCAAAAGATACCAAACAATTATTAGCCAACTATGACCATGTGCCGCAGAACATGATGACCGCCATTGTAGAAAGTAATAGGACGAGAAAAGACTTCATTGCAGACCGTGTACTGGAAATCGCCGGCGCCTATGAAGCGAACGATGCATGGGACATTTCCAAGGAAAAGGAAGTCACAGTCGGTGTCTACCGCCTGACGATGAAGGCCAACTCCGACAATTTCCGTCAAAGTTCTATTCAAGGCGTTATGAAGCGCATCAAAGCCAAAGGTGCGAAGGTCGTTATCTACGAACCGACGCTGGAGGACGGAAGTACTTTCTTCGGAAGTAGCGTTGTGAACGACCTTGAGAAGTTCAAGGAGCAGAGCCGGGCTATTATTGCCAATCGGTATGATAGTATTTTGGATGATGTGGCTGAGAAGGTTTACACCAGAGATATTTTCCGACGCGACTGATTTCAGAAGAGATTAAAACAAAACCGCCATAGGGCTGTGAAAATCAAATGACCCTTATGGCGGTTTCCTTACAGGTGAAATATACAGAAAATGACACGGAATAGAAACTCCGGCTATTCGGAGAAGATGCAAAAATATAGAAAATGACCGTAAAATGACACAACAAGAATTAACCGCCGCCGTCGCTGCGGACTACGAAACCAAGCCCAAACCCACACTCGCATCCCTTGCCGAGAAATATAAAATTCATCCGTTGACAGTCCGCAAGCATCTGGTCACAGCCGTGGTGTACACATCGGCAAAGGCAGAAATCGTCCGGGCGGCCCTGAACACCGTGCTGGAGAAAAATCCACCTTATGACCAAATACTCCCCGAACTGGAGAGACTGTTGGAAGATAGAGACACGCCCATGTCCACACAGACCATTTACTCCTACCTCCCCTACGATATCACAGCATCACAGACGGATGCGGCTGAGCGGAAACGGTTACAGAGGGAACGAGAGGCGGCTGTGGAGAGGATTGTGGACTTTGACAGTCTGTGGGCTGCTATCGTATTATTCGAGGGATATCCGTTCTACACAGCCAAGGGACTGCTGTTTCGTTACAAAGTCAAGGGCGGAGAACTGATCGTCAATCGGAAAGAGAAGAGCATAACTGAAAGCAGTGTGAAAATCTGCTACGAAAACCTGTGGAGATGGATGGTGATGTGAGTGGTCCAAAGAAGCTGGGCGTGTTCGGGGCTTCGTATCTTTATCCTGTGCTGATGCGGTTTGGGGTGATTAAGAGTGTGGAAAAAGCTTCGCCACAGAAGAAAAGTCCCCTGCCTATACAGACAGGGGATAACCACAGTTAATCTAATGCATATCCTTGTTTCAAAATAGAAGCCCAGTTGCGCTTTCCGTACAGGAAGCGGATGATATAAACTGTCTTTTCTTGTTCGGAGATAACATAGAAAGCAAGGTAGTTGTTGATGATAATAAAACGAACTCCCCAGGAGGACAACACAGGATCGTCAACCACAGGTCTGCGCTCTGGAAATGTGGATAGGGAGTTGATTTCCGCTTCTGCTTTGTCGAGCAGAGCATCTGCTGCTAATGAATTTAGAAGCGTGAACTCGATATGGTCAGCCGCACGTACCATATCAAGTTTTGCCTTTAGTGTGATGTGAACTCGATATGTCATCTTTTTCTGGCTGTCCTTATCTCAGCCATTGCATCGGAAAAGGGCTGTGTTCTTCCGGCGGAAATGTCATCCAATCCTTCTTGCAGAAGTCCATATAGCTCAAGGCGGCCGGATAACTGTTCATAGGCTTCGATACTCATAACAGCAAGGTCGCCTTGGCCATTCTTTGTTATGAACACAGGTTCACGATACGAATGGCAGAAAGTCGAAATCTCATTGTAATTATTTCTCAAATCTGTACTTGATTTAATCGCAGGCATAATAGCACCTCCTCATAGTTGCTAAAAATATTATACACGAATTTCTTTAGATGATCAAGGTGCTTTAAGAAAGTTACAATTTGTTCATAGGTTGTTAGCTGTGGCGGACAATGAAAATTTACAACTGAAAATGGATATATGACTTGCTATGTGCAGAACTGTGAGGTAAAATGTAGTGTGCCTACAGCGAGGTGATGCCCACGGTACAGTGAAGCAAGCATTCGCAAGATAACTACAGTGGGCAGACGGAGAAAGAAGATTGAAAATAAGCAAATACCGGGTTGGCAGTAGAGGACTGAAAATCGCTCTCATCACCGACCTTCATACTAAATCATATACAAACATAATAACCACAGTCCAATCTCTCAACCCAGACCTTATCGCTGTTGCCGGGGATCTGACCTACGGCTTCAAGCAGTACGATAAGGTTGATGGCTTTCTGAAAGCCTGTGGTGATGTCGCACTCACATTCGTTTCTCTAGACAATCATGGTGTCGGGGAGATTATAGAGCCGATGTGTTTGGGTGCTCAGGTCGGCTCGGTGGCTTGTACCCACAGTGTTTATGGGGTCACGCTGCTGGACAACACATACACCGATGTGGCTATAAAAGGCATCACGCTCCGCATCGGCGGACTGTCCTAGCCCACATTGCGGCATTGTAAAGAGATGGTGGAGGGCGTGGATATTAATCAGGATTAAAACACACCGAAGCCACAGATGCCCGAACCCAACACAGGCTGGCTCACCAATTTTACAAACACAACGTACTACAAAATCCTTCTTTGTCATTAACCCGAATAATACCCACAATACCTCTCCAACCTCGATATAAACCTCATCCTCGACGGACAGTGGCGAATATGTGGAAGAGGGGTTTATGCACCGGAACAGGGGTGGCTGCCTGAATTTAGCAAGAGTGTGTATGATAAGAAATTAGTAGTCTCGGCTGGGGTTGCGAACACCACATGGATACCGAGGTTCTTTAATCCACGTGAGGTTGTGTGCGTGAAGATTTGAAAACAGCCGTCGGAGGCAGAGAGCAAGAAAAATTTTGCAAAAGTAGCCGGGAGATGACAATGTCCCTCTTCCTGCTACGGTGTACACAGTTGAGGCTGAGGGCGAGGACTACATACCCGATGACGCAGAGCTTCTGTGCGAAGCAGACCTTGAGGACGGCAATACCGAAAAGGTCAGGAAGCCGCACAGAATCAGTTTCAAGCATACGCTGAAGCTCGGTAGGGCTGTATCAAAGAATGATGTAGACGGAGCAATTAAGGCTATAATGAACGGCGCTGCAATTAAACATAAGCACCTGCGTGCAGCTGTAGAAAATCAGAATCTCGACCTTGTTGAGCTTCTGTCCGACGCAGGCGTAAGAGCAAGCTTTGACGACATATGCACGGCTATTCTGCTGGAGGATATGAAGATGTTTAAAATGCTCTTGCCCGACGACCTTACACGCAGCGAATACGCCGCCATTAAGAAATATGCCGCTAAATATAACGAGCAGATGTTCGCAGACTTCATTGCCGAAAAAATGTAAATTGCCTATTGCTATTTTAAGTATATTGTGATATAATGTTATACAGAAAGGGTGATATTATGAAAATTAAAATATTGGCGCTACTGGCACTGACAACGCTTATGCTCGCCGGCTGCGGTAATGCGGACAGCTCGGATACGCACATACCGGCTGACGTGGGTACGACAACGACTACCACAACCACCACGACAACCACTAGTGTGACAACAATCGAGCCGACCACAACCACATCTGCATCGAGCAGCGAAAGCTCGAGCGTAAGCGAAAGCACATCGGTTACAACTACAACGCCTACTACTACCACAACGGTTACTACAACGCCCGAAGCCACTACAACAAAGGGCAAGACAACAACGAACAAGCCAATTGTGACAGAGAGGGCAAGCGGCACAAAATACACGAACAAGACGGCAAATATGCGCAAAGGAAATTCTACCGATTATGACGTTATAAAGCAGCTTAAGGTCAATACTGAGATAAAGATTATAGGCAAGTGCGATAACGGCTGGTATGCCGTTGAAGCGGGCGGAACTAAAGGCTATATGTCGTCCTCTGTTCTTTCTGACAGCAAGGTTACTACTACAACAACAGCAAAGAAAACCACAACGACCAAGGCAACGACAACAAAGCCTAAGACGACTACCACAACAAAAAGGGAGTTTTACATCGATCCTGCGCGGGAAACAGAAGAAGAAACTCTTGCAAACCTCAAGAAATATATAAACGAAGAAAGAACAAAAGCCGGTTTAGAACCGGTCATCTTCACGGACGAGCTGATGAAGGCTGCGGATATACGGGCAGAAGAAGTGCATGAAGTTGTAGACGAAAATGGATTTTTCCTATTCCCTCTGGGACCTCACATAAGACCTGATGGAACAGACTGCTTCACGATCTTTGACGAGCTGAACATTTCCGTATCTCCTACGGGTGAAATTTTTGTCGGTGATTTTGATGCAGAAGGTGCAGTCTCCGCTTGGATGCATTCGGCTGGACATAAAGCCATAATGATGAATCCGGGAGCTAAATATGCAGGAGTAGGTTGTGACCCCGGACTCTGTTATTGTGGAGGTGATAACGAAGAAACAGCGGAATCCGCATCTATTGCATACAACTATATAGCCATTTTCGCCGCAGACTAAGAGTAAACTAAATAATATATTAAACGACTTCTTTCAGAGGTCGTTTTTTGTTTCGGAAAATAAATCATAAGGAGTGAATTTATGTATAGGTCAAGACCGCCACCGTCGGATTTTCTTTTCTGTCGGATAACTAAAATACTAAGAAAGGATTTTTTCAATGAACAAGTTAATAAAAAGACTGGCCGCTCTCGCTACGACAGCGGCTATATTTGTATCCACTTTTGTGCCTGCCATAGCACAGGCTGCAACGGTTAATAGTATGACAACTATTGGTACTATTTCGTCTGGCAACCCATACGGCTATGAACTGGACGTGCAGAAGATAGATCTGTCGGGCGAGATTGCTTTCTGCATCGAGCCGAACGACGGTATGCACCGCAACGATGAATATGTCCAAAGCGACGTAGACAATTATTGGAATAACACGCTCACTCAGAAGCAGCGTGACGAGATAGGACTTATCCTCTATTACGGATATAGCAGTAGTGCAGGTCGACGATAGCTTGTTGTTGCTGGTTAATTATAGCAGATTTTGCTACATTCTATTTCTAATATATTGTAATGAATTAATACTAAGAAATAGCGTTAATCTTGTTGACTTTAGGCGGATTTTGTAGTATAATTTACTTAGATTTTTGAGTCCGGTTGATGATGCCCGATTGACAATATCCGAAACTTAATGTCTTTCGTACAAATTCTGACGCGTTATATTTAATATACTTCTTTTACATATTGGGTATTATGTCGCATAATATAAAGATACCTTAAACTATTATTATTTTGGGGTGTAGGGATTGAATTTAAGAAGATATAAATTGTTTTTAGTAGACATGGGAATATTTGAAGTTACATATATTCTGGTTTTTTTGATGGAAAAGCTGCGAATCAGCTCGCTCTTGGCTAACGGAGAGATAAATCTTTTAAAGTTTTTTGTGGCTTTTGCAGTTCTTGCATTTGTGAGAATACTGTTAAAGGTGTACAAGCCCGTCTGGAGATATGCAACGACTAAAGCATATCTCAGATTGTCGCTTGCCGATTTCATAGCAGGCGTTGTGTTTGTTGCTATTGGATTGGTTATTCCGCAGGTAAGTCTAGGATTTGTATGTACATTGGTTTTGTATATGGCAAACCTGTTGCTTGTATTATTCAGCAGGTTTTTGTATCAAGTTTATTATGCCTTCCGTGCAAAAAATGCAGACACGGTCAACAATAAAATCAAGATAGCAATCGTCGGTGCAGGAAATGTTGGTGCAAATCTAGCCGAGGAGCTTCTGCGTAACCCAAGAGCGCATTACGTTCCTTTGTGCTTTATTGATAAGGACACCGAAAAGGCCGGAAGCTCAATCGAGGGAATAAATATTATCCTTGAGGATGAGCATATTGTAGATAAGATTTCAAAAATGGATATACAGGAAATTATTATCGCAATACCCGACGCTGACACATACGAAAAAACAAGGCTCTACAATCTGTATAGAGAGACAGGATGTAAGGTTAAGATTTATGATTATCCTTTCTCTGCCAAAACTCAGGAAAGCGGAAAGAGGAGTCTCCGTGAATTTCAGATAGAGGACCTTTTGTTCCGTGTTGCTATAAAAGTTAAGAGCGACAGAACTGTCAGCTTTTACGCTAATAAAACCATTCTTGTAACAGGCGGCGGAGGTTCAATAGGCAGTGAGCTTTGCAGACAGATTGCCAAGCTTTCACCCAAAAAGCTTGTAATTGTTGATATCTATGAGAACAATGCATATGATATCCAGCAGGAACTCATAAGGAAATATGGCGACAGCCTTAAGCTTGAAGTATACATCGCATCTGTCCGTGATGTAAAGCGCATGGATCAGATTTTCAGAGACGTAAGACCTCAGCTCGTTTTCCACGCAGCAGCTCATAAGCACGTTCCTCTTATGCAGGTAAGCGGATGTGAAGCCATAAAGAATAATGTAATGGGTACATATAATGTAGCAAACCTCGCAGAAAAATACGGCGTTGAAAAGTTCCTGCTTGTGTCAACAGATAAGGCGGTTAATCCAACAAACATTATGGGAGCATCAAAACGTGTCTGTGAAATGGTTATCCAGTGCAGAAATGATAGCAAGACCGAATTTACCGCTGTGCGTTTCGGTAACGTGCTTGGCAGTAACGGCTCAGTAATTCCTTTGTTCAGAAGGCAGATTGAAGCAGGCGGGCCTGTTACAATCACAGACAAGCGTATTATAAGATACTTTATGACAATTCCTGAGGCAGTGGGACTCGTAATGGAAACCTGCTGTATCGCAAAGAACGGCGAGCTGTTTGTCCTCGATATGGGCAAGCCTGTAAAGATTATTGACCTCGCAGAAACGCTCATTAAAATGTCAGGCTTTGAGCCTTATGTGGATATTGACATAGAGGAAATAGGTCTTAGACCCGGAGAGAAACTCTATGAGGAGCTTCTTATGAAAACTGAGGAGCTTGACAAAACGGAGAACGAGCTTATCTTTATTGAACGTGATAAGGGCCTTACCCGTGAGGAGGTCGAAATTAAGCTGAGTATCCTTAATAAGGCGGTAGAAAATGAGTCAAGTATACTTGACGCCATAAGAGCTACTGTTCCTACATACCACGACCCCGAAGAAGTTAACGCCAAGGCAACTTACTCAGAAGAAATGCATAACATTAACGAAGTATGTACTGTAAGTTAACGGTAAATCTCCCGAAGTTTCAGCTTTGGGAGATTTTTATTTCTAATGCAGGATTTGCTGTTTATACATTTACTCCTAGTATCACATAAAAAGAGGCACAGAATAATCTGTGCCTCTTTATTTACTTTTCGGGAACAATATCGCCGATGCTGAAATACATAGTTCTGTATTTTCGTGGCGTCATACCTGTTGCATTTTTAAATACATTTATGAATGCACTCTGCGATGAAAAACCAAGCGCAAGAGAGATATCCGTCTGCGAAAAGTCAGAGTATCTTAGCAGATTTTTCGCTGTCTCTGTCTTTGCGTTTAGTATAAACTTTTTGATTGAAACGCCCGTTTCGTCAGAGAAAAGCCTCGAAAGGTACGAAGCGTTGAGACCAACTACATCTGCCAGAAGCTCAACGGTAAGCTTCTCGTGAAGATGCTCGTATATGTAATCTACGCATTTTCTTATGTGGATAGATATAATGTTGTTCTTCTTCAAAAGCTTCATTCTGGTTGCAAAATCTATCTGCATTTCTTCAATAACTGATAGCGCTTGCTGTGGGGTCTTGCAGTTGTCGCCACGCAGTATGTATATGTCGCTTAGAGTGAAAGCCTCGTCGTGACTAAGTCCGCCTTCAATGCAAACCCTAGCAATAATGGCAGTAGCAATCACAAGGTGATAGACCATATTGCGGAGGCTATCCGTCGAAAGTGTGCCTTTTCCCTCAAGGTAGTTGTCTACCGAATTATATAAGCCTTTTTTGATAGCTTCAACATCGCCTGCCTGAATAAGCTTGTAGCGCTGAAACTCATTGTTAAGAGGAGAGCGTGTAAATCCGCTTGCTTTCTGTAAATACAGCTTGTAGTTAAGATCCTTGTTCGTGTCCAATGATATCACATCCTGCACAAAATTTTATAGAAATTCGTTAAAGGTATTGTAGCATAAAATGGATATAAAAGCAATAGTTTTGATATAATTATTTTTGGAAAAGTCTATAATGTGATGTGTAAAGAAGTAGAAGATAAAAGAAAATGCAACTTCAAAGAAAGGAAGGATTATTATGGCTCAGACTTACGATCTGACAACGGGAAACGTTTCTAAGATTATCTTGAAATTCTTCTTCCCGTTATTTATGACAAACCTGCTCCAGCAGTTCTACAATATTGCAGATACAATATTCGTAGGCAAGGGAATCAGCGACAACGCACTTGCCGCAGTAGGAAATATGTCATCTCTCACATTCCTCATCATAGGCTTTTCAATGGGTCTCTCAAACGGTTTCTCGGTGTCCACGGCGATAAGCTTCGGCGCAAAGGATTATAACAAGCTAAGGCGATCCTTCGCCGCTTCAATCAGGCTTTCAGCAATTATTGCGGTTATCCTAACGGGACTGAGCGTCATATTTTTAAGGCCCGTGCTTGTACTTATGCAGACGCATAACGATATTATGAGCGACAGCCTTACATACGGCTATATCATTTTTGGCGGTCTTATTACAACAATTGCATATAACCTCTGCGCCTGCACGTTAAGAGCGTTAGGCGACAGCAAGACCCCTTTCAAGGCGATTATCGCTTCAACAATCGTAAACCTCATTCTAAATTATGTATTCATTTTCCCACTTGATATGGGCGTTGCAGGTGCGGCAATAGCAACAGTTGCTTCACAGGTCGTTTCCACATATATCTGCTTCAGAAAACTCAGAACGATTGAATTTCTCAATCTGACAGGAGATGATTTCAGAAACGACGCATCGCTTAACCTCGCACTTTTCAGGGACGGTATCCCAATGGCACTTATGAATTCAATTACAGCGGTAGGCTGCATGGTTGTACAGTATTTTGTAAACGGACTCGGCGTCGCCCATACAACGGCATATTCCGCTTGCAGTAAGTTTGTAAATCTCTTTATGCAGCCGGGCTGCACCGCAGGTTTTGCAATGTCGTCGTTCACAAGTCAGAATTACGGCGCAGGAAACTACAAAAGAATCAGAGAGGGTCTTCACGTCTGTGTAAAGATTGCATTCATCAGCTACGTTTTATTAGGCGCAGTTATGCTCTTTGCTCCTACATTCTTAGCAAAAATTATTCTCAGCACTGATGAGCCTACAAAGCTTGCGAGCGAGTTTCTACCTATCTGCGGAGTAACGCTTATCTTCGTAGACCTTATATTCATATTCAGAAGCGGATGTCAGGCAATGGGCAGACCGTTAGTTCCTATGATATCCGGAGTTGTTGAGATGATAATGAGAATAATGACGATTTATCTTCTTGTAGATAAGCTCGGCTTCAAGGCAACGGCTCTTGCAGAATCTACGGCTTGGTTCAGCGCTTTTGCACTCAATGCCATCTGCTTTAAGGTTTTACTTAGCAGAGCTATCAGCGGCAGGGGAGGCAGACAAAACAGCGGTTTTACACTCCACAGACGCAAGCCGGTACATTCAAATGGCTGATTTATACAGATTAAGCGGCATAGGTTATCCTATGCCGCTCTTGTTTATAAGAAGTTAGCTTACTTGTTGCTGCCGGTCTTGTAGGAATCGATCATCTTCTTAACCATCTGACCGCCTACTGAACCAGCTTCACGGGAAGTGAGGTCGCCGTTATAACCCTGCTTGAGGTTAACGCCTACTTCGTTAGCTGCTTCCATCTTAAATCTTTCGAGGGTCTGTCTACCCTGATCTGTTGTAATACCCTTCATTACAAAACACTCCTTAAAATAATTATTATTGGGCTTTGTGGATTACTCTAAAAGCAATTTTATAGCCGTGGATATCAAAGCGAAGTCTGTATCCGTCTGTTCGTCTATAAAACATTGCAGTTCCTTTGGTTCGATTATTTCACCGTTTAAAGCCTTGATGCTTCTCTGAAGCGAAATCAGAAGACCGTCGGGTGAATTACTCGAATAACTTATCGTTGCCCTGTCTGAGCTACCGTATGTTATGAGAGGCGTATTGTTAATGCCTTTGCATAGCTTGCGGTTCGCATTTTCGTATGGCATAATCAAAGCGCTGCATTTTATCATTTTATCTGCCTTAAAGTAGTTTTCATCTGTCAGAACACAAATAATTTCGTGTTCCGTTTCATCAAATCGTTCCTTTGATTCTTCAAAGGAGTAAATATTGATGACTTTATCTGAAAAGATTTCTTTAAGACGCTTAGCTTTTAGCTTGCAGTCAATTAAGCAAATACAATCCATCTTTCTCCCGTATATTTCGATAAGCTTTCTTTTTGTTTCTTATCGAAGCGGCAGTTCGTTGTCGCTAATGATATTCTATCCGCTGTATTACGTTATATTCAAAAATGTGAAATGACAAATATTGCAATTATTTCGATTGTACATCTGCTTGTTAATAAAAAGTTAATATTTTTCTTCGACATATATGCTATAATAAATATGTATGCAAATTATGTTGTTTTTTAGAGAAAGCGAGGTCGTCTATGGCAAAAAAACCTCTTTATAAAAGACTGAAATATCAAAACATATTATTTGTTCTTGTGCTTGTGATATTTGTAATTTTTCTTATTGCGCTTATCAAAGATTCAAAGGAAGATAATTCATCTTCATCATCTTCATCTCTGTCTGATTCCTCGGTATCTGATTCAGGTCAGAAAGGAAATAATTCATCTTCGCTTTCAGAAAATGTAACGACAGAAAGCGTATTAGGCAAGATTGAGTATACTTATTTGAAGTTCACCGAGAGTGCGGTACACGAGGGAGAGCTTGTCCTTATAAGTCCTAACCATGCATTTTCAGGCGAAGCGCCTCAGGACTGTATTTCTGTCTACGACTTTATGTATAACGATAATAGGGATAAGCTTTTTTCGATAAAGAGCGGAGAAGTTAAAGCAAGATCAAATGTCCTCACCGCTGTAAACTCAATGATGTCGGATTTTTATAATCTCTATGGTTCGGCTGCCGTTGTTCTTATGAACGGATACAATCCCAACGACAAAGCGCAGGAATTCTCAGCCGGTTATTCCGTTGAATTTTTCTATCATAATTCCGACGGCTCATATTCGGTATTTAACCCGCTCGGAAGCTATGCATGGATTGCGGATAACGCATATAAATATGGCTTGATTATGCGCTATCCTGATGATAAAGCGACTGTAACGGGGGTTACAGGTTCAACAGGCATTATAAGATATGTCGGTAAGCCGCACGCACAGATTATGTACAAAAATAATATGTGCCTAGAAGAATACCTCGATTTTATTAAAGAGCATAGCTATGAAAACGCCATCGGATATACAACAGACGACGGCAAAAACTATGCTATCTATTACGCCGCATCTGAGGGAAATGAAACAAATATCAAAATTCCTACAGACTCCGACGGCGACGCATATAAGTTTACCATTTCAGGCAATAACACAGACGGATATATTATTACCGTTAATTTGCCCGATTGATAATATCAAAAATAATATATAAGGAGATTTGATATCAAATGAGCGAATGTACACATGACTGCTCGACTTGCAGTGCAAATTGTGACAGCAGAAAACAGGACTTTCACGAAGAACCGCACGAATTCAGTAAAATCAAAAAGGTTATCGGCGTTGTCAGCGGTAAGGGCGGCGTAGGTAAGTCTATCGTTACCTCAATGCTTGCAACTCTCGTTAACAGAAACGGTTTTTCAACCGCTATTCTCGATGCGGATATCACAGGTCCGTCTATTCCTAAGGCTTTCGGTATCCACGAAAGAGCGTCGGGCGATGACAAGGCAATTTTCCCTGTAAAGACAGTCAAGGGAATTGAGATTATGTCGGTTAACCTTCTTCTCGAAAATGAGTCTGACCCGGTTGTCTGGAGAGGTCCTGTGATTGCAGGCGTTGTAAAGCAGTTCTGGCAGGACGTTATCTGGGACGACGTTGACTTTATGTTTGTTGATATGCCTCCGGGAACAGGAGATGTCCCTCTTACAGTCTTCCAGACAATCAGACTTGACGGCATCATTATCGTAGCTTCTCCGCAGGAGCTTGTTTCTATGATCGTAGAAAAGGCTGTAAAGATGGCTAAGATGATGGACATTAAAATCCTTGGCGTAATCGAAAATATGAGCTATGTTGAGTGTCCTGACTGTGGAAAGCAGATCAAGCTCTACGGTGAAAGCCATATTGACGAGATTGCAAAACAGCACGATATTCCTGTACTTGCAAAGCTTCCGGTTGTGCCTGAGCTTGCACAGCAGGTTGACAACGGATTGATCGAACTATTTGAGGGAGATTGGCTGGACGATTGTGCCAATAATATTATTGCGCTTCTTGACGAATAGTCTATTAAAATACAAGCCCCGTGAGGATATTAATGCACAAGTCCGTAAAAAACG
>MSHC01000048.1 GCA_001940995.1 Ruminococcus sp. Phil15
TACAGCACCGAAGCCAAAGAGCGCTTTTCACTGGGAGAGCGCATCAAGGAACTGGTGGAGTTAAATAACCGCCTCAGTGAAGACGCCAACAACCTGACACGCGCCTTGAAAGGTGACTCCAAGATGCAAGGCAACTGGGGCGAAATGATTTTGGAACGTCTGTTGCAAGCATCCGGTCTGATTGAGGGCGAACACTATTTCCGTCAGGAGTTTCTCAAAGACGAACGCGGTGAAGTGATTGTCAGCGAAGAAAGCGGCCAGAAGATGCAACCGGACATCCTCATCAAGTATCCCGACGAACGAGAGATGATAATAGACTCCAAAGTTTCCCTCACCGCCTACGCCGCCTATACATCCGCCGAAGACCGCGAAGAACAGATGCGCTGGCTCAAAGCGCATTTGCAATCTGTACGCAACCACATTGACGAACTCAGCCTGAAAGACTATTCGCACTACGACATCAAGTCGCCGGACTTCGTTATGATGTTCATCCCCACAGAAGGCGCTTACCTGCTTGCCATACAAAGCGACGCCAATCTTTGGGAGTATGCCTACAACAAGAAAGTCGTACTTATGAGCCCCACTAACCTCATCAGCGCCCTGCGTCTTTCACTCGACCTGTGGAAACGGGAAAACCAAGTGAAAAACGTACAGGCCATCATCAAGCGCGGTACGGCCCTGTACGAAAAGATTGTGGGTTTCACCGACACCTTCCTCACCCTCGGCGACCGCATGGCAGCCTTGCAAAAAGACTACGACAAGGCGCTTAACCAACTGTCCGAAGGCAATGGAAGCGTAGTCCGCCAAGCAGAAATGCTGAAAGACATGAGCCTCACTCCGAAGAAACGCATCTCGGCAAGACTGCTCCCCAAAGAAGAAGCACAAGAAGATACAGAACAAGAAGACGAAAAATAAAGGCCTGATAATAACCTTAAAAAGACCTATGTTCTGAAAGATGAAGAACGCTGTCCGAAAGGGAAGATATTCTTACTTTTCCCTCGGCAGCACCTTATTCAATACCACATAGCCCGATATTCCGGCAAGTATCGTTCCCAGAAGTACACCGAACTTCGCCTGATTCAGTAATTCCGGATACTCGCCCGCAAACGAAAGATTGGCAATGAACAAAGATACGGTAAAGCCGATACCGCCCAGCAAGGAAACACCGGCTATATTCCTCCAGTTCATCCCCGCAGGCATCAAGGCCAAACCGCTTTTTATCGCCAGCCACGTAAACAGATATATGCCCAGGAATTTACCTAAAAGCAAACCGGCAGCCACAGCCACACTTACATCTCCCACAATATTTCCGCTACCGCTGAACACCACACCGGCATTGGCAAAAGCAAACAGCGGCAAAATTACAAAGTTCACAGTTCCATGCAGATTGTCTTCCAATGACTGCAACGGACTAATAACATAATCGGATGCCTGTTCCACTTGTTTCAACGTAGCAATCTGTGCATTAGTCAGCACGATATTATCTGATTTGGAAACCGGAAACTCTCCTATAATATCACGAATGCGCTTGATATATTTACCTGCATCCAGACGGGGACGCGCCGGTATCACAAATGCCAGTATCACACCTGAGATTGTGCTATGTATGCCCGATTGCAAAAACAAATACCAGATAATTATACCGAAGAACAAAAAGAATATCTTCTGCGTCACTCCTAACTTACCCATATAGTAAAGAAATACATATAAAACAGCCGCTACTATCAAATATCCGTATGCCACGTCAGCACTATAAAACAGCGCGATAACCAATATTCCGCCAATATCATCCACCACAGCGAATGCCGTTAGAAATATCTTCAGACTCAACGGAACACGCTTGCCCAGCAAGCTGAGTACTCCCAAAGAAAAAGCAATATCCGTAGCCATGGGAATAGCCATACCACGCGTTTCGGGAGTACCGGAAATTACAAGAAGCGAATAGATGATAACCGGAACCAGCATACCGCCGCATGCCGCGATAAAAGGCAAAGCCGCCTTTCGGACGGAAGACAGTTCGCCTACCAGCAATTCACGCTTTATCTCCAACCCCACT
>MSHC01000049.1 GCA_001940995.1 Ruminococcus sp. Phil15
CTTCTTCTTAGGTGCCTCATCCTCGTCGTCATCCTCAACAGCATCACAAGGCCATGCTTTATCCAACATCTTAATGATAGCTTTCTCAGAATAAGGCTTAGCCTTTTCATTCCTGAACTTTACCTTATCCATAGGCACAACAGAAAACGTCTTGTTCTGCTGCTTACCAGAAACACTGATAACGTAATCACGGTCTGTAATAGTACCATAATTCTCATACATGGCCATCAACGCAGGAATCGGGCTGCAGTTATTCACAGGGAACATGAACAGCTGGACTTCCTTAGTGTCGTAATTCCATACAGACCAAATATACTGAGAGCGTGTACGCAAGCTGTCGTCATCACAATAAGGGCAGTTACGACCCATAAGCTCCTGACAAGGCACATTGATACCGGCCTCAAAGCTGTCATGGAAAGTAACTTCCATACCATCATCCATATCAGTCAGGAAACGAACTCTCTGTTTCTGACCTTCACGGAAGTAAATGAACTTGCCCTTATTAGCACCAGCCTTCTTGACATCGCTCTTGATTTTATCAACTAAACCCATAGTAGGTTCCTCCTTATTTTCTTGTAAACTTAGTCATTGTTTTTGTGTGCATCTTATCAAACGTTTCCTGAGTCATATCACCAGGGTCTTTGATTCCTTTGAGATAACACCAACGAGTTACGCTGAAGTGTTTCTCTAAAAACCGTGTTCCCTTACGACCACATTCATCATTGTCCAATGCACTTATCACTTTCGTGATTCCTTTGTCCTTGAGTTTTTGGATTTGCTGTGGTGACATCTTCCAGCCGAGGATTGCCACTACATTATCCTCACCACATTGTACCAACTTCAATCGGTCCATATATCCTTCAACCACTATGACATAGTCTTTAGAACCATAGTCACCAACCAAAGTAGTTGCACGACTAAAGCCCTCATTATATAAGTACTTACGTCGTTCCTCAACTGACTTTATCATAGTCCTGCATACCCAGCCTTTGAACTTACCATTGTCCATCATCGGGAATATCAGGCCATAATTGTGATTGTATGTAACCTTAGCTCGACATTTGTCAAGTGTCTTTGGAAAGAATCCTCTCTTGGTCATGTACTCTTTTGCGGCTATTACCTCAGGGTCACCAGAATCCCTCCAGTTAACTTTCTTTAGTCCGTGGTAATAATCATAAGCCTGATTATACAAATCCCTCTGGAGTGGCTTCTGGGACTTCTGGTGAATATCCAGTTTAATACCACTACATTTATCGGACTTCAGAATCTGAAGATATTTTTGATAAGCCTGTAAGTCATTGAGCTTGTGATATTTCTGCTCCATGAGCTTAACAAACTTCTTTGCATCACCTGCCAAGTTACAACCAAAGCAGAACCATGAACCATCTTCAAAATTCACTATCATACTTGGGTTGACATCGTTATGAAACGGACAAACGATTTTCTGGGTAAGTGATGCAGTATCAGGTATCAGGTTGTAATACCACAATACCTTCGCTAAAGCTTCACCATTACTTTTGCCAGCTTCCATCGTCTTGCCCTCGTTTCACAGATACAGTGAAATATGGGCTTTGACGTTTTACTGAGTAGCAACCTTTGACCTGTTCGACAGTAATCTTACCGAGCTCTTCAAGCCTATCGAGCTCCTTAGTATCTACCGACTTAGTGACACTCAAGAAACTCTTGAAGATATTCGGGTCAACATCACACTCTTTCAGGTATGCAATCAATCCATCCATGTCAATGATTTGATATTGCTTCAGCACAACAGATTTAGCCAATTTTTTACCGAGTGCTTTTTCAAGCTTATCGGCGTTGAACTCAACACTTGACTTTTGGGTTCTTGTTACCTGTAAATCACCATCAGCAAACTCATCACTTTGGAATGTTGTTGCACCTTCAATCTGCTCAGCTTCAAAGTAACTTTCCATGTCACTGTAGAACTGTGCTTTCATTTCATTGAACTCGGCCTGGATTTTCTTGAATCTTGCCTGCTTTTCAAAGAACTTACGAACAGATTTTACGCACTCAGATTTTAAGAGTTTACTTCTGTTCGTTGTTGCCATTCTCATCCACCAATCCTTTCAAAAGCTTATAGATTCCACGAGGCCATCTTTTACCTGTACGTACCCACACCACATCATCATAAGAAATAATGTATGTAGCACCATAGCTGGTCTCAACCTTAAGCTTTCGATTCTTAGTGGATTTCTTAACAACCTTTGCAGATTTAACCTTACCGCTTGAAAGACGGAAAGCAACAAGAGTACCGATTTCCATATTCTCAATGTACGGCATCTTCTGCTTCATATCAACATTGGATTCAGTGCTTGCGGAACCTTTCTCATCTTTAACCTCCACATCTACACTATCATGATTGTCAATCTTACATTCGTCTTTAGCACTTACATTTTCATCGCCGGTCTCGGCAACTTTCGCTCCTAAGATTGCTTCAATCAATTCGTCCTTTGTCATATCCCATCTTCCAGGAATATTCAACTCCTTCGCTCGCTCTCTGAGCACTTTGCAAGTTTCCTTCTGCAGAATTTCTTTGGACATACCTATGTCCCTCCTTTCTTTATTTGGTAGCCCTATACTACCGACCGGCTTTCGCCGGTTTCGTCTTAATTCTCAAAGACTCATCAGGATAGCTCATACTTAAAACAACTAATAATCTCTTCACTTAAAATATCTTTGGAATACATGTACGCTTTACATTTGAAAAATCTTTCATTGTGGTCAAACGATTCACTTATAAAAGACTCCTCAATGTGAACCTCAAATACGAAGATTGAATTGATTCCTCTGATTGCCAAGAATCTCACAGCTTCTTCAGGTTTTTCACATACGTACACAACTCCATCAATTCCCTTTAAGATTCCCTTTTCACAAATAGAATCAAAGTTCTTTTGTTCGGTTGCATGGTAGTAAGTTTTCTTCAAAGGTTTACCTCCACAACAATCAGTTTCGAATGTTATCATTTCATCTGAATACTCCATTATGCTCCTCCTTAAATATGAATGAATCCGTTTTCGTCTCTCTCATAAAGAAGCTTCTCACAATCGTGAATCCCATCGGACTCAGCATACCAGCTTTTGCACTTCTCAAAGAACTTGCTCCAATTATCTTGAGAAATAAGCCCATAACACGTCATCTGATACATCATGTTCCATGTATCTTCACTGCACTCATAGCTTACATAAAGCTCTACCATTTTCTTAACACTCATCATTTTTCGTTCCTCCATAACACTTTGTTGTAGTTTAGGTTCATTCCTTAACCTTGATTATATTATACCAT
>MSHC01000050.1 GCA_001940995.1 Ruminococcus sp. Phil15
GTTATCAAACAAAGCGCACCTTGCCGTCTCTCTCGCAATATGCCTCTGGCTGATTTGTCCTTAAAAATTGGTCAATATCAACCATGGGTTCTTTGTGCCACACATCCAAACGGTGCCGTTGGTGTGTATTCTACCCGCCGTACCGTCCCTGATTGGGAAAACTGCTGGGCATATGCAGATATCACGATATCTGTAAAAACGGTTGACAGCCCTGTAGGGATTTTCGGAGAATCGTATGACACCCTCACGCTTGTGTACCCCCAAGACGTGACACAAAAACATGTTTGGGTACAGGATCTGGCAGACGATACTGCGTATGATGTCACAGATCAAGTGAAACGTACGAAAAATACCCTCACACTCACACGGGACCAGTTCCCCGCTTTCGGCCTTCGCATAAAAGCGGAAAACGATGCCTGTATGCCCGGATTCATGCTCCGATTGCTGGATAACTGATTGTGTCTTTCTCACTGTTACAGAACAAATATCAAAGCCCCCTGTATGAAACACATTAATGTGCCCCCCGTCAAGTAGACAGGCTAAAAAACAAAAAGAATATGTTAATTGAATAAATTCTTTCATCTCCCCCTGCTGCGCAGCAGGGGGAGATTTTTCGTCACGCGGCGGTGGCGAGGTAATACTCGCAAGGTGTCATGCAATTCAAACGTTTCTGGTAGCGGCGCGTGTTGTAAAAGTGTATGTAGTTCTCAATAGCGGAAACAAGAGATTCACGGCTCGTGAACTTTTTAAGATAGTACATTTCGGACTTCAAGATACCCCACCAGCCCTCCATCGGAGCGTTGTCAAGGCATCTCCCAACACGGGACATACTTTGGATCATACCGGCATCCACGATTTTTTGGTGAAAAAACTTGTTGGTATACTGAAATCCTCTGTCGCTATGAAAGATGGGTTTGGCGTCAGGATAAAGGCTTGTTGCTTCATCAAAGGTTGTAAAAACCAACTCATTGTTGTTGCTGTCACCTATCTTGTAGGCAACAATACGTCTGTCGTAAAGGTCAAGGATTGCAGAGAGATAAAGTTTCTTCACCTCGGGACCAACGTAATACTTAAATTCCGTAACGTCGGTAAGCCACTTTTCAAATGGAACTGTTGCCTTGAAATCTCTATTCAGAACGTTCTCGGCAGTAATTTCAGGCGTAGATTTCACATAAT
The DNA here is from genome assembly GCA_001940995.1 of Ruminococcus sp. Phil15. Classification (GTDB taxonomy): domain Bacteria; phylum Bacillota; class Clostridia; order Oscillospirales; family Ruminococcaceae; genus UBA7477. The sequence goes on from MSHC01000050.1 coordinate 1,177, forward strand.
CCGGACGTTTTCTGCGAATGACGGATTTAAGTCCAAGTATGCGCATAATTCGGTGTATTCTCTTGACGTTAATTCTATGAGGAAGTTCGTCGATCTTCTCTCGGTTTATGGTAATACTCATCTGTCTGTATCCGAGAACTCCGTTGCTTTCTTCGTAGTACTCCTTCACATATTCCGTTATTTGCAGATTTAAAAGTTCACGTTTGCTTTGTTTTCTCTTTTTCCACTTGTAGTAAGAAGATCTGTTTAATTTTAATGCAATACATATCTCTTTTACGGAATAGCCCCTGTGTATGTTAAGAAATTCAATTGCTATGTAGATATGCTCCTGCCGCACTCCGGTCAGCGACCACCACCTTTCAGCTCCTGTAGTTTTTTTATGAAGGCATTTTCAATTTCGAGCTGTCTGTTTTTCGCTTCAAGTATCTTCATTTCAGCTTTGAGCTTCTCAACCTCGGTCATTTCTTCAACCGGTTTCGTTCTTCCTCGGTTGTCCTTGAGTTTGTCCACTCCACCTTCTTCATACTTGCGCACCCAGGCATAGATCTGTTGGTACGACACGTTGTAGGTTTCTACTGTTAGTCCGTAATCCTTGTTGTGTTCGATGCAGAATGCTACGATCTCTGCTCGTTCTTCTTGCGTGGTCTTTCTTCCTTTGGTCATATAGATTTCTCCTTTTGCGGCACTCCGCTCTTTGAACTCTTTATGACCATTATACCACTTAATCCAGTTTCGAAGCTGCTTTTCATTTAAAATTCCGTATTTTCTGCATACAGCCCACAATCCACCTTCTCCGTTTAGATATGACTCTACTGCTTGCAACTTTATTTCTGCACTGTATTTCTTGTTCTTGCGCGTTCTTTTCGGCATAAAATAACCCCCTTAGTGTAGTCTTGAAAACTTTTTGTTTTTTCAAGTGTCTACTCTAAGGGGATTATATCATTTTTCAGTCTGCAAGGTGTGGTTTTTTATTGGAAAATAAAATTCAGTCGCCCTCGAAAAGAGGCGTTGAGAAGTATCTTTCGGCTGTGTCGGGGAGGACTGTTACGACAGTCTTGCCTTTGCCTAATTTCTTTGCAAGCTTTTTAGCGGCGGCAACGTTTGTACCCGCAGAAATACCGCACATAATGCCCTCAAGTCTTGCTAAGTCCTTTGCGGTTTCGATTGCTTCCTCATCGGAAACAATATACACCTCGCTGTAAATGTTGACATTGAGGTTTTTCGGGATAAATCCGTCGCCTATGCCCATCTGGAGATGCGTACCGATCGTGCCGCCTGCTAAAATTGCGGCGTTCTGCGGTTCTACCGCCCATATTTCGATATCGGGATTTTGAGCCTTTAGAACCTCTCCTATTCCGCTGATCGTTCCGCCTGTGCCAAAGCCTGAGCAGAAGCCGTGGATCTCCTTGCCTGCCTGCTCTAAGATTTCAAGGCCTGTGTGGTGCTTATGTGCAAGAATGTTTGCAGGGTTTTCAAACTGCTGCGGAATATAGACGTTTGGATTTTCCGCTTTCATTCTCTCCGCTGTTTTAAGGCACTCGTCCATACATTCTCCGATATTTCCGTCGTCGTGAATCAAAACGACCTCTGCGCCGTAATGCTTTACGAGCATTCGTCTTTCGCAGCTTACCGAATCAGGCATAATTATTACCGTCTTGTAGCCCCTTACCGCACCGATGAGTGCAAGACCGATGCCCTGATTTCCGCTTGTAGGCTCGACGATAACCGTATCCTTATTAATTATGCCCTCTTTTTCGGCTTCCAAAATCATATTGTAGGCTGTACGGGTTTTGATAGAGCCTCCGACGTTGAGTCCCTCAAACTTTACTAAAATCTCTGCGTCGTTTTCGTCTGTCATTTTGTTAAGACGGATAAGCGGCGTATGGCCTATCACGTCAAGCACGCTGTTATAGATCATGGGTGTTCGTCCTTTCGGGTAGAAGATATATGAAAAGTAAATTTTATGCAACAAGATTGATTATATCATATAATATGGCAAATTGCAAGTTTATGACATTCTAATTGCACACAGCCGGTCACGGATATTTGATTAAACTCGTGAAATATATGCTACTGCGCTTGACTAAGGGGCGAAAATTTTGTATATTAATAGTATACAAGCGTTTGTGCCGGGCGTGTTTCCGTCACAAATTTGGAGGATGATTTATGAACACAAAGGAAAATTTCAAACCTTACATTCCGGCTGACAAAGCCATGCGAGAGCTTACTCCGACGGCGATTATCATCGGCATTATTCTCGCAGTAGTCTTCAGCGGTGCGAACGCATATCTGGGACTTCGAGTAGGAATGACCGTTTCGGCGTCGATTCCTGCCGCCGTTATTTCCATGGGTGTGCTGAGAGTGATACTCAGACGTGACTCTATATTGGAAAACAACATTGTTCAGACTATCGGCTCAGCCGGCGAATCGGTTGCGGCAGGCGCTATCTTCACGATGCCTGTACTCTTTATGTGGGCATCGGAAAACGGCGACAGCGTTCCGTCGCTTATTGAGATCGCACTTATCGCACTTATAGGCGGTGTGCTGGGCATACTCTTTATGATTCCGCTACGTCAGGCTCTCATAGTTCAGGAGCATGCGACGCTCCCTTACCCTGAGGGAACGGCCTGCGCAGAGGTTCTTCTTGCAGGAGAGCAGGGCGGCTCTAAGGCAGGAACTGTATTTTCGGGTCTTGGCATTGCCGCAATCTACAAATTCATCGCAGACGGACTGTGCATTTTCCCAAGCGAGGTTGACTACGAAATCAAGCGTTACAAAGGCTCGGGCATCGGTATGGACGTGCTTCCCGCTCTTACGGGCGTAGGATACATCTGCGGTGCGAAGATCTCTTCCTACCTGCTTGCGGGCGGTACGCTCGGCTGGTTTGTTATAATGCCGCTTATCGCACTTTTCGGAGGCGACGCAGTCATCCACCCTGCAACAGTGCCTATAAGCGAGCTTGGCGCATTCGGGCTTTGGTCCAACTACGTCAAGTACATCGGCGCAGGTGCGGTTGCCGCAGGCGGTATTATGAGCCTTATAAAGTCGTTCCCTACAATTATCAAGACGTTCGGCTCGGCTATGAAGGGCTTTGGCAAAAAGGCTCAGACGACAGATCGTCTGAGCAGAGATATACCTATGAACGTTATCCTTACAGCGGTTGTAGTTATCGCATTTGCAATGTGGCTTATCCCTGCTGTTCCGGTAAACCTTATCTCTGCAATTTTAATTGTTATATTCGGCTTCTTCTTTGCGACCGTTTCTTCAAGAATGGTAGGTCTTGTCGGCAGCTCCAACAACCCTGTTTCGGGTATGGCGATAGCTACGCTTCTTATCTCCACGTTCATACTCAAGGCAACAGGCAACACAGGCATGAAGGGTATGATCTGCGCTATCACTATAGGCTCTATCATCTGCGTTATTGCAGCTATCGCAGGCGACAGCTCGCAGGACCTCAAGACGGGATACATCTTAGGAGCTACGCCTGTAAAACAGCAGATCGCTGAAATCATAGGCGTTGTTGCTTCGGCTGCCACGATCGGCGCTCTCCTCTACCTATTTAACGAGGCGTGGGGCTACGGCGGAAACGAGCTTCCTGCACAGCAGGCTACTATTATGAAGCTTATCGTCGAGGGCGTTATGGACGGAAACCTGCCCTGGGCGCTCATCTTTGTAGGAGTATTCATTGCGGTGGTCGTTGAAATTCTCGGCATACCGGTTCTCCCGTTCGCAGTAGGTCTTTATCTTCCTATACACCTCAGCACGCCTATTATGGTCGGCGGTCTTATCAGGCTTTACTTTGACAAGAGGAAGAAGTCTGACGAGGAGGAAAGAAAGCAGGAAGTTGAAAACGGCGTGCTTTACTCGTCCGGTCTTATTGCAGGCGAGGGCATAATTGGTATTCTTCTTGCGGTATTTGCGGTAGTTCCTGTGGGCGACGGCACTCTTGCTGACAGGATCAACCTCAGCGAAAAGCTTAATCTAGGAAACATCGGCGGACTTGTAATCTTTGCGCTACTCTGCTCTACGCTTGTTTACACCATCGTAAAGAAGCCAAAGGTAAAGAAGGCTGCAAAGGCAGAGGACGGCGATGAGTAATAAGAAAGACAACTTCCTCGACTATATTCCGAAGCGCAACAGTCTCTATCCATACCAAAAGACAGATGACGGGCTTATCGAAATCAAGATGCAGAACAAGGGTCTTATGAAAAAGATAACTCAGCTTATTATGAGAAAGCCCAAGTACACCTATGTCAAGCTGGAAGAATTCGGCAGCTTTATATGGGAGCAGATAGACGGCGAGAGGAGCGTTTACGAGATAGGTCAGCTTGTCAAGGAGAAATTCGGGGACAAGGCGGAGCCGCTTTACGACAGGCTTTGCAAATATATAAAGTCGCTTCGTGTGAACAACTTTATCCTTTACAAAAATCTCACCAAGGACAAGAATTAGAAAATTTTAGGCAGTACGGAATTTCCGTACTGCCTTGTTTTATGCTTTGTTACGCTTTTTTCTGCGCACACGGTTTATGTGCCTTTCAAAATCGCCGTTTGATATAAGCTCCGTTAACACGAACTGGATATAGGTCGGGACTGTGCAGGAATAAAAGCCCAGCTTATGTGAAAACTCCTCGGCTAGGCGCTTTGGCAAGACCATATATCCGACTCTTAGCGCAGGAGAAATTGTTCTTGAAAAGGTGTTCATATAGATCACATTGTCGTTCTGCGAGAGGGAAAACAGCGTTTCCTCGGGTTTTTTAGACACGGTAAACTCCGACTCAAAGTCGTCCTCTACAATAATTCTGCCCTTGCCCTCCGCCCAGCGTATATACTCGTGACGTTTTGACGCAGAAGCCGTTACGCCGCTTGGAAAGCTTCGGTACGGAGTGATATGAAGGACTTCGGCTTTCGACTTCCACAGCGCCTTACTGTCTATTCCGTCGCTGCCCAGAGGAAGCATTTCAGGCGTAACGGCGCAGGCCTTATAGACCTGCTCGATTTTCTTATATGACGGGAACTCTATTGCATAGGTCTTGTTCCTGCCGACAAGCCCGACAATCAGCCCGTAGAGATACTCAGAACCTGAACCTATGACGATCTGCTGAGGGTCTGCTGTTATGCCACGGCTGACAAGGAGATATCTGCTTATCGCTTCACGGAGCTGTGCTGTGCCGATATTCTCGGATCTCTGCAATATTCCCTCGCCCACCTCGCTCATTACCCTGCGCATGGTTTTTGCGAGGACGGAAAACGGGAACTGCTCGTCCTTTGCCACGTCCTGAGACTTTCTGACAGGCGGCAGGCTTCTGATCTCATTTTCGGAAACGGCCGCAAAGCCGTCGTCCTTGCTGAAAATGACAAAATAGCCGCTTCGCTCTCTTGCTTCGACATAGCCCTCGTCGCAGAGAAGCGAATAGGAATGCTCGGCTGTGATAGTGCTGACTCCTGCTTCGAGGGAGAGAGTACGCTTTGAGGGAAGCTTTGCGCCGTTTGGATATATCCCGTCAACGATATCGTCCCTCACCTGTCTGTAAAGCTGGAGGTATGCGGGCGACTTATCGGTTTCATCAATTCTGTACTTCATCTGATTATACAAAAATGTTCCTTTCTGACTATTTTAATATCATCAGATTTATTATATACTATATTCTGTGAAATTGCAAGGGAAAGAAAGGGAGTGTATTAGAATGCCGCACAACAAGCAGAAAAAGATTGCGGTAATAAACGATTTCTGCGGTTTCGGGCGCTGCTCGATAGCTGTATCGCTTCCTATAATCTCGGCGCTGAAGATACAATGCTGTCCTCTGCCGACATCAATTTTCTCAAACCACACGGGCTTTGAGAGCTTTTACTACTACGATTTTACAAGGCACATGGAGTCCTACGCAAAGGAATGGGAGAAGCTTAATCTGTCGTTCAGCGGTATCCTGACGGGATTTTTAGGCTCTCCCAGACAGATCGACATTGTGGCAGGCTTCTTAGAAAGGTTTGCAAAGGAGGACACTATAACGGTTATCGACCCTGTTATGGGCGACAACGGAAGCCTTTACGCAACCTACTCCCCTGTTCTGGCAAAGCGAATGAGTCAGCTTGTGCCTTACGCCCACATTCTCACGCCGAATCTTACGGAGGCGTGTATTCTCTCCGGAACGCCGTACAAGCCCGACATGGGCAGTGACAAGCTGCTTAATATATGTCGGAAGCTTAGCAAAATGGGTCCAAAGGAAATAGTTATCTCCGGTCTTGACAGGGGCGACGAGCTTGAAAACTTCGTTTTTGAGGATGGCAAGACTCCCGTAATAGTGCGGCAGAAAAGGGTCGGTCCTTGCAGGAGCGGCACGGGAGATGTATTCTCCTCGATAATTGCGGCGGACGCTGTGAACGGAATTCCGCTTGTTGACTCGGTACGCCACGCATCTGAATTCATCTCAAAGGTATTACGGCGTGTGGTAGAGCTGGATCTGCCATGCACCGACGGCTTATGCATAGAAGAATTTTTGAAGGAAGTCTAAAAAAGGACGGCGAAATTCTCGCCGTCCTTTATTTTGCACAAAGTCGCCTTTGCAGCCCGTTTTTCAGAATGTAATCAAAATACGCTTGCACACCGGACGCATAGTAATCATAAGCCACATTTTCTCATCTTCGAGGTTTTCGTATCTGTTGCCGTTGATAAAATTATTAGCTCGGAGCGAATATGCAATCTTGATAGTTTCGGTAGCACCCTTATCCAGAATAAAGCCACAGATTGTTCCTGCGGCATCATCCATTACAAGCACGGGCGCAGTATTTATTTCCTGCGTTATATACGGGTCACAACCTGAGTCCCAATCCGTGCCGGACACGGGCAGCCCCATGAAGGGGACAAATCCGTCATAATCGCCGTTATTAGACACCTCGAGAGTAATCTCAAGATACTTACCTGCTTTCGGGTCGTTGAAATCATCTCTTAACATTCCTATCTCGTCTGCATAGTCATCTGCGTCTATTATTCTTGCGTCTTCTACGGAGAAAGAGTAGCCCGTTGCTTTAAACACATTGTACATATCGTCCTCCTCGCCTACCTCTATTTTCTCATGCATGTCATAGAATTCCTCAGGATACTTTGTCTGAGGCAGAAGCGAGCCGTTCAGGGCATAGACTCTTGCACACCAAGCAACAAGTATCAGAACGACAACTGTAATAATTACAGGCTTTTTCATTCTGTGCCCACCTCTTCTTTCATCACCTTTTCATCGGTTATTTTGCCATGCTCGATCGTATAGACGACGTCGCAGGCGGCTTCCAGTATCTCTCTGTCGTGGCAGGTCATAATAACGAGCGCACCACGTTCACGCTCCTCGGCAATGAGTTTCTGCGTGAGTTTTACTCCGTCGGAGTCGAGGGCATTTGTAGGCTCGTCGAGGATAATAAGGTCGGGGGCTTCCATAATTGCGGAGGCGATACCCAGGCGCTGTTTCATACCGAGAGAAAACTTGCGGTACTTTTTTTTATCCTCGGGGTCGAGTCCGACACGGGAGATTGTGCTTTTGACTGCGTCATCGGTGACACTGCCCTTTATAGACGCAAGCATTTTTAGGTTATCAAAGCCGTTTAATCCGCCTAAAAATGCGGGGTTTTCGATGAGTATGCCCATACTTTCGGGAAAATCTATATCTTTGCCCAAAATCTTACCGTCGAAGGATATTTCGCCCTCGGTCGGAATTATAAGACCTGCTATAAGCCGCATAAGCATTGTTTTGCCGCATCCGTTATAGCCGCAAAGTCCGTAGACATTACCGCTTTCTAGAGTAAGATTGACGTTATCTGCAACGAGGTTTCCCCGTAATTTTTTTGATACGTTTTTTATAGTTATTGTCATTTGTTACCTCATTCCTTATCGGGCAGGATATCATATCTTCTGAAATACACTATTCCTGCTATTATTGCTGCTGATATAATCACAAGGCAGATCACGACTCCCATTTCGACGGGATAGCCGTCCTTGAAAAACCAGTCGGACATTGTTGTCATTGAAAGTCTTGAAAAGGCGATCGGCACGTCTGTAATAACGCCTGCCAAAACCACGCCGACTACTGCAAGATAGCTGTACATAGGCTTGAACAGCAGGCACATAAGCATCTGAAGCATATTAAGAGTGCAGATTACAAGCATTGGCGAAAGGAGCATACAGATCCTTTTCGCCGCACTAAGCTCCGGCAGACCCGTGAATATAAACACCCTGCTGTTTGCGGCAACCGAGCTTAGATAGTCGGGGTTATATGACATACCTATTTCATATCCGCTTACGGCGCTGAAAATCAAGACGGTAGCAAGAAACAGAATGTAGCACCACACACCAGATGCAAGACACCACATACATTTTGCCGTCCACCAGGTACTGCGCTTTTTTGAGCGTGTTATTACCTGTATGCCAAACTGTGTGAGATCGTTATGCATATAGTCAAAGGACACAAAAACTATGAATATGAAAACAGCTATCCAGAAGAACGGGAAAGAAACCTCCTCTGATTTTTCAGCCATTTTAAGCATCGGGTCGCAGCCGTGGAAGATCTCAGCCACAAGGTCAAAAAACGTTGCAGGATTATTTACGCCGTCCAGCTTCCCGATTATATTAAATTTGAGTCCTGCATTCATACATTGGAACAGTGCGAGGATCGGGATTATCAGATACCTCTTATTCTTTATAATCCCCTCACGAATGTCGCAGAGCAAAAGTTTAAAGACATTCATATTTTCTTCCCCGTATAAAGTAAACAAGCGTCGGAACGGCTATAATAGCGGCAATCGTGCCTAACATATAGTCGTTAGGCGCTGCGCCTGCGCTTCTGACATACAGCATACCTGTCCAAGTCAGCTCCAAAGCCCTGCCGTCTATGGTTATCAGATAATTGTTCATAATATATGCTCCGAGCATAGTTTCTCCCATAAAAATCAGGAACGGAACTACGCTTGCAACTATATGATTCTTCGTAATCATACCTGCCGCCATACCGATACACGCCATTGCGCCGCCCCAAAGGAATGCTACGAAGCACCATACCAGAGCAAACAGGTATATGTTGTAATAGAAAATCTCCGAGCCGAAACGTGCGGAGGTTATAGTCATAAACGAATCCGTCGGCCAAGGCTGAACCATATATGAGAATGTTGAGAGCAGCATAAAATCAAGCACTAGGGCGCTGACAAAGACGATTCCGCCGCTTACAAAGGTAACGATGTATTTTGACAGGTAGTATTTTTTGCGTCCTACCCTCGTGATTATCTGAGCTACATAGCCCGTGCTTCTGTCGTGGCTTACCGTCCAGCTATATGCCAATGAGGTCAAGAGCGGAAGCGATGTAAAGAAGTATATACCTGAGCAGACGCCCGGGTTTACGCCCAGCCATTTCATTATAACGCTTATGTACACATCGACGCCCTCTCTATAGCCGTTGTACCACCACATAACGTCAACGATAACCATAACGGCGGCAACCAGAACGGATACAAGAAGCGTTTTGCTGTGGATCATTCGATTCCACTCAAATTTTAAAACATTTTTCATTTTTGGTCACTATGCTTATTTAAAAGCATTTCTACTCCTTTCTGTCATTGCCCTGCCTATTATTCACCTCTGCAAGTTCGGAGGGTGAGAGACGCTGCGAGCGACAGGCACAGGTTAATTAGTTTTGTATGATTCATCTGTCCATATCTCCTCCAGGTTTAAATCTACGTTTGTAGCCAAGCCTTGACACTGGGTCATAAACCTTACATTTTCGAGCCTTTCGCTTCTCACATAAACAACGTATGCCATAACGATATCCTTGGTTTCCCCCGGCTCTAAATCCATAGCGAAATACTGCTCCTCATTATCGACATCATCGCCATATGCGCCATGATTATCAAAATAGCAACAAAACCTTTCCAAGCCACAATAGCCGAATGAACATGCATCGAAACAATACTCGCCATACTTTTTATCTCTTTCGGTTTCTATAACAGAAGCGTTTACGTTTTCGACTGTTAAATACACCTTTATAAGAAGATTTCCATCAAAGAATTTATCCGTTTCCGAATCATAAATACTTTTATTCAATGCGTCTTGAGAGTTGAAGACATCTTCGGCCTTTATTCCTGCGTCTTTAAGCGAGTCATAAACCTCAGCCTTGTTGACCGTTACATAAATTTCGCCCTTGACAGATTCCAGTAAAGGAGAGCCGATAGACGTAGGATATATTCTTTCTCCTATCGAAGCTTTCTGCTGAACAAGTTCAATATCTTCGTTATTGAATTCGCTGTCTATATTTGAAGCGGTTGCCTCTTTTTTTCTTCTCTTTTTGAAAAGTCCATATCGGCAACCGAGCAGGAGCAGAGGGATATAGACATTATCACAGAAAACAATAGAGCTATCAGCTTTTTTCTGCTGAATATTTTCATTTCATTTTTTCTCCTTAAATCAGATAATAAATTATATTACTCAGGCAAAATAGCCTGAGTAATATAATTGCGTTATAGTCGTTTTAGTTAGACACATTTGAATCAGGAGCCCACCTGCCATAAACAAACGAAGCGTTGTAATAATTAGTTGACGTCATCTTCAATCCTGCATAACCATAGCCCTCATCATAGATCGTATTTCTGATGTATTCAACCTGTCCCTCATCAATTTCGATACTTGAATTATGAGCACCGTTCTCTCCAATCGTACAGTTTTCGCCAATTGAATTCCAACCTAATCTTTGCGTTCCCCAAGTCTGGACTACGACAGGATATGTTGAGCTTGTAACTCTCAAGTAAACACAAGTATCCGACTCCTTAGACCGAAGTCTGTCCAAGGAAGCATAATCCCCCGAAACAGCAGGCGAGGTCTGGAAATTATTGATTGCTGTCGTTGATGTGCTTGCCGAAACGGCGCTGATGCCCATTGCTCCCATAGGAACTACCATAGCGATTGCTGCTGCGAGTGAAACGATTGTTTTTCTGAGTGACTTCTTCATAAGTCATTACCTCATTTATATACATTAAACTTTTAAACGCTAAATTTCTGCCGCATATTACTTGTACATCGGACTCACCCTTTCAGAATTTATCTTAATTCTCACAATTGTTTCCATTTCAGCTATATTATAACCGTAAAAATATCGCTTGTCAAGGTTGTTTTGTGCTGTACAGTATTTACAAAATGTTTTTCGTATGATATAATGAATTTATAAATAATTTTTGTGTATAATCACAACGAGGGGATAATGCCAATGCAAATCCGTGAAAATTTAAAAAAAGGCACAGTCGAGATGGTACTTTTGCACCTGCTGAAAGAACGTGATATGTACGGTTACGAAATTTTGCAGGAAATGCGAGTGCGAAGCGACGGAAAATTCGTACTGAAAGACGGCTCTATGTACCCTATCTTATATCGTATGATAGATAAGGGGCTTGTAGATGATGAACAGGTGCTTGTAGGACGCAGGCGTACCCGTGTTTATTATCACCTCAACGAGACGGGCAAGGCATACCTTGACGAGATAACCGCCGAGTATGTCGCCATTACAGAGGGAATAAACAACATCCTTGAATACAAGGGGGAACAGTCATGCGAATAACAGAGAAAGAGAAGTTCCGATACATAAGCGGGATTAAAAAGATCCTTGTATGTGAAAGAGCAAAGAAAGAGCAGTTTTTATCCTCGTTTTCGGACAACATTGACGACTACATAGACGACCACCCCGACGCAGATATTACGCAGCTTCAAGCCGATATGGGCACTCCGCAGGAAATCGCAGCCGGCTTTCTTGAAAGCACCTCTAATGAATCCATCAAGCGGAAGATGACCGTTACAAGATATGCTTTGATTTGCGTCAGCATTTTACTTGCAATTTGCGCGTCATTCATATTATTCTTATATATTATGTCGAATGATGGCGGATATGCTATAGAAACAATAAACGGTAAACCAACAAAAGTTGAATACTTCGCCGCAGAAAATTGCGAGCATCCCTCGAAAATCGGCTTGTCTGACGTCATTAGCCGGAAGGTGAATGCTGAAAAAAATATTTTGATCAACGATGGCGACCGTTTTGATTATGTCATTTCAATCCGTGAACGGTTGTCAAGGAATATTGGAGATTAATTATGTTTAAAAAAATTCTTATCTCGATTGTAATGATTGTTATGGCTGTAAGCTGCTTTCCTCTCTCGGCGGCTGCCGCTGAAGAACAGAATTCGGAAAATACGACCGTCGAATATTTCGAGGACGGCTCGTATGCGGTAACGACAATCACGCAAGCTCCGATAGGCAGAGAGACTACCACCACTTTAACAGCCGGCTCAAAGACTTACACATACTATAACTCTGACGACAAGGTAATGTGGACTTACACCATTACCGCAGTATTCCATTACACGGGTACAAGCTCTACCTGCGTCAGCGTTTCGGACTCTTACTCTATCAAAAACAATAACTGGAGTATGTATAGTCACGCTTGCTCATATTCCGGCAAAACCGCAACGGGTAACGTTACTATGAAGCACAAGATTTTAGGCGTCGTAATAGATACTGTTAACAAGGGAATTACCTTGACTTGCAGTGCGACAGGCAATCTTTCATAAAGCCGTCTAAACAATTGAATCAAAAAACATTCACCCCTGCATTCCGTAGAATGCGGGGGTGAATGTTGTCCCGAATTGGGAATATATTTACCTCAAGGCGTCCTTCATACATCTCACATACTCGCCTATGTATTTCGGTGCGCCCTTTCCGTATTTTTCAAGCAGTTTTATAATGGCTGAGCCAACGATCGCACCGTCGGAAAGCTCTGCCATTTTCTTTGCCTGCTCCGGCGTGGAAATACCGAAGCCGATGGCACAAGGCACGTCGGTATTTTCTCTCACTACGTCAACGATAGATTTGAGGTCGGTTTTTATCTCGCTTCTTGCACCTGTTACGCCGAGGCTTGAAACGATATACAAAAAGCCCTCTGCTTCCTTTGCAATCATGGCGACACGCTTTTCAGATGTTGGAGCAATCAGCGACACTAAGCTGACACCGTATTTATGGCAGAGCGGTAAAAACTCGTCTTTTTCCTCAAACGGCAGGTCGGGCAAAATCAGTCCGTCGATATCTATATCCCGACAGGTCGAAATGAATTTATCTGCGCCGTACGAGAAAACCACGTTTGCGTATGTCATAAAGACCATCGGAGCTTTTACATCACGGCGAAGCTCCTTGACAAAGGTGAATATTTTCTCGGTTGTAACGCCTCCGTTCAGTGCTCTCAGGTTTGCTCCCTGAATAACAGGTCCTTCGGCGGTCGGGTCGGAAAACGGAATGCCAAGCTCAATGAGGTCTGCGCCGTTTTCCACTGCGGCACGGACGGCGGCGGCCGTGGTTTCCAAATCGGGATCGCCGCAGGTTATAAAGGCAATGAAAGCCTTTCCGTTTTCAAAAGCAGCTCTAATTTTACTCATATATATCCTCTCCTCTGTAGCGGGCAATGGCGGCGCAGTCCTTGTCGCCTCTGCCGGATATGGTAATTACGATTATCTGGTCTTTATCCATTGTCGGTGCAAGCTTCATTGCGTGCGCAACTGCGTGTGCCGATTCTATAGCGGGAATAATGCCCTCTGTTCTTGAAAGATACTCAAAGGCGTTTACCGCTTCGTCATCTGTAACAGGCACATACTCGGCTCTGCCTATGTCGTGCAGATGTGCGTGTTCGGGACCTACGCCGGGATAGTCAAGGCCTGCTGAAATAGAATATACGGGGGCAATCTGGCCGTACTTATCCTGGCAGAAATACGACTTCATTCCGTGGAAAATGCCTAATCTTCCCGTAGCGATCGTTGCCGCCGTTTCAAAGGTATCGACGCCCCTGCCTGCCGCTTCACAGCCAATCAGGCGCACGCCTTTATCCTCAATGAAATTGTAGAAGCTGCCCATAGAGTTAGAGCCGCCGCCTACGCAGGCGATAACCGCATCGGGAAGCCCGCCTTCCTTTTCCATAATCTGCTCCTTGATCTCCTTAGAGATGACCGCCTGAAAATCACGGACAATAGTCGGGAACGGGTGCGGTCCCATAACTGAGCCTAAACAATAGTGGGTATCGGAAATACGGGAGGTCCATTCACGCATTGCCTCTGACACGGCGTCTTTGAGCGTTGCCGTACCTGTCTTTACGGCAATCACATCTGCGCCGAGGAGCTTCATTCTGTATACGTTAAGAGCCTGCCGCTTTGTGTCCTCCTCGCCCATAAATACTACGCACTCCATTCCCATAAGTGCGGCGGCTGTCGCAGTAGCCACGCCGTGCTGTCCTGCTCCTGTTTCGGCTATCAGACGGGTTTTACCCATTTTCTTTGCAAGAAGCGCCTGACCTAAAACATTGTTTATCTTATGCGCTCCCGTATGGTTCAGATCCTCACGCTTTAGGTAAATCTTCGCACCGCCTAAATCCTTTGTCATCTTCTCGGCATAGTAGAGTCTTGACGGCCTGCCTGCATATTCATTGAACAGCTTGGTAAGCTCTTTGTTAAACTCGGGGTCGTTCTTGTAGTAGTTGTACGCTTCTTCCAGCTCGATTACCGCATTCATCAGCGTTTCAGGTATATACTGTCCGCCGTGTATTCCGAAGCGTCCGTTTGGATTTGTCATAATTTATCTTCCTTTCTGACGGCGGCTGTAAATTCCGCCATTTTCGTTTTATCCTTCAGTCCGTTCAGTTCAATTCCTGAGCTGACGTCAACTGCATACGGCTTTAATTTATTTACGGCGAGCGCTACGTTATAAACGTCAAGCCCACCTGCGAGAAAATACGGTCTGCGGATATTCTGTATCAGCTTCCAGTCAAAAGCCGTTCCCGTGCCTGTGCCTGAATCAAGCAGCACATAATCCGCCGTACTTTGTTCCGCAGCTTTTACGTCATCCGCAGCCTTAATGCGGAACGCTTTGATGATCGGTTTGTCGGTAAGCTTTCGCAGCCGCCGTATATAATCCTCGTCCTCATCGCCGTGGAGCTGCGCTATGTCTATAACGCCGTTTTGCAGCAGCCCGGCGACGTTTTGCAGTTCTTCATTTACAAACACGCCTACCGCTTTGATTTCGGGTAAAAGCAGGTCTTTCAGCTGTGAGGCTTTTTCGTATGTTACATAACGCTTACTTTTCGGTGAAAAGACAAATCCGATATAGTCGGGCTTTAATTCGTCAGCGGCTTCTATATCGCAGGGTCTTGTAAGTCCGCAAAGCTTGATTTTTATCATACCGCACCTCGCAGTTCACTGAGTCTGGCTTTTTTGTCATAAGCTCTCATAAGGGCTTCGCCAACCAATACAGCGTCTGCTCCGATCTCACGAAGCTTTGCAACGTCCTCGGCACAGCTTACTCCGCTTTCGGAAACAAACAGCACGTCACGGGGGATAAGCTCTCTGAGCCTGCGGCTGTTATCCGTATCGACCGAAAAATCCTTAAGATTTCGGTTGTTGACGCCGATTACCCTTGCCCCTGCACTGAGAGCGTTACGGACTTCTTTTTCATCGTGCGCTTCGACCAATGCAGATAATCCGAGGCTGTCGCAGACGCCGATATATTCTCCGATTTGTTCCTCATTTAAAATGGAACAGATAAGAAGCACTGCCGACGCACCGAGGACTTTTGCCTCATATATCATATATTCGTCTACCGTAAAATCCTTTCGCAGGCAGGGTATTGAAACTGCGGGGGCGATTTCTCTAAGATATTTATCGCTTCCGAAAAACCATTTCGGCTCTGTCAGCACGGAAATACAGTCAGCTCCTGCTTTTTCATACTCTCTTGCGATTTGCAGATACGGAAAATCGGGGGCGATCAAGCCTTTCGAGGGGGACGCTTTTTTGCACTCGCAGATAAAGCAAACTCCCGTTTTCTTCAGGGCATTTTCAAAAGCGAACGTACCTTTTGGCAGGGACATTGCCTGCTCCTTTATTTCTTCGAGCGGCATTTTTATTTTTGCCTGCTCGGTGCGTTCCCTTGCGTGTTCGGCAAGCTTGTCGAGAATAGTCATACCTCTGCCTCCGGACGGTTGCTGACCTCGATGAATTTATTCAACACTTCAAGCGTTTTGCCTGAATCAATAAGCTCTGCGGCATGGGCGATACCGTCCTTTAAGCTGTCGGTTTTACCTCCGATATAGAGCGCCGCTCCTGCATTCATAAGGACGGCATTCCTCTTGTGACCTTTTTCGCCGTTAAGGATAGAAAGCGTGATTTTTGCGTTTTCCTCGGGAGAGCCGCCTCTGAGATCCTCTTTGGTGCAGTATTCAAAGCCGAATTCTTCCGGCGTTATAGCGTAGGACTTGAACCAGCCGTCACGAATCTCGCAGACCGTAGTCGGTGCGCTCATAGATATCTCATCGAGCTTATCCTGACCGTAAACCACCATACCTCGTTTAATTCCGAGATTTATAAGAACCTGTGCCAGCGGCTCGACAAGATAATCGTCATACACGCCCAAAAGCTGCATAGACGGAGTGCCGGGATTTGTGAGTGGGCCGAGGATATTAAACACGGTACGGAAGCCCAGCTCCTTTCTGATAGCTCCTACATATTTCATAGAGGTATGATATTTCTGTGCGAAGAAAAAGCAGATACCGACCTCGTTCAGAAGCTCTATGCATCTTTCGGGACTCTGCCTTATATTCACGCCAAGCGCTTCCAGACAATCCGCCGTTCCGCACCGGGAAGATGCTGCTCTGTTGCCGTGCTTTGCGACTTTCATACCGCTTGCCGCCGCAACAAGTGCGGAGGTGGTGGAGATATTAAAGCTGTGGGCATTGTCGCCGCCTGTTCCGACAATTTCAAAAAGCTCCATACCCGTTTCGACCCTTGTTGCGTGATCTCTCATAGCTGCCGCACAGCCTGCTATCTCGTCCGTAGTTTCGGCTCTGGCACTTTTGGTGGACAGGGCGGCAAGAAAAGCGGCATTCTGGGTGGGAGAGGTTTCACCGCTCATAATCTCGTTCATCACTGTGTATGCTTCGTCATATGTAAGATCCTCTTTATTTACAATCTTTACAATAGCTTCTTTAATCATGGCTCATATCACCTTTATAAAATTATATAGCATTTGTTTTCCATTCGGGGTCATAATGGATTCGGGATGAAACTGCACGCCGTAGACGGGATACTCCCTATGCTGTACTGCCATTATCTCTCCGTCTGCGGTAAGCGCCAATGCTCTGAGTGAAGATTTCTCTTTATTCAGACATTCTTCAAATTCCTTTTCCGGCACTGAATCGGCAACTATACCTGCTCCGCTTCTCACGAACACCTTCCCGTTCTTCTTATAGGCGATGCGGATAGCGATGCAGGTTATTTCTGTTTTCGGGTCATATCCGAGAAACGTGTAGCGTCCCCACGTTTCGTTTGCCTGTGCGGATTCAAGCATATAGCAATGAGTGGACACGTTTTTCAGTATCTTCATTGTTTCTATAGGCGTTGTAAAGTCGGAAAAGATTTCGAGGCTGACCGGCAGCACGTTATAGCGATCGGTTGCTGCAATTTCTTTGACTTTAGAAAGAGTTGGCTGGATTTTCATAGTAAACTCCATTCCGCCGACCTGCGGCACAAAATAGTTATGGAATTAAGCTGTGTTTCCAAATGGAACGAAAACGGACTTGGTCCCATTTTCGGGTTGAATTTAGAGTGTGAACCGATTACTTATAAATTGGGTTTTGCGCAACCGTTCACGCTTATTACCTCCAAAAAGAAAACTCCCTTTGACCTCTGTCCCGGTCAAGAGAGTTTTGAGAAACAAAAACGACCTTGACAGAGATACATCCTCCGTCAAGGACGAATAAAAGCTTTTATCCGTGGTGCCACCTTGATTCACGGTATGAACCGTGCGCTTAGCGGGATACCTACATATCCCCGGCAAATGACGCCTGCCTACAGCGTCGCAGAATACTCTGTGATCATCGCAACACATCAACACATTGACACATCACATTTGACTGCGCCCTCAGCGGTCCATTTGACAACTTGTTTCACACCTGATTCTCAGCATCACAGGCTCTCTGTAAAGGCATCATTGCCGTTATCTCCGCTTCAACGGTTTAATTCTATTAAACTGAAATTCATTATATCACTAACTTTTAATTTTGTCAATAGGTATTTTAAAATTGTTTTATGGCATTATTCCGCTATGGCATTTCATCAGCTACATTTTATACTGAAGCTGATTATGCACGGAGCTTTCCACATTACTTGTCTATATGCAATTCGTTAAGCCACTTTTTCAGCTCGCTTTCCGAAAGTCTGCCGTTGAGCGTTTTGCCCTGCAACAGGTTTGATTTAGGACAGCTTGGCTGTAATCTTTCGTTGGTTCTGCCAATTCCGCTTCCGCCTGAGGTTGCAAAAGGGATAAGCGTTTTGCCGCTTAAATCGTACTGCTCTAAAAAGGCATTGATTATTGTGGGCGCAACATACCACCAAATCGGCACATAAACTGTAGCCCACCTCTGTAATCCCTTGAAAACGCTGGGCGTAACGCCATACAAAAATGTGTTTTATGTTCCATTTCTTTCTTCTAAGCTGAAGAGGCGGAACCCTCACTTAAATTATATTGCGCTTTCGCCCGCATAGCAAATACTTTGATTGTATACGCTATTATACCTATTATGAATGATACCTCTTTTGGAGAGAAAACAGAAGTCTCTATTAGTTTCTTAGTGCAAACCTTTCAGTTATAACTGACAGAGCCAGCGGTTTTAAAATGCCGCTGGCTCTATGTACGAATTCGTTCATTATAAGTTTTTAATGATGTTCAAGCTTTTCTTATTCAGTGCCTTTTGCAGCTTTTGATTTTCTGCCAGTAGTTTGGCGTTCTCCCGCTTCAGTTCTGCAATCTGTTGCTGGAGAAGCTCGATTCGACTATCCATCGCTTGGTCAAGGATACTTCTTCGTGGATCGACTGTTCCTGCCTGTTGCTCCATCGCACGGTCAATCTCAGCTCTCACGATTGCATTTTTGTAGAAAAATCCCCTTGACAACCCTGTCATCTTCATAAGCTGTGGTACGGAAATCCGTTCGCCATCTTCCATTAGTTTTCGGACTGCTCTTTTCGCAGAGGCTATTTTTTCGTCGCTGCGTTCCTTGTTGATTTCAATCATCCTGTCGTATTTGCTCATATTCATCACCCCATCCCTCTAAGTGTGCCAGCAGGATTCTTGTCTGTGCTTCTCTTGCCCGGCGAGTCTCATCTGCCAACAGTTGATTGCTCATTTTACGGTAATGCTTGACCGCACTCAGGCTCTTATGTCCCAGCAGTTTGGCAATCGTCCAGTCATCTAAGTGCAGCTCTGTCAGCTTTACTCCGTAGGAACGCCGGAACATATGCGATCCGAATCGGAAGGGCTTTCCTTCATCATCCGTTAAGCCTTCCTTTTGAATCAGTCCGAGGACTTTGTGCTTGATAGTTGTATATTGAAGCGGTCGGCTGCTGTCTTTTGCATCCACAAAGATGTATTCTGACTCGCCGTGCCGCTGTTCGGAGTATTCAATGGATTTGCGGATCAGGGCGGCAAGCTCTGCACTGATTGGCTTTTCATAGGTGCTGGTTTTGACCTGCACAATTCGTATGATGTCTAAGCCATTCCGATTGGAGAGACAATCACGCCGCAGCGTCAGTGTATCAGATATCCTCGTTCCGAGCATCTGATGAATCACCATACACCTTGTAAGCTGTACATCCAGCTTGGTGATATGTGCGTTCAGCCGTTTCAATTCATTTTCCGAGTAAGTTTTGAATTCGGGCTGAATTTCCGAGGGGATGTCCGTGCTGATAAACAGCCGTTCCAAATTCGAGTATCCACATATTTTCCCGATGGTTTCCAACACATTCCGCAGCTTCAGGATATTATCGCTGTTGCTTCTGCCGGAGCTTCCATCTGTTGCCCTGTGTATCAGATAATCTTCCAGTAAGGCTCTGTCAATCTCGGAGCAGGATTTTATGTCCTTTGCCTTTTCTCTCAAGTAGGCTGAAAATTGACGCATGGAAGTCATTTCCCGCTTCACCGTTCCGAGCTTCTCGAATTTCAGGTGCTGATAGACTGCCTGCTTGAATTCTTCCCGAATGCCTTCCTGCGATATTCCGGTAAAGTTCAGCGTTTCTGTCTTGTAAATCGGGTTGTCGTTTATCACAATCCCCAAGTTTTCCAAACGCCATATATCTTTTTCCTTCTCCGGCCGCTGATCCTGCGGTTGTAAAAATCGGAGGATACACATTACATATCGAATCAAGCGAGCTTGTACTTTGGTTATTGTTCCATAAACTGTCTTTTTCTCATAGAAGAATGCCGTGCCGTTTCCCAGCATCCATATATGGAGCAGCTTTATCCATTCCTTTTCATTCCAATCGGTAAAGCTGTGAGGCTTCTTCCTTGACCGCTGAATTGCCTGACAAAGCTGTTTATAACAGGTTTTATCTGCTTTGACAGTTCTCAGGGACACATTTTTGCCTCTGTGCAGGAGATACCGACGGAATTCTTCCTTCATGGTATCTGTGGGGAGCAGGGATAGGTCATAGCAGTCGGTTTCCGCATCAAGGCTTTCCCCATTTTGAATGGCGGCTATCCCACATTCCAGCTCTCGGTAGAATACCTTATTGTCCATGTTTGCCTCCTTTCTTCAGGCAGGAAGCCAGACTGTTGCCCGGTTTCCCGAAAAATTCTGTGTTTGCGGCTGCGATCTTTCTCGGCATATAGTCAATGTACTGCTCTGTCATTTCCTCGTAATCGTGGCCGAGATAGTCCCGTATGCTTTGCAGGGACACGCCGCTGTCGTAGAAAAAGGTCGCCACCGTATGGCGGTAATCGTGGGATTGGAATAAGTATTCACCTCCTTCCACGGCGTTGTCGCTGCAGAACTTCTTCATTTGATAACGGAAGGTCTGCGTCCGATAGGCGCCACCGTATTGATTGGTAAAGAGGTAATCTTCCGGGCCGATGCCGTTCCTTTTAATGTACACCTGCATGATTTTATATAGTCCGTCAGATATCGGTATCCGCTTATAAGTTTTCATCTTGACCTGATACACCTGTACCCATGCGTCCTCTCCCTGACGGTAATATGCGTTTCCTTTTAAAGTGCATACCTCGCTGATCCGAAGCCCAATGCACCACAGGTGAAGGTACATACATCGCAGATGCTCCGGCAGCAGGGGAAGCTTATCCAGCATTTCCATGCACACTTCCGGCGATACGCTCCGGTCGTGGTGCTTGGGAATGACTTTCTTCTGATAGTATTCCAAGCGGAAAGGAACTTTTTTGGAATATCCCCGTACCGTTAGGAAGCTGAGGAAATGATAAATTTCAACCAGATATTCATTATAGGTTTTCGCAATGATTTGCTGATTCTGCAGTTCTTTGATGTAGCGTTCCATCTGTTCTTCCGTGCAGTCGCATATGGATTGTTCCTGCTCGTTAAACCATACCAGCATATTTCTCAATCCGCGATAGCCGATTGTAATTGTGCTGACAGCCCTGCTTGTAACGCCGAATTGATATTTCATATATTCTTTTGCACACTGCCGATCCGCTGGATAGGGAATCTCTGCAAAGGATATGCTGACAAGTGAGCTGCTTGGATTTATTCTGTTTTGTGGAAGGCGAAGCCTTTCCAAATACCACACATTGGCGTTCCAATGGATTTCATCGCTTTGCAGGAAGAGTGTTTTCCTGCAATAGTTCATGATCGGCAGCAACATTTCTTTGCGACTGTTGCTGGTTGTATGCTCTGCAAGGTACTGCTCAAATTTTGTTTCCTCTTTCGCGTCCATTGCTTCAATATCTCTGATTCCATACTCCACGCAAAAATCATACAAGCACTGCAGCCCTGACAGTCGGAATTCCCGCCGTCTTGGTTCTTTGAACACATCGATAACGCTGTTCAGCGTCCGGAATATCTGCTCTTTTAATGATATTGGGCAGTCTCGTTTGAAATCCCATACCATGTTTGGCCTGTGCCTGACGGTATCAAATTCCATCGCTACAGCTTGATCCGGATGGTATGGGAGAAACAGGACTTTGTCTTCCAATCTCCATCGGTACTCGAAGCTGCCGGCGAGGGTTTTCATCTGCTGCCGAATATGGGCTTGTTTCGTTCGGTCAAAGGCCAGTATATAACGGTTTGTCTGTTGGATTTTCTCATCGACCTGCAAATGTTCTTCATAGGCTTTTCTGAGTGGATAATCCATTTCAAAGATGCTTTGGATTCTTTCTTCCCGAAGAAACTGCTTTAGCTTCCTTTTCGCCGTCTCGCATACATCCTGACAACCGTCAATGATTTCCGATATTTCTTCCGGCAGGGCAAACGATTTTTCTTCCGCCTGCCATTGTCTCAGTGCATATGCGGGCATTTTTTGTCACCTCCTTCTACAGCAGTTTTTCCACCCCGTATAGTGCGGAATGCTTTGCGTAAAATTCCTGACTGGCTTCTATCAGTTCATCGTCGATAATATTCAGATATCGGATGGTGGTATCCAAGTGCTTATGTCCGAGCGCCTGCTGGATCAGTTCCAGCCGCCAGCCGTCTTTTCTCCGCATATTGGCGAAGTACCTGCGAAGCATATGGGGAGTCAGGTCAATCCCTGTCTTTTTCTCCATGCGGGTTAACATATCGTAAACACTGTCCACCTTCAGCGGCTGCCCGGCGGTCTTGCCGGAAATATTGACGAATAGGTATCTCTGATGCTGGAGAAGCTCCCGATATTCCGCAAGGTAGTACATTAAAAATTCATAGGTACCGTCGCTGATCCGTGCCTTTCGGTATTCTGCGTTTTTGGCTCTGGCGTCGTTTTCATTGTCCTCACGGAAGTACACGCCTACCAAGTGGTTTCGATAGTCAATATCATGAGCGTAGTCTACGCCGAGGATTTCTCCTATGCGGAAGCCTGTCTCGGCAATCAGCAGCAGAAGGAGCTGGTCACGGCAGTTTGTGCAAGCCTGCAGGATTGTAATGATTTCCTCATGCTCGGCTGGTCTGACCTTCCGATCCTCCGCTTTCAGGTATCCTTTAAAGGATTGATAGCGGAGCTTTTTCTTTACACCTACGGCATTGGCGGCGATATGGTAGTTGTAGGACAGCACCTTGAGATCGCCAAGCTGTTCATACTGTGCCTCGATATAAAGAAAGAACCTGAACACATCTTCCAAGTATGCGTTACAGGTTCCGTTATGAATCGGTTTTATATTGTCTTTCTGAGTGTGGTTCCCAGCCTTCAGCCAGTATAGGAAATTTACGAAATGTTCGTTCTGCGTCTCAAAGTCCAGCTCGTAGACCTGCGGGATTTCCATCTGTATTTCATTCAGGTATTCCAAGTAGTAACAGATGGCAAAGGCGGATCGTCTCACTGTATTTGGCGAACGGTTGGACATAATTTTGTGCTTCAGGTACTTGGTCGGCAGAAGCACGATGTCCATTGTATCATAATCACGGATTAAAAAGTATTTTTCTGTGTTTTCTGATATGGTTTCGACTTTATA
The DNA here is from genome assembly GCA_001940995.1 of Ruminococcus sp. Phil15. GTDB lineage: Bacteria > Bacillota > Clostridia > Oscillospirales > Ruminococcaceae > UBA7477. The sequence continues at coordinate 24,660 of MSHC01000050.1, forward strand.
CCGTTTCATCTGTCGGCCTCCTTTCCTTTACGCAATACACAGTATACCGTGTTGTTCTCTCAATATCCAGCGCAAACCGCAATCAATATGAGAGATTTTTTCGCTTTCAAACCGGGCATAACCAACAACGCCCATATCATTTTTTCGTTTCTTCCTGCTGTGTCAGCAGCTCGTCCAAACCAAAGCTCACGGCTATAGCGTGATCCACATACTGCATGGTCGCTGCGTTAGCGCTGCCGACATATTCTTTCAGCCGTTCCCGGTCAATCGTCCGCACCTGTTCCAGCATAATGCGGGAGTCTGCAAAAAGCCTTGTTCCTTCTTCATCCAGCAGGACATGAGTCGGCATATCCTTTTTTCTTCTGCTGGTGATGGCAGCCGCAATAACGGTCGGGCTGAAATGGTTGCCCACATTGTTCTGTATAATGAGGACAGGTCGGACGCCGCCCTGCTCACAGCCAACGGTAGGATTTAAGTCTGCATAATAAATATCGCCCCGTTTAATCTCCATATCGTTTCTCCCGTCACAGCATCATTCCGTATTCAGCCGCTGTTACCATCTCGTCTTCCAGACTGCCGTATTCGTCAAAGGCTTCCATTGTGACCATAGGGATTTCCTTTGCTTCTGTTTTACCCATCTGAATAGGAGCAAGCAGGGGAATAATCTGACGGCACAAATCCTGATCCGGGCATTGGTCAATAAAGCCGCCTATCGTATTCAGAATCAGCCTGTCCATCATATCCGTCAGGATGATCTTCTCCGCGTCAAACTGATGAGCGCCGAGAAAATTGGCGATATGCTCCGGCGTCATGTCAAAAACATATTCCTGTCTGCCGCCGTCAAAAGGATAAATATATGCATACCCGGCATGATCTTTGCCGAGGATTTCTTCTTCAATGATTTTTTTGTCTTTCTCATCCATATTCAGTTCCTCCTTTGGTTTATGTAAAAGGCTGCGGCCTGCTGTTTGGGCAGACCGCGGCCTTGTGATATCAATCGTTTCGTTTGCTTGCCGATATTTGATCCACGCCATCCCTCGGCACACGGGAACGCATCTTCCGGTCATGCATTTGACCTCATTGGAATCTCACCACCCCGTGGTTCTCACCGGGCCGCCCTCATTGCCTGCGACGGTTTTTTCACGCTCGGACTGTGACTGGACGGAAGTATCATTATTTCCTCTGCCTGTCATGGCCGTCGCTGCGGATGCACCGCACCGTCTGAATCTTGAAGCCATCGGACAATTTTTTTGAGTGCCTGTCCGTGGATTCGCTCATGTAGCTTGCCGGTTTTGCCGACAGCAGAGGGAAAGTAAAAAATGCGCTGTACTATGAAATTTTCAAAGAGCAACGCCTGTCCTTTCTCATCAGAAAAAACAGGCAAAGGATGATTCCTTCACCTGTTTCCTCACTTAGGAGCGTTTTTTAGCCCCTATTTTCAAAAAAACTTTTTATTTTTTCTAAAGCACGGTCTATTGACCGCTTCACCGGCATAATAGTGCAGCCCTCTATCTCTGCGATTTTTTCATATGTAAAATCATAGAAATAATAAAGGAGCAGCCGTCTGCGTTGTGTTTTTGGCAAATGGTCAATCGCCTGATGAAGCTGCTCATACTGAATTGCCCGATACACGGTTTCTTCTATCGAGCAGGGAGTCATCCGCATTCGCTGCTCCAGCGTTTCTTCCGACAATTCGGACTGTTCAATATGCCTGTCCCATTCATTGAGATAGGACAGATCTTCCAGCTCAAATGTGTTTAACAGCTCATACAGATTGCCGTCAATCTCCATCTCATGAAGCACACCCATCCCGTCACGAAAGGACAGATAAAATCTGCCGCTTGCAATGCTCAGTGTGTATGGGTTATTTTTATCTTTTCTTCTTTTCGGATGTCTTTCATCCATCGTGTTTACCTCCAATCAATCGTTTTTGAACAAATCAAAACGATTGATTGGGCGGGCTGCGGCAGCCGGCCGAAGCAGACTCATATTTGAAGTTGTATTTCAAGACAGCCTTAATGACACTCCATAAACATAGAAATTCCTCCAATAAGCAAAATCCGCCTATTTTGAACGATGCAAAATAGACGGATTTCGTATGGAAGTATGCTTTTTTCGGCATTTGGGCGCACCTATCCCGCTGAATTAA